>CAWUTG010000067.1:0-48177 GCA_963925135.1 uncultured Verrucomicrobiales bacterium | reverse complement strand
CGATAAACTTCTGCATGGGCAAGAGACTCAGGTGCATGCTGATGCTGGATATACGGGCGTTGAGAAGCGGGAAGAAACCGCAGTGGAAGATCCCACCGGGCGCATTGATTGGCAGATAGCGAAGCGGCGGAGCCCGATCAAAAAGATGGAATAGGGAGTTACGGAGGCCAAAAAAAGGCCTGAAAAATCCCAAAATCGTCGATAGGAATGATCGCAGTAGACCGTTTCCCATCCGAATCGGAGCCTTGGGGAGCGCCCGATATTAATCACAAAAGAATCTTGGTCAAATCGCCCCTTTGTTCAGCGTCTCCCTGGGCGAATTGGGGGTGGCGAGGGATGACGTTTACTTGGCTATTGCTCCACGCGGAAGTAGAGCATGCCGCCGCCGGTAAGACCGGCAATGTTGAAGGTCACGGTGATCTGGTCGCCGTCGTCGAGGATCTCGTCGACTTCAGCGGTGACGCTGTCATCGAGGTCGGAGTCCCAGTTGGTAAGATCGGTCGAGTAGGTGACGGCGTAGGACTCCGCTCCAATATTACGCCATGTTAAAGTCACCTGCTCTGTTTCTGACGCATAGTCGATCGCTGTGATCGCTAGGGCAGACGCAGACTCGGTGTCAGTGGACAGGGAGAACGATTCGATCGTTCCATCGACGGCGCCGCTGGAAAGAGCGATCCCAATGGAGTTCATCGATTCTGTCAGCATCGGCGTCGCCGGGCGCATCTCGGTATAGTTGCCGTCGGTGGGGCGCCGAGCGAGCCATGTTGCAGTCCACGTGCCCGCTCCTCCGGTCGTATCGAGAACGATGCGCAGGTCGACGTCTCCGCCGGGATTCACATTGGTTAGCGGATCCGTGAAAGGGGAGGAACTCGTCGTGCCTCCGTTTGTTCCTGTCCCGAGCCCGAGCCATGTCTGGTTCGCATTGACACTCGCGTCTCCCCGAAAAAGCATCCAAGCCGTTCCCATGACATTTCCCGTGATGAAGCGGTCCGTGGACGCAGCCCCCGTGCTTTGCCCATTCGCAAAGCCCAGCGCGATCCAGTTTCCATTGCCAGTCACTCCACTCAGTGACAAATCGAGCGTGTAGACTTCGCCATCGACCGGTGAAAATGCCAACGTCGCGCTGCCAGAGCTCGGCGTGATCAGCCCGTCACGTTTGAAGGCGGGACAGGCAACCCACGTCGCTCCGCCCGTAGTGACATTCGGCGTCGAATCGTTGAGATCCGAACCGTCTCCGCTGAAATCGTCGCTGAAGAGAATCTCCGCCGCTGCAAAGGGAGTCATCAGCGCGAGCAGTCCCATCGTGGCAGCTATTAGGGGTATTTTTTTCGTTTCCATTTTTTATTACCGTTTATTAAAAATTTTGGGGAGCCTTCAGTTACAGCCGAAGATTTGTTGCCGCTGCTGTCCTCTGCTTAACGACAATCGCAGCGTGTGCTGATTGGTCGTGTCCGATTCGGCTTTTACAACTCCATCCGCAGCGACAGCTACCGGCTAGAAGACATTCGCCACTCAAGGGATAGGGGCTCAGGATAGGAGTCGTGCGAATGCCGATCTGGCAATTTCTGATTTTTGATTAGGATGAAAAATTAGAAACCCTGCTCCTGCGAATCAGACTGGTGAAGGCCTCCCTGACAGAACGCAGTGGCTTAGTCACACTATTTTAAGGATAGGCGGCGGCGGCGAAGCAACATCAGTCCTCCAATCCCAAGGGACAGGGCCGCAGCAGACGGTTCGGGAACCGCCGTCAGCGAGAAACTCCTAATTTGTCCATCCACGGCACCACTGGAAAGAGCGAGGCCAACTGAATTCATCGACTCGGTCAGCATCAGGGTCGCCGGGCGCACCTCGGTATAGCTGCTGTCGGTGGGGCGCCTCGCGAGCCACGTTGCGGTCCACGTCCCAGCGCCACCGGTCGTGTCAAGGACGATGCGCATATCGACATCTCCGCCCGGATTCTCGTTGGTGAGCGAGCTCCAAGATTCAGAATTTGTCGTGCCTCCGTTTGTTCCTGTGCCAAGCCCTAGCCATGCTTGGTTCGCGTTGACACTTGCGTCGCCGCGGACAAACATCCACCCCGTCCCCAGTACATTGCCCGTGATAAAGCGGTCCGTGGACGCAGTTCCGACGCTTTGACCGTTTGCAAAGCCCAGCGCGATCCAGTTTCCATTCCCCGTCACTCCGAGCAGTGAGGCATCGAGTGTGTAGATCTGGCCATCGACTGGGGTGAACGCCAGCGTCGCGCTGCCGGAAGTCGGAGTGATCGACCCGTCAAGTCTGAAGGCTGGCGCAGCAACCCAGGCCGCTCCGACCGTGGTCATATCCGGTGTCGAGCCGTTGAGAGCCGAACCGTCTCCGCTGAAATCGTCGCTGAAAATGGTAACCGCGCCGAGGGGAGACATGACGGCCGAGAGAGCGGCAATTGCTGCCGTGAGCGTTAGGTTTTTGAGGGGAGGCATTTGGGTAAGTGGTAGCTTGAATGAAAATCGTTCAGGCTAAACAACTGATATTTAGAACGAGAGAACAAGATTTTTCACCAGTTTGCCTCTCATTGGCGCAAAAAACTCCATCGCATTCTGTCGCACTCAACTAAAAGGGAGCACACTGTTAGCACCGAAGGCCTTAAAACGCTGGAATCCATACGGCAGCAGTGGTACGGGATGACGGACTCGAACCGCCGACATACTCGGTGTAAACGAGTCGCTCTACCAACTGAGCTAATCCCGCGTGACCACTTGCGTGCTGCGGCATGGTATGCGGAAAATGAGGAAGAGATCAAGAGATTTGCGCGCTTGTTTGTCTTGCCGTTCGGTGATTCTGTTCGCTCCAGATGCATCTGCGCTTCACCGAGGAAGAATTGGCCACTCTTGTTGAGATGGTGAGTCTTGCTGCAGAGTTGGCGAACCTGAATCCAAACGACGAAGAAAGTAAGGGATTCGCGCGGTTCGAGGCGATCGAAAGCAAGATTCTCGAGTCGGCGAGACATTCGGGAATGAGCGACATTGTCGAATTTGATCCCTCCCGCGGAAAGAACCGGGTGACGGAAAAATTTCAAGAGAACGCCTTCTTCCAACAGTGCATCGATGAATTCCGCAATGCGAATTTCTGGGAAGAACTGATGGTGCGGCTCACCGAGCGTGATCTCGTTCGTGAGATGGGCGAGCATACCTATCTTTCTTTAAGCGATGAAGCCCGGCGAAAGAAATCCGAGCCTCTGGAGAAGCGATATTGGGCAAAATTTCTCAAGGATGGCGTGAATCCGCTTTTCTGGATTGATCGCAACGAGGATGCCTAGGCATGGTGCGGGCATGATTTCGCGGCGAAAGACCTTTTACCCCATCTCGGACTCCCTGCGGAATTATCTCGCGCACTACGGGCGGCTTTCTGAAGTGCCCTTGGTTTACGATGAGCTCCTGCGATTCACGGGCTCCATTCCCTACGAGAATCCCGAAGGCGAGGAAACGCTATGGCTGGAGGTAATGTATCCGCCCGAGGTGATGCAAGAGCTCCGGCCCAAGCTCACCAAAATCTACGCCATGCTCAAAATTGGCGGTGATCTCAGCCTCGCCGAACACCTCACAGTGGAGCGGATTGACTTCGGCGAGTTTGGCAACTCACGCCCCTTCCGCATTCGGATCACGAACCAGTTCAACGGGAACTCGGATTACTACTACGTGAAGCATGCCGATGCCTCCCGCCTCTTCGGGCTGGAAATCGAGCACATCCTTTCGCCCAACCGCATCAACTACCTCGTCAATGGAAACACCTTGATCGAGGAGCATATTGCCGGAGTTCCAGGCGATGTTTTTATCCGTGACTATCTTCCCGACCCATCTCTCAATCACGTCCGTATCGCTAAGGAATTCGTGAAATTTGGCGAGCGCTGCTTTCTCCGACTCCTCGGCGACATGCGCACGGTGAACTACGTCGTCGATATCACACCCGACTTCGAGGAAGTGCAGTATCGTGTGCGGCCGATCGACTTCGACCAACAGTCCTACGAGGGAAATTTGCAAGTTTACCGCGCCCACCTGTTCCCCGACAATCGCCCGGTCGAGGACCTAGTGAGAGAGCACCTCAATGATCAAACGATTATGCAGTATCGCGCCGAGGAACACCTGCAAATGTCACGGCGGGCCAAAGTGGAACGTAATCGCCTCAAAGCGATTCTCACCGTGATGAATCGCACGGAGGTCGCTCCGCACGAGAATCTTGTTAGCCTGAGAGAGGCTCTCGTCGAACGTTATGGATCACATGCCTTCGAAGCCTGTGAAACGATGGGTGCCCTCACCGCCACCCACCTGCAAAAGGTTCTGAATCTTACTCCAGCCCGACGCTGATAAAGCAGTCCTTTTCTCCTAGGGTTTCAGGGTTGGCCAACCACATCACGCTGAATGAATTGTAAAGAGGTCCCTTGGTCTCGACATCGATACGACCCACTTTTTCGTTGCTTTGGGCGATCACGAAAGTGCTCCCGTAAAAGCCCTCGGACTTCACTTCAATCTCGCTGGCACCGTCCTTCAAATATTCTTCACCGGTGATGTCCTTGTCGTTTTCGTGGAACTTGATCCGGACCTTCTTTTTATCTTTGAGACGAATTCCTTCAATGGTGTCGCCGCCGACTTTTTTCTTCAACTCGCGTGCCTCCGGCTCTTCATCAAAGTGATAGAGACGCGGAAGGTTCACCGACAGCCCGACTCGAATGGGATTCTCGGTGGTCTTCTCAAGAACCTTGGGCTTGAGGACGATCGCTCCGCGTGAAAGGACGTGCACCCACTCAATTTTCGTGTCGCCCGTGAAGCTGGTGTTGATGGTGACTGGCTTATTGGGATCGAGGCCTTTTTCACTGGTGCTTTCCAGCCCCTTTTCTTCCAACAATTGGCGGGTCACCCACTTGCCCTTGATCTCCTCCTGAAGGATGTAGCGAATTGAGAACTCCTTATGAGAGCCACGCTTTCCTTTGTCCTTAGGGTGCATGAGGACTTCGCCATCGGCTCCGATTCCAAAATCAAAATCTTTTTCCTCCCAACCCACGAAATAACCCAGCCATGCGGTCTTATCGGACATTTGAGGAAGTTGCGGCTCGGCAGCAAACATCGAAGCCGTCAAAGCGGTAAGAATCATCAAAGATCGTTTCATGACCTCTAATTAAACACCGACTCGGGCATTCGTAAAGTCGACTTCAAGGGAATCCTCCCCCACTCTCTCTGACATAGTCCTGAAAATTTTGCTCGCCCTCTTTTGCCTTCTCAACAGCTGCCAGACAGCTCCCGAACAGCCTGTCGAGCTGGGCACCGTGAAGTGGTCGCGGGATCTCGACCAATCACTCGCAGCCGCCAAGGCCTCGGGAAAGCCCGTCTTCCTCATCTTCCCTGAAGTCCCGGGATGACAAGGCTGCCAGGTCTTTGGGTCCAAAGTCCTCAGCCATCCTCCCTTGGTCAGATTGATCGAAGCCCACTTCGAACTCGTCGCCATCTGCAACAACGTGGGCGGGACGGACGCAAAGATCCTGAAACGATTCGGTGAACCGGCGTGGAATCATCAAGTCGTCCGCTTCAGCACTCACGAAGGAAAAGAGGTTCTCCCCCGTCGTGATGGCATCAAGACCATCGGAGGCATCGCAGCCCGCATGATTGCGACCCTGGAAAAACAAAAGCGCGAAGTCCCGAAGGAACTCCCCGCTCTTGTGGAAAAGTAAGCCTTACTTGGCAGCGGCGAAATTCGCAGCAACGACATCCCAGTTGACGACATTCCAGAATGCAGAAATGTAGTCAGGACGGCGGTTCTGGTAGTTGAGGTAGTAGGCGTGCTCCCAGACATCGAGTCCAAGAATCGGCGTGCAACAGCAAGTGTCGGCGGCCTCACCCATGAGCGGATTGTCCTGGTTGGGAGTGGAGCAGACACCGAGGGTGCCGTCGGATTTAACACCGAGCCAGGCCCAACCGGAACCGAAACGGGTCGCGCCGGCTTTGGCGAACTCAGCTTTGAAGGCATCGAGAGAGCCGAAGGCGGCATCGATGGCAGCGGCGAGATCGCCGGAAGGAGCGGAAGCACCACCGGGAGTGATGACTTTCCAGAAAAGGCTGTGGTTGTAGTGACCACCACCGTTGTTGCGAAGGGCCGGGAAGTCGGCAATCTTGGCCTGAAGGTCCTCCAATGAAAGGCCCGCGAGAGTGTCGTGACCTTCAAGAGCAGCATTCAGATTGGTCACGTAAGCATTGTGATGCTTGCCGTGGTGGATTTCCATCGTCTTAGCGTCGATGTGGGGCTCAAGGGCGTCGAGGGCGAAGCCCAGCTCGGGAAGTGAATGTGCCATGATCTTTTGGTAATTGTTTGATTTTGAAGTGAGGCGCTTTCACATTGGCGCAAGCGCTTGTGAGGAGAAAAGCACCTTCTCCACCGAGCGCAAGAGACAATCCTACCGGTTATGCCTGAATTTTTCCAAAATCCCTCTGTTCTTTCCGCCCTGATAGGGTTCATCGCGGGCATCGTGCTGGCTGTTTTATTCCTGATGATCCGGATCAGCTCGTTGAAATCGACCCTCGCCGAACGCGAAAAATCCACCAACCGGACCATTGCCGACCTGGAGGCCGATGAAGCATCCTATCGAGCGGAAGTCGCCCAACTCCGGAGTTCCGAGTCCAGCCTCTTCAAAAGCCAGAGCGAACTCGAGACCCGCCTGGAGAACCAACGCCAGCGAAACGCCGAAACCCTGCAGCTCCTCAGCACGGTGGAAGAACGCTTCACCAACTCCTTCAAAGCGCTTTCGACCGACGCCCTCAAGCTCTCCCAACAGCAATTTCTTCAGCTCGCCAAAAGCACCTTCCAAACCGAGCAAAAGGAAGCGAAGGGTGAATTGGAGAAACGCGAGCAAGCCGTCGCCCATCTCGTAAAGCCGGTCGCGGAATCCTTGGAGAAAATGCAATCCCGCATTGGCGAAATCGAAAAAGCCCGCGAAGGCGCCTATGCCTCAATTCGGGAGCAGGTAATTTCCCTCGCCGAGTCGCAACGCGGCCTCCAAAAGGAGACCCGCTCCCTCGTGAAAGCTCTCCGCCAGCCCACCGGTCGCGGCCAGTGGGGCGAGATGCAGCTCCAACGTGTCGTCGAAATGGCCGGAATGCAGCAGCATTGCGACTTCACCACCCAGACCTCCACGACAACCGACGAGGGAAAACGCCTTCGCCCCGACCTCATTGTGAAGCTTCCCGGCGGGAAGCAAATCGTGGTCGATTCCAAGGCGCCCATGGATGCTTATCTCGATGCCCTCGAGTCTGACTCCGATACCGATCGCGACGCAGCCCTTGTTCGCCACGCCAATCAGGTCTCGACGCACATCCGCCAACTGGCTTCCAAAAATTATCAATCACAGTTCCAACCCACGCCGGAATTTGTGGTCCTCTTCCTCCCTTCCGAGTCCTTCTTCTCGGCCGCGCTTACCCAGGATTCCAGCCTGCTGGAGCAAGGGGTCGATCAAAACGTCATCCTAGCCACGCCCACCACCCTCATCGCCCTCCTCCGCTCCGTGGCCTATGGATGGCGACAGGAAACTCTCGCCGAAAACGCCCGTCACATCTCCGACACCGGCCGTGAACTCCACAAACGGCTCACCGTATTCTCAAACCACCTTTCCAAGGTCGGCACCTCGCTCGAATCCTCGGTCAAATCCTACAACTCGGCGGTTTCTTCCCTCGAAAGCCGGGTGCTCCCGACCGCAAGGAAGTTCGAGGCCCTGGAAGCGTCTGAACAAAGCCTCTCCCTCGAAAGTCCCCGCGACATCGACATCATTCCCAAGCAGCCCCGCGGACTTCCAGAGCCCGAGGAAGATGGCTTCGAGGGATTTGTGAATGAAGACGGAACAGAAGACAAAGCCGTTAAGGCCAATTCCGCTGCGAATGACTTCCGCGCCGCCCTCGAAGATTAGAGCTTAGTCGGATTTTTCCTCCTCCGTCGCTTCGGCGGCTGGTGCTTCAGGTGCTGGGGTCTCTGCGGCTTCAACAACCGGAGTCTCTGCGACCTCAGCTGGAGGTCCCTCTGCAACAGCGGTCTCTGCAACCACAGGCTCAGCGGGTGCCTCTGCTTGTGGAGCTTCGGTGACGGGCTTTTTAGGCTCTTGGGCTGCAGGCTTGGGTTTCTTTTTGCCCGCTTTCTTTGCGGCCTTTTTCGAGGGCTGGGCACCATCGGTCTTCTTGGCAAGATGCACCGTAGTATCGCTCAGCAAGATAATGTGTCCCTGGCTCAGGAGCCATTGGAAATCCTGAAGCCAATCGTGCTTTGTGGAATCAGTGACATCAGCAGGACGAACGGCCGCCCAAAAATCCTTCAGAACAGCACCCGAGTTTCCTTCGAGATACTTAATCATGGCGTGCGGACGCTCGGCGAGCGGAGTCTCGGAGGAAACGGCATGTGGCCGTGAGGGTCCTACCTTGAGCTTCTTGTCCCACTTAAAGACCGCAACGTGACGACCGGAAAGCTGGCGACACACCAAAGGCATAAGATTGGAAGGATAGCGTTTTTCCTCAGCGACGCATCGCTTGAGAAGAGTGAGCAATCCCGGTGAAAGGAGGTTTCCTTTGATATCACCAATGACCCAGGCGCGATCGGTTTCTTCAAAGACTTTCTCGAAATGAGTTTCCGCAAAGTGGCGCTCCAACGCACGGGCGTCGTCGAGCAACTCTGCCACGTCACCTTCCGGAGTTCCCTCTTCCTCAGCCGCAGCTTCAGGTTCCGGTGCTTCTTCATCAGTGGAATCCTCGGCAGAAGTTTCTTCGGCAGCCTCGACTTCAGGGGCCGCCTCTTCGGCGACTGATTCTTCGGCAGCAGGCTCGGCGACAACATCCGCGACCTCTGCGACAGGAACTTCTTCCGTGGCAGGCGTGTCCGCAGAAGGTGCCTCGGCAGCAACTGGAGCGGCTTCTTCAGCGGGAGCTTCCTCTTCTCCGCTCTTGGGCTTCCACTTGGTGACCTGTTTCATGCTCTCAAGCCAGGCTCCGACAGCTTCTTCACCACGCTCGGTGCGCACCTTTGCCTTATAGGCATCGAGCGACATGTTAGAGAAGCGCTCACGATGAAGCGCGAGCATCTTCTCCTGGAAACCATGGTAATTGGGCGGTCCCAGAAGCTCGTTGCTAATTCCGCAGCGGGCAACCGAGGAGAAACTTCCCTTGGGAGCTTCTCCTTCCACTTTCACCTCTTCGTAATACTTGGCGAGCCAGTCACTTTTCCAAAGATGACGCAAGGCTTCGTCGCGCGAGAGCCAGAGTGATTGATCCTCACGGCAGCGGTAAAACTTCCGATCACTGGATTCATAAATGACACGGAAGCGATCACGGCTCTGCAAGAGAACCTTCGCGAGATCAAAAACGGAATAGGTCCGGCCGGAATCGATGACCTGGCGGGCCAGAAGATCGAGACTTTCCTCGGCAGGCATGAGTTGGATCTTAAATCCTGCAGGTGGTTCCACTTCCAAGCGCGGGGGGCGGTTGTCAAAGTCACGACGATCCTGTCCCCCTCCGCCACCACGACGATCTCCGCCTCCGCCACCACCACCACCACGCCGGTCATTGCGATCACCACGACCACGCGAGTCGCTTCGGTCGCCACGATCACGCGAGTCGCTTCGGTCGCCACGATCATCGCGGTCCTTATATTTTTTTAGGCTTTTGGATTCCGAAGGATCACGAGCCCAAGCTGGGCCGAAATTCAATCCGGACAAATCAAGAGCTCCATTGTCGTCTGGAGTTTGTGGAGTTTCGTCACTCATGTTGGAGAAGAAATAGAATCACACCCGAAGCGGGTTAGGAAGCGTCCATCATTGGTTTTTAAAGAAAAGATCCCAGACTAAAAATTATGAGGCAATTGATCCAACTCCGCGGACTGATCGTGCACCATCACATCGTCATCGATGGTGATGACGTTCACCTCTTCGATGGAGGTTTTTTGGGAGGCCTTTGCCGGATTCGCAAAGCCCTCAAAAAGCGCGGCATGGACCTCTCAAACGTGCGTAGTCTCGTGCTCACTCACGGTCATCTCGACCACACCTTAAACGTTGCCAGGATTCAAAAACTCACGGGCTGCACAGTGTATGCTCCGCGCTTGGACCAAGCCCACGTGGAGGGGCGGTATCACCATCAAGGATGGACCAGACTCTGCGGCTCCCTGGAATTCATGGGCCGATTCTTTTTGCAATTCTCTCCCCCGCCCATCGATGATTGGTTTAAAAACGGGGAAGTTTTCCTCAACCACTCAAACGGCATCCCGCCGGCAAGTCTTGCCGCTCCCTTACAAACTCTTGCCCGCTCTCTTTCTGCGAAAAGCGAGAGCATCGATGAGGCCCCAGAGAAGCGCTGAAAGCATCGTGCCCACGACGTAGAGCCCGATGAGGCTGAAGAGTCCCCCGCCCCATTGAAAAAGACCCATTCCGAATGGATTCACCACCCACATGATCCCTTCAAAAGCCTTCACGGTCTGGGACGCGCCACCCAGGGGGCCGGCCCCGATGACAATACCAATTGGAATCGCCAATCCGGAAAGGGCTGTCACCAGGCCCATGGCCCGTTCGGTGGGGAGAATCTTCATGATCTTTGATCGTTTACTGTCTTTCACGTCCCACACCTAAGCTGTAAATTTAGCCGCCACGAAAATGGCCATCAGGACGTAGAACACAATGACAATCAGGCCACAAATGCCGACGTATTTCCAAAACCCCCGCGGGGCCTCGAGAGCCTCCGCAAGATTGGCCTGGCTGGCCTGACTAAGGAAGACCCGGATCTTCGAGGCGTATTGATTCAACTTAAAGGCGGCATAGAAGTAGAGAGTTCCCGATACGAAGTAGACTCCCGACAACAAAGAAGGAGCGAGGCGAATCCCTCCTTGCGGGCGAAGCTTCAGCGGTAACCGGCATCGCCCGTTGGCTCGCCTCGGGAACCCACCGGAGCCACATTCTCGCCCTCAATCACTTCTATCAGGAGCAAACCCGCTTCGGATTGGGATACCATCACGACCCGGCCTCAAAATACCGTCACTACTGGGTTCTGGTGACGGCTCCACCCGAGCAATAATGCTAAAAAATGTGCACTAAATCATGGCCATTGAGATGAATATCCGTAAGGTGCGATTAAAGCGTTCAACAAGGGCGTTTAAAGAACAGATGAAAACACCTCAATTCATTTTAGCAGGCCTTTCTGCAGGTGCCCTGACCCTCGTGTCATGCACCCCGCAGCAGCAGCAATATGGTATCGGCGGCGCCCTCGGCGGTGCTGCTCTCGGAGCGATCGCGGGAGATGATTCTTCAGACATCATCAAAGGAGCTGCCATTGGCGGAGCCGGTGGTGTCGGAGTTGCTGCCTATCAGGAGAATAAAAACAAGAAAGCGGGCGCCTACAACAGCGGCGGTGACAACTACACCGCTCCTGCCCCGACGACCGCCAACTACCCAACCGCTTCCAAGACTTCCGACCCAACGGTCGTGATCAGCCCATACTCGCCTTACAACAAGGTCCGGGTGACCAACTTCACCTCCGGTCAGCTTGCCAAAGACCCCGGGAACAACAAAATCTTTGTTGTCCCTTAGCCCTCCGGTCTGAAAGATCTCATAGAAGAGCCCGCGCGATCATTCGCTGCGGGCTTTTTTGATGAATGATTCGGACCGCTTAGATCTTCTTCAAGGTCCCGGTGGAGTCGCCGAAGCTCTTCGTTTCCACACCGAATTCGTTGAGCATGCGGACATAGAGGTTCGAAAGCGGGACCTCTTCGCCCAGATCGACGTGGCGGCCTGGCGTAAAGGCTCCACCGCCTCCCCCTGCCACGATGACGGGAAGGTCGTTGTGGTTGTGGCGGTTACCATCGGAAATACCGCTGCCGTATACGATCATGGAGTTATGCAGGAGGGAATTCCCATCCACATCCTCGGTGTCCTTCATCCGCTGGAGGAAGTAAGCCAGCTGGGTCAGGTAAAATTGGTCGATCTTTTGGATCTGATCCAGATTCTCGGCATTCCCCTTGTGGTGGGAAATATTGTGGTGACCACTGGAGACCCCGATCTCTTTGAACGAGCGGTTGCTGCCATCGTGAGCCAACAGGAAGGTCGAAATCCGGGTCGAGTCCGTTTGGAACGCCAGCACCATCATCTCCATCATGAGCTTGATATGCTCTTCGTACGTCCTCGGCTCGCCGGGAGCCGGAACTCCGGGATCAACGACCTTTCCGAGTGATTCGCTCTTCTCAACCCGGCGCTCGATTTCACGAACTCCGGTCAGGTATTGATCGAGCTTTTGCTGATCGTTGCGGCCGAGATGCTTGTGCATCGCCTTGGCGTCGTCGGCGATGAAATCCAGAATGGACTTCTGCGAGCTGAGCCGCTGGGCCAGACTCTGGGCGCGGTCCTTGCCAGCACCCGCTCCAAAAAGACGCTCAAAGGCCTGACGGGGGCTGGACTCCGGAGTCATGGGCTGGGTCTCGGAGCGCCAGGACAAGTTAAACTGATAGGCGCAGGAGTAACCGGAATCGCAGTGACCGGAGGAGCGGACGCCATCACAAGTGAGCTCGAGAGAAGGCAGGCGGGTAAATTTCTCAGCCTGACGGGCTGCCACCTGGTCGACTGAAACGCCGATCTTGATGTCAGATCCCGCCGTTTTTTTCGCCCGCTGACCTGTCAGGAAAGTTGCGGTGCTGCGGGCATGATCACCTGCTCCATCAGGGCCTGCGGTTGCATGCTGGTGAGCAAAGCCGGTGAAAACCTGAAAATCCTTTTTCAGTCCCTCAAGAGGAGCCATCGACTTGCCGAGCTTGAAATTCTCGCCTGTTCCCTTGGCGCGCCAGTGATCGACGTTCACCCCGTTCGGGATTGTCAAGTAGGCCATGCGTAAAGGAGTTCCCTTCGCATTCACGCCAATGCCTTGGCCGGTTGCGGCCATCAAGGGTGTCATCGATTCCAGGGCTGGAAGGCCCACGGCGGCTCCGACTCCCCGAAGAAATGTCCGGCGGTTAAGTCCTTTGAACTGGCTCATATTCGCAGGTTACGCCCATTTCAGGAATTTTCTCGCAGATAATTCGCATGAATCGCTCAACCACCCCGGCGTTTTTGGAACGGAGCGCTCTCGATCACCCCGATGACCAGCTCTTTGAGACTCCCCTTATTCTCCTTTAGGCGTTCGACGAGTCCGTTGATCGTCACGGCGTCAAAATACTCCGGCCCCCGCCCGGTCGCGTAGGTCAGAAGCTTTTCGCTCATGCATCGATAAAAATCCTCGCGACGGTCATCTGCTAAAATTGTCTTCAAGGACGCGACATCACTGAACTTCTCGCCCGTGATCAATTGGCCGCCCGAATCAATGGGCTGCCCTTCCTCGATTTTGCGATACTGTCCGAGGGCGTTAAAGTTTTCCAATCCCAGTCCGATGGGATCCATCCGCTGATGGCAGCTGGCACAAATCGGTTTCTCACGGTGAATCACCATCATCTCCCTCATCGTCAGCGGCTTATCCTGATTGTGGGCAATTTCCTCCAGCTCAGGAACTCCCGGCGGCGCGGGCGGCGCGGGCGTGCCGAGAATGTTGTCCAAGACAAAGAGCCCCCGTTTCACCGGCGAGGTCCGGGTCGGATTGGAGCTCACAATGAGGAACGTGCCCTGGGTCAGCACCCCGCCCCGCTCCGGGTGCTCCAAAAGATCTACCAACCGGTGCTCGCTTCCCTTCACTCCTTGCACTCCATAAAATTTCGCCAAGCGGTCGTTCAGAAAACTATATCGGGCCGAGATCAACTCCTCGGCAGGGCGGTCGTTCTTAAGAATGAACTCGAAGAATTTCTCGGTTTCCGTCCGCATGTCCTTTCTTAACTCGAAACTAAAGACCCGGTTTGCCTCGTTCCGGTCACGGATCCCCAGGATCTTCCGATTATCCATGGCCTTGGCCTCCACATCCCGCGCCTGCAACCACTGGCCCACAAAGTTCTCCACAAATCTCTGCGATTTCCAATCCGCCAGCATCCGATCGATTTGCGGGCGGAGGTTTTCACGCAGCTCCTTTTTGAAAGCCAGACTCAGCAATTCATCGTCAGGAACCGAGCTCCACAGGAAAAACGAGAGCCGCGAAGCCAGGGCATACTCATCGAGATAGACCACCTTACCCTCATTATTGGGCTCGGGCTGAATCTCAGCCCGGAAAAGGAAGCGGGGCGAGGCCAGCACTGCCGTCATCGCGAGCTTAATGCCATCTTCAAAGGATTTCCCGGGAGATTGATCTACCTCCATCACCAACTTCACCAGGCGGCCCACCGTTCCATTGTCGAGTGGACGACGATAAGCGCGGCTCACAAAACTTTTCATGATCTTCCGGGCATACAGTTCGCGCTCCCGCATATCATCCGGAGCCGGGCCATCCACCATGATCATGCTGTAACCCTTGGGATACTCCTTGAAGCTTCCGTCCGTCGGCCCCTCAAAAACAATCTTCTGAATCAGGGCATATTGCTCCTCCTCGCCCTCGCCCGGAGGGTCCTTGGGGATCATCTTCACCTCGATCTTATTCTCCCCCTTCGCCAAATTGCTCTCCCCGGAAAGCCTGATGGTCTCGCGCTGATCCCAGCCCAGACCACGCTCTGCCACTTTCCTGCCATTCACCCAAAGCTCCATATACGCACTCTGGTCGCTGGCCTCAGAAGCCCCCTTGACCGCATAGTCGAAATGCACCTTGTAAGGCCCCTTCGCCGGCAAGGTGGCCACGGCATTCACCGTCCGCTCACTTTTAAAAGGTAACCAATCAGCCCGACGCGGATTCTCGCCTGAAGATCGCAGCTGATCCCCATTGACCTCACGTGTAGAGGTCTGCGCCGCCGCTCCTGCCGGAAGGGCCAGATTCACGATCTCAGCCGCCGCCTCGACATACTTCTCCATGTGCAGAGGCGATATCGTCAACACGTCCCCGATGGTATCGAACCCATAGCCGGTATCGTCCGCCGGAAACTTGTCCCAGGTATGAAAATCCACTCCGAGGAGATCAAGAATGGTGTAGTGATATTCCATTCGGTTCAACCGCCGAATCGTCACCCGACCGGGATCGGGATTCTCGGGATCGAGCTTGAAGACTTCGGTCTCGATCCATGACAGTAACTTCTGACTCTCATCCGGAACCAACTGGTCCTTTTCCGGTGGCGGCATGATTTGCGAACGCACATTTCGCCAAATTGCCAACCAGTGCTCCACATCATTGAGGTGCTTCGACAGATCGTTGAACTCATCCATCGAGAAATCCCCTTTCGAAGACCCATCGCCATGACAGTCGTAGCAATAGTCCTCCAAGATCGGCAGAATCTCCTTATCGAAAGATACTTCTGCCTTCGCCCCGAGGCAGAGGACAGGAATTAGGAACCAAATGCGTAACTTCATTCACCCCCCCTTACGATCATTCGGGGGGATTTCTAATTTATAAATCCTCTTTTCTCGCTTAGCGTTCCGCCAAGATGAACCGTCGATCCTTCCTCGTCACCACTGCTGGAGCCACCGGAGCCCTTCTCGCCAACCACCATGAAGAAGCCAAAGCCATCTCTCACGGGGCCTTCTACCTTGCCGTCAAAGATGGCATGATTGGCCAGGGGAACTCCCTCACCGAGAAATACCAACTCCTCAAAGACCTCGGCTATGATGGCGTCGAAGGACACGCCCCCATGGGCTCCAACCCCGCCGAAACCCTCGCCGCTTCCAAGGCGACCGGCCTTCCTGTTCACGGGGTCGTCAACTCCATCCACTGGAACACCAAGCTCTCCGCGCCTGACGAAGAAGAACGCGCCAAAGCCCTGCAAGGCCTCCTCACCTGTATCGAGCAATCCTACGCCATCGGCGGATCGTCCGTTCTCCTCGTTCCCGGCGTCGTTGGCAAAGGAGCCACCGCCCGGGAAGCCTGGGATCGCTCCCTCGTCGGAATCCAAAAAGCCCTCCCCCTCGCCTCCAAGCTCGGGATTCACATCCTCATCGAAAACGTCTGGAACGGCATGTTCTACGATCCCGCAGGCCCCAACACCCAATCCGCCGACCTCCTCAAAAACTACCTCGATGAGATCAACTCACCCTGGGTCGGTTCCTACTTCGACATCGGCAATCACCAGCGCTTCGGCAAACCCGCCGAATGGATCAAAACCCTCGGCCGCCGCATTGTGAAACTCGATGTCAAAGACTGGGGCATCAAAGCCGGCTTCTGCAAAATTGGCGAAGGCGACGTCGACTGGCCCGAAGTCCGCGCCGCCCTCAAGGACATCGGCTACCAAGGCTGGGCCACGGCCGAAGTCGGTGGCGGCAACAAAGACCGCCTCGACGAAGTCCTTCAAAACATGCGGACGCACCTCGTCGGAGCTTAATCTTCCGCGAAAATCTGGAAGAAGTTGGTGACGCCATAAATCAAACCGATCCAACCCACAGCCAAACCTGCTGCCCCAAACCCCACCGCATCCATATCCTGCGCCGCAATGGCAGCCGATTGGAAAAATTCAGAAACTCCAAGCCCGGCGAGACCAAAGGTGAGCCCCTTTTGGGCTTTCCCAAAATACTCGCTCTTCAACGTCACCGGTTCCTTCCAAGCCAGTAAAACCAAACTCACAAAAAGGAGACCCACAATACTACTCATGTTGAAAATTTAACGAGCCCCGTCCGCTCAAACAATCAACAATTCAGCCCGATGATTGCCGGCCCGGGCTCTTCACTAAAAACCAAAGATCTTAGATCCTGAAAAACATCTGATTCCGGTAAAGGGTCCGACAGAGGAGCAATACCAGAATCATTCCTGCGAAGGAAATCACGACCTGACCGAGACCGGGCGTAATGGCGTTCATCCATTCCGCCACCGGTCCGCCCAGCACCCGGGCGGCGATCCCTTCAAAACTGATCACGCTATCGAGCAGGTAAATCGCGATCGGATTCATCCCGATCCAGACGAAGGGCAGGGCCCAGCCTTTCCAGCCGATCAAATCGACGACCGCATAAAACACCCCCAGCAGAACGAGACTCCAGCCTCCCGCCATGAGCACAAAGCTCGATGTCCAGATGTTCTTAATGACCGGGAACTTCATTCCCCAGAGGTATCCCAATCCCACCAAAGCAGCCCCGGCCGCAATCAAGATCAGGCACTTCGCTCCCTTCGACCTCCGGTCGCTCTTGAGCAAGAGCCCCGCAAAAACCCCCAGCAAACAGGTCCCGATGGCGGGAAGAGTCGAAAGAATTCCTTCCGGATCATGCGTCACCTTCCACTTAAAGAAGGGCAGATATTGGGAATCAAACCAATTGGTGAGGTTCTTCCCTTCCGCAAAACTCACCGTGGCCTGACCCGGCACGGGCACGAAGGCCAGCAACAACCAGTAGCCCACCAGGATTCCCACAAAGGACGCCACCAACCCGCGCACTGGCAGGTAAAGAAACATCAGTCCTGCCACCAAGTAACAGATGCCAATCCGTTGCAGCACTCCCAGCAAACGCACCCCTTCATGCTGCCCCGCATCGTAGAACCCCTTCGAAATCCCGCCGTAGTAAATGATCCCGATCAGCCAAAGCAGCAGTCCTCTCTTAATCACCCGGATCGTCGCGGCCTTCCGATCACCCGAGGCCGAAGATTTGCTCAGCGAATACACGATCGACGTTCCCACGATGAAAACAAAGGACGGGAAGATCAGGTCATAGAAACGAAATCCCTCCCACTCCACATGCTCGAGCTGCCCAATTACCGTTTCAAACGCAGGAGACTGCAGGTTCTTCAACTTCGCCAGCGAATGCGCAATGGCCTCGCCGCCGATAATCCAAAACATGATAAATCCTCGGAAAACATCGAGCGAAACCAACCTGGACGATGGACTGAGTTCGGAGGGAGCGGCGTAATCTTCGGACATTCCAGAGCCTAGGATGGCAGGACCGAGTTGGCAACGAAGCGTTTGAGGCCGCCAAAATCCTGCGACTTTTGAGAATTTTCAGTGTTCATTTCCGGCGAAATGTGCTCCTAAAGCCGACTCATTATGACATCGGCAGAAATTCGCAACAGCTTCCTCGAGTTCTTCAAGGAAAAGCAGCACACCATCGTGCCCTCCGCATCCATTCTGCCCCAGTCGCCCGGGCTCCTCTTTACCAATGCCGGGATGAACCAATTCGTGCCCTATTTCCTCGGCACCGAAAAAGCCCCCTACAGCCCACCCCGCGCCGCCGACACCCAGAAGTGCATTCGCGCCGGCGGCAAACACAATGACCTCGAGGATGTCGGCTACGACACCTACCACCACACCTTTTTCGAGATGCTCGGGAACTGGTCCTTCGGCGACTACTTCAAACAAGAAGCCATCGCCTGGGCCTGGGAACTCGTCGTGGAACGCTGGGGCCTCCCCGCCAACCGCCTCTACGCCACCGTCTATTCACCGTCCGAAGGCGACCCCTCCGAATTCGACCAGGAAGCCTGGGACCTCTGGGCGGGCTTCTTCGAAAAAGCCGGGCTCGATCCCAAGGTCCACATCGTCAACGGCAACGTCGACGACAACTTCTGGAAAATGGGCGACACCGGACCCTGCGGCCCCTGCTCCGAACTCCACGTCGACATGACCCCGAACGGCGACAGCGGCGGCAAGCTCGTCAACATGGACTCCGACCTCTGCATCGAAATCTGGAACCTCGTCTTCATTCAATACAACGCCGAAGAAGACGGCACCTACCGTGACCTCCCTTCCAAACACGTTGACACCGGCATGGGATTCGAGCGCGCCTGCTCGCTCATTCAGAATACCAACGGCTTCACCGACTTCTCCGAAAAGCCCACCAACTACGCCACCGACGTCTTCCAACCCATCTTCCGCACCCTCGAAAAACTCAGCGGCAAGACATACCACGACATCTACCCCTCAGGGAGCGCGGGCGTCCCGCCCGTTTCTTCGGAAACCCTCGACGAAGCCATCGCCTTCCGCGTCATCGCCGACCACATCCGCACCCTCAGCTTCTCCATTGCCGATGGCATCATGCCCGGCAACACCGGCCGCAACTACGTCCTCCGCCGCATCCTCCGTCGCGCCGTCAAATACGGCCGCACCCTCGGCTTCAACGGCGAAACCAACTTCCTCCCCCAACTCGTCGATACCCTCGTCACCGAATTCGGCCACGTCTTCCCCGAAATCGCCACCCGCGCCGAAGTCGTCAAAGAGACCCTCGCGGTCGAAGAAGAGTCCTTCAACAAGACCCTCGATCGCGGTCTCGAGAAGTTCGAAAAAGCTGCCGACGGCAAAACCTTCCCACCCGAAGACGCCTTCCAACTCTACGACACCTTCGGCTTCCCCCTCGACCTCACTGCTCTCCTCTGCCGTGAGCGCGGCATCACCCTCGATGAAGCTGCGGTCGAGGCCCGCATGGAGGAAGCCCGCGAACTCTCCCGTGCTTCTCAAAAGAAAACCATCGTCCGCGCCCTCGATCTCTCCACCGACACCGTCACCGAATTCGTTGGCTTCGACAACGATTCCGGTGAAGCCAAGGTCCTTGAAATCCACGATGATCTCATCATCACTGACAAGTCCGTCTTCTTTACCGAAATGGGCGGACAGGAAGGTGATACCGGAACTCTCAATGAGTCCAAAATCATCGGCACTCAGAAAATCGGTGGGGCCATTGCCCACCAGCTCGACGGTGATCTTCCCTCGGTCGGCGACACCGTAACCCTCACCATCAACCGAGACCGCCGCCATCCCATCGAGGCCCACCACACCGCGACCCACCTTCTCCACTGGGCTCTTCACGAAGTCGTCTCACCCGATGCCGCCCAGCAAGGCTCCAGCGTCACCCCCGACCGACTCACCTTCGACTTCAACTCCCAAGCCGTCACCCCCGAACAACTCACCGCCATCGAGAAAAAAGTGAACGCCTCCATCCAGGCCGGCGACACCGTGTCCTGGATCGAAGTCCCCCACGCCCAAGTGAAGGACAACAAAAACATCATGCAGTTCTTCGGCGATAAATACGGCGACCTCGTCCGCGTCGTGCAAATCGGCGGCGGTGACAAAACCCTCGACGGATACTCCATGGAACTCTGCGGCGGAACCCACGTCCGCAACACTTCCGAGATCGGCCTCTTCAAAATCAAATCCGAAGGCTCCACCGGAGCCGGTGTCCGCCGCATCGAAGCCCTCTGCGGCCCCGCTGCCGAAGCCTTCCTCGCCGAACAACAGGAAAAAGAAACCGCCGAAAAATCCGAAGCCCTCGAAAAGCTCGCGACTGCCAACGAAGCCCTCAAAGCTCTCGATGCCGACACCTTCTCGGTTGCCGACACTGCCACCGCAGCCGAAGTCAAACTGCAAGCGATCGAAGCCGAGAAAGCCCTCAAGAAAGCGGAAGCTTCCGGTGCTGCCCGCCTTGCCGACTCTCTCATTGCCGACCAAAACCTCACCGGGAACATGGTCATCAGCACCGAAGGGCCCGCCGCTTTGCTTCAAGAGCTCCTGAATGGCTGTAAGAAGATCCACTTCACCCACGCCGCCTTCTTCATCGTCGATGACGGCGACAAGCTCCACCTCGGAGCCCTTTGCGGGAAAGACGGAAACGATGCCGGCCTCGGCGCCGGGAACCTCATCAAAGACCTTGCCCCCATCGCCGGCGGCAAGGGCGGAGGGAAACCCGACATGGCCCGCGGAGCCGCCTCCGACCGTGATAAAGCTGCCGAAATCCTCGCCGCCGCCAAGGCTGCCTTGGGACTCTAAAGTCCAAACTACGGCGCTATCACGGCCTGATTCCAGAGGCCATGGCACGATAGGCTCCCTTCCCTACCCTCGCCCATCAATTCGGACACATCAGCCCCAAGAACTGGAATCTCCTCAAAATAGAAGTCGTCCCCGGGATCCACCAACGCCGGCAAAAGATTCGGCGGTATCCTCATCGTTCAGATGAGTGATAGAAAATAGAAATGGCAGGAGCACTTAAGCAAACAACCATGGGAGCGAATGCAGTTTATCGGCGCGGGAGTCTTGAATCGGTAGTAGTATCCGAAAGCGTTGCCATTCTCGAGAATGAGACATTTAGAAGCTGTGTGAGCCTGGCTACTTTTTCCGGGGGCAGCGGAATCACCTCAATTGGTAATCCCTCGAAACGGATCCCGTGAATCGGAATAGCGGGTAACTACCTCTACGCAGGCGGACTCTTCCTGAAGCCCGATGGCTCTGACAGCCGCTTCAACCACATCGCGATGTGGGATGATACCGGCACCTGGAAACCACTCGGCTCCGGCATCGGCAGCATCGGCAGCACCGGGTTACAAATCGTCAACTGCCTCACCACCGGCCCTAACGCTGAACTCTACGTCGGCGGAGTCTTCTAATCTCTCACAAACTCCGCCAGCTGCCCCTCAAGGGCTTTCGGAACGATGGCGGTGAGGAGAACGTCGTTCCCCTCGTATTCCGTTTCGAGAACCTTGCCCTCACGGTGGATGAGGCCGGTCAAATCGCCCCGCGATTGCGGGATGCGATAGGTCTGGCGCTTGACGCGTTCCGTCAGATAATCAGTGAATCGCGAGGTGAGTTCTTCCAAACCTTCACCTGTGATTGAGGAGATCTCCATCGCTCCGGGAAATTCCGCACGCAAGCCCATCAGGGTAACATCACTCTCCACGCGGTCGATCTTGTTGAGGACAATGATGACGCGCTTGTCATCAGCTCCCAGCTCGGCGAGCACCTTGCGGGTCGTGTCATAGTGCTCCACGATTTCGTGGGATGAAGCATCGAGAACGTGAATCAAAAAGTCAGCGATAATTGCTTCTTCGAGCGTCGCTTTGAAGGACTCCACGAGACGGTGCGGAAGGTTCCGCACGAAGCCCACGGTGTCGCTCAAAAGTAAATCCTGTCCGTCCTCCAACTCGATTCGACGAGTCGTCGGATCCAAAGTCGCAAAGAGCATATCGGCTTCAAAAACATCGGCACCCGAGAGCTTGTTGAGCAACGTCGATTTGCCAGCATTGGTATAACCCACGATCGCGGCCGTTGCGGTATCGGATCGCTGACGTTCCTTCCGTTGGGTCGCCCGTTGTCTCCGGACGGCCTCTAGCTCGCCCTTGATGTGACTGATTTTTTTGCGAGCCAGGCGACGGTCGACCTCGACCTGCATCTCGCCCATTCCCCGGGAAGCACCACCGCCGCCGCCGGATCCCCCGCCGCCGCCTTCGCGGTCAAGGTGACCCCACATGCGGGCCATCCGCGGCAGAGCATACTGCATGCGGGCCAGCTCGACTTGAAGCCGCGCTTCCTTCGTCCGCGCCCGCTTTGCAAAGATATCAAGAATGACCTCCTCGCGGTCGATCACCGTCATGTCAGCAAGCCCCTCCCAGTTCCGCTGCTGCATCGGGCTGATCTCGTTGTCAAAAACGATACAATCACATCCCCGTGCACGGGCCAACTCAACGAGTTCGTCAGCTTTTCCGGTGCCGCAAATGAACCGCTTGTTTCCATCGCGAATGCGGACGAGTTCCATTCCGACGACCCCGATTCCGAGGGTATCTACTAATTCCTCCAGCTCCAGCAGGAGGGCACGGGTCTCGGGCTCCTCTGATTTATCAAAACAGAATCCGACGAGCATGGCCTTCTCGACCATGTCTGGTTTTTCGCGAACTTCGAACATAGCTTAAAATCCAAAAAGGAAAAATGGGAGGGACCTCAACAATGATGCCGCACCTGCGATAAGAATGATGAAAAGTTCGTAGAGGCCGATAGTGCTCATGATGGTAGCGGGATTTTTTGGCCTCCTTCATCGACATTGACGAAGGTGACGCGGGTGGTGAAAATTGCCGCACCTTGGTCTGCGCGGCCTTTGAAAACTTGGACCGTGTAGGTTGCGGAGGAATTCCCCTTGCGAAGAAGTTCCGACTGGATGGCGAGAATCGTGCCTTCCCGCACGCTGTGGCGGAAAATCACCTCATCAAGTGCGATGGTGACGAAACGGCAGTCCGGAAAATCCAGACTGGCTGCGATCCAACTGGCCTCATCAACCCACCCTAGAAGCCTTCCACCAAAGAGGAACCCGTATTGATTCAGGTCCTCCGGTAAAACAAGGCGGTGGGTCTCCATAAAAGGGAATTACTTCAAGCGGATCAGAATCTTCTTATTCCGGGCGTCGGAATCTTCGGAAACCGACTCCACTTCGGGGTCTTCAACGAGAGCATTGTGCACCAGACGACGGTGATAGGAATTCATCGGGTTCATCCAGAGTTCGCGGCCGGTCTCCTTGACCTTCTCGGCCAGTTTACGGGCCTTGTCAGCGACACGCTCTTCTTGCTCGGTGCGGTAGCCATCGCAATCCACGCGATAACGTGGGGCATCGCGGTCCTTCCCGCGAACGATGCGATTGACGAGATACTGGAGGTCGTCGAGACGATCCCCGTTTTTGCCAATCAGCAAGGCTGAATGGGGAGAAACAATATTGAGTGTTTCGTGACCTGGTTCACCAAGAACCTCGATCTCGAATTCAAATCCAAGTTTTCCAAGCATGCTCGCAAGAGCCTCCTTCGCATCATCAGTCGCGTTTGCCATGGGGAGATCTTAAAGTGAGATCGCACGGGGTCAACTCATTGCGCACTCGTCCTGAGTCTGGCGAAAACCGCCCCGCTCATCTCAGGCAGAACAACTGAAATGAGCTCCGTTTCCCCTTGATCTATCATGTTTACGTCTTCCGGAGCGGGCGAATGCATGGCGAAATCGGCCAGCGAAGTCCCGATTTCAATCGTGATCGGTTCAACGGCAGCGGACTTGCTCCGTTGAAAAATCAGTCTTGGGCCTTCGGTGCCACTCTCCATTCGGGGTCCAGCCCCGGCGTCAGCGAGGGCTGGATTTAGCCCCAGAGCATATTCCAGCAGGTTGGTGAGGCCATCGCCATCGGGATCATCATGAGCTCCCTGCTCGGCTTCCAAAATACCTGTTTCAGCAATCCACGAAGCAAAGCTTTCCTCAGGGGCTGGGTTGATCGAGTTGATCGCGGTCATGACCCGCGAGGACAGCGCGACATCCCCCAAAGCGCTTTCGTTGAGAAGGACCTCTCCCGTCGAGCCGTATAATACCACAACCCGACGACGATCTCCCGGGATGGCGCTGCGATCATTGAGCAGGCTTCGAAAAAAATAGTTGAAGCCATATCGTTCCTTGGAATTTCGGTTGGGTGAGGCATCGATTCCCACCTGCTGATAACTTCGATTACTTCCAGACCCGGTGCTAATGGCATTCGAAATCAAATCAGGATCCTCAAAGTCCTCAACCGCAATATTGAGAAGAACCGAGACATAAGGGACACCATTGTCATTGAGGTTATCGTCTTGGAAGTTGCTATTAACGGATCCCGCCAACTGCGAGACTGCGAACCGTCATGTCGGTCACCACGAAGCATGATAGACGACCATCACCGCTTTCCCGGCGAACTCCTCGCGGAAGGTCACCTCTTGAAGATTGGTGAGCAAATTGTTCCCGGCGTTGGGAGTTCCGAGGGTCAGCGTCAGTGATTCCGGAATGATCGTCCCGACGGGAAGCGGGGTTTGCGCGAACGCCGACGGAGCCGCGATCGCCATGAAGAAGAAAGCCTTAAGGTGGTTGATCATGATAAATCTAAAATTGATGGGTGATGGCAAACCGCGCCGAAATAAAATCGCGGTCCTGGTAGAGGTTGGTGAAGACGTCGTTCACGGGGTTGTCGATAGGGTCGAAGTCCGTTTCGTAGAAGCCCACCGAAGCCCTGATCGATGTCGCGCCGTTGGACCAAAGAAAGCCCAGCGAGAGCTCCCGGCTCTCAATTCCGGGAGCGGCCGTGTTAAAGTTCGAGGAATTGATCTCCCCGCTATCCTGGTAGTAGCGGTAGCCCAGGTCCATCTGCCATTGCTCGTTGAATTCATAAACCAGGGTCACCCCGCCGTAGAGCGCATCAAAATCGGGCTTCTCCTCGGCCCCTCCGAGTTGAGCGCGAACCGTCAAATCATCGGTGAGCGCGAAGGCCCATTCTGTTTGAATTTGAGTCCGCAACTCCCGGTCTTCGGTCTCCGTAAATCTCAGGGTATGCTTCGAGACGAGCCTCGGATTGACGGCGGTTTTCCAAACGATCCCACCCGAGTAGGTCTCCAATTCGGAATCGGTCGAGACCAGCTCAAACCGCCCCGAGGAAGGGTTAAACTCCCGCCCCCAACCCGGAACGATTTCCGCCCGGGAATATCCCACCGTCACCAAAACCGAACCCAGGCCCGGTCGATAGGACCATTGGCCGCCCAGTGAAAAGGCCACCGAGCCCGGATCGGCCTCGCGGTATGCCGGGTTTCGCGAATTTGATTGGTCGTAAAACTCCGAAATCCAAATCGAACGATGATCGGAAAAACCATCAACGTATGCCCCGGTCGCCAACATCGTCCAGTTCGGCGAAATCGTCTTCTGAAGCTCCAGACGATAGTCGTGGGAAACCTCAACCCGCCTTGACGGCAGCGTGGTCGTAAAGGGCTCGTAGTCGATGGCATGACGCATTTCGCCCACCGCCGCCGCAACTTTCCAACTTCCCCGGGTCTGCTCAAAACGGAGCGATGATTTTAAAATCTCCACATCGTCACTGGTTAAACTGTCCGCCTCAAGATCCAACCTGCTCGCACCACCAGTGAAGAAATTCGGAGCGAGGAAAACCGAGTCCGATCCAGTCCCGGGAGTTTCCGTTGAATCTCCAGCCTGGAGAGGTGAAATGACGAAAGCCAGTGGAAGCAAGAGAGAACGTGTCACAAGAGTAAATTTAAGCGTTTCAGGATCAATAAATCAAAAGCCAACTGGCTCCTAGTGTGAGCAGGACGCTCATCCGCCTCCGGCCGACTGCTTGGAACTTGCCCTTCCTTTTTCAAATTGGCTCACCACGCCACACTCTCCAAACTCGGCCCCTTGTTGGTCAAAATTCATAGCATTCCGGCTCAGGCTGCCCAAGTCAGCGACGGAGACCTCCGCACAAGAAACCACAAGCCAGCTGGCCGGAAATATTGAGAGAAAGAGAAAGGATCGCATCATAATTCGAAAGATTTTTACCCTCTACGAAGCCCAAAACGGAGAAATATTCCCAAAAGCTCTCATTTTCATCAATTCTTTGACCGTTATCGATTTGTAAGCCTCCCTCCCGCCACTTAGTATCCAAGTGATGCGCTTCACGATCCTAGGACTCCTTCTTGCCCTGATCACAACGCTCAGTGCTACGCCCAAATTTATCCCGGCGGATGATTCCTACCCACTGCTCCGTCGAGACCTCGTCCCCTTGGATGTCGACAGCATTCAGGAACTGGCCTCGCACCTCGCCATTATTGGCGATGGTCCAACACCTGCCGAAGCTGAAAAACTCCGCGACAAGGCGAAGGCCCTCACTCTCAGCCAGCGCCTCGCACCCACCGAGCCCCGCGCCCGTGCCGTAGTCGAGGCCCTCTCCACACTCGAACCACGCCCCGCTCCTTCCAAGGAGGAAACTGACACCGCCCGTAAAACGACTCTGCAGGCAGCCCAGTGGCTCATCGACCTTCCCGCGGATACCGAGGGCCACCTGCTCGGGCAACTTCTCCTCGATGTCCTCGCTCCCATCCTTCCCGAAAACCCCATGACCCAGCGCCGTGACGCACCTGGCGAAGCGGCCCGTTGGCGAGGAGTCCTCGCCAACCTCAGTGACTTCGACGGCAAACCTAAAATCATCGCCAAGAAACCGGACGCAACCAGCCCGACCGGAGAACCAGCCCCTCCAGTAGTCGCACAAAACTTCAAGACCATGGCACTCCTCACCAGCATTCCCATGCTCTGCAAGGACATACCCCAGACCTCCCCCGTCGAACCCGCCTTGATCAAAACCAGCCTCGTCATCACCGCGCGGAAAAAAGAATCCCCGGGCATTCTGAGATTCCAACCGAAACCTGACTTCGACCTCGAGCCACTTCTCCTCGCCCTCCGTAATTTCTTCGAAACCTCCGAACGTCCCCTCCCTGAGTTTTACAACCTCTCCATCAACACCGACAGCCGCCAATACGTCGCCAGCAACCGCGAAAACATTGCCGCCCCCATCGCGATGATGCTGGATGCCGCCCTCACCGGCCGCCCCTTGCGGAGAAACACCTACCTTTTCGCCCGTCTCGCCGCCGATGGCACCCTCAACCGTCCCTACAAGGCCTGGGAACTTCTCCTTCACTTGATCCAAACCAAAGTCCCGCGCGATGCCCGGCTCATCGTCGGCACCGGAATGGAAGAAGAACTCAATGCCCTTCTCGTCATTCAAAAAGCGGGATTCTTCGTCGATTTCGAAGTGATCGCCGCCCCCACCTTCGAAGCAGCCCGCGAACTTTACTACGAAGATGGCAAACCCAACGAAGCCGTCGCAAGCGCCATCGCGGGCTACCAGGAAGTTCGTGAAAAAGCCCTCCTCGCCAACTCACTCGGCACCTTCCTCAGCCTCACCGCCGTCGAGACCCGTCTCGTGAAAGCACGCGAGGCCTCCCCCCTCCACCTCTCAGCCACCATGCTCGCCACCCAGGCTGTCCGTCGCCCGGCCTACCTGACCAAGTTCATGCTCGCCCAGGAACTTGAGCGACGCCTCCAACCCCTCGCCGACTTTCGCTACGACGAAAACAGAACCTCCGCCAAAGACTTTAGAGACCTCTACAAGACCAGCAGGGAATCCATCCAACCACTCGAAAAACTTGCTGATCGAAACGACGTTCTCCTCCTGGAAGAAGCTCTGGAAATCGTTCAGGAACTCTTCAGTATGGCCCGCTCCGCTGATGACACCTTTACAACACGCGCTGCCGTGGAGGGATTCAATGAAACCTTCTCAGCTTTCCGCAAAAAACTCGGGGCCCTTTACGAAACCAATTAGCGTCTCTCTGCAATTACAGGCTTTTTTGTTCGCTATTCCTCCGGGGCTTTCAAAAACTCACGAAATGCTAAGGCTGCTCGCACTCTTCCTACTTTCCGGCCAGATTTTCGCCCAAAGCGGCCCCGCCAATCCCAAGGTTTACGACTACGCTAATCCCGAAAAAGGCCGCGAAAACTACGACCTTGCCGGACTTGAGGTGAACGAATCGCGCCTCTACGACTTTTACCAACGGCAGGCCGACTACCTTATGGAGCGCCCGCGCGAAGATGTTCCCGCCATCGTCCCCGCCTACCCCGGACTCGACGCCGGCCTCCATGGCCACTGGGGCAAGCACAACCAAAACAACCACACCGATGGTCGGTGGAACGACATCGACATGGGCGAGCATCAAACCCAGGTCTTCCGTGGCAAGGACCTCGTCGTCCTCAAAGGCATCTCCATTCGCCTCGGCGAAGGTCGTGAACTCTCCACCGTCTTCGATCCCCTCTCACTCAGCTATCGCTCCGTCTGGGAAAACGGCTTTATCAAGTTCCAGCCCTTCCGGTGGGGCACTTCCCGCAATGCCAACCTCGATGGTGATCCATGGTTTACCCTTTCAGAAGCCACCATGCCCGCTGGCGGATCCTACCTGGGATTCCGACGCCACGGAAAATCCATCACCCTTCAATACTCCCTTTCCGGTGTTCGTATCGACGATACTCCCTCCACTACCAGTGGAGCATTCTACCGCCATCTCTCTCTTCCTGAAGGGGCACCCACCCTCGCCCTTCCCTTACCCGGCGGCTATCAACTCGTCTCCCACCAGGGAATCGGACAAGCCATCCTCGCCGATGGTATCCTTTCGGTGAAATACGCCAAACCCGGTGCCGTTCTCGTCGTCGCCATCACCAAGGATGGAAGCAAACCTGCCGACATCGAAGCACTCCGTCCGTCCCTCGAACCGACAAAACGTTGGGAGCAGGATATCACTCTCAAGGGCACAGCCAGCGGAGCCCACCCCGGCCTCGCCTACATCGTCGACACCATTCCCGTCCCCCTTTCCAATCCCTTCAACTCCGTGATGCAGCTTTCCGGAATCGCCTTTGACGAATCAGGAACAGCCTACATCTCCACCCTTGCGGGCGAAGTTTGGAAGGTCACCGGCCTCGACCATTCTCTCGAAAAAGTCGCCTGGAAGCGCTTCGCCACCGGACTCAATCAACCCCTCGGCATCCACATCGACAAGGACGGCATCTTCGTTCTCGATCGCGGGCAGATCTACCGCCTTCACGACACCAACAACGACGACGAAGCCGACTTCTACGAAAACTACGCCAACGACTTCGGTGGATACGACCGCTCTCACTCGCACACCTTCGGCCTCCACCGCACCGCCGATGGAGCCTTCCACTTCACCCAACGCGAAAGCATCCTGCGAACCTCACCCGATCAGAAAACAAGCGAAATCGCCTACGGAGTTCGCAACTGCATGGGCATCGGCGGCTCCAGTGACTACCACTGGGTCGCCCCCCAGGAAGGCGACTGGACCCCCGCCTCCTCCATCATCGAAGTCCATCAAGGAGAATTCTACGGACGTCCATCCGAAGGGCGCACTGGCAACATCGCCTCCCCACTCTGCTTCATTCCCCGCGGCGTCGAAAACTCCGTCGGCGGCATGGTTGAAATCACCTCTGATCAATGGGGCCCCTTCAAAGGTAGCCACCTCGGACTCTCCTACGGCTCCGGTCTTCACTACCTCATCCTGCGTGATGACTCCGCCGCCCGCCCCCAGGGAGCCACCGTCCCGCTCGAAGGTGAATTTCTCTCCGGTGCCGTGCGTGGAGCCTTTCACCCGATCGACGGCCAACTCTACCTCGTCGGCCTCGATGGCTGGGGCGACTATTCCACCCAGGACGGTTGCTTCCACCGCGTTCGTTACTCTGGACAGCAGGTGCGCAAACCCAAATCCTACCGCACCTACTCCAACGGCATCCTCATCGACTTCACCACTCCGCTCGACGCCTCGGTCGAAGACCCCAGTCGCTTCTTCGCCCAAATGTGGAACTACGAATTCGGCAAGCAATACGGCTCACCCGAATACTCGCTCGCCGAGCCCAAGAAACTCGGCCACGACGTCCTCACCATCCCGTCCATCCACCTCCTCGAGAACAAGACCTCCCTCTTTGTCGAACTCCCCGATCTCCAACCCGCGATGCAACTCCACCTTCGCATGCACCTCAAAGGCGCTGACGAAGTGGCATTCAAAACCGACCTCTTCCCCTCGCCGATGTACCTCGATCAAACCTTCGAGCACCCCGGCCTCGCCCAACCGGTCGCGGGCAAACCCACCGCCATCGCCCTCCGCGTCAAACGCGACAAAGAAAAAGCTCCCGTCGTCACCGGCACCCCGGTCGAAGGTTCCAAGGCCCTCCTCGTCGAAGCCGCAGGCGGTCTTCTCTATAAACAAACCCTCCTCGAAGCCTCTCCCGGACAGGCCCTCTCACTGACGCTTAAAAACACCGACGTCATGCCTCACAACCTCGTCATCGTCACCCCCGGCGCTACCCAAAAAGTTGGAGAGGCCGCCTTCGCCATGCTTAATAACCCCGAAGCCGGTGATAAAAGTTACGTCCCGGATCTCCCCGAAGTTCTCCATCACATCCCCGTCATCGACGCGGAAACCGAACACCTCCTTCACTTCACCGCCCCCGAAGAACCCGGCGACTACCCCTACCTTTGTACCTTCCCGGGCCACTGGCAGGTCATGCGCGGCATCTTGAGAATCCGCTAAACTACTTCCCGGCAGGCCCGATGTATTCCCGGGCAATCACGAGGTTGTCGAACTCGACAATGTTCACGGGATTTTTCGTCCAGCGATCCGTAATGTAGCTCTCCAAAGTGAGCGCGTTGGCTTTCAGCGAATCCGTCTTCCGCCAACTGATCCCTTTCCAGTGCCCCATTAACCTGCCATCGATCCAGAAGGCCTGCTCGCCATCTTGCTCCCCCGGAGTGTTGTGTTTCAACATGAACTCGGCGCAGATCCACTTCCCTTTCCCGATATTCTTCTGCTCCTTCGGCATGAATTGATTCCCCCAATATTTCTTGTCCGGAGACGGCTTCATCTCGTGCCAATACGAGTAAAAATTCCACTGCCCCGGAGCCGGAAGCTTTCCCCAATCGCCCCAGGGTTCGAGCGCTGTCGAAAAACGTTCATCGCCCTTTGGCAAATTGCCTGCTCCCCCAAATCCGCTCCACTTATCGCCGCCACGCAGCCCCTTGTTTGCCCGCAGCGTCACGAAGTGATGCACGTAGTCACAACCTTCATCGAAGCGGGTGTAGAAGCGAACAAACACGGTATCCGACGGCTCAAACCACTTCGTCAACCCACCTCCTTGATTCTTTCCAAGAGTCGCCGTCACCTTCATGCACTGCTTCCCAACCACGCCGCCACCCGCAGGCGCGAGAGTCAGCGGCTTCCCCTTCTCATCCCACCGTGCCCCCAACTCACCTTCCTCGAAGTTATCGGCAAAAATCACCGCTTTGTGATCCGCAATCCTGGCATCGCCTTTGAAAGCCGCAGCTAGACCACCCTCCCTCGGAAGCTTGCTCTGCGCCACGACATTTTCAAAGCGCTCTTCACCCAATGCGACTGCCGAAAGAACCAAAAATAAAAGCTTTTTCATCCTCCCATCCTAACGGTATGACCACCGGAAAGTAAGCACTAATCAATCCGGAGAATGCGGCCGGTATGGTCCACAATGTAAACCTCCTTTTGATTGTCCTGACCGAAACTCGCAACTGGTCCCAGCGGCTTTCCATCCGATGGAACGAGAACCTTCGAGAGATCGGAAAACTTCCCCAGTTTACCACCCTCCTGGGTGATCCCCCAAACCTTGCGCGAAACATAATCTGCAAAGAGATAGAGCCCCTTCAATGACTCCTGCGAACCGTGGTAAACATACCCCCCCGTAATCGAAAGCCCGCCGGTCGGCTTGGCCATATCGTGATCGTATTCGTAGATCGGAGTATGCGCCCCTTCCGGAGAGTCGCCGCCCACTCCCTTCATCGGGGTCTCATGATTCGCTTCCCGCAGACGCCAGCCAAAGTTCTTTCCCCCGAGAGTTCCCGCCTCCACGAAGTTTACTTCCTCCCAATGGTTTTGCCCAACATCCGCGATCCAAAAATCGCCAGTCTCGGCGTCGAAGGAACACCGCCAAGCATTCCGCAATCCATAGGCATAAATCTCGGGCTTCACCCCATCCTGCTTCACAAAAGGATTATCAGCCGGAACTTCGTATCCCTTCGCTCCCGAGACATCAATTCGCAGAACTGATCCGAGGAGATTCCCCAGGTCCTGCGCCCGGGCATTCGGATCATTTCCCTTACCCCCATCCCCCGGCGCCGTGTAGAGCATCCCGTCAGGCCCGAAGGCAATCCAACCTCCGTTGTGATTTCCAAAATCCTCGGTGAACGAGAGCAACTTCTCCTCCTTCTTCACATCGGCAGTCTTACTCTCAGGATCGAAATGAAATCGCGAGATTTGCGCCTTGCGATTCCCCTCGTTGCCGAAAGTGTAATAGAGATAGAGGCGATGATCGCTCTCGAACTTGGGACTGAAGGCAAGACCCAAAAGCCCTTCCTCATTGTGCCCACGTGAAACCACCCCGCTCAAATCCAACACCTCACCCAGTCTCTTTCCCGATGACCTGTCGATCCGGAAGATCTTCCCACCTTGCTCCACCACGAAAAGCTCTTCATCGAGCCCCGGTGCTGCCGTCAAATCCAACGGACGTTCAAAGCCACTGGCCAACAAGGTCAGCTTCGCCTCATCGGCAAAGATCGGAAGAGCCAGCAGGGATAGAATCGCAAGAGATTTCATCAGAAGCAACCTAGGTTGAAACGTCCTAAGTGCAAATCCCATCTAACGATTTCAGCAACCCGGCCGCAATAGTGGTCACATGACTTTGCCCTAATAAAAATCAAAACGGCAATCCTACAACCCCGCACCCACATTCAAGTCAATCGGCACCGTCACCACTTCAAGATCTGTCCAAAGATTCAACCCCATCACGAGATGGGCCGGCTTATCCTTAAATTGAAACGTCTTCGAGTAGGTTGTCTTGCTCCCAAAGCTCGAAGTTCCACTTCCGGAATCTTCCGACTCCAACTTCTTCCCATCCTGATCATAAAAGACAAATCCTTGAATCGCATCCAAATCCGTGGAGGTGCTCAGAGTCACTTGAAACTTCATCTCACCCCATTCCGGATCTCCCGCATTACTGATCTTGAAGGAAAAGCCGCCCACTTCAACCACGCCACCATCCTCTGGCTTCACCTTTTCCGATTTCTTCTCCTCAAACTTTGACCCGGTCGCCACAACGAGTTCGCCTTTGATGATCAAACTCTTCGCCCCCTTGGCCGGGAGTCCGTCACTTGCGATGGTTGTCCCAAGCGCCACCCCGTCCTCACTCACCTTGGACCATTCAAACTTATACGGATTGTTGGAAAAACGGCTCTTCACCTTCATGAAATCCGTGCCCTGATCGTCCGAGAAGACCGTGATCTTCGACTTCTTCTCATTCAGGCTTACGATCTTTGCTCCATCGCTCTTTACGAGTAACGCCACCGAAGTGCCGGCAGACCAATTGAAGGCCCTGAGCTCACCATTCATGGCATCCTTCTTGGAAGAATATCCCTTGCCGACAACCCTTACGCCATTGACCTCAACCTTCATTTCACCGCAGGCCACACCGGTCAGCAACCCCATCGTAATCGCAACTTTTTTAATTGCCCCAACCCTAGCAAGATCACCCTCCTTGTCACTTCGCCATTTTTTACTCTGCAAACTCCCAAACTGCAAAAATCGGCCAGTGATCCGAAACGACCCGTTCCTCAATTGCCTCGTGCTCGATCAGCTTCGCCTTCAATCCTCGAGTCACCACAAAATCAATTTCCACCTTGGGATCATCCGAGGGCGCGGTCTTCACTCCTTTCTTATCGAGAATCTTCCACCCCTCTTTGACCAGTAACTTCATCGAGATGTCGTCCAACTCACCATTGAAATCCCCCGCCAAAATCACCGGATGCTTCACCTCCTTCAAACCATCAAGAAGTGCCGCAACCTGACCGAGCCTCACTTCCTCAGTCGACCAATCATTGTGGATCGACACAAACGAAACCGGCGTCTTACTTCCCTTCACCGTCACCTGCACCTCAAGCGCGGTTCGGCGCTCGTCTCCTCCTGGTAACTTGTAATGATTCAAGCCCGTGATCGGCAACTTCGACAACACCGCGACGCCATACTCCCCGCCATCGTGATCGATCGACTTCCCAAATCGATGTTCCATGCCCAAGAGCTTGCCTAATTCAGCCGCGATGTCGCGATTCCCGCTCCGGCGGCAATTCTTATCCACTTCCTGAAGCGCGACGAGATCCGGCTTCTTCCGCGCAATCACCGCCGCGACCCGTTCAAGATCGATCTTACCGTCCATCCCCTGGCCATGCTTGATGTTGTACGAGACCACTCGTAATTCACCACCCGAGGCCGCTTGAAGCAGTCCTATTAATATTAATATTTTGTTCATCCAGTTCATAATTCTAATCCATTGATTCGCGTGAAATTTTCAATCTCGATTCCCGCAATTTTGCTAAAAGCCAGCCGGTCACCAAAAGCCCCACGCCCTGCCAAAACCAAAAAGCATTCGGCAATGCCCGCACCACATCACGCGGCAATCCGCTATCCGGAATAAAGAGCCCCGACCCATAAACCGGCCACGAGACCGGGCAGATTCCCGCCATCCAAACAGCTGGCGAAATCAATCCCCCGCTCACCCCCATGATGATGGCGAGCATGACCGGAATCACTCCCACAAAAATTGCAATCAAGCCTGCAACCTTACGCCCCTTCGTTTCCAAAAGGGCCTGCAAAGCCCAACCTCCCGTCAGAGCAATGATCACCATGGCAGGAAGCGCGATCGTCGAAAGTTCCTGTCCGGGATACCAACGGGAATCGAGAATCGCCTGTGCAAAAATATACCAACCCGTCACCCCGATTCCCGCCATTACAAAAACCCACGGAAAAGAAGTGGCTGCATCCGAAAGAGTCGGGAGCTTGGAATTCCCAAATTTTCTCGCCCGTCGCCAACCGCGGATTTGAGTATCCCGGCTCGGACTAATGATCAGCGTCATCCACCACATGACCCCCATCGTGACCACCCCGAACAAGCCGACCATCATCACGGCCTCCCCAATCTCCGGTTTCCAGAATTCAGACTGGGGATTCAACACTCTCCCGAAGCGCCTTCTCAGCTCGCGCGATGGAAAGATGTCACCTCCGTCGATCAAAGGCAGGGCATTGCCCAACAGAACAACTTGCAGCCAGGCAAACAAGCCCACTGCTCCCAGCTTCCCCAGCAAATGGGATTCAGCCTTCCTCCAATGACGCCACAGCATGACAATCATCGCAAAACTCAAAACGGCTTGCGAAACCAGGGTCACAACATACTGGGGAAGATCCAGCCCAAAGAATTTCGCCGGCGGAACCATCATCTGGTAGGCATCAACCAACTGCCCCAATCGCTGCGGCGTAAAGTGTGGCATGACCTCCTCAACTACCGGATAAATGGTGAGATACTTAAAGTAAACGAGCCCGAATTTTGCCGCCTGCGGAATAATCGTATAGAGCAACAAGACCAAACCCATCGACCCTAAAAAAGCCCACCGCCTGTTCTTCATCACCGTTCCGGTGAGAAGTCCGGTGAGATGATAGAGAAGGGCAGCCATCACAAAGACAGCATAGAGTTGAAAGGCGTATTGCAGTGGGACGTGCCCTTCCAGCAATGAAATGATTGTGAAAGGCATCGTTGCCACAAAAAGCACCCACTCGCGGATCGGGAGGCCAAAGAGGTACCCCAAAACTTTCGCCAACGGACTCATCGGAGCGAGCCGTTGATAGTCCAGAACACCCTCGTCAGCTTCGCCTGTCATCGCCCCCGCCACCTGTCCCGTGCCCAGTCCAAACAGGATAATTCCCTGGATGATCAAAAGAGGAAACAAGGGCACCCGCGCCACATCTACGGGGCTTGCCATCACCCTCCCGGTTCCCTCGCGGGACACGAAAAACACAAATCCTGAAATTAGGACCACCAATAAAAGTGACACCCCGAATCCCGTCGGCCTGAGGCGACTTCGCGCATACCGACGCACGATGGGATTTGCCCAAATCATCCAAAATGGCACAAACGATCGCTTCACTGATTCCCTCTGATCTCCACTCATGATTCACGATTCCCTTCTGCCACTTGGACCAGAATATCTTCAAACGAGGAACTCCCTTCCTCAAACGAACGGATCAACAATCCCTCATTCACCAAGCCGCGAATGAGCAATTCCTGGGCCTCATCTTCCCCCACGAACTGAAAGCTCACCCGTTGCCCGTCGACTCTCAACTCACTCACGTCACTTCGCAAACCGAGCCAAGCAGCCACCTTCGCCGGATCCCCATAAGTCACGGCCGTGAGCTTTCGCTCCGCCCGGCCAAGAGCCTTTCTGACTTCATCCACCGTCCCGCTGGCAAGCAACTGACCCTGATTCATGATGCAAAGCGAAGAACACATCTCAGCCAGCTCACTCAAGATGTGCGAACTGACAATCACCGTTGCCCCTTCCTTCGCCAAAGTCTGCAAGGCGAACCTCAGTTCACGTCGCGACAAGGGGTCCAATCCGCTCGCCGGCTCGTCCAAAATCAGGACCTTCGGTCGATGCAACAAGGTCTTTGCCAACACCAAACGCTGGGTCTGCCCCCTCGATAATTCCTTACACCACGCATTTCGCTTCTCGGTCAAATTCACGGTCGCCAGACATTCCTCTACCCGCTCGCGGCGAGCCCGACGCCCCCCGAGTCGATGGGTATCGGCATGAAAATCAAGAAACTCCCACAACTTCAAATCCGATGGCACCGGAGCCAAGTCCGGCATATACCCCATCACCTCCCGCGCCGCGCCGGCCTTCTCAAAGATGTCGAAACCCGCCACCGCAACTTCGCCGTAGGTGGGCTCGATCAAGGTGGTCAAAACCTTGAACGTGCTCGTCTTCCCCGCTCCGTTCGGCCCCACCAGCCCATAGACCACGCCATAGGGAATCGACAAACTGACGTCCTTCACCGCCACGAAATCCCCATAATCCACCCGGAGATCCTTAATCTCAATCGCCAGTTCGCTCATCCTAAAATGACTCCCTTTCCAGTGCGTCCCAATTCTCTGGAAGCGTCATTCCCAGTCGACGCAATTCCTTCTCAGCTTCCGCTTGACGATTACTCCGGTGCTCGTTCAAAACCTCCAACTGATCAGGCCTCAAAACCTCATTGATCGCAGTATCCCTTCCAACAAGATCAAGCGCCGCCTCTCCGGACACTCCAACTTCCGGACGATAATCACGGGCGCTCCGGCTCAACACTCCGAACAACTCCCGGTGCTGATCGTCATCCAAGCCCACGACGTCATCCAAGCGCGTCAAATTCCGATCGGCTTCATTTTGCACACTCTCCGCGCGCTCCGCCAACCGGTCCTCACGAAACCTCGCGAGATCCTCGCCCTCTAACATTTCCTCAATCACCGGTTCCACCCCGCTCGCATCACGCCAGTTGTACTCGGTCGCTTTGATGAAATCAACGAAGCCCGAGTCCTGACTTTGCACCACTTCGGTCAGATCCTTCGCCCGCTCCTCTCCTCTCGCTTGAAACCACTTCTCCAACCGTTCGCGCTCAGATTGACTGAGACCGTAAAGGCGGGCCCACTCGGAGGTCCGGGTATTCGCCCAGTCTTCCGCATTCACCTCACGAATACGCTCGAAGATCGGAGCCATCTCACGCAACCAAGGCTTCATCGTCGCAAAAACATCGTCCGGACTCACCTCCTTGCCGTCTTTAAAATCCTTTGCCAGATCCCGTAGTGCATCTCTCGTCCTCCCCGCGTCACTCTTCTCATAGCGGCTAAAAGCCATCAGGCGACGTTCCGCGCTCGCCAGCTTGGTGACCGCTAGCTCGTATTCATCTTCCACCGATCCTTCCTCCGGCGGCACGCTGTTTGAATAAAGCACCCCACCAACAACGCCAACAATGAGGCCAATAATCAGTCCGAGAGCTTGTTTGATCTTCATGGTGAGTTCGATGGCATGGGATCATGCACAATTCCCAAGCGCCCGTCGGCTACAATTTCATCTAAAGAATATCGCCAGCACCTTCTGCCCTAGGAATAAACCAGCACTGGCCCCACTCCACCGCCACCTTGCACCTGGCGAAGTTTCTTCACTGCTTTTTTAATCCGCTCCACCGCTTCATCGGTATCGTCACGAGTGGTAAAACTGGAAAAAGAAATCCGCAGACTACTCTTCGCCTGTTCCGTCAAAATCCCCATCGCCTTCTGCACGTGACTCGGCTCCTGCTTGCCCGTCATACACGCACTTCCGGTCGACACCTGCACGCCCGCTTCATCGAGCAAAATGAGCAAACCGGCACCCTCGCAACTCTCGAAAGAAACATGCGCACACGTCGGAACCCGGTACTCGCGACTTCCATTCAAAGTCACACCCTCGATCTCTTCCATCAATCGCTTCTCGAGATGATCCCGGTTCGCAGCAACTCCCGCATGGGCATCTTTTGCCAAAGCCTCACGCATCAAGGCCGCCGCTTTCCCAAGCCCCACGATGTAAGGAACATTCTCCGTCCCGCTCCGTCGCCCCGCCTCTTGACCACCGCCACGAATGAGCGGTTCAAAACGCACCCCCTCCCGCAAATAGAGAGCTCCAATTCCTTTCGGAGCATGAAATTTGTGCCCACTAATACTCAGAAAATCGACCGGCGCTTCCCGAACATCGACAGGAATTTTCCCCACCGCTTGAATAGCATCCGTGTGAAAGGCCAAACCGCTCGCACGCGCCATCTCCACCGCTTCCGCAATCGGTTGCACCACCCCGGTCTCATTGTTCGCCCACATAATGCTCGCGAACCCGGTCACGGCCCCTTCGCAAGCTTCCCGGAACTTCTCAAGATCCAATCTTCCCCCGGCATCCACGCCACATCGCACCACCTCAAAGCCCACATCCTCCATCGCCTGGATCGGACGCAAGACCGCGCTGTGCTCAATCTCCTGCGTGATCACCCGCGAGTTTTTCCGCCCGTAGATTCGCGCCAAAGATTTCAGAACCATATTATTCGACTCCGTTCCGCATCCCGTAAAAACAATCTCATCCTCCTTCGCCCCAATCAATTGCGCCACTTCGCTCCGCGCATTCTCAATCGCCTTTTTCACCACCTTCCCCGCCCGATAACCACTCGATGGGTTGTGAAAATTTCCCGTCAAATAGGGCAGCATCGCCTCCACCACCTCCGGGTGCACTGCCGTCGTTGCGTGGTTGTCCAAATAGATCATTGGTGATAGCTGTAATCGCCCCTTATCCTTCGGGCAAGTCGTTACCACCATGCCTGTTCGTCAACTCCGCACCTTCCTCAACTTCGTCCTGGTCATTTTCGCGACCCTTGCCGCCAAAGTCACCTATGACAATTGGCAAACCCAACGCGGGGCCCGCGTGATCGCGGATCAAGTCATCGAAGTCTGCCAACTCCCCACCCTCCCCGAAGGCCTCACGATCAACCACGCCCGCATCTCACCCTCCGACGACAGCGATTACGTCGATACCAACCTCACCCTTACCGGACCTACCGATGTTCTCGATGGCTGGCTCGACGAGGTCGACGATTGGACCAAAAAACGCCCCAGTATCATCCTCAATTACCAACTTCGCGAATCAGAAATGAGTTCGCGTAGCGATTTTAGCGCTGAAGTTTACCTCAAACCAAAATCATGAAAGCCCTCTTCTTCGCCCTCTTCTTCGCCCTCTTCTTCCCTTTCGTCCACGCGGCCGAAAAGCCCAATATCGTCTTCATCGCCATCGATGACCAAAACGACTGGATCGGCTGCCTCGGCGGACACCCCAATTCCCTGACCCCTAACATCGACAAGCTTGCCGCCCGCGGCACCCTTTTCACCAACGCCCACTGCCAGTCTCCGCTGTGCAACTCCTCCCGGGCCAGTCTCATGATGGGCCTGCGCCCCGACTCCACCGGCATCTACGGGCTCGGCCCCTGGTTCCGCGACCTCCCCGAATTTGCCGGACTCACCTCCCTCCCCCAACACCTCCAGCAAAACGGCTACACCACCTACTCTGCCGGAAAAATTTACCACGGCAACTACGGTCGCAAAGGCAAGGACCGCGAGTTCCAACACCTCGGACCCGGTGCCACCGGCGCCCCCTTCCCCAAGAAGAAACTCGTCAACACTCCCAGTGAAATGAAACTCGTCGACTGGGGCTTCTTCCCTCACAAGGACGAGGACAAAGGTGACTTCAAAATCGCCGAATGGGCCGTCAAAGAACTCGACGCCAAACCCGAGGGCCCCTTCTTCCTCTCCGCCGGATTTTTCCTCCCGCACGTCCCCTGCTTCGCCACCCAAAAATGGTTCGACCTCCATCCCGAAGACAAAACCCAGCTCCCGCTCATCAAACGTGGTGATCGCGACGACACCCCGCGCTTCTCCTGGTATATGCATTGGGCCCTTCCCGAGCCCCGCCTTGCCTGGCTTGAAGAGCATAACGAATGGATGAACCTCACCCGCAGCTACCTCGCCTGCACCACCTTCGTCGACGCCCAGGTGGGCAAAATCATGGACGCCATCGACCGCAATGGCTTCGCCGACAACACCATCATCGTCCTCTGGTCCGACCACGGGTGGCACATTGGCGAAAAAGGCATCACCGGAAAGAACTCCCTCTGGGATGACGGCACCCGCGTCCCCCTCATCTTCGCCGGTCCCGGCATCGCCAAGGGCGTCAGCAAGCAACCTGCCGAACTCCTCGACGTTTACCCCACCCTCAGCGCCCTCACCGGCAGCGAACCACCCAAGCACCTCCAGGGCCTTAGCCTGATGCCCCAACTCAAACACGCCGCCACCCAACGCGACCGCCCCGCCATCACCACCCATAATCACGACAACCACGGAATCCGCTCTGAAAAATGGCGCTACATTCGTTATGCCGATGGTTCGGAGGAACTCTACGACATGGAGAAAGACCCCAACGAATGGACCAACCTCATCGGTCAACCCGGATACGAAGCCGTCATCGCGGAGCATAATAAGTGGCTCCCAAAAACCAGCCGCCAACCCGCCCCCGGCAGCCACTCCAGAATCCTCACCTACGACGCCCAAACCAAGGAAGTCATCTGGGAAGGCAAAAAAGTCCTCCCCACCGACCCCATCCCGATGGATCGACAATAGCCCTCACGATGAGCCCAGATTTTAAGATGCTTATTCTCACCACCGGCGGAACGATCGACAAAGTTTACTTTGATGCCGCCTCCGAGTTCGAAGTCGGCGAGCCCATTGTCTCCCACATTTTCAAGGACGTGGGAGCCGACATCGACTACGAGCTCATCTCGCTCTTTCGAAAAGACAGCCTGGAAATCACCGAAGATGACCGCATCAAGATCCGCGAGGCCTGCCAAAACACGACGCACCGGCAAATCCTCATCACCCACGGAACCGACACCATGGCCACGACGGCCGAAGCCCTCGCAGACCTTCCTGGGAAAGTGATCGTCCTCACCGGAGCGATGGCCCCCGCCCGCTTCCGCGTCACCGATGCCATCTTCAACGTCGGCACCGCCATCGGAGCTCTTCAAAGCAAGTCCGACGGGGTCTATCTCGCCATGAACGGGAGAATCTTTAAAGCGGGCGAAGTCCGCAAGAACCGGGACGCCGGAAAATTCGAGCTGATTTCTTCCCCTTGAGGAAAAAACCGTCAAGGCCGCTCCATTTTTGATTCCGGCATCGGATGACAATCCAGCCTTGAATAGATCAACCAAATAAAGAGTCATATGCGGATGCGTCTCTTGATACTTGTCCTGACCCTCGGCTTTTCAGTCCTGTTCACTGGCTGTTCGCCCTCAAGGATGATTGATTCCGGGCGCATCCTTTCACTCGGAACCCATAAACACGGCTCTATTTTTACCAGCGACCTTCTCATTCCTGCCGGGAGCTCTCTCGACGTGGCCCTCAGCTCGGAAAACCGCTTTTACGTGGCGACCGGAGGCCCACTCACGGGATTTCAGAAAGGCGGACACAGCACCAAAATCCTTGCTGAAAAAGGGGCCCTACTCCCTGAAGCCAGATGACGACGATGATGTTCATGCACGCCGTTCCTCCTCCTCTTCTGTCACGCCCTCTTCCTATCAAAAGAAAAACTAAAACTTCGAACTCTGATTTCAATCAACCATGAAAACCACGCTCATTACCCTTCTTGCCGGACTCGGTCTGGCTTCCGCTGCCAATGCCCAATTTAGTGACATGCAGGGCGGCCTCCTCCTCGGGGGTGGCTACCTTGAAGATCCCGGCAAAGCCTACGGATTCGGCCAGATCCGCGGCACCTTTTACGAGGATGACACCTCCGCCCATACCTTCTTTCTTGAACTCCTCGGTCACACCGATGACGCCGTCCTCGAATACACCGGTCGGGGCGGGCGGCTCTTCTTGGAAGATGGCGACATCACCTTCGTCAACCTCACTGCCAACTACGAGTTTGAGATCAAATTCGCCGGCCCCATCTCCTTCTTTGCCGGAGCCGGAGCCGGGCTGGAATTCGTAAGCCTGGACGATAGCTTCGATTACTCCATCGATAACGACACCAATTTCGTGGCCCAGGGCTTCGGCGGACTTCGGGCGCATTTCCCAAGCGGATTCATGGCTCAAATGGGCGCACGCTACCTCGTCCGGGACGACTTCGCTCTCCTCGGAGACCAATTCCTCACCAACGATAGCTGGTCCTACGAACTCTCATTAGGTTTCAAATTCTAGACAGCCAACTGCACACCCGTCGAGGTGGCCCGGATGAATTCTCCGGACCATCCGGACGGGACTACTTCTTTTCGGCAGCCTCACGCAGTCGCTCGGCCTCCTTGGCCTTCGACTGCTCCCAGGCTTCTTTTTCCTTGAGGAATTTCTCCTTCAAATTCGCCAAGGTTGCCTCCGCATCCTTGATTTGCCTCTCGGCATCTCCGAGTTCCAGCTCCTTCCGGACCTTACCTCCCAAAAGACGTCGGCGACTTTGCAAATCCATGTCATCAGGAACCGGAAAAGCTACCGGTGTTTCTTCCATCAGCCAATCATCACTCCGCTGTGTCGCCAGTGGGATCTGACGTGCATTTACTAAATTCGCCATCGGATTGCGGGCCCACGCATAGCGATAATGAACAGGCTCGGCAACATGCGGACTGCTCAACACCAGCACCTTCTTTTGAGAGCGGGGGCGGTTCCGGTCATCCACTGAACCATCCGTGTAGTAGTCGATCACCGCGGGATGGAAACGCCGATCCTCGCCCGCGATTGCAAAGCCCATCATCTTTCCGTCGCTGTCGTCCTTCGTCCGGATCTCGCCTGACATCCCGAGTCGGATAGTGCCATCAACTACCTCCATCGTGTCGATGGTTGGAGGCTGCCAATAGAGCGCAGCATCGCCATCTCTGATCAAATCATACTGGGTCACGATTGCCCATTTTGCGGCCCGCTCTCCGGCCGGAACTTTAATCTGGGGGTGATACCAGCTCTTCCGAAAATCGTAGGAACTTGCAAAGCCAATCTGATCATCACCACCCTTCACAAACTCCTGGAAGGTCCGATATTGAGCTGCGCGAATCAGCGGACCGGCGTCATTCATGGGCTTCAAAAAATCCTTCTCAGTCTGGGGCTCCCCTGCCGTGCACAGCGAAATGATGCAAAATGGCAACTTGGGATCTTCGAAAGCAGCCCGCCATGAAGTGATCATTCTCCCGAAAATCTGCTGATACATTTCCGCACCCGCCGAACCATCAAAGCAATTGTTGAACCCCTGATGGAACACGGCCCCCTTCACCGAGAGCCCCGCCAAAGGCCAGATCATACTCGCGTAGCTGTAACCCGGACGATTGTAGTCAGCCACCGGACCGAGCTTGAGATCCGAAGGCGGCTCGCTGTCCGCCGGCAAGGGATTGCCTTCCTCCGCCCGCTTTTGCTTCTGCCGCTCATACCCCTCGATGCGGCGCTGCAATTCAGCCGCAGCATCGTAGCTCGCAATCTTTTCCTCCCACTCCCGGAGCTTGCCCCGGGTTTCTGCCCCCTCGATCCCGCGAAGGACCGGTTCAGGCGCCCAAGTCTCCACCGTAGTGCCACCCCGGGAAACATCAATGAGCCCGATCGGAACCTGGGAAGCCATCTGCAAGCGGCGCCCGAAAACATACCCGATCGCGGAGAAATCCCGCACCGTCTCGGGCGTGCAGACATCCCAATCCCCCTTCCGGAAATGTCGGTTAAACCAACCACTCCATTCGTAAAGACGCTCAAAGCTTTTCACCGATTCAAACCCTTTCCCCTGGGGAATGGTGAGAAGCCGAATTTCCGGAAAGTTGGCCGAAACAATCTCCATCATCCCGTCATCCACCTTGGCAATTTCAAACTCCATATTGCTCTGGCCTCCCAGCAACCAGACATCTCCCACGAGAATATTTTCGAGAGTCAGTGTTTCATCCTTACCCTGGATCGTCATGACTTGCGGCGAACGGTTTGCGGCCATCGTAGGGAGGCTCACCTGCCAAAATCGCCCAGCATCCGCCGTAGCCTCGCCGGACTGCCCTCCGAACGAAACCGAAACCTTCTCACCGGCCCCGGCCCACCCCCAAATCCTCACCGGCTTGTCCCGCTGCAAGACCATCTTGCTCTGAAAAGCATTGCTGACACAGAGCCCGGGCGCGATCGCCGGAATTTCGAGGACATCCTCTTTAGGCATTTTTTGCGGCTGATTCTGGGCAAAAAGCGCCCCCGAAAAAGCGAAAGACATGAAATAACCTGCGCAAAGAAGTGTTTGAAGTTTCATCGGAAGCAATCACTACGCTTGCTCCCGGGACGATCATTCAAGGCATCGTCACGGCATACCCCCTCGCGAAACCTCATTAAATCGTCGCATCTTGATCCGCCCTCCCCTTAAGTCCCCCCTTGACCACCTCTCTCTCTCCCCCTATTTCATCCCCGACAATCTAACTACAAAATTTATGGCAACCGTCGCAACAAACCTCAAACGTGGGCAGTGCATCAAATACGAAGGAGAGCGAGGAATCGTTCTCGGTCTCGAGCACCGCACACCTGGAAAGGGCAACGCCCTCATCGCAGCCACTATTCGGTCCTTCAACACCGGCAAGACCAAGACCATCCGCTTCTCCTCAAGCGAAAAGGTCGACATCGTCGATACCGACCGCAAGAAGCTCGAGTTTTCCTACTCCGAGCCCGGAACCTACCACTTCATGGACATGCAGACCTTCGAGACCACCAGTCTCGATGGAGCCTTCGTCGGCGATGCCAAAAACTTCCTCACCGAAGGCCAGGAAGTTGAAGTTCTCTTTATCGAAGACAGCGCGGTCTCCATCGACCTCCCTTCCACCGTCGAACTCGAGATCACCGATTCCTCCGAAGGAATCAAAGGAGACACCGCCAACAACCCGACCAAGCCTGCCACTCTTTCCACCGGGCTCATCGTCCAAGTTCCCCTCTTCTGCAAGCCAGGCGATCGCATCAAGGTCAGCACCGAAGAATCGACCTACCTCGGTCGCGCTTAAATCAGGCCAACTCACTTTTCAAAAACCGCCCCCCGGGAAACCGCGAGCGGTTTTTTTGTGCACACAGATCGGAGATTGGCCTCCCGTGCCATCATTGCTAATGTTCCCTCGTGGACCAAAAAATCACCGCTGCTGATTTCTCCCGACATCTCTTCTGGGATGTCGATGTGCACGCCGTAGACTTGCAAAAGAACCGCAATTGGCTCATCCGACGGGTCCTCGAAAAAGGGCTCATGAAAGACTGGGAGCTTCTCCAGCAAGTCTACGACAAAGACCAACTGCGGTCCGCCGTCAAAGCCCTTCGCTCCCTAGAGAAGAAGGCCACGAGCTTTGCCTGCGCCGTCCTCGACCTCGAACAAACCGAATTGCGATGCTACAAGAACAGGCAGTCCCAGAATCCGCCTTGGCCATATTAGGGATCTTTCTACGTTTCGGGATGGCCTACCCTTGACCCCTACCCATTGAGGCCTCGGCGCAGCGGCGTCTGTCGAGGGCTGCGGAGACGATTCCCCCGGCGTATCCGGCGCCTTCGCCGCAGGGATAGAGGCCTTGAATATCAGGATGCTGCAAATCCTCACCTCTCGGAATCCGCACTGGCAAACTGATCCGTGTTTCGAAGCCAATCAGCAGGGCGTCCGGCCCGGTGTAGCCGCGGATCATTTTGCCAAACTTCCGCAATCCACCCGCAAGACGATCGCTGAGCTGCTTTGGGATAATTTCATCGAGACTCAACAATCCTCACGCCAACAACCGTGCACCAGGTGAATGCCATAGTGCCCCAACCCCGAGGTCGGAGCCTCAAGGAGCACGACGTCTCTCCACTGCTCCCGATTCTTGTAATAGGCCGTCGTCACCGCGTCGGGACCCGTCGCGTGTAAAATGTCCAAATCGGTCACCTCTTCAATCGCGAGAGTCCTCGTCCGCGCGATCACTTCATCGAGAATACCGTCGATGAAAGGATGGCAAGCCTCCGCTCCAAAGGCATAATTTGCCAAAGTCAGCCGCTCTTCCCGCGTTCTCATCCAGTGAGGGTAGCGCAGTTCAAATTCCCGAGGTTCAATGACGTGCTCAAACGCAAAGACCGCTGCATGGTGACACAAGGGGTCCAGGGGTTCCCTCAACAAAAAATCGGTATCCAGATAAAACCCGCCCAGCTCCCGCACCACGAGCAAGCGGAAGAGATCCGCCTTCATCACGGGTCGGGGATACCATTGATACAGCTCCCAAAAGTCCGGGCATCGTTGTCTCACGAAGTCCTCACAATCACCGTCCGAGAAGAAGAGAGTTTCCCACTCCGGATGCAGTTCCTCCATCACCGTGAGGCAATGTTTCAATTTGGGCTCCAGGGTGTGCTCAGAAACGTGGGTACAAATGATGCGTTTGGGGATCATGGCCATTGAAAAAAAATCGTCTCTGCTTCCGATGGGAGAAATCGCCTGCGCTTCAGTGGACTTTCCATCCCATCTGCCGGGCACTTGTCACAACCACTCGCGCTCTCTTTGCTTCCACCCACAATCCGAGAAAGATGGCTGGGTCCAGTGATGAACCCACGCTGCGCCATTCCTGAAAAAACCTCCCGGAAAACTCCGTTCGCCAGAGGGTCAGCGGACCGTTCAGGTTGGGAACCTTTCGAAGCTTCCCCGTCTGCCACCTTTCACCGGCGAGACCCAAGGTTGCCGCAAGACTCTCTATTTCCGGGCAAACCCTCACAAAAAATTCCCCACAGACCGCCACCTCATAGTCCTCATATCGCCGATCAAGAAAGATCTCCCCGCCGTGGGCACCCATCTTGAGACGCGGATTCACATCCGACCAAAACTTTCCGCTGCCCTCTCTCGCTTCCGGATCCAGCAACGCCTCCAATGAGCCCGTGAATGCCGGAAAGACCTTCAATGCCTCAGCCATATCCTCGAAAAGAATGCCATGCGCAGGTCCAATTCGTTCCCGCTCCCGCACAATCACCTCGGTATCCGGGCGAACCTTGATCGTCGGGGGCGACATGTCCGAATCCCACGGAAGCAGAGCCTCCACGGGTTTCGGACATCGCAAAACCTCGCTGCCAGGATGGGCCCAGGTGACATACTCGATATCGAGCAAGTGAGAAACACCCAGCTTGGCGACACTCCAATGGAGAAAGGTCAGTACCCCTTCCGCCGCCAACCAGGGATAGACGGCCGTCATCAAGAACCATTCCTCGAATCCCCGATCCGGCCAGGCCGTCGCGGTCATGGGCCGAGATTTCAATTCCCCTTGCACGCCTTCGTCCTGCCACGTTCTTGCCAGTGTCCCGCGTTCATGATGCCACAGGAAGGCTTTCAGAAACAACTCGATCGGCTGTCCTCCCTTCGCTCCGAAATGGCTCACACAGATGGGACGGTAGGACCCCGGCCCGGCCGCCTTGGCATCGCAATGATAAGGCTGCCGCCCATTCGCGTCAGGTTAAGGAGATGAGTGCTGATTCTATCGGGGATTGGCGGGTCCGTTTGTCTCTTGTGATGTGGCGGGGATCGGGACTGAAGTCTCGCAGGATTTGGGACGCTTTGGCTTTCACCATATAGACTGCCAATAGATCGTAGAGCTTTTCATAACTCAGTCGCCAACGGCCCACTCGTGCTCCGATCACTTGGGCCATTTTCATTCCCAGCTGATGTAAGATCATGCCAGCGAGGACCAAGGCGGT
>CAWUTG010000066.1:0-41714 GCA_963925135.1 uncultured Verrucomicrobiales bacterium | reverse complement strand
AGCAGGCCCACGGCAAAGAGGATTCCGATCAACCCACCGACCGCTGAGGCTTCGAGATCCGCCCATGCAAACCCTCTCCTAAACGAGGATGGCAACAAGGCCTGGATCCCCTCAATCAGGACGGCAATCATCATCACGCCCAATAAGGCCAAAGAGGCCAAAGAGGCCCAGCCAAGCCATCGCCTCTGGACCCATAAGCGATTTATTTTGAGACCCTTAGTCGAGGCCTCGTCACTGAAAATGATGGCATCGGGGGTGAGAGAGGTTTGATCAGGTCCACCTTCGCGCGAGCTTGCATTCACCTCGAAACTTGCGAGCGGGGCCGAAAGGAAGCGCATCAGCGAAAAGCCCAAGCCGAACATCAGGAGTCCGTGGGCCAGCGGCTCCTTGGCAGCATGCCAAAAAAGGGCACCTTGAGAGTGCCCCTTGCTCGCTGGGATCAGCCTGGCTTCCAAGCCTGTCAGCCAGCCACTGGGAACCCAACAAAGCGCAAAGGCGAGCCCGATCCAGAATATGAAGCCTCGTTTCATGATCACCCAGTCACTTCGTTAAAAATCGAAAAATCAGCGCCCACTCGAAAAATCGGGACTTCCTCATCGGTCTGATTTGTTCAGGTCAGTGACATCATACGTAGTTGCGTAGAAAAATCCGTCTTTCAATGCGATCTCATGGTAGACATTACTTTCCAAATTTTCCTGAGACATTATTCCACTCCAAATCGTAATTTTTTTATCCCCTCTGATGATGAAAGCACCAGGGTATGGTTTTGTAGTTGCTCTCACTAATCGATCCACCTCATCAATTGTCATCGTTCCCGAAAGCTCTCCATCTATTGGCTTCCTTCCTTCCCAATAGGTTGCTTTTGATTCGTCTTGAACTTGCCCGCCTACATCATGATTTCTCAAATTAACAAATATTTTTTTAATGAGCGTTTCATGCGCGGTGTTAACCTTATTGTATAGGGTTAGAGCCGTTTCATTTGATTGAATTGGCACTTCTTCCTGGCCAAGAATTCTCCCAGTGTCCACACCTTCATCCATTTTAAAAAATGAAACCCCGGTAACATCGAACCCTTTGATAATTGCCCAAGGAATGGCAGCCCGACCTCTTCCTACAGGCAATAAGGTTGGATGCGCTCCGATAACACCAATATTTGGTGCTTCAAGGATCTCCTTCGAAGCAATTTGTGACCAACCAATGATAAATAACCAATCAATATCATGAGCTTTGATTGCCTCAATTACAGCAACATCGTTTACGTGATTTGATTTCACGACAGGAATATTGTGCTTGGCCGAAAATTCATCGACAAAAATTCGCCCCGATTTCTTTTTAGCTTTTTCATCCGGAAGGGAGATCACTAAAGCTAATGAACCATTTACATTGTAAATTGCCTCCATACAACTCAATCCTATTTGCACACAAGTAACAAAGGCAAATTTCATCTTTAATATGCTGGTGGTTTTTTAGTGAAATAGATCACGGTTTTAAAAAGAATGAGGATATCCATCTTCAAAGATATTCCGGCTGCGTACTCGCCATCAAATTTGGCTTTTACATCGTCAGGCATATTGTCATACGAATTGACTTGTGCCCACCCTGTAAGCCCTGGCTTCAGGAATAATGACTTGTTCTCCCTCCGCATCGCGACCAAGTTTTCTTGCGAAGGTATTGGCGGTCGTGGGCCAATAAAACTCATATCACCTCTCAAAACATTAAAAAATTGTGGTAACTCATCCAAGTTTGTTCTTCGAATGAATTTCCCAAAAGGGGTAATTTGCAATTTGTCTTTTTGACGCGATTCCACACTTGGCGTTTTCAATGGCATACTTCTAAATTTATAGAATAAAAATTCTTCACCCCCTTTTCCAACCCGAACCTGCCTGAAGATAGGCGTTCCGAAATCTTGCATGAAGATGATCAGAGCAATAATAAGATAGAGAGGAAATAGGATAATGATTAAGCCGATAGCCAGCAAGATATCGAATAGTCTTTTAAATGTTAAAAACATAAAATCTACCTAAGGTTCGATAATATTCATGGCCGTCTGAAAGGCCTCACAGTAATGACGACCTACTTGAGAGCCTCGTAAGGTCGCCAATGCCTTGATTGCTTCGTCACTTCTCGGATGTGGATATGGGCGCATAACACCTTCATATGCGTATAATGCTTTAAGCTTTTGTTCCACCCCTACTTCTCCAACTTCAATAAATGTATCAGGCGCAAAGTTTTGCCCACCGATTGGAAATGCCCAATCCGTAGAAGACGGAATTTCCATAAAATACAAACCAGTCAGGTGTTTACAAGGTTTTCTTTGATATAATCTAGCGGCAGCCTGGCATGCTTTCGATGTATGGTAATGATCATTATTCAGATCGTATGGATGATGAGTCAAAATTACATCTGGTTGAACCCTCTCAATAATTTCTTCAATATATTGCACCAGGTCCAAATGTGGAACCGTATTGAACTTTATATTTGGGAACTGTCCAAGGATGGGCGCTTCAGCGCCCATAAATTTTTGAGCATTGTGGACATGCTCTTTGAGTTCATCCTCATCAGGTCGATGCCTCCTAGCATCCACCTTTCCTGATAATATACAATTAAAGACGCGATGTCCTTTTTGGGTCAGGACGTAAGAACTTGCACCAAATCCTAAAGCTTCATCATCCGGATGCGCAGTCACGGTTAAGTATGTTTTCATTTTCCCTAGCATAGGTAAGTATTACGTTTAATTTATTTTTATATTTAATCCGTTCAACGTTTGGAAGAATGAAACCATTTCACCACATTTTCAAGCTCTTCATCCATCGTAACCGCCGGAATCCAATCTAGAGTTTCCCGGACATGCGATGAATCAACCTGAAGAGAACTGCACAACCGCTGCACTTGCGTTGACTTACCCGTCAGTTTCCCCGCAAACTTCATCAGCCAAACCGGGATAGGAAGGAGCCGTGGGCTTTTCCCTAACGCTTTTGCAATCCGTTCAACCAATTCCCCCGATGAAACATCATCGCCATCGCAAACGGTAAATGTTTGACCTCCCGCCCTTGGATCAGTGACACACTTCGAAATCAAATCCGAAAAATTGCTCAAACTCAAAAGACTGCGCTTATTTTTCACTCCTCCCAAGGGCAACGGAATCCCTTTATCAACCAACTGAATCAACTTCAGGAAATTGGCCTTCACTCCCGGACCATACAGCAACGGAGGCCGAAGAATCACCACTTCCATCCCCGTCGAGGACTCAATCTCCCGCAAAACAAGCTCCGCCTCATATTTTGAGCGGCCATAGGGATCTTCAGGGTGTGGCGTATCGCGTTCGGAGAACGCTGCCGACAGATTCCTAGCGCTTAGGCCCCGGCTCTTGGGTCCTGGCCTTTCATTGCTGGCCTCCGTTGTCTGACTTCCGTCCTCCGACCTCCGGTCTCTGATTTGTAGAGTCGCCTCCCCGTTGACCTTAATCGAACTAATAAAAACAAACCGCTTTACGCCCGCCTTCGCCGCCTCTTCAGCCAAATGACGAGTTCCATCAACATTCACCTCACGAAACGCCGCCATCGGATCTGCCGCGGTCTCGTTCATAATATGCACCCGTGCGGCCAGGTGAACCACCGTATCGATGCCCGTCAATGCCAACGACCAATCCGTAGAAGCATCAATGTTACCAACGACAGCCGACTCACGGCCATCTGCCAGAGGCGCAGCCTTCCGCAGGGCACCGCGAACATCTAGATCAGCCGCGATCAGCCGTTCACAAACTTTTTTGCCCACAAATCCATTGGGACCTGAAATCAATATCTTCATAAAAAACTTAACACCCAACTTATCCACTGTCGTTTTTGAACCGCCTACGAAGCCGTAAACTGAGGTGGACCCGAAACTCCGGCCACTGAGGAGCTAAGTTAAGCTATGGTGCAGGTGCGGTGGAGATTGGTAGGAGTTCATGGCGGATTGATCAAGCACGGAGTCGAAGAGTATGCCGAAATTGAAAAGCTGGGGACCGGAAGGAGCGTAGCGACTGGAGGGCAACAGCTTTTCAATTTCGCCGCGCCGGGGGGAGTGACGCGGCTTGCTTGCCTTGACTTCAAGCGTCGTCAGGCGGTCTTCTTTGGGGTTTCGGCAGATCGATTGATGTCTGCTAAATCCGGGACCTCAGGCCGATAAATCACTCTTGGTGTGTGATTGCCCAGGGCCTCATGCGGACGCCAATTGTTGTAGCGTTCAAACCACTTCGTCAGGCCCTCACAAAGCTCAATGATGGTGGGGTGCTCAAAGAGATAAATCTCCTCGTATTTCACGCTGCGCCAAAGTCGCTCAATGAACACGTTGTCCATCCAGCGGCCCTTGCCATCCATGCTGATCTGAATGCCGAGCCCCTTCAACCGCCCCGTCCACTCGGCCGAGGTGAATTGGCAACCTTGGTCGGTATTGAAGATCTCGGGAATGGTTCCAGTGTTGACGAGGGCTTTGTCCAAAGCTTCCAAGCAGAGTCCGGTTTCCATGGTGTTCGAGACCGCCCAACCGAGAACTTTGCGCGAATACCAGTCCATCACAGCACACAGGTATGCGTTCCCGCCCGGCATGGGCACATAGGTGATATCGGTGCACCAGACTTGATCCGGGCGCTCCACAGCGAGGTTTCGCAGCAAGTATGGATACTTGCGATGTCCGTCGTCCGGGATCGAGGTGCGAGGTTTACAATAGATGGCCTCAATGCCCATTTCACGACGCAGTCGTTGAAGCTTTTTTCGGTTCACCTGGAGTCCATGCTCTCTCGCCAAAACGGTCTTCAATCGGCGCGTTCCCAGACAGGGATCAATGAGGTAAATCTCATCGATCAACCGCTTGATACGGAGATCCTCCGGGCTCTCGGCAACGGGCTGGTAATCGACCGACGACCGGGCCACACCCAGCAGGACGCATTGTTTTCTCATGCCCAAATCAGGATGCTTTTTTTCCGCCAACTCGATACGATCCCTCACAGACCGAGCTGTTTTGATTTTTTTCTCAGGAAATCGATCTCAATGGCCTGCTGTCCGATTTTGGCGTGCAGCTTGTCTTTTTCGGCTTCGAGATCTTCTTCGGCGGACTTCTTCTTCCCGGCCCCGAAAAGGTCGGTGGCACCGTCGAGCATCTGCTTTTTCCAGTCCGAAACCTGTGCGGGATGAATCTGGAATTCCTTCGCGATCTGCGAGGCGGTTTTGATGTTTTTGAGGGCTTCAATAGCCACCCGGGCTTTAAACTCGGGGTCGTGTCTTCTTCTTTTGCCTTTCATTATTAGTGGTTTTGGTTCGGTTGTTTCACCGCTCCTGTCCACCATAATCATCGCTTAGCTCCTGGCCCGAATTCCGGGGTCCACCTCACTCTTCCACAAAGTCCGGCGTCTGGAGCAGGGCAAACTTCTTGCGAGCAGCCTCGGAGATGTCTTGGTAAAGATCACCGAGGAAGCGGGTGTCCCAGTCCGGATCGGTGAACTCGTGGGCCATCTTCCCGGTGCCGGGATCGATGCGCCGCCAGAACTCGATGAAGGCCTTGGCGGCATCCGGCGAGATGGCGGCGTTCCACAGCGGGTTGTGGCGGGCGTCCATCAGGTCCGCCATGCCCGGCAGTTTCCCAACCTCGGCGATGACGTGGGCCAGGTAATCATTGTCCGAGGCGGCGCGGTTATCACGGAACCACGCGGCGCGCGTCTCATCGGCGATGTCGCGGTTCTCCCCCACCCCGGAAAGGAAGGTCCGCTCCAGCAGCTCGTTGTCCTCCAGAAAGCGCACGAAGACACAGCCCAGCACCCAGCCGACGGCGGACTGGGTCAGCTCGCCATCCCGCCACACGGCATAGGAAAACGCGGTGCGCCCGCCGTCCTTGGCCAGTTTGTATTGCGCCTTGAGCCGGGCATCCAGCTCGGGGACCTCCTTGCACTACTGACGGAGATCGTCCTCGAACCGGGTGACCCATTTTTTGAGGTCGGTGAGGAGGGCTGGGGATTGGATGGGCATTGGTCAAAAACTGAAAGAGAGGGATCTTGAAACGAAGAAAAATGATCGAAAGATTGACGCGACACCGGCTCACGAATCATGAAAGGATGCGGAGAAAATGTCATGGGGGTGGCAGGAGATCTGAAGGGGCTGGCCAAGTCGCTACCAGTTCATCCCAATGGCCATGTTTGCTTCGTCCTTGGTCTCGAAGTATCCCATCGTGTCGAACTGAGGAGCCTCAACGAAATAAACCCCCGCGAACTCCATCACTTTGATTTCATAGTCCCCTGCTTCACTCCCTTCGACGCTGGTTGAATCGAGACACCGGGCATCGTTGTGGACCAAGTCGTGAAGAATGGCATGAACGTCGGTAAATTCATCGGGCAACTCTTCGCCTTCCCGCAGGAGGGGCAAGATCCGGTCCGTAAAATCCCCAAAGTCCGGTCGTAGAGCCAGTCTAACATCCTTCGAGGCGGCCAAGATCGGGTAGAAGTGAGTGAGGGGATTTTCGTGAACCATTGTATCAATTGTAAAAGTGCGAGGTCATCGGAGGAGGAGGTGCCAATTTTCCAGGTCGTGATGAATGGCAAAGATCAGCTCCGCGCCCGTCAACTTTCGGGAGGCGGTCATGGTTTTCGCAAGACCGGCCCGGGAGAGAGCGGGCATGGCGGTATCAAGCGCCTGGCGGAGTTGGATAGCTTGAACTTTCTCCGGGAGGTCATCGAGACCAGGCTCACTGAGGGCAGTGACGAAGGTGGTGATCCCAGAGAAGACGGGCATCCAATCGACCCAAGTAGGGAAACGAGGTGGCTGGGACCAAGTGATGAGAAAGTCCCAGTCGCCCGGCTTGAGCCAGAAGATCTTTTCACGTCCTTCCCTCCGGGAACGGATGTGGCCGGAGTCCTCCATTTCATTCAGGGTGTGCTGGACGGACTTTGAAAAGTAGCCGGTGTCCCGGGCGATGGCGGCAGGATGGCCGGACTCGTGAGTCAGCAGCCAAGCGATGATTTCGGCACGAGCATTCACCCCGAAAAGGGCTCGCAGGCAGCACAAGAGATTGGCTGCTCGTCTGGGATCCGGGAGACGGCTCATGCCTCGGCGCTCCAAGGGATCGCGCAGAAGCCCGCAACGCAAGAAGTCAGGATCAGGCGTGTCGAAGACTGGCTGAACGCTTCCATCAAGCCCAACGAAGAGCGGCTCAGGTGAGCCATCGGCAGGCGGAAGATTGGAAAGCGATTTCCATTTTCTCATCGTAGCCTGTTTGGCAAGCACGCCGCTGATCGCGGCAAGGACACGTTGATCTGCCACCGGCCATTCCTCATGGAGGCGGCGAAGACGCTGGAGATTGATTCGTTTCCCGTTGGAGGTCAGCCAATCGATCACCTCATCGAGCAGTCGCGAGTCATAACGACCGAAGCGAGTGGTCGCCAGCAACAGGGCTTCGGGATCGATGATACGATCGCCATCGCCACCACGCTGCCCGGCGACCCCCAGAGTGGACCATTGGTGCCAGAGTAAATCGAGGAAGCGGCCGAGGAGTTTATCCCTGGAAGCTTGAAATGAGGTCGTCATGTCCGAGATGGGTGAGGATTTCAGGAAGCTTTGCCCGGTGGGATAGGACCGGCATGTTGTCTAGGACCCAGCGGACTGCCGCTTCCGCCTCGGCACTGGTAGGAGCGAGGATGCGGAGGTCATCAAGATCGCGAGGCTTTGCCCGGTTCAGGACAGTATAGGTCTTGAGGTGGATCTGACCGGAGCGGGTCACGAAACTGATTTTCAGAGAGTGGCCGTATTCGCGGGTTTCCAGATCCTGCCAGAATGAGGGCGGCAGCAAGTGGAGATCGGGAAAGTGCATTGAGGCCGCGCTATTCAGCCAATTTCCATCAAGATTGAGTTCGTCAGCGACCTTCACGGCGGCCTCTTTGATCTCCTCCGGCAGCGGATATGCGCCTGCCACCCCACCCTCCCAGTCGCGCACCGCAAGAACATCGACGTCATGAGTGGAGCGAGAAATGATCTGCTGGGCCAGTAAGGCGGAGCCGCCACAAACGACCAGCCAAAAACCCGAACCTTTCCGAACAGCAAGCAGATCACCCAAGAGTTGCAGGGCTTCGTCCAAGTTTTGTTGGCTCAAATCCATAAAGAAGAGCGCGAAAATATCCAATATGGATGTTTTGGAAAGGTTTTATTTGCCGGATGGCCATTCCACGAACGGCATCATTCACCGAGACAGGAGGATCATTCCCTTCAATTCATCCCTTGAGGTAAGACGCATCTTTCCTTGGCGAATCTTTCGCGCCAGTTGATAGGCCAACCCCTAGTGCTGTCTTTCGATCTCCATGAGTTGGTCTATTTCATGAGGACTTTACGGCGCCGCGATGAAAGTTCCTCGCCCATTGAGGGGTGAGTTCTTCGAACTGGGCTTCGTTGGTGATTGGCACGGCCTCACCGCAAAGCGTGGGAGCGGAAGTGGCACCGTGACCAGGGATGAGTAACCAGAGGGAGTGCGGACCGGACTGGGTACCGGTATTATTACGAAGGGCATCGATTTCATTCATCTTACCGTAGCGGGCAAAGAGCCCGGCATCAGTGAGCAAGATGTCCTCATTGGACTGACTGAGAGTCTCCAATACGCGTGGCATGGCACGGCGAACGAGTTCCTGGAGACGACCCCAGTCGGCGCTCGTGGGATCCATGGCATCGGCCTCGAGGACAACTTCCCACGGGACCCCTAATTCAGCAGCCTTATCCTTCATCGCGGCCAAGAAGAGTTCATTGGCACTGAGACGTTTGACCCCGATGCGCTGGAGCTGATCAGCGGCAGCATCCATATATTTTGGATCGATCGTCAGCACGAGGTAGGAACCTTGTTCCTTCGCCCGGGTCAGCTTTTCCTCAAGCCGTTGAGCTTCCGCGACTTCTTCGCTGATGGGTTGCCCGGCAGTAGGCTGATCGATGGTCCGGACCCTCCATCCGATGGTATAGGAGGTCCCGGTGGTGAAAGCACTGTGACGAGACTGATAGGCTCCGGCGCCATCGTCCCAAAGGAGAGGAAAACCAACCTGCTCCAATAGACGATCCAGCTCGGGACGACCGGGCAAGGGATGCGCCTCCGGGTATCGACTGCCAACCCGGCTACGAATCTCCTCCACGGTGAGCTGACGGACTCCAAAAAGAGCACTCCGGGAGAGCGCCAGGGCCCTTTCAGCCGAGAGCCCGGGCGGATAAAGCTCCAGACGGCTATTCACACAGACCTTGCCACTCACTGCGGCGGCAAGATGGGCTCGTCTGGCTTGGTCGGGCGGGCGCACATTTTCAATACCGGTTTCAGGGAATGAAATCCCACCGAGGGTTTCAAGGACGCGAGAAGCAGTCGGCAAGGGATCCCGCGAGGCAAGCTCCTCGCCCGCTTTCCCCAAATGCTGGGCAAAGTCGATGTAGGCGGGATCAATGGAAATAAAGAGCACACCTTGTCTACGGGATTCGGTGAAGCGTGGATTCCTCAACAACCGTTCCGATTCAACGGCAGCCCGGGTGGCAATAGAGGCCATCTTGAGCGAGTCCGGCTCTGAGAGTGTGGAGCCTCGAAGAAGGAGGTTCAGTCGAACCAGCTCCAGGTGTGTCGTGACACCACCCTGTGAAAGCAAGGTGGCGTGAATGGCCTCTCGCAGTTTGGTCACAGAGGGGTTTTTGAGCCATTTGCTTCGGGCCGCAGTGATCACCTGCCCCACCCGGGCGCGGGTCACATCGACCTCTCCGCCTAAGTCCGACTGACTCAGCCAACGGAGCGCAGCAGGATCATCTTCGGGCGTTTTCCAACCGAGGAAGCGCTCTTGAATCTCTCGCTCGCTGCTTTCCTGCTTACCAGCTGAAACGATCAACTGACGGGCAATCAGATCGACACTGGCGTGCTCAGGTTCAGTCGAATTGTTCCTGGCATCTTTCGCAGCCTCTTCGACCCGCTCCATGGACTCGATGTCGGGAAAGCGTTCGTGAAGGTGTTGATAAAGTTCGATAGCTTCCTGACTGGTCTTGTAGGTCGTGCCGTCCCGCCAAACCCAACTCCCTGACTGGCTGGACACCACCCCGGGGAGACTCTTGATCTCGACTAAAAAGGCTCCCCAAGGACCCACAACGAGTAAATCCACCTCATAGATGGCTCCGCCCTCCGCCATGAACTCGAAATTCGACCACGCCTAGATAGGCGACGATGAAGGCAATCCATTCTCAATAAAGGACAAAGCGTCCCTCTCCCAAGGATACTCTGATTCAGAGATGCTCGTCCAATTTGCCATGAATGAATTGTTGAAGATTATTTGTTAAGGAAGGACGTGGGATTAAAGATAAGCTATCCCCGCATCTCAGCCTGTGCCCGAAGGTCACCGAAGCCAGTTATCACTGCTTGAGAGTCATCCACAGGCATATAGGGAGGCAAGAAATATTGCCCCCGATTTCTGGTCCTTCTTCACGAGGCACGGCTGATCGGGCTACAGGACTCTTGATCCAAGTCGAAAGGTCAAATCCACGCCTTCCTACGTCGTAATAAAGTTTAAGGGCTCGATTTCAAGGGTTCTCAACAACTCCGCATTTATGAGAAAATGCCGTGATCACCTGCCGGGGGTGGGTCAGGTGAAGCCGCACCTCATCAAGGCTATCATGAAGCGAAGCTCCGTGGTGTGCCGATGACAGCCCTGATCAATAAGCTCCTTACAAGGGTCTTGCTCGCGACTCAAGGGATGCGCCTAGCCCGTGAAGAAACCCTGGCAACGGGAGGAACATTCCCTCCCCTGCCCCAACCAATTACAAAAAAAATAAGAAATTATAGCTATTGAACTCGTCGCAAAATTACTTGAAACGTCTCGGCCTGCCCGGGCAACGGAGAAGGAGACCACTTAACACATCGATCCCAGAAAAAATTCGCTCGCCTTCTCGGCCTGGCTTGCTGCTTCCACGATCCAGCGTCGGTTCTGTTTGATCCTAAGAACAGTCAACCAGTCTTGGAGATAGGTGGACATGATCTCAAAATCGTCTTGGTCTATGTCCCACACTCAACAATGGCCGCAACTTCTCGCTCTCTGATGCGGACCGAGGCCCCGATATAGATCTTTTCGACCAATCCTCGGTCAGCAAGCCGGTCCAACGTCCTTATCGAAATAGCGAGTCGATTGGCCGCTTCTTTTTTGGTGATCAGGGATCCCCCTCTCATTCTTTACCCCTGAAGATGCGGAGCCCTTCATAACTTAGAATTGTGGTCGTTACCGGTTTCATGTCTCCCTCCAATGCGTCGATCTGGAGTCAATTACCCGCTGAGCCTTAGAACCCGCAATCCCAGCAGATCGATTTCCAATTTCAATTCTCTGCGGGCCAGGTTGGCACGCAAAATTCGGATTTCACTGAAAACAACAGCTCTTCATCGCGCATTCTCTAGAATTCGCGTCAAAGACAAGATACGACAAAAGAAGCCAATTCAGGACTACTGAAAACGCCCATCTTTCGCCCATCCTGTGTTTTGGACCAAAAATAAAAGGAGTTACGACTCTTCGTAACTCCTTTTCGGAAAGCTGGTGGGTAGGGATGGATTCGAACCAACGTACACTTTCGTGAGCAGATTTACAGTCTGCCGCCTTTAACCACTCGGCCACCTACCCATGTAAGTTTTTCGTGGGTCGAACTTCTTTTAAGCCGCTCGACGGCGGGGAGATATGAGCCGGAGGGCTTTCGTGCAAGAAGAAAGTGAGGCATTTCGACATCAAATTTCAAAATGCTGGCATCGATGGAATCAATGAACACCTCCTCCTCTTTTCCGTTAGGCTTCCGCCATGATGAGATTTCTCGCCTACTTCCTGCTCTTCGCCCTTCCCGCCCAGGCAGGATGGTTTTCCCGCCAATCCAACCACCCGCGCTATCAAGAGCTCAAGGAAGGCGATATTGTTTTTCAGGATACCGGCGGCCAGCAAGGCGAGGCTGTTCGAGCTGCCAGCAAATCCCCTTATACTCATTGTGGGGTTGTTTTCGAAAACAAGGGAACACTTTATGTGCTGGAAGCAGTTCAGCCGGTCAGCGTCACCACCCTCGCTGCGTGGAAGATGCGTTCCTCCGTTTTCCATGCCCGCCGCCTCAAGGACAATTCGAAACTGAATGCCTCCGCCCTCAAAAAAGCACTTAAGTGGGGAAGCGCCCAAATCGGGAAAGACTACGATCTCCAATTTAAATGGGGCGATGACCAACTCTACTGCTCGGAGTTGGTCTGGAAGATTTATCACAAGTCCACTGGAATCTCTCTTTGCAAGCCCAAGAGCTTCCAATCGTATTTCCTCGATGACCCGATGGTGCGGGAAGTTGTTCGAAAGCGTTATGCCGGTCTCAATCATCTCCCAAAAAACGAGCCGGTGGTGGCCCCCTCGGATCTTGCAGCTTCGGGCCTTTTAATCGAGGTTCCACTGAAGTTAAAAAAGAGTTGAGGTTCCAAGGAACCAGACTTTGTGAAAAATTTCACAAAGTCGCTTTACGGAGTGGGGGTGGCCTTGCATAGTGCCGCCACTGCGGATCTCTGATGGATCCGGAGTGCCCTGACACAACCCCGTCCGACCCCACATGAGCGAAGATGCCCCGGCAGCCGGCACCACGGCCGAAAAGAAGCTTCCCAAGGATCTTGCCGCTGAAAACGGCATGGTCAACGTGCAGATTGATGGCCATTGGATCCAAGTGCCCCGCGGCACCCGTATGATCGAAGCAGCCAAGATGGCGGAAAAGGAAATCCCCCATTACTGCTACCACCCCAAACTTTCCTCCCCGGGCAACTGCCGGATGTGTCTGGTGCAAATGGGCATGCCGCCCCGTCCCGCTCCCGGGCAAGAGCCCACTTATGGAGACGATGGCTTCCAGGAAATTGGTTGGATGCCCCGCCCTGTGATCGCCTGCGCTAACACAGTCGCCGAAAACATGGGAATCCGGACCACTGGAGATCTCGTCGAAAAGACCCGCGAGGGCGTCATGGAATTCCTCCTGATTAACCACCCTCTTGATTGCCCCATCTGTGACCAGGCTGGCGAGTGCAAGCTTCAGGAATTTTCAGTGGCACACGGTCGCGGCACTTCCCGCTTCCAGGAAACCAAGATCAAGAAGCCCAAGAACGTCGACATCGGCAAAAACATCCGCCTCGACGATGAACGCTGTATCATGTGCAGCCGCTGTATCCGCTTCATGGAGGAAGTTGCCGAAGACCCCGTTCTCGGATTCTCGCAACGCGGAACGCATACTTCCGTCACGGTTCACCCCGGATACCGTCTCGACAATAACTACTCTCTCAATACTGCTGACATCTGTCCGGTTGGAGCCCTGACTTCGACCGATTTCCGCTTCCAAATGCGGGTTTGGTTCCTCAAAGAAACCAAAAGTATCGACGTCAACTGCGGAACCGGTGCCAACATCGTCGTCTGGACCCGGGGCAACGAAATCTTTCGTGTCACGCCGCGTCAAAACGACGAGGTCAACTCGGCCTGGATGCCCGATAGCCATCGCCTCGCTTTCCACGCGCTGCAATCCGATGCCCGGCTCACCAACCCGCTCATTAAGAAGGATGGCCAGCACATCGAAACATCCTGGACCGAGGCGATCTCCAAGGCCGCCGAAGGGCTCAGGATGCGTCAGGCCGGCGAAGTCGCCATCGTCGCATCTGCCCGCATGAGCAACGAGGAACTCTACCTCGCCAAGAAAATTGCAGAATCTCTGGGAACCGAGCTTCTCACCGTCGTCCCCCGCCAGGGAGAGTCCGACGGCAAACTAATCTCCGCTGACCGCAATCCCAACACCACAGGAGCGAAGCTCATTTGGGATGATGACGAGCCTCACGCCCGTCTCGATGCCATCCGCGAGGGAGTCAGATCGGGTAAGATCAAATCACTCCTCGTGTTCCAGGAAAACCTCCTCGAAGAAGCGGGCTTCAACGCCAAAGACCTAGCGAAACTCGATCATCTTGTTTCAAGCAACGTCCTCGCCAATCCAACCGCCGCTGCTTCAACAGTGGTGCTCCCGGGAGCGGGATTCTCCGAGAAGCGCGGCACTTACGTCAACGTCACCGGCCGGCTCCAGCGGGCCCACCAAGCCAACCTCGCTCCGGGCAACGCCCGCGATGACTGGGAAACGCTCGCCGCACTTCTCGCCAAGCTTGAGAAGGACTACCAGGCTCCCGCTTCATTGGACGGGGTCTTCAAAGCACTCGCTTCAGAAGTTTCCACCTTTGCAGGCCAATCATTTGGATCCATCGGTGATCTCGGAGTCCAGATCACTGACACCGGAGTCACGATTCCGCTCCTTGAGCAGGAAAAAGCCCGTAAAGACAGCGGAATCATCGTCGGTTAAATCCAAGATTCAGACTTTTCTCCATGGACACTACCTTCCTCCTCGCCGCCGCGATCAAAATCGGCGTCTTCATCGGTATCACGATGACCTTCGTGAGTATCTGCGTCATCTTTGAGCGCCGCTTCTCAGCAGTTCTTCAGGATCGTGTCGGCCCTAACCGCACCATGATCCCATTGACGATTCTGGGCTTCAAAAAGGACTTTGCCCTTCCCATTGGCGGCTTGACCCAACCCATCGCTGACGGTCTGAAATTCATCCTCAAAGAAGACTTCACCCCGTCTTACGTCCGTAAGTTTTTCTTCTGGATCGCGCCTGCCCTCGTGGTGGTTCCGGCCCTCCTGACCATGGCTGTTATTCCGTTCGGAAGCCCCATGGAATTTGGCGATACCTTCATCCCGATGGCGGTGGCTGACCTCAACGTTGGTCCCCTTTTCATCTTCGCCATCGCCTCGCTCTCCGTTTACGGCATCACTCTGGCCGGTTGGGCTTCCAACTCAAAATATCCTTTCTTCGGCGGAGTTCGGGCCTGCGCCCAAATGATTTCCTACGAGATTGCTCTCGGCCTCTCCGTCATTCCTGTTCTCATGATGTTTGGCACCTTGAACCTTGGGCACATTGTTGAATATCAGGCTGCCAACGGCTGGCTCCTCATCCCCGCGTGGGGCGAGGGACTCTCACTTGAGCGCTGGCTCATGCTCATCCCTCTCGGAATTTCCTTCGTTATCTTCACGACCTCTATTTTCGCGGAAACCAACCGCATGCCTTTCGACCTTCCCGAGTGCGAAACCGAGCTCGTCGGTGGTTACCACACCGAATACTCCTCGATGAAATTCGCCCTGTTCTTCATGGGTGAATACGCCGCCATGGTCGTTGGCTCGGCCCTCATCGTGACTCTCTTCTTCGGTGGCTGGTCGATTGGATTTGGAATCGATGGCCTCCTCCCAACCGGAGCCTGGTGGGTCAGCCTCCTGCACATCGGTTGCTTCCTCACCAAGGTCACCGTCTTTATTCTCTTCTTCATCCTCGTTCGCTGGACCGTTCCCCGCTTCCGCTACGATCAACTCATGAACCTCGGTTGGATCGTCTTCTTCGAAGCCGCTCTCATCAATGTCTTCCTCGCCGCTCTTGTCATCGCCTACCCCAGCATTGGACCCGCCGGATTCGCCGGAGGCCTGGTCGCTCTCATCGTTGTTTCAGGACTTCTCATCAAGGTTGCCAAAGGCGCAACCCAAAAACCGGACGCCCAAGCTGTTTAACCCTCTTAACCTGAATTTTTCATGGCCACTATTAAAGTCGAGCGCCCCAAACTCACCGCAGGAGAGAAGATCTATTTCGGAGCGATTTTCAAAGGGATGATCATCACCCTTCGGCACGCCTTCCGCTCCCTTTTCGGGAAATCTGTCGGAGCCGATGAACTTAAATCCTCGGGTATGGGCATCACGATGCAGTATCCCGAACAGAAGTGGGACGACCAACTTCCCGAGTATTACCGTGGAGTTCCCGCCCTTGTCACCGACGAGCAGGACCGCGAGCGCTGCGTCTCCTGTCAGCTTTGCGAATTCATCTGCCCGCCCAAAGCCATCAAAATCATTCCCGGTGAAATCCCAAGCGATGACGAGTGGGCCAAGGTCGAGAAACGCCCCGCCGCTTTCGACATCGATATGATCCGCTGTATTTACTGCGGAATGTGTGAGGAAGTTTGCCCCGAGCAGGCCATCTATCTTCGCCCCGACTACGTCGTCACCGGCACCACCCGCAAGGACATGGTCCACAACAAGGACCGCCTCTACGAAATCGGAGGCAAGCGCGTCGGCCTCGTCAACAAGTGGAACAATCTTAAGTAACGCCATGGACTCCCTTTTCTTTTACCTTTTCGCATTCGTCGCCGTGACGGGTGGGATTCTGCTGGTGACTCTCCGGAATCCCGTTTCGAGCGCCCTCTCCATGGTCCTCTCCTTTGTCGGACTGGCGGCCCTCTTCATCGGGCTCAACGCCTACTTCGTCGGCATCGTCCAGATCCTCGTTTATGCAGGCGCCATCATGGTGCTCTTCATCTTCATCATCATGCTGCTCGATCTCAACAACGAGCAGCCCGTGAAGTTTAAGTCCTCCACCCTGATTGCCGGAATTGGCATCCCCCTCTTCTTCACCTTCCAGGTTCTTGGAGTGATCCAAAAGGGCCCAAAGGAGCACGGCGGAGATTTTCCAGCAATCACCGAAGAAACCCTCACAATGGCAGCGGCCAAACTCTACCCCGAAATCACTGCCGAAACTCCAGAAAAAGACAAGCCCGCTATCTACAAGAGCCTCACTCACGAAAAGGCACCCAAGCTTCCCGACACCAACCTGATCGGAGATACCATTTTCAAACACTACAACCTGCCCTTGCAGATTATGGGAGTCCTTCTCCTCGTAGCGACCGTCGGCGTTGTCGTGCTTTCCAAGCGCAGCAACAAGAACACCAAGCCCAACTCATAGAACCATGGCTTCCCTTAACGACTTCCTTTTCGTCTCCGGCCTTCTTTTTGCCATCGGCCTCGCCGGTGTCATCATCCGCCGGAACATCATCGTGATCTTCATGTGCCTTGAGCTCATGCTCGCAGCAGCCAGCCTGACCCTGGTGGCCTTTTCCCGCTTCAACGTCACGCCAAACGGCCTTCCTGACTACAATGGACAGGTCTTCGTCTTCTTCATCATCACCGTCGCGGCCGCCGAGGTTGCCGTCGGACTCGCCATCATCGTGGCTCTCTACCGGGCACGCCAAACGATCAACGTAGAGGACCTCACCTCGATGCGCGGCTAATCTTCAGACACTCGATTTTTCATGGAAACTCTCGCTTGGCTTCTCTTGGCATTCCCGCTCGTTTCAGCGGTCTCTATTCATTTGGGACTCAAGAAATCACAAACGGGGGCCGCCCTCGTCTCGACTGCTTCGGCGCTCTTCACCCTGATTTTTGCTCTCATCATTTTGGGTTCAGGTCACCACGGAGCAACCGCCTTTAACTGGATCAACATCGGTGATTTCAATATCGAAATCGGCCTCAAGCTCGATCAACTCTCACGCGGCATGATGATCGTGGTGACTGGAGTTGGTTTCCTCGTCCACCTCTTCTCCCTCGCTTACATGAAGGACGATAAAGCGAAAGCCCGCTACTTCTGCGGACTTTCGCTCTTTATGTTCTCCATGACCGGCATCGTGCTGGCCTCGAACTTCATCATGATGTTCATCTTCTGGGAGCTCGTTGGACTCAGCTCCTACCTTCTCATCGGACACTGGTATGAAAAGGACTCCGCTGCTGACGCCGCCAAGAAAGCCTTCCTCACCAACCGCATCGGTGACTTCGGTTTCATGATCGGTATTCTCATGCTTTGGGGAATCTCCGGCACCTTCACCTTTGATGGCCTCGCGGCCTGGGCACCTGCCGCCGGCTCCTTCTGCCCGACTTGCCTTGGCATCGCCCTTCTCTGCATCTTCGCCGGTGCCATGGGTAAATCAGCGCAGGCTCCTCTCCACGTCTGGCTTCCCGACGCCATGGAGGGCCCCACTCCGGTATCAGCGCTCATTCACGCCGCCACCATGGTCGCAGCGGGCGTCTTCATGCTCGCCCGCTTCTTCATGTCGGTCGATGTCTCAATCGCACCATTTGCGCCGATGACCATCGCTTACATCGGAGCTTTCACTTCTCTCATCGCCGCTCTGATGGCGACCCAGCAGGACGACATTAAAAAGATCCTCGCATACTCTACCCTTTCGCAACTCGGCTACATGGTCATGGCAATCGGCCTTCTTCACAAAGAAGCCGCGATGTTCCACCTCTTCACCCACGCCTGGTTCAAGGCCCTCCTTTTCCTCGGATCCGGCGCCGTGATCTATGCCTGCCACCACCAACAGAACATCTGGAAAATGGGTGGCCTCAAGAAGAAGATGCCCATCACTTTCGCGACCTTCGGAATCGGAACCCTCGCCCTCTGCGGTTTTCCCTTCATCACCTCGGGCTTCTGGTCCAAGGAACAAATCCTCGAATCCGCCGCGCATGAAGGACATTGGTTTCTCTTCGCAATTGCTGCTCTGGTAGCAACCCTCACCACCTTCTACATGTTCCGCCTATTCTTTATCGCCTTCCTCGGCGAGAACCGAAGCAAGGACGCAGACCACGCGAAGGAAGTTGGACCACTGATGTTTGTGCCTCTGGTGATTCTCGCAGTTCTCGCAATCATCTCAGGATTCCCCTTCTTCGCTGAAAACGTTTCCCCCCTCTATGAGAACGCTGGCTTTCACATTACATCACCGGCCTTCATTTTCTCCGTTTTGGCATTCGTCGTGGGATTCTTCGCCGCCTTCAAACTCTACGCCAACGCCAAGGAAGACCCGCTCGCTAACAACGGCCTCGCCAAGATCTTCCGCAACAAGTTCTACTTCGATGAACTCTACGCCAAGATCGTAGGCTACGGCCAAGACACCGTCGCAGCCGTCATTCACTTTATCGACGAACTCGTTATCGGCGGACTCATCGTTGGCGGCTTCTCCCGCGCTGCCGGAGGCATCGGTCGCATCTTCGGCCGACTTCAGTCGGGCAATCTTCAAGGCTACGCCGTCCTCTTCGGACTCGGAGTCCTCCTCGTTATTTATCTTACGGTTTTCGTTTCATGAGCATTCTCTTCGTTCTCATCCCGATCCTTGGTGCCCTCGCTATCTTTCTCGGTAGCAAGGCCAAGACCACTGCGCTCATCGCGTCGGGCCTCAATCTTTTCCTCGGACTTGGTTCGGTCTTTTGCTGGAAAGCCGGTATCTGGTCGATGTCGCCCGAGATCCTCTCCAGACCCAGCATTCACCTCGCCTTCGGATTTTACGATGGCATGAGCGTGATGATGATGCTCCTCAGTGTCATTGTTCTCTTCGCTGCGACCATGTCCGGCAAATGCCCCGAGGGACGCGAAAAGCTTTGGTATTCCTCTATCCTCCTCATTGGTGGTGGTGCTCTTGGTGCCTTCCTCTCCACCGACCTCTTTTTCTTCTACGCCTTCCACGAGCTCGCACTCATCCCGACCTTCCTCATGATCGGAATTCTGGGTTCGGGTGAGCGAAAGGAAGCGGCCTGGAAGATCACGATCTACCTCGCCCTTGGCTCCATCATTCTCCTCGCTGGACTCGTCTGGCTCGTCGCCGCCAGCGGATCAAAATCCTGGCTCTTCAGCGACCTTCTCGCTTCGACCATCGATCCCTCCGCCCAGACCGGCATCGCCGCTCTTCTCATCGTGGGATTCGGAATCCTGATCTCCCTCTTCCCCTTCCACTCCTGGGCCGCTCCCGCCTACGCTTCGGCACCCGCTCCGGTTGCCATGCTGCACGCCGGAGTCCTCAAGAAGTTCGGCCTCTATGGTCTCTTCCGACTCTACCCCATGGTCGCCGGGGGAATGCAGCACTGGGTCGGCGTTCTCATCGTCCTTCTCCTTGGAAACATTCTCTGGGTCGGCTTCGTGACGATCAACCAAAAGCGGCTCGACACGATGTTGGGTAATTCCTCGGTGATGCACATGGGCTACATCTTTCTGGCCTTCGCGGCCCTCAGCTCCTCAGGAAGCTTTGAAGCCAATCCGCTCGCGCTGCCAGCCGCTGTGGTCCTCATGTTTGCTCACGGAGTCAGCATCGCCCTTCTCTTCATGCTCACCGACACCATCCGCCGTAAAACTGGCACGGTAGAATTTGCCGAGCTTGGCGGACTGGCCAAAGCAGCCCCACGCCTCGCCTTCCTCTTCGGACTGGCCGGTATGGCCTCGATCGGCCTTCCCGGCCTCGCCAACTTCTCGGGCGAAGTCCTCGTCTTCCTCTCCGGATTTCACGGCTACGACGGGAGCAATCTCGGATGCGTTCAGATTGCCACCATCCTCGCGCTCTGGGGTGTCGTCATCAGTGCCGTTTACATGCTCCGCGCCTTCCGCCAAATCTTCCAAGGTCCCGCGGTCTCCGCCACGAGTTCTAAAAACGTGACTGACTTTGGCCCTTTCTGCCAAATCCCAGCCGCCATCCTGGCCATCGCCCTTCTTGTCGTGGGTCTCTACCCAAATAGCCTTCTCAATCTCCTCAAAGGCTCAGCGCCCGAGTCTCCGACCGAACAGGTCGCCGAATAACCTTTTATTTTCAGCATTCCGAATCCCATGTCCGCATACTGGCTCGAAATCATCGTTCTCCTTGGAGGACTTGTTCTCCTCATTGTCGAAGCCTTCGTCGCCCCAAAGCGCAAGGATTTCATCGTAGGGTCCGCCCTTTTCATTCTCGTAATCACTCTCGTCGTCCACTTCTTCGGGAAGGATCACAACATCCACAACACCGAGCTCAATCGCTTCTACGTTTGGGATTCACAGGCCAAATTCTTTAAGGGACTCACTCTCCTCGCAGGTATTCTCACCCTCCTGCTGGCCTTCGATTTCCGTAAAACTCTCTCTAAGTTCACCGCAAACCCGGACTCCGAAGACGGCACCGGTGAATACTACTGCCTCATCCTCTTCGCCTGCGCCGGCATGATGTGGATGGCGTCCGCCAAGGACCTCGTTTCACTCTTCGTCTCGCTCGAACTCACCACCATCACCTCCTACATCCTCGTCGGCTACATGCGCCGCAACGTAGGATCGCTCGAAGCGGGCGTCAAATTCCTCATCCTCGGAGCTCTCTCGACCGGCTTCCTCGTTTACGGAATCTCCTGGATCTACGGCGCAACTGGAAGCACCGACCTCACTGTCATCGGAGCCCGTATTTCGGAGAGCAACCCGACCTACCTTCTCTTTGGTCTCTCCCTCATTCTCATTTCGCTCGCCTTCAAAGTCGGAGCCGTCCCTATGCACCTCTGGATTCCAGATGTTTATCAGGGCGCTCCTACTCCCACGACCGCCTTCCTTTCCGTGGCTTCAAAAGCTGCCGGATTTGCGGTTCTCCTCCGTGTTCTTGAGCCCTTCCTGAACTCTCCCCTCGCTGACAAAGTCATCTTCATTCTCGCCGTTCTCGCCGGAGCGACCATTCTACTGGGAAATCTTGCCGCCATTCCGCAGAAGAATTTCAAACGCCTTCTTGGATATTCCTCGATTGCCAACGCCGGCTTCATTCTCATGGCTCTTGCGGCCTGGAATCCCGGTTCAGAAACCGAACTCAGCTCCAAGCAAGTCGTGATGTTCTACCTCGCGATTTATCTAGTCATGACCTTCGCGGCCTTCTTCATCCTCACCGTGATTTCACGCAATACCGGATCTGATGATATCGCCGCCTTCGAAGGACTCGGCACCCGCCATCCCCTCCTCGCCTTCATGACGACCATCGTCATCGGAGCTCTTGCCGGAGTCCCGCTTACTGCGGGATTCCTCGGAAAATTCCTGGCATTCCAAACCGCCATCAATGCCGGACTGTGGGTTCCAGTCTCCCTCGGCTTCGTCGGAGTTGCGGCAGGATTCTATTACTACTTCCAAATCGTCCGCGCCATGTATTGGCGAAGTTCACTTGATGAGTCTCCCGTGACCGTCCCTCCGATCTCACTCTACGTGATTGGAACGCTTTCGCTCCTTCTGATCGTGCTCGCCTTTACCCCTCAGCCCATCCTGTGGCTGATCGGCAACTAGGCGATTCTCCCGGGTATCCGGAGAGACCTATTTTGCGGCCCAAGACGAATGATAGTTTGCCTTCGTTAAACAACTGAGGCTCAGAGCTTCAGCCTCGATGACCCATCTCATAGGCGTTCAAGTTTTTAGGGACTTTCAACTTGCGTGACAGATCTCATCTGGTGTTACATAGGCCTAGAAATTATTCGTTGATGAGCTCTTTCGCACACACATATTCTCGACTGAGGACCCTGATCGGGCTGACCGCCCTGATCACCTCTCCTTCTGCCTTAGCCCAACTTAAAGTCGATTTCACTCCGACCGGAGGAGATGTTGAAGCAGGTTTCAGTGGCTACTTTGCCACTCACGAAGACAGCGCCACCTTCACACCACAGGCTTACCCCGTATTCGGGACCACCGTGACGATCTCTCCTGATTGGACAGACTCTACCGACGCCCGCGTCCGCCAAATGATCGTCCGCGGCGCTGGCAACAATGCCAACTGGGTCGGTGACCACATCGATTTCCTTAAGGACTTTATCGGGACCGACACCCGTACCGCCAACGGCGGGAATGGCGACTACGACGGAACCACCGGATTACCCACCACATTCACCTTGACTCTCAGCGGACTTCCCGCAGAAGAGTATTCGTGGCTCTCCTACCATCACGACACAGAGCACGTTTTCACCTCCTTCAAAATCGAGTATTCATCGGACAGTGGCACGAGTTTCACCGAAATCCCCGGCCCCTTTGTGGGCACGGATTCAACCGCCGCGGGCACCCCTGCAAGCTCTCAAACCTACACGGGCACCCCTGACCCCAATCCCGCCAATCTTCCCTCGAGTGCCCAATTTAACTTCTCGGCCGTAGCCGGACAGGACGTCGTCCTTCGTTTCACCCCCTTCTCCATGCCCGGGGTGCACCAGCAGATCTGGATCATGAATGCTTTCGAGCTTACCAGCAGTGGCGACAGCGATGGTGACGGAATGCCCGACTCCTATGAGTCGGCCAACGGCCTTGATGCCAATCTTAACGATGCCGGTGATGACCTCGACATCGATGGTCTCACAAACATTCAAGAATACCGGGGCCAGGATGGCATTCCTGACAACGGGGATGAAACCAATCCCAACAACGCCGATTCCGATGGCGACGGCCTGAGCGACGGCGACGAAGTGCTCGTTCATTTCACCGGCCCTCGCGATCCAGATTCCGACGACGACTACTTTAGCGACGGAGATGAGATTACCGCGGGCACGCTGCCAAACGACGATAGCAGCTTCCCAATTTCCACGGCGGGACTCTTCATCGACTTCAGTTCCAATGGTGGCACCCAGACCGGACCGGTTCATGATCCGGAATACCTTCCGTATATCGCGACCGACCGGACAGCGGGCGAAGTCGACCATTCAGAAGTCTACCCCACCACCGCATTTGGGGGTGCCAACAACATCGCTTTTACGGTCAGCTTCCCCAATCCCACCGGCGGATTCCTGCCCAACACCGCGACGAGGATGATCGGGCGTAGCAACGCCGCTGCCGCACAATTCGCCGGCCTCAATCAAAGCATGATTCGCGACTGGATTGGCTTCGATAATAGGGTCGCTTCCGGCGGAAATGGTGACTCCGTGGAAAGCCAAATGACCTTCACTCTCACCGGGCTCCCGGCGGGCAAGTATCTCTATATCTCACACCATCACGACCTCGGTGCCGAGCAAGGCGACTACACGGTCAGCGTGACAGATGCCAATCGCACCAATGAGACGCTCTTCACCAAATCGGGAAGTTCGAACAACGCAATCACTGTCACCCCGGGATCCAGCCCGTCGGTCCTTCCATCCAAGAGCAATTTTGTGATCGAGTCTTCCGGCCCTGCCACTCCCGTCATCATCCGCTATTCTGCCCTCGAAGTAGCCGAGGCGTCTGAGGGATTCGTTGCTGTTAATGGCCTCGAAATCACGCAGACCATCGACACCGACAACGATGGAATTCCTGACGATGTCGAAAGCGCCTCGGGCGTGTCAAATCCCACCGTCGCAGATTCCGATCTCGACCCCGACAATGACGGTCTGACTTCCCTCGAGGAATACTACGTCGGAACCAACATCTCCGATGATGATACCGACTTCGATGGACTCAAGGATGGACCTGAAGTCAACGATCACGGCACCAATCCATTTTCCCCGGATTCGGACAACGATGGACTCACCGATGGACAGGAAATCAATGAACTCGCAAGTAATCCGCTGAATGCCAACTCCGACGGAGACGCGGAGTTCATCGACACGGATGGCAGCGGTGAGCCCAACAAGTTTTCCGACTTTTGGGAGTTCCTCGCTGGTTCGGCTCTCAATGACGGCACCAACTATCCCGACATCGATGCCGATGGTTACAGTGCGTCCCAAGGTGATGAAAACGACAATGACATTGCCGTCTTCCCAGCCCCCGCACCCAACCAATTGTTTGTAGATTTCAATTCCAACCAATCTGGCGGAGGAGATTCTACCACCGCGGATTCACCCGCCGATTCGGAGGCACTCCACAACCAGTTGGGTTACTTCTCTTACCAGGCCAACCACGAAGTCACTGAGGAATTCACGACGGCGACCTATGCCATCTTTGGTTCCAATGTGACCCTGACGCCCAGCTGGCCCGACAGCAGTCTTGTCAATACCACCCAGCAATCCATAGATCGAGGCGATGGCAACGATCGTCTCTGGCATGGCGACAAAATCAACCTCCTGACCGATTGGATCGGCGTCGACACACGCACCGGAGTGAGCGGAAATGGAGCCTTCGATGGCACCACCGGAAACAAAACCCGGCTCCACCTCACCTTGGGAAGCCTTCCCGGAGCGACCTATTCATGGCGGTCCTATCACCACGATACTGAAAACGTTCACGCTGATTTCACCGTCGCATATTCCACCGACGGAGGCACCACCTTCACTCCGGTAGCCGGACCGAATGCCAACGGAACCTTCAGCATAACCGATAGCACTGCAGGAGGAACGCCGGCATCCGCGGCAACGTTCACCGGTTTCGAGCAAGGCAGCATCAACCCTGCCGAACTTCCCAGCACCGTGAATTTCAGCTTCACTGCGAACGGATCCGGTGACGTCGTCATTGAATTCACTCCTTATTCGACCGATCAGGTCCACCAGGCACTGCTGGCTGTCAACGGCTTTGAATTAACCGGCCCTCTGGGACTCGGCAGTGGTGTCTCCATCACCTCGACCGGCTTCAACCAGGCCGGAGCATTCGTCATTGATTTCCGGGGTGCTGCCAATATTGACTACGAAGCTCTGAAGTCCACGACCCTGGACAACGACTTCGCTTCCATCGGTATCGTTACTGACACGGATGGATCAGGAAATGGCCAGTTCATTATTCCGGCATTCCAAGTGAGTGATTCAAAAGCCTTCTTTGTTATTCAACCCCAAGAAGCACCATAACCCCCTTTCCTCGGACAATCCAAACGAGGCATCGCTCCCATGGGGCGGTGCCTCGTTCTTTCTTAGCCGGAAACAAAAAGACAGAAATCTGGGGCTGTCGCGTTGTTCTTGGCAAGCACACCCAGCCTTTCGTGATCGACACCATCCGCCTTAAAAGAATCTCACGCCGTTCCATTCTGGGAGCCCTCGGCATTGGCGTCCCAAGCGCCGTCTGGGCCGCCGCCATCGAACCCAACTTTCTCTCAATCACCAAAAAGGACATCACTCTTCCCCGTTGGCCCAAAGCCCTCGATGGGTTCCGCATCGCGCAACTCACCGACATCCACTACCGCCCCGACACGGACGAGAAATTGCTCGAGAAGATCAAAACCGAGCTCAAAAAAGACCCCGTTGATCTCATCACCCTCACGGGTGATTTCGTCATCAACAAACGGAATATCCTTCCAGAACTTTTTGGGAATCTCAAAAGCCTTGAGGCGAAACACGGAATCATGGCCAGCCCCGGCAATCATGATCGCTGGCATTTCAACACCGCCATCATCCGTAAAGAAGTTCAGGCAGCAGGATTCGACTACCTTCAAAATGCCGGCACCATGCTGTCGATCAAAGGTGAGAACGTTTACATAAACGGACTCGACTCTATCTGGGGTGGTCACCCTGCCACCGCTCCCGCCTGGGCCGGCCATCGAGGCGACGCTCCAGTCATCTCTCTCGTTCACGAGCCCGATCCCTTCGATGACCTCCGGGCAAACAAACGAATCGACCTGCAACTCTCAGGTCACACCCACGGCGGACAATGCCGGGTTCCTCTCATCGGTTATGCGCCGGTAAAAGTGAAATATGGTCGAAACTACATCTACGGCCATTACGAGAAGGATGATTCCCACCTCTGGGTCGGCCGGGGCATCGGCACAGTCGGACCACGGGTTCGTTTTGCCTGCGCCCCCGAGCTCGCTATTTTGACGCTCCGCTCATCCTCTTGAGAAGAGCATCCAGTTTCTCCGCATCATTGACGGGCAACTGACAACTCTGGCCCACGCAATAGTAGGCCGTCGACTGACCCTCGATTGGCTTCAGCCCGGCCGTGAATTCGCTCACCGCACCTTCGTTCCCCATCGTGATCCGGGAGGGATCGAAATACCCCGCTGCCACCTTTTGCAATTGCTCCCGACCGTCCTTTCCAACCAGCACCAAACGTGGGGGCTTCGAGAGGAAGAACCGAAAACTTGAGAGCATTTCGGTCATCCCGGTCGGAGCTTCCTTCATCAGGGGAAGGTAGGATTTCAGAGTCTTTTCTGCAATGGCCCGGAATTCCTCGCGTCCTGTGATTTCAGCAAGGATGACAAACTCCCTCACCGCCACCGAACTCTCCGTTGGCATCGCGCCATCGAACTGCCCCTTCAGCCTCAGGACCAAATCCGGACGTTCCTCGCCCTGGAAAAAGCCCCCATTCTTCTCATCGTAAAAATGCTTTTGCGCTCCTGCCGCAAGCTCAAGAGCAAGACTGAGATATTCCGGATCCAAGGTCGCCTCGTAAAGTTTACGCGTGCCTGAAAGGAAGAGGATGAAACTCTCAGCCTGCAATGACTGATCTCTCTCACCCTCCCGCCAGCGATGATAAAGCACCCCCTTTTCGCCATCCCACAGCTTCTCTTTGACGAAACCATGCGCCTTCCGGGCCGCTGCCAAATAAGCATCATCCCCCAGCACAAGACCGGCCCTCGCGAGAGCCCCGATCATCATCCCATTCCAAGATGCCAAAATCTTATCGTCGGTCGCAGGCGGAACCCGCTTGGCTCTCACCACCGCCAGCTTCGTGAAAATCGCTTCAACCACTGATTTTTCTGCGTCCGAAAGCTGGCCCGCCGGCTTCTTGAAATGAAGCACATTCAGTCCAGCCAAGGCCTCGGGATCACTGTGATCATGAAAATTCCCTTCTGCGGTAACTCCCAAAACTTCCCGGGATAACTTCACCTCTTCGGGAGACAAAACCTTCTCCAACTCCGCCAAAGTCCAACACGCAAACTTGCCCTCCTTGCCCTCACTTTGGGCATCCTGGGCGCAGTAAAAACCACCTGCGGGATGTGCCAACTCTCTCAAGACATAGTCTGCGATCCCCTTTGCGGTCTTTCGAAATGCTTCGTCTCCGCTGATCTGCCAGGCATCCAGGTAGAGATCCAGCAGTTGCGCTTGATCATAAAGCATCTTTTCAAAATGAGGAACGAGCCATTCCCGGTCCACCGCGTAGCGATGAAACCCGCCCGTCACTTGATCATGAATCCCGCCATCAGACATGTGCCGACAGGTCTTCAAAACGGCTTCCACCGCCTTTGGATCCTTCGAATGCAGCAAGAATCGAAAAATGTTTACCTGCGGAAACTTCATCTCAGTCCCAACACCGCCCCACAACGGATCGATCTCGGTCAGGACCCTCTGCAAAGAACTCTCCACCACTGCAGCCTCCAACTCGCCCGTTCCGTCTTTGAGAGTCATGGACTCGTCAAAATACTGCTTCAATTGCTCATAACTTTGTCCGGCCTGTGTCGCGATCCCCTCGGGATTCTCCGCCCACACCGCCTGAATCTTCCTCAAAACCGTTCCAAATCCCGGCCGTCCGCCTCGATCGACCGGTGGGAAGTAGGTTCCGCCCGTCAACGGTTTCAGATCCGGGGTCAACACCATGTTCAACGGCCAGCCGCCGTTTTCCCCCGTCATCGCCTGAAACGCGGTCATATAAACTTGGTCAACATCCGGACGCTCTTCCCGGTCCAGCTTGATGGCCACGTAATTGTCATTGAGATATTTCGCGATTTCCTCGTTCTCAAAGGACTCTCGCTCCATGACATGGCACCAGTGGCAGGTCGAGTAACCGACACTCAACAAAATCAGCTTCTTTTCGTCCCTCGCCTTTTTAAAGGCCTCTTCGCCCCAAGGATACCAATCGACAGGATTGTAGGCATGGAGTTGCAGATAGGGTGACTTCTCCTTCAAGAGCCGATTGGCTTTCCCCTTCTCTTCATTCGGTCCCGCAGCCTGCGCCCATCCCGTTAAAGCGGAAAGGCAGACAATCATCCCAATTCTCAATAGCATTCCCCACCTTACCCATCTCCCTTAAAAACGGAATCTTGAATTCCTGTCACCAGAACACTTTGCCATCCATAGATCCTCATTAAGTGAAAAAGATCAGGCAATATTGAACAATTCCCAAGCCCGATGGTCTACCCACCTTGAAAGCAGCAAGGAATTGCAGTTTTCATCTCAGGGTGAACAGCCGTTGTCAGCGCCAAGGACTTCATCGTTTTTGAGGTTGATTGACTCAGCCACAGGGGATCTTCGGGGCCCCTGTGTTGTTTTTGCGCCGTTCAGTCTTAAATTGTGCGATTCTCGCGTAAAATCACGCCATCAGACTTGCCCCCGGTCGAGGTTCCACCTTAACTCTCCGCTCCTTGGGGCAAGCAACTCAGCATCGCCCCTTCAGACTCTTCTGCCATGATTGAAAATATCCGCAAATATACTGGCCTCATGATCGTCGTGCTGGTCCTCCTCTTCGTTGGACTGGTCTTTCTCGGCGACAACGTAGGCAACACCTTCGCCGGCAAACCCGTCATGGAAGTCGCCGGCCGCGGCGTCTCACAAAAGGAATTCCAGCGAAACGCCATCGATGTCCAAAAGATCGCGATGGAAATCCCCAACCGCACCCCGCTTCCTCGCGAAACCCGCATCCTTGCAAGTCACTATCTTGACGAAGACATCATCGAGAACCCTTATGTTCTGGCAGGATCTATTCTCCAGCAGATGGGCATGTTCCTTCAGCCCAGCGACGGCCTCCCCGAGCGCTTCCTGGCCAACCGCCTTGCCGTCCAAAAGGCAGGGATCGAATACGGGGTCACTCCCAGCGATAATGAAGTCGAAAGCTTTGTCGAGAATGTCCTCTTTGCTGACGAAGACGGAAACTTTAATCAAGAAGCCAGTCGTGAATTTTTTGATGAAACTGCCGGCAAGCTCGGAATTGGAACCCGGGGATTCAACGAATACATCCGCGATCTCATGACCACACAAAATCTCTCTAAGCTCATTGGCGGCGGAATTCCCCCTGAAATGGAGACCGTGCGCGCACTCTACGACTCCGCGAAACAAAGCATTTCCGTCAAACAAATCAGCCTCGATTCCGCGACCTTCGAAGCGGAGGTCAATCCTACCGAAGAGGAAATCAAAGCCTTCTACGAGGAAAACAAGGACAAGTATAACTCAGAAGAGCAGCGCAAAATTTCCTACGTCTTCGTAGAACCCGATTGGGCGACCAAGCTCGACGAGGTCACCGCAGCCAAAGCTGAAGCGGCCAAAAAAGCTGAAGAAGAGCGTCTCAAAATGGAAGCCGACAAGAAGCTCGCCGAAGAGGCCGCGGCAAGGGCGAACGAAGCAAAGGACAGCGAAGAAAAGCCTGAAACTCCCGGCTCAACCGACGCCCCGGCCCCCACAGATACCACCGAATCTTCCGAGACCTCTGAAGAAGGACCTCAAGGACAAACCGGCGAACCGGGTGAGCCAGCTCCCGCCGAAGAACCTACAGCTCCCGCCGAAGAACCTACAGCTCCCGCCGAAGAACCTGCAGCTCCTGCCGAAGAACCTGCAGCTCCCGCCGAAGAACCTACAGCTCCCGCCGAAGAACCTGCAGCTCCCGCCGAAGAACCTGCAGCTCCCGCCGAAGAACCTACAGCTCCCGCCGAAGAACCTGCAGCACCAGTCGCCACCATTTCCCAGGAGCCCAAAGACAAGCTCAATGGAGCTGAAAAGAAAGAAGCGGTTGACGCCCTCAACCCCGAACTCACCGAATTCTACCAAGACATCGTCGACAAAATGGGTGCCGACTTTGAAGGACTTGCCGCCAAGCACAACTTCAAGGTGGTCACCACCGAATTGTTCACCAAGGAAGATGCGCCTGAACTTTTCAAAACCCTCATTTCCAATGCCGCGATCGGCGCCATCGCCGACGCCGCCTTCCAACTTCCGGAAGAAGCTGACCTTGATGAGAAAATCACTCCTCCTTACCAAACTAACGATGGCTGGTTCGTTGGCCGACTCGAAGAGATCGTGAAATCAGTCCCCCTCACCTATGAGCAGGCCAAAGTTCGAGTGACCGTCGATCTCAAGAAAAAGCTCGCCCGTGAACTCATGGCTAAAAAAGCCAAAGAGCTCCAAGAGAAACTCGCCACTGCCGTCAAGGACGGTAAGTCCTTTGAAGACGTCGCCAAAGAAGAGGGACATACCGCTTCCACTCTCCCTGACCTAAAAGGTGGTCAGAGTTTCCAGGGCCGCCAATTCCCCGCTCCTCCTGCCTTCCAGGCCGCTCAATTCACCACTCCAGGCGAAGTTGCTCCCGTCAAACTCACGCCCAGTGAAGAAAATCCCGACCGCGCCATCATCGTCCTCGTCGAAAAGCGGGAAGTCACCAAGGATGAGGAATACAACACCGGACTCGAAGGAGCCTTCAAAGGGCAATCCAACATCACTCGCTACGTCGCCTTCCAGAACTGGCTCTACGACCGTTACAACGCCAACGACGTCAAACTCTTCCGCTCGGAATAACTTCCACCTCATCACTCACTATGGCCACAGATACCTCCGCGCGGGACGACGCTTTCGACCGGGGGAATTCTCATCTGGCCCTGGGTGAACTCCCCGAAGCCGAAGTCGCATACCGCGCCTCCGTTGAACTGGATGACGCTTTCTTCGACGGCTGGCAGGCCCTCGCGATGACCCTTCTGAAGCTCGAAAAGGTCAAAGAGGCCATCGGCTGCGGCATCAAAGCCACCCTTCTCGAACCCAACGACCTTCTCGCCTGGACCGGCCTCTCACAGATGTATGTCCGGGACGGCCAAATCGCTGAAGCAGAAGCCGCCAAGGGAAATGCCCGCATCCTCTCGATGGGTGGCAAAGTGACAAGACTTCAGTCTTAGCCCCGTCCAAGGTGAGACCCGGGGGCCGGACTTGAGCGACCCGCCAAGCGCGAACGTCACCCTCAGCACACTCAAAAATTTTCATCATGAAATTCATCACCACCGCCATCGACTACCCCAACGGCAAGCCTCACATCGGCCACGCTTTTGAAAAGATCCTCGCCGATGTCCTCACCCGCTACCACCGCTTTTGTGGCGAGGAAACCTACTTCCTCACCGGCGTCGATCAGCACGGGCAAAAAATGATGAAGACCGCCGAGGCCGAGGGTGTCAACGTGGCCACCCTGACCAAACGGAACACCAAAGGCTTCATTCGCCTCTGGGATAAACTCGATGTCCGTTACGACGGTTGGGCCGAAACTACCGCCGACGAACACAAAGCCTGCGTCCAGGCCATCCTCACCGACCTCCAGGAAAAAGGACAACTCTACAAAAAATCCTACGCCGGATTCTACTCCGTTCGTCAGGAACAATTCCTCACCGACCGCGACCGGAACGAAGCAGGCGACTTCGGCCCCGAATGGGGTGAGGTCATGGAAATCGAGGAGGAGAACTGGTATTTTAAGCTCTCCGACCACGTCGAATGGCTCAAAGCCACCGTCGAATCCGACAACCTCAAAATCCTCCCCCTCTTCCGCAAAGCCGAGGTCATCAATGCCCTCGAACGATCCGGCGATACCGACCTCTGCATCTCCCGCCCCAAGGAGCGCATGTCCTGGGGCATCCCTCTACCCTTCGACCCAGACTTCGTGACCTATGTCTGGTTTGATGCCCTCATCAACTACATTTCCTTCGCCGGATATCGCAAAGCCGAAGGCTCCACTCTTCCTGATTTCGAGCAACTCTGGCCCGCCGACCTTCAAATCATCGGCAAGGACATCCTTGTCCCCGCGCACGCCATTTACTGGCCCTGCATGCTCCATGCCATGGGCTTCGAGGCCGAACAAATGCCCACCCTCCTGGTCCACGGCTTCTGGAACGTGAGGGGTGACAAAATGTCCAAGTCCCTCGGCAACATCGTCGATCCCGATGAACTCGCCGACAAGTTCGGTGTCGATACCCTTCGCTACTACCTCTGCCGCGACATCCGGGCCGGACGGGATAGCGATTTTGACATCGAGCGCCTCGTCATGCTCTTCAACACCGAGCTCGCCAACGACCTTGGTAACCTCCTCAATCGCTCCATCAATCTGCTCAAAGGGGCCTGCGCCGCCACCGTCGCCGACACCCATACCAACGAAGCAGAAGATGTCGCCCTCCGCGAATCCCTCACCAACGCCACCGCCGCCTACCGGGCCGCCATGGACGATTGTGAAGTAAGTGCCGCCCTCCAGGCCATCAACGACCACGTCACTCATTGCAATGGCTACCTTGAGCGCCACAAGCCGTGGGAAATGAAGAAGGACGAGAGCAAACTCCCGCGCGTCGCTGAAGTCCTCAGCCACACCGCCGAGTCCTGCGCCCACCTGGCCCTTCTCATTCGTCCCGTGCTCCCGGATGCTGCCGAAAAAATCCTCGCCCAGCTCAACAAGCCCCAACTCGCCGAACTCTCACTCGACGACCTCAAATGGGGCCTCCTTCAACCCGGCCACCAAACCGGCAAGCCGAAGCCCGTCTTCCCCCGCATCCAAATCGAGGAAGCCTAATTCCCACCTTCCAAAGCCTTCCGGCTTCCATCACTGAGCCCCGTGCTCTTCGGGAAACTCCGCTCGATCATCGCGACCTTTCTTCTCGCGACTACTGTCGCGGCTCCGGCCCAGATCACGACACCGCGCGACGAGGGGCCCTTAGCGAGATTTGAAATTCCCTCAGGCCGCCCAATGACGGCGGTTTCACAATCCCTCCCGATTTCGCGACCCGCCCCACCCACCGAAGTCCTCGCCTTTCTCAATCAACATCAAGGCCAAACCGACCACGAGGGCCACGAACTCATCCATCGCCTCAAATCCATCCTCAAATAAATGCCCGCCCCCGAAGTCGATTGCCAATAATCTCCTCAACTGATTTTTGATAAAACCTTGACTCCCCCGCGCCAAACTCCTATTCCCCGCCCCTCAAACGAACCCTTTCCTTACTAAGACCATGGCAACTACCGAAGTGATCCTCCGCGAAAAAATCGACTCTCTTGGCGCTGAAGCCGACGTAGTCAAAGTGAAAGCTGGCTACGCCCGCAATTTCCTCATCCCTTTCGGCAAAGCCTACGAGGCCACCAAAGGCAACCTTCGCCAGATCGAAAACCTTCGCATCGCACGGAATAAGCGTGAAGTAGCAGAAGTCGCCGAAGCCCAAGAACTCGCTACCAAGATTTCCCGCAGCAAGCTCAAGTTCACTCTCGATCTTGGCAAGGCCGGCAAGGCTTTTGGTTCTGTCACCTCCATCGACATCCACAAAGCTCTCGAGGAAAAAGGCATCTCAATTGATCGTCACTCCATTCAACTCGACAAGCCCATCAAGACCACCGGCAAGACCGAGGTCGAAGTGAAGCTTCACGGTGATGTTACCGCTACCCTCTCCGTCACGGTGGAAGGTAACGACGACGCCGCTGGTGCGTAAACCAGCCCTCTCCCATTTTTCAAAAAGCCCGTCTGATTTCCAGACGGGCTTTTTTTGTCGTTTCCTCACGAGCAATTCGCCCTCAATCTAATTCTGTGATTGGCATGCTCGATTCCGGCGTGGGAGGACTTTCAGTCCTACGGGAAATCCACGCCCTCCTGCCCCGCCACTCAATCCACTACGTAGGTGACACCGCCTGGTGCCCATACGGAACCAAATCATTCGAGGAAATCATCGCCCGTACCTCCCGGCTTTCGGATGAACTCATCTCGCGCGGAGCCGAGGTCATTGTCCTCGCCTGCAATTCAGCAACCATCGCCGCCATCGAATCGCTTCGTGCCGAATATCCCATCCCATTCATCGGAATGGAACCTGGGGTCAAACCTGCCGCGGCACTGACCCAAACCAACATCATTGGAGTCCTGGCCACCGAAGTCTCGCTGCGGGGAGACAAGTTCCACCGCCTTGTTTCCACTCACGCTCACGACCTTCGCGTCATCACCCAACCCTGCCCCCGCTTTGTCGAACTTGTTGAAGCAGGCATCCTCGACGGCCCTGATGTCGAATCCGCGATCGACGAATATGCCCAACCTCTGGTCGAGGCCGGAGCCGACGTCCTCATTCTAGGCTGCTCCCACTATCCCTTTCTCAAACCCGCCTTGAAAAAGGCCCTGCCAAGACATGTGAGATTTGTCGATACCGGCGACGCCATCGCCCGACGTGTCCAGAGCCATGCGCTCCCTGAGGATACTAACTCCACGATTCAAATTCAAACCACCGGAAACCCCGGTGCCTTCAACCGCCTCATCCCTCTCCTCGCGCCCCATCTCCCGGCAACCTGCACTCAATTGACGCTCTCATGAAAGCCATCCCCTTACTCTCGGTCCTCAGCCTCGTGGCCACCCTGACCTTTCTTCTCTGGAAGCGCCCAGAAACCCTTCAACAGCGGACAGAGTATAGCAGCCCTGAGCCACCGGCCCGCCTGGCCGATGATCACTACTCAGAGGGCACCCAAACCCGTGACGGAACCGGGAAATTCTACCACGGACGCGAGATTGCCAAAGTCATGGGACATATGGCCATCAACTGGCTGGAGCGCCCTGAGCGCGAGAGTGAAGAAGCTCCATCCATGGCGATGTCCCTGCTCGACCTCCGCGACACCGACGTCCTTGCCGATATCGGTGCAGGCTCCGGATACTACTCCCTCCAACTCGCCAAGCAGCGTCCCCAGGGAAAAGTCATTGCCGTGGATATCCAGCCCGAGATGATCAACTTCCTCGAAAACCGCATCACCCAACTCGCCGTTAAAAACGTCGAAACCCACCTCGGAACGATTGAAGATACCGGCCTCCCACACAACTCAATCGACGCCGCGCTGATCGTCGATGCCTACCACGAGTTTTCGCATCCCTATGAAATGATGCTTTCTCTCTACCGGGCATTGAAACCCGGCGGTCGAATTTTTCTCCTCGAATACCGGGCCGAAGATCCCGAGGTTCAAATCAAGCCCCTTCACAAAATGACCGAAGCCCAGGCTCGCAAGGAACTCGAATACGTCGGCTTCGAATGGGTCAAGACCCACAGTCGCCTTCCCTGGCAACACCTTCTCGTCTTCCGGAAACCATGACACCACCGCCCGATTGGCTGGATCCAGGTGGAGATTACCTGGTTGGGATCTCCGGAGGGCGCGACTCGATATTCCTGCACCACTGGCTCCAGGAACACGGTTTCCAATCGTTGCTCTACTGCCATCTCAACCATGGACTTCGGGGCGCTGAATCAGACGGTGATCAATCCTTTCTTGAAAATCTCCTCGGAGATCAACTCATCAGCGAAAAAATCAATGTTCAGGAAATCTCCCAAAAGCAAAGCCTCTCGATCGAAACCGCCGCTCGCAATGCCCGGCACCAATTTTTTGAACAATGCGCCGCCCAGACCGGCAGAAATCAGATTATTCTAGCCCATCATGCCGATGATCAGGCTGAAACCATCCTATTCAACCTCTTGCGCGGCTCCTCCGGCGCCAAAGGGATGTCATCACAGCAAACGATCGCCTCCTTCACCATCCTCCGCCCCATGCTTGGCCTGCGACGGAGTGAAATTGACACCTACCTGAGCTCACGAAGCCATCCATTCAGAGAGGACTCATCAAACACCCTTCCCTTCGCGACCCGGAACCGCCTCCGTAATGAAGCGCTTCCCCTGCTGTCTGACATCTTGGACCGCGATCCCGTCCCCGCCCTCATTCGAGCCTTTGAGCACACGTCGGAATTGGAAGTGATGGCTGATCAACTCTTTGATCAAAGCCTCCTCCTCGACCCACAGGGCCGACTCTTTCTTCCAAAACTCCGAAATCTCCAACCACCGCTTCAGCGGCGGGCTCTCTTTCGCTACTTAAAAGATCATCAAATCCCCGAAATCTCCGCGTCCTTGATCGAGCAAGCCCTCGCCATCCTCCCCCCGGATACCCCCCCCGCCCTCAATCTTCCCGGAGGACTACGCTTGCGTCGGAAGGAATCCCGGCTCTTTATTTCACCATGAAATCCTTCCTGCTTCTCCCCATCCTCCTGCTTTTCTCTTGCTCAAACGGCGATCCCAAAAAGGAAAAGGACGAGCAAGAAAAAGAGAAAAAACCGGTCGTTCAGAAAAGAATCATCGGTCGTATTACCTCCGTTTCCAGCACGGGAAACTTTGTTCTCTTTCAGAAGTATGGCACCGGCAGCCTTCCAAAAGAGGCAATTTTCCAATCTCAGGGGAGCGAAAACCGCCAGGCATCCCTCAGGCCATCAGGCGAGCGGGTCCGGGATTTCTTCGCAGCCGACCTCTTAAACGGAACAGCCAAAATCGGAGATGCCGTCCTGGCATATCATGCTCCAAAAAAGGTCACTCCTCCAATCGAAGATGAGGATCCTACAGACAAGCCCGAGGCCAGCAATGCTCAAAAGAACAACAAAAAATCCGACGACTAAAAAAACATCAACTCTCCCTAAATATTAGGAAAGTTAATAAATAACGCTCCCTTGACCATAGGCATAAGCAGCTTTATCTAAAAAAACAGACTTTTTTACCTTGAAGAACATCCGGTATCCAAGGCAATATCCTAAGCGAAGCTGCTGGGAATCGTAAGATACCCAACAAAACCGAAAGTCGAAAAATAATGAAAACAAATACGGTAACCCCCGCAGGTTCTGGTTCGGTCGATGCAAATCGTCTGGCGGACTTTGTCCTAATGGCACAAAGATCGTGTATCCTTAACCTGTCCAGTGAATTGAACCGTGGAAACCTCTCGTTCCCACAATTTTTCCTCCTTACCTATCTTTCTAACGAAGATTACCTGACCATGTCAGCGATCGCTAAGAAAATGGGCCACTCCACCGCTGCGGCGACTGGATTAGTAGACCGCCTCGAGAAATTAAACTTCGTAGAGCGCGTTCACGCCGCTGAAGACCGTCGTAAGATCATGGTCCGCATCACCGGCGATGGCACTCAAATCGTAGCTACCATGCGTGGACACATTGCAACTGAACTAGCGACCATTATGGCAGACATGGACGATCAGGACACACTCAACGTGGCAGCCGCCAGTGAGGCGATTGCAGGTAAAAATCTCAACTAAGAGAATTAATTAACCCCCGCGTTTGTCGCAAGGAAACTTGGCGATAGGTCGACGCTTCCTTTATGCTTTCGGGCATGAAGGAAGCGTCACTCTTTTTAGCCCCCCTGCGGAAAACTCCGCAGGTCCGCGCCGGATTCGTCGAACGGGTCCCTGGCATCGAAACCTCAACTGATAAGGAGGCCACTCTCGCCCTCCTGCAACCTTCTCATCGAGAAGCTGCTGAAGCCCTGGGCTTCCATTCCACCCATCTCGCCGAGCAGATCCATGGTGATCAACTTTCGATTATTGATCCCGCCTCTCCGGAAATGGCACTCGGATCCGATGGACTCCTCACCAAACAACCCGGGATACTCCTCGGCATTCATGTCGCCGACTGCGGCGCAATCTATCTTCTGGATCAACAATCGGGAGCCCTCGCCCTTCTCCATTCCGGAAAGAAGGGCACAGAACTCAATATCACGGGGAAGGCTATCGCCCTCATGACACGCGCCTTCGGGACAGATCCTCGCAATCTCACCGTAGTTCTCGGCCCCTGTATCCGACCTCCTCACTACGAGATCGACTTTGCCGCCCAAATTCGCGAACAAGCGCGGACCGCCGGAGTTCTCAAAAAGCAATATTTCGATTCCGGACTCTGCACCGCATCCGACCCTTCCCGCTTCTATTCCTACCGAATTGAAAAGGGAAATACCGGACGCCACCTCGCTCTCCTTGGACGCCTGCCATTATGACCACCTCCGCTCCTGCCAAAATCAACCTGTCGCTTCGCATCACCCGCAAACGGGAAGACGGATTTCATGAACTGGAAACCCTCGCTCTTCCGCTTCCGGGTCTCGTTGACACCTTGAAAATCACCCCCTCAGAAAGCTACTCTCTTCACTGCGACACCCCCGGCGTCCCCACTGACGAGAGCAACCTCGTCTCCCAAGCACTTCGCCTCTTCGAAAAAGAGACCAAAACCGCCTGTAATTTCCGGATAGACCTCACCAAAAATGTCCCCCACGGCGCCGGCCTCGGAGGAGGAAGCGCCGACGCAGCCCACACCTTTCTCGCACTCAATGAGCTCACGCGCTCGGAAGTGCCCCTGGACACTCTCGCTGACTGGGCCAGCCAACTCGGCTCCGACATCCCCCTCTTCCTCTATCAGAGCCCCTGCTGGTGTCGCGGACGGGGTGAACTCATCGAACCAGTCAGCCTCGATTGGCAACACGACATCCTCCTCTTCAAGCCTGCATTCAGCATTCCTACGCCCTGGGCTTATTCACGCTGGCAGGACTCCCAGCAAATCCCGAAAATCCCCTATGGCCCACAAGATGTCGACGGACACACTCTCGTCAACGACCTCGAGCGCCCTGTTTTCGAAAAACACCGCTTCCTCGCCGAACTCAAACTCTTCCTCCTTGAGCAGCCCGAGACCGTCGCCGCCATGATGTCCGGCTCCGGATCCACCGTCTTTGCCGTCCTCGAAAAAAACGCCGACCACGAAGCTCTGAGCACCCGCGTCCTGGCCGAACTCGATCCCACATTGTGGCATCACTTTTGCCCTGCGCAAACCTCCTTCAAAGCAGCCCAAGGATTGTCACTTCCCAACGCCCCGTCCTGATTGCAAAGACACTTCCATGGTAAATACCTCCGCAGCCCTCTATTTTTCGCAATCTGATCGCTGCTGATCGCTGCTGATATCCACTGAGTCCTCCCCTCCCACCGCTAAACCCGCCTCTCCAATTCCCCAGCCCGTTCGCAAGTTTTCCCTGTTCCCAGCCACCTCTTCCCTGTCAACTGAGACCTGTTCAGAGCAACCTGCTCATCACTCTCTATGAAGCTTCCCTTCCTCTTCCTCGTTCTGGCCCTGCCAGCCTTCGCCCACCCTATCGAGTTCCACAAGGACCCCTTTCGCCAACTGGAAGAAGTCTGGCCAACTCCCACCGAGTCCCGCATTGCCTCGGGAGCTCCCGGCCCGAAATACTGGCAGCAGCGTGCCGACTACGACATCAAGATCGCGCTCGATGAAAAAAAGGATCTGCTCACCGGATCAGCGAGCGTTGTTTACCACAACAAATCGCCCCACACCCTGAAGTATCTCTGGATGCAACTCGACCGGAACAAATACACCCCCGGTTCGATGGGCCACCAATCCACCTCGGCGCCCTCCTTCGGCTCCATCCCTTTCAACAGCTTCGAGAGCATGCTCTTGAAAGATAAATTCGACGGCGGATTTCACATCGACAGCCTCGTTGATAGCCGCGGGGCGGCGCTCAACCGTCGCATTGTCGACACCATGATGCGCGTCGATCTCCCGACCGAGCTGAAACCTGGACAGAAATTTTCATTCAAAATCGCCTGGCACTACATCATTTCTGACTCCCGTACGACTGGGGGCCGGAGCAATATGGAGAAGTTCGAAAAGGGCGGAAAGATTTTCGAAATCGCCCAATGGTTCCCGCGCCTCTGCGCCTACACCGACGTTCGGGGATGGCAAAACAAAGCCTTCCTCGGTCGCGGTGAATTCGCCCTCGAATTCGGTGACTACAAGGTCGCCATCACGGCACCCGACAACCACATCGTCTCCGCCACCGGAGTCCTCAAAAACCCCAAGGACTGCCTAAAACCCGAGTGGCAGGATCGCCTCAAAAAGGCCGAGTCTGAAACCAAGCCCATCTTCATCATCACCCCGGAAGAAGCGGCCAAAAACGAAAAAACCCGCGCCAAGGGAACGAAAACCTGGGTCTTCGAAGCCAAAAACGTTCGCGACTTCGCCTGGGCCTCCTCGAAGAAATTTATCTGGGATGCCCTTCGCCACAAACTCGTCACCAGCAAAAAGCCGGTCTGGGCCATGTCCTTCTACCCCAACGAGGCCGAACCTCTTTGGAGCAAATATTCCACCCACTCCATCATCCACACTCTCAACGTCTACTCGAAGTTCACCTTCGACTATCCCTACCCCGTCGCGATCTCCGTCAACGGACCCGTTTACGGCATGGAGTATCCCATGATCTGCTTCAATGGACCGCGTCCTGAAGTCGACGGAACCTATTCCGAAGGAACCAAGAACGGACTCATTTCCGTCGTCATTCACGAAGTCGGACACAATTGGTTCCCGATGATCGTGAACTCCGATGAACGGCAATGGAGCTGGATGGACGAAGGCTTAAACTCCTTCCTCCAAATGCTCGCCGAGCAGGAATGGCGTGAAAATTACCCGTCCCGCGGAACACCCAAGTCAATCATCGGCTACATGCGAGGTGGCGGCCAGGAACCCATCATGACCAACTCGGAGCACATCACCCAGTTTGGGGCCAACGCGTATTCGAAGCCCGCCGCCGGACTTTCGATTCTTCGTGAAACCATTCTCGGTCGTGAACTCTTCGACGAAGCGTTCCGCGAATACAGCACCCGCTGGATGTTCAAGAGCCCCGAGCCCTCCGACTTCTTCCGCACCATGGAAGACGCCGCCGGAGTTGATCTCGATTGGTTTTGGCGCAGCTGGTTCTACACCACGAACAACGTGGATATCGCCGTCACCGGAATCACCCGTCACCTCCTCGATGACAAAGACCCTCGCGATGAGGCCCAGCGGAAAAAGGAAGCCAGTGACCAATCCCGCTCCGAAAACATCGTCTCCGAACGGAACAAAGAGATTCCGAAATACGTCGAGGAAAACGAAGGACTCAAGGACTTCTACGACGAACCGAAGAAGCACAAAGCGACCGAAGACGAAGTGAAGAAGTTTGATGAAATGATCGCTGACCTCAAGCCTCGCGAGCGCAAGCTTCTCAAGACAACCAAGTCCTTCACCGTCGTGGATTTCGAGAACCGAGGCGGCGTCATCATGCCACTTCTTGTCGAACTCCATCTCGAAGGAGGCAAGAAGCAGGAGGAAGTCATCGCGGCCGAAATTTGGAAACTCGACTCACAACGGGTCAGCAAACTCTTCGTCACTACGAAACCGGTTATCAAAGTCGTGATCGACCCCGGCAAGCAAACTGCTGACGTCAACACCACCAACAACATCTGGCCACCCGAAGTCAAAGAAGAAAGTTTCACCCTCAATCCCGAGAACAAGTCCTTCGACAACCCCATGAAAGAGGATCGGGCCAAGAAGGAACGCGAGGCCAGGGAAAAAGCCGAAAAAGCAAAAGCAGCCAAGGATAAGAAAGAAGCCGAGAAGAAGGCTGCCGACGAGAAAAAGAAAAAATAGAAGTCCTAG
>CAWUTG010000065.1:0-55145 GCA_963925135.1 uncultured Verrucomicrobiales bacterium | reverse complement strand
GCCGATCTCATCTCCGAACTGCGCTGTCGCCAACTGGAAGGAGCCCGCAAATGATCAACCTCACCAACGCCTCGCTCAAGATCTACCTCGCGCTCCAGCCCTGCGACATGCGCAAGAGTTTCAACGGCCTCACCGAGATCGTCACTGAGCACCTCGGCCAGGAACTTGTCAAAGAAGCCATCTTTGCCTTCGTCAACAAACGCCGTAACCCCAGAGGGATTTGCTGGCGGAGGGCATTTTGCCACCAGAGACCATGACCATGTATCCGGGGAGGTCCTGGTTGGAGGTGCCGAGCCCGTAGGTGGTCCAGGCGCCGATGGAGGCTCCGCCGAACTGGGCTCCGCCGGTGTGGAGAAGGAGTTGGGCAGGGGCGTGGTTGAATTGGTCGGTGTGCATCGACTTGATGAAGCAGATGTCGTCGACGTGCTGGGCGAGGGCACCGAGACCGGAGTTGCACTTCGTGAGGTAGGAGGATTGGGATTGGGAAAGGGTGTCGGAGAGATTCATGACGTTTTTGGGGGCGACGATTGGGTTCACACAGAGGCGCGGAGAACACGGAGGCTCGCAGAGGAGAATTTTATTTGGTGAGGAAGGAGTCGAGGTTGAGGATGATGTTGGCGACGACGGTGAGGGAGGCGAGGTGGGTGACGGCGAGGTAGCGCTGGATGGCGGCCTGGTAGTGGCCTCCTTCTTTGATCCACAGCCGAAGGAGGTCAATTTCTTCGGCTTTGAGGGGTTTGCCGTGGTCGGGTGGCGGCATGAGGTCGTCAGGATCGGCGGAGGTCACGCGCTTGATCACCTCGCTGGCGTCGGGGTTGCCCACTTCGATGCCAGGTCCGCCTTCGCCGCCTTTGGTGATTCCTTCGAAGGTGTTGAGGTGGAAATCGCCTTTGCGATCCTCGGTGTCGGGTCCGTGGCAGCTTAGGCAGTTTTTCGAGAGAATAGGCCGGATGTCACGATTGAAGCTGACCTTGGCGGAGGCCAGGGCAGGAACGAGGAGGAGAAGGCAAAAGCGGATTATTTTACGAGGAAGGATAATAGAAAAGGGCGACTTTGCCAGTCGCCCTTTGATTGTGATCGAGTGACTCGAATAATCTGTAATACAATTACGGCTCGTTCGAGTAATTTTTATCTCTGACGGTGGAATAGAACTTCAGTTTCGAGGGATCCTTGAGAATGTTGTTTTTGATCATTTTCACAGAGCCATCAAGGAAGCAGCAGTGGGCGCTGTCTTTGTAATTACCCTGGGGAGCATCGCTGGTGCCGTTGAAGATCCAACCTTTGGTATCGCTCTTGTCGTCAGCTTCCCCAAAAAAGATGGTCCTGGGCTCGTCTTCGACAATGGCTTGGGGAATGACTTCGGCGCTCTCCGAGTCAGCGTTGGCGCTCACATCTCCGCCGAGGTCACCGTTGTAAGCATAGCTACCGTGGGTGAATTCGGGATCGTTATAGAGTGAGTCCCATGTGGTCTTGTCGCCACCGAGGTCTTTTTTGGAGAGGGGGTTTTGAAGAATGGTTTGGTTGAAGGGGGCGGTCCATTCGAAGCCGGCACCATCGATGTCAGCAAAGGTGAGTTGCTCGGCAACAAGATCCCACCAGAGGAAGTCGGTCTGTTGGCTGTTTTGCAAGGTTCCTGCGGCAGGAGGGAAGGTGTTGGGGGCGTGGAGTCCGGTATCTACGCCGCTCGTCGAGAGTGAACTCAGGGCATTGTAAATCTCCTTCATGTTTTTGGCGGTCTTGGCCGCGGAGGCGGCGGTCATTCCTTTACGAACGCCCACGATGGCGAGGCCCGCCAGGGCGGCGATGAGGGCGATGACGACGAGGAGCTCAACAAGGGTAAAGCCCTTGCGCTTGAGAGTGTGTTTTGTGGTTTTCATGTGGTTTCGTTAAGACTGGATGGGTGAGCGCAGGGATCAAGCAGATTTCATCCGGCGCAGGAGGAGATTTCGAACAGGAGCCTAGGCGGGGTCGTGTTCAAATTTACGATACGAACGAAAGCCGTAGATCGCAATGGCAACGAAGCAGATGACGGGAAGCCAGAAGCTGTTCTTGATTCCGAGTTCGTCGATGAATTTTCCCTGCAACAGGGGGAGGATGGCTCCTCCGACGATGGCCATGATGAGGTAGGCCGAGCCGAGTTTTGCTTCTTCTGACGTCATGCCGCGAAGGGCGATACCATAAATGGTGGGGAACATGAGGGACATGCAGGCTGATACGGCAACGAGGCAGGTGAGCCCCACTTTTTTGTCGAGGAAGATGGCTCCGATGAGGAGGATGACGGCGACGACGGAAAGAACGCCCATGAGTTTTCCGGGGCTAATTTTCCTCATCAGCGCGGTGCAAATGAATCGGCTGGTGAGGAAGGTGATCATGGCTGCGATATTCCATTTACCAGCGGTCGCGAGGTCGAGCTGGGCGATCTCCATCCCGTAATGAATGACGAAGGTCCAGCAGGTGATCTGGGCGCCGACGTAAAAAGCCTGGGCGATGACTCCTTCACGGAAGTGGGCACGTTTCCAAATGCGGGCGGTAATTTCGCCGAAGGGGGCGTCGGCTTTTTCAGATTTGAAAGTGGGCATCTTGCTGATGAAGAAGAGGAAGAGAAATCCCAGGACGACGCACCCGATGACAAGGTAGGGGGTCCGGACGTACCCAAGGTCCGCTTGCTGGAGTTCGCTGAACTTCGCGGGCGCGGCAGCTCGCATCGCGGTGAGTCCGTCGGTGACGCTGCCATCGAGCTTGCCGAAGGTGGTTTTGTAGTCGGGCAGGCCGTCTTTGTAGAAGGTGACTTCGTTACCATCGGTGAGTTTGACTTTGTCATCGACGACGGTAGCTCCTTCAGGCAGTTGATTGGCGTCCGTGTAGAGGAATTCGAGAGCGGCAGGAGTCTGCTCTTTCACGTCCGCCCGGAATTCGCCCACCATGAGGTTGGGGGCGATGAGGGAGGTCATGACAAACATTCCGGTGAGCGAGCCCATGGGGTTGAAGGCCTGGGCTAGATTGAGTCGCTGAGTGGCGGTCTCGGGAGGTCCCATTGCGAGGATGTAGGGATTGCATGCAGTTTCGAGAAAGCTCAGGCCGAAGGTAAGAATATAGAATCCGAGGATGAAGATGTAGAAATTGGCCGAGATCGAGGCCGGCAGGCTGAGAAAGGCTCCGATTGCGTAGAGGGCGAAGCCGACCATGATGGCGGCCTTGTAGGAATACCTGCGAATGAAGAAGGCTGCGGGGAGGGCCATGGTGAAGTAGCCTCCGTAGAAGGCTGCTTGCACGAGGGAAGACTCGGTGTTGTTGATGAGAAACACCTCCTTGAAGACCTTAACGAGAGGGTTAGTGACATCATTAGCGAAGCCCCAGAGGGCAAAGCAGCAGGTCGTGAGGATAAAGGCGGCGAGGAATTTTTTCGGAACGACTTCCGCTTTCGTTGGGTTTTGGCTCACGTGCTTGTTGTTGAATGGTGCCCTTCCGTTAATAAGGGATCGCTAAATTTGTCACTCAGGTCGGGGATTGTGGAGCGCAAAATTCGAGGTCTGAAAGAAGGGGGGCAACAAAAAGCCACACCCTTTCCCGGGTGTGGCTTTTTAGAGTTAGGTGGAATGGGCCCGGGACTTGCGCTTCCGGCGGAAGCCAAGAATCATAACCGAGGCCAGAGTAAGGAGGGCAGAGGACAGCTCGGGGACGGTGGAAACGTTCTCGAGGTCGAGGTAGCACGATGATTTAATGGGAAGTCCCTTAAGGGCCCCTCCGGCAACCTCATTTCTGAAAAATCGCCCAAATTTTCCCATCTCAGCGTTGGTCACAAACCTTATGAATTCATTCAAAAGGCTCGGTGTCCGCCTTGATCTGAGAAAATATCGACAATTTTCTTTTCGAAAGCAGGTTACCGGAGGGGCCCGTAACTAAAAATATGTTATGGTTGTTGAATGGATGAACTTTCTTGAAGGTTCGCCCGGAGTTTCGATTGAAGCTCCGGGTGGAAGGGGGGTGGTAGGATCTCTTAGACGCAGAATTGCTATTCGTATGATAACTGGGCGGTTGCGACCGTGTTTTTGCTGCTGGTGACACGAAGCCAGTATGCCTGGACGCTAGCCGGAAACTGGTGGCTGAATGGGCTCGAGACGGCGACAGGGCGATAGGTCATCCAGTCGCCATGACCGGTGATGTCGATCTCGAACGTGATTTTGGTGGGATTGCTGGAAGTGAGCGTGAGTGACTTTTTGTCGTAGCCGGTCATGGGGTAGGGATCTGACGGGGTGTTGGCCTCGATCTTGTCACTGAGCCAAACGGCCCCGCGTCCGATGACCGGGCCGAAGTGGTCGAGCTGATCCGGCTTCACGAACCAGAGGTTGGATTGCGATTGCGGGGCGGCGACCTTGCCCTTGGCCCTGTGCTTATTGAGGAATTCGCTTTTGGCGGTGTCATCACAACCGAGAACGACGTGATCACCCCAGCGGGCGAAGTCGCCCACGACTTTGAGGTAAGAGGAGCGGGGGGAAATACCGGCGGTCTTGGTGGCGTAGTAGATTTTGCGGGCGGGATCGGTGAGATGTCGGGCGTTGCCGGTGGATCGACCAAACATCTTTGAGTAGGGAATGGCGCGGACGTTGCGTTCTTGATCGATGGCGTAGGGGCCGATCAAGAGATGATGGGACTCGCGGTGGATCATGCGGTTGGCAGGGGTGCCGCCGATGCTTTCCTCACGGATGGTCATGTTGAGATCTTTGTCGATTTCGTAAAGTTTGTCGGATGATCCGGTGGGCGAATGGGGAGCATCGGTGAGAGCCCAGAGGTGGTCTGCGAAGGGGACGACGGCGCCGGTTCCACATTCGGATTCGTCATTGAAGAAAGAGAGATGGGGGTAGATACCGCTGAATTGGCGATGCGGTTTCTCGGAGCCTTACAAAGGAGGAATGAAGGCACAAATGGCAAGGAGAATGAGTCGCATGATTTCCAGGAACGGAGGTGCTTAAGATCGGCCCGTATGTCGTGTGAACGCGTGTTCGACAAATCGTAAAAAACCCTCTAATTTTCCGTGTGATTAATCGTAGAAACGCACTTTGGAAATTGGGAGCTGCGCTGGGCTCCTCCAGTTTCTCGGCAGCTTTTGCAGGGCTGCCGATAATTGGAAGTGGTTCGTCTCCGACTCCGGGATCGGCCAAACGCGTCATCTTCTTTCTTCAAAACCAAGGCTTTGATCCTGCTACCGCGATTGCAAAAGGGTTGCGGGAGAACGTTTCTCTGAGTGGCGTGGAGCTGCCCGAGCCCATTCGCCCGCTCGAGTCGATCAAGGACAAGCTTCACATCGTGAACGGGCTCCATGGTCGTCATACGAGCCCGTCGCACAGTGCCTACTTCGGAGCCCTGGGGGGCTACCGTGGAGGGATCGGCGTTCCTCCCCGTGGAGCGACCATTGACCATATCATCAGCCAACATTTGCCGCAGACCATTTTACCTCATCTTTGTATCGGAATGGATTCGCTCGAGAACATGCGGTCGCGTCCTACGCTGGCAACGCTGTCCGCCACCGGAGCGGGTCGCCCGATTTTTATGCACTCCAATCCTGTCGATCTCTACCAGACGCTTTTTGGCAGTATTGCTTCGGGTGACGTGAAGGATCGCTACGAGGCTCGCTCAAATGTCTTTGAGGCTGTCGGGAAGATTGCGGGACAGAATGCGGGGTCACTTCCGGCAGGGGAGAGAGCTCGCTACGAGAGTTACGTTGATGGCTTTAAGGACATCAATGGCCTGCGTGATCGACTCGGAGATGTCTCGGATCACCTCAGGAAATTCGCGCCAGAGTATGGTGAAAAATTCACGAACCCGGAATTCGAAACCGACTGGCATAATTCACTTCTGGATATCGGAATCGCAGCGCTTAAATCCGGCCTCACCAATACCCTCACGATTGGGTCGGGACGGGGAGAGATTTTCGGCGCGTGGAAGGGATTGGGCATTGAGAAACAGGGACACAATCTGGGACACATGCTTCAGCCTGACAACGAGATTTGGGTGAAGATTCGCCAGTATAACTGCCGCATGTTGGTTCGGCTGGTGGAGCAACTGGAATCCATGCCCGAAGGTGATGGCACGATGATGGACAACACGCTCATTGTTTACACGAGTAACAACGCAGACAAGCAGCACACCGGAGGCCAAAATTGGCCCTTCATGTTGCTCGGGAATTGCGGGGGCGCGATCAAGTCCGGGCAGTTCACCCAGCTCGATGGCAGGAGGCCGATTAATGCGATGTATACGACTTTGCTCCACGCCATCGGCGCGCCGGTGGACCGGTTCAATATGGATCAGAAGCTCGCCGGGAAATTTGATTCCAAGGTGGGCCCAATCGAAGAACTTTTGGCCTAACAGAATGAGCCATCGATTTGTCCAAGCGGGGCTGTTTTTTGCTTTGAGCGTGACGGTGTCTCGAGCCGAAGAGGATCTCCGGACCTTCGATGGTTTGATCGAGCCTTTCCTCACCAACTATTGTGTCGATTGCCATGATGAGGCGGAACAAAAAGGTGGGATTAACCTGGAGGAACTCAGCGGGATCACGTTGGAGAATGCCGAGGTATGGAAAAGTGTTTGGGAGCAGGTTTCGCTGAAGGAGATGCCGCCGCGAAAAAAGAAGAACCAACCGGAGACGATGGATCGTCTTCGCGTCGCGAATTGGATCACCGGAGAACTTGAAAAGACGATGGCCGCGGTGGGCGGATTTCACAGCCATCACCATCCCCGGAAAGCGAACCATCTCCCGCACGAGTTGTTATTTGGTGATTTGTCGAAAAATCTCACTCCCACTTCCACCCCTGCCCGGATTTGGAGGATTCATCCACAGGATCATCTCGTCCGCCTCAATGCTCTCATTAATACGGACCAGGATTATGATCCCAAGCGCCCGGGTTTACGGACGAAGGGCGACCACATTCCCTGGAATGATGAGGGCGAGGTCAAGGTATACTACGGGCTGGATCGGATTACAGGATGGGTAGGTGGAACTGCGGCTTACGCGGCAGCCGTCACCGGGTTCCCGGCCGTTTTCAGCACAACCGGTGATCACGGTCTGCGAAACTATCCGATCTTATATTCGGTGAACGGGGCCGAGGCGACGCAGATCGCGAGTCATTCCGAAGAGATCCTGCGCTTCATGGCGTGGGGTCCGGTTGCCGAGCCTTACCAGTTTGGAAGTCAGCGCAATCTCCCGGAAAAGTACAAAGGAGTGGACATTCGTGGCACCATCCAGAGTCTCTTTTACAAGGAAGAGGTGATGCGCCCCTTGACTCCGGTTTACGAGTTGATGAAAGATGAAGGCATCTCCCCGGAGAAGCTTCGCACGGCCGTGGTGTTTCTCTTCGAGTCTCTGACCCACCGGCCACCCACGGGCCAAGAAACGGAGCAATACCTCGCGCTTGCCAATCAGTCGATCCAGTCTCTCGGGGCAAAGGAAGGTGCGATCCTCGGCCTCACTCCGATTTTTCTCGATCCCGATGCCCTCTTTCGACTTGAGCTCGCGGAGTCGGGGACTCCCGATGAACATGGCCGCGTGATGCTCGGCGGGTGGGAACTCGCCCTCGCGGTCAACGGGGCATTTTCCTATCTTGGCCCCGATGTTCTTCTCAAGCAAGCGGTGGAAGATGGTCGACTGTCGAGCCGGGAGGATGTCGCTCGCGAGGTGAAGCGGATTCTGAACGATGAGAGGATTCGCAAGCCGCGGGTCCTCCAGTTTTTCCGCGAGTATTTTGATTACGATCGCGCGGGCCGGATCTGTAAAGACAGTGCCGCGCTGAGAGACGCGGGGGGCGATGAACGACGCTATTATCAAACAGTCTTTGGGATGGCTGCGAATACCGACAGGCTCGTGGAATTGATTTTGCAGGAAGATCAGGACGTCTTACGCGAATTGCTCACGACGGACCGGGTGGTTTACAGCTCGGGCAGGGAACTGATCTTCTACAGTCAGTTTGAGAATCTCAAAAAGCCCGCCAAGGCAAACAACAAAGAGGGGAAGAAGAAGGCGCCCACTCCGGAAGAGTTGGGGCACATCGTCCTTCCAAAGGGGGAACCCATTTGGGTGAGGGTTTCCGAGTTTAATAAGAGCGACAAAGGTGATCGTCGATTGACCACTCTCCCCAAAGATCAACGGATGGGAATCCTGACTCATCCCAGTTGGCTTGTTTCACACACGGACGCGATGGATAATCACGCGATTCATCGCGGTATTTGGATTCGCGAGCGCCTTTTGGGAGATGCCGTGCCGGATGTTCCGGTCACGGTCGACGCCCAGCTTCCGGATGAACCGAAGGAAACTCTGCGCCATCGGATGCGGGTGACAAGGAAAGAGGAATGTTGGCGCTGCCACCAAAAGATGGACCCACTCGGGCTCCCTTTCGAGATGTTCAATCACATCGGCCTCCACCGAAAGACGGAGCAGGGGAAGCCGGTCGATGCCTCAGGTGAGATTCACTTCAGCGGAGATCCCAAGCTCGAGGGACCAGTGAAGGATGCTCTCGAGATGATCACAAAACTCGCCAAGAGCGAGCGGGTTGAGCAGGTCTTTGTTCGCCATGCCTTCCGTTACTGGATCGGCCGAAACGAAACGCTCGACGATGCTCCGGCGCTGCAAGCTGCGTGGCGGGCCTACCGGGATAATGGCGGAAGCATGAACGCTCTGATCGAAGCCATCATGACATCCGAGGCCTTTCTCTATCGGAAGGTCGATCGCTAGAGCGACTATTTTTCCACGGAGTTTTTAAGGCACTCTGTTACCAGCTTTTCATAGGCGGGGCGGAAGTCGGGAGTGTCTTGTCCGGTGGTCTGGGTGAGGACGATGCCGATAATGTCATTCTCAAAATCGATCCAGCAATTCGTTCCCGACGATCCGGTATGTCCGAACCTGAAGCCTTTTCCGTTGGCGTGTTTTCTACGGACGAAAAGTCCGCCGTGGGCATTATTGCTTTTGGGGAAACGGGTGAGCATGAGGGAGATCGTGTCCGGTGAGAGGTAGGCTTTCTCTTGGTGCTGGCCTTTGTTTCGGATCATGAGAAGCCAGCGGGCGAGATCCGAAGCGGTCGAGATGATGGTGCCTCCGGATGGGCTGTAGGTCTGAGGTGGGGGGGTGAAGCGTTTGGGGAGGAGCGCCAGGTGGCCCTTCTTGTCGTGGTAATATCGGGAGGGCATGGGTCCGGTCTGCTTCAGACTGTCGGCGTCCAGGTAGAAGGTCTTTGTCATACCCAGTGGTTGGGTGACTTCGTTGACAAGCAGACGGTTGCGCGGTTGTCCCGAGGTCACCTCAAGCACACGCGCCGCGACATCGGTGCCGATGCCACTGTAGGCGTATCGCGTCCCGGGTTGTGCTTTGAAAGGGAACTCCGTGGCAAAGCGATCGATGACCTCGCTGAGAGGCTTTCCTTTGACCCAGGTGCGAAACCAGGGGCGGCCGCCGGGGGCTTCGTCGTTCCGCATTCCCGATGTGTGGGTGAAGAGCTCTCCTATCGTGGGAGGTCGATTGAGAGGTTCTCCGGATTCGAGCTTCGAATTCTTAAACTTCTCAAGGTAGGTTGAAATGGGCGCGGCCATGTCCAACTTGTCTTTCTCGACGAGGCGGAAAGCCGCGGTGGCGAGGATGGGTTTGCTGATGGAGGCAATAATGACGGGCGCGTCGGCAGGGAAGGGCGTCTTTGATTCCAAATCGGAATATCCAAATCCCGTCTGATGGACCACTTCTCCTTGGTGGAGAATCAGGACACTTCCGCCTGCGACGGTCCCTTCTTCGACAGATTTTTGGAGGAAGGAATCGAGGGTGGTGAAATCAGGTTTCGCGGCGGCGAGGATAGGAGTCACGAGTGTGATGAGGGTGGTGAAGCGGAGCATGAGGTCACTGGCAGGCTTCTCGCAGTCTGGCATCCTCTCCGCAGGCATGCCACTCAATATCCTCGGGACCGGGGCGGATCCTTTTTGACCAGTTACTCGGGTTGGTCCTTGGGTTTTTGGGAGTTGTATTTCGCGAATTCGGAAAGATCTAGAAAGCTTTTCACCGCTAAGACATAGCCAACATCGCCCCGAGAGTAGCTCAACGCAAAGCCCGTTGCTCCAAGTCCTGCACAAATTGATGTTTGGCATCGCAATAGCCGTCGTTGTCGAAAGGGAACTCTCTCGCAATCGCCATTTTGAGTTCTCCATACTCAGTGGCCTCGTCAGAGTGCTCTCTCAGGAAATCGCGCACGGCTAGATGTCTGAGCAAACCGGAAGACTTGCTCTCGAATGTGTGGATATGGTGGGTTCGACCACCTCGCTTTTTCGTTTGGGCTTCTCCATGCTGTATTCGGTTATTGGCGATCTGGTTCTGTGCTGAAAAGCGCGCTCAAGTTCTACCGGTCAGGTTTCGGATTCTCAGGTGATGAGGAATCGGTGTTCCGATAGAAGTAAATCATGTTGCGAATCTTGCCTGCTCCCAAGTAGAGGAAGGCGCTGATGATGACTCCGAAAAAGGCAGCGGCTGGTTGTCCCGTGAAGAGTCCGGTGATGATGAAGCAGACCAGGAATAAGGCCTTTGGGTTCAAGTTTTTCCATCCGCCGACGAAGGCATGGATCCAAGGATATACGATTCCGGCATTGAAGATGGAGAGTCGTGTGAAATCCTGCCCGTGATCGCCCTTCGTTAAAACGAGGACTTGACTGATAATGACTGTGAAAGTGAGAGCGCCCAGGAACGCGAAGATCAGTTGGAGGACAAAGGACTTGGAGGACCATTTCATTTCCGTGCGATCTTCTTTCTACGATCGATGGAAGGCGAGCGTAGAACTGGGATTATCAAGACTATCTCCGCAGGTAATGACGTCTTCCTGACTCCCTCCGCCGGCGAGGGTTGCGAGGATGTTCCCGTTTTTTTTGAGGTGCTCGATCATGTCGTCAGTGACGTCGGCAGGGGTGCCACTGCAGGAGCTAAGTCCGAGGGCGATGAGGGCGAACAGGAGGTAGGATGATAGTTGCTTAATCATGGTTTCATCCAGAACTAAGCGGTCGAAGGGAAAAGGATTCGGAGGATCTGTAAAAAAATGCGGGTGTGGAAGTCGATCAGTGGTGAGAGTGTCCGGGTGAAGGTTTTTTTCCTGTTTGCGCTTCTTTTGGTGAGCTGCACCCGTCCGGTGGTGCCGCAAGTTTCGCAAAAAGTTCCCGGGATGGAGCCGAAGCGAAAAGTGCTCGCGGGGAAGGTGACCTTTGTGGGTTTGACGGAGGAGGAATTATCAAAGATCCGGGTAATTCCTGAGACGGGGACGGCGGTGTTTGTGCCGAGGAACCATAGGTATGATCAGGTGGATGGGCTCTGGTGGATGGGTGATCGGTCGCGCTGGTTGAAGATTCCGGATCACGGGGAAGTGTGGGTGGGAGGGAAGCCGGAGCGGTTTGATGGGGAGACGAGCCTTGGGAGGGCAACGGTCTATTTTCGGAGTCAGCCACTGTGGGCCCTGGCGAATGCAATGCGAGGTGGCGTAAAGGGGCCGGGGTGGGTTCCCGATGGAGGACGGACCAAGAGCCCGGCGGGGTGGCCTTGGTAGCTGGAGATGTTTTCCGCAGATTAAGAAGATTTTTGCAGATTGAGAGAGGGGGAATGAAGTTGTAGGCTTGGGAGGATATGAAGAGTTGGATGTTATTTTTACTGATGATGGCGCAGGTGGGTGCGGGAGAGCTGCGGATGAATGAGGTGCAGGTGATCGGGACTCATAACTCTTACCATCTGGCTCCAAAGCCGGAGTTGATGCGAATGGTGTCGATCTTTAGTAAGAAGGCGGTGACGGCGTGGGGGTATTCTCACAAGCCGCTCGATGAGCAATTGGAGTCGGGTGTGCGTCAATTTGAGTTGGATGTTTTTGCGGATCCCGAGGGTGGGCTTTACGCGGAAGCGGGGCACGACCGGTTGGAGGAAATGAAGAAGCCCGGGACGAAGGTTTTGCATGTTCCGAAGTTGGATTTTCGGAGTAACCACGCGACCTTTGTGGCGGCTCTCAAGGCGGTGAAGGGATGGTCGCAGAAAAACAGGGGTCATGTTCCGGTGATGATTTTGGTGGAGTTGAAGGATTCGCGAGAGGTGCCTTTTGGGCCGGTTCCGGTGAAGTTTGATCGGGTGCAGATGGAGGTGTTGGAGAAGGAGGTGTTGTCGGTCTTCAAGCGGGAGGAATTGATCACGCCCGATGGGGTTCGGGGTGGCTCGGCGACGCTGCGTGAGGCTGTGCTGAAGAAAGGGTGGCCTTCGCTGGCGGAAGCGAGGGGAAAGGTGATGTTTTGCCTCGATAATGAGGGTGGGCACCGGGACCTTTATTTGAAGGGAAATCCATCGCTGGAAGGTCGCTTGTTATTTGCGAGTGTGGATCGGGCCCATCCGGCGGCGGGATTTATGAAGCGGAACAATCCTGTGGGAGGCTTCGCTGAGATTCAGAAGTTGGTGAAGGAGGGGTTTTTGGTGCGGACGCGGGCGGATGGGGATTCCGAGGAAGCGTATACGAATGATTTGAGCAGGGCCAAGAAGGCCTTGGCGAGTGGAGCGCAGTTTGTGAGCACGGATTATCCGGAGGTAGATGCCAGAGTGGGGACCTACGAAGTGAAGTTGCCCGGTGGTGTGACGGCGCGGGCGAATCCGGTGTCGGGAGCGAAGAGGCCTGCTGGCGAGCTTGAGTAGTAAGGAGAATGTTGATAGCCCTTGCCTGTGCCCAACCGCTTTTACCAGGCCTTCGATACCGAACGAGCCGGAGGAACTGACCTCGAGAACGATTTTCGTTCGCCTTTTCAAGTCGACCGCGACCGGGTGCTGCACACGCCGGCCTTTCGCCGGATGCAGAGCAAGACGCAGGTGTTTTGGAGTGGCGAGTATGACTTTTACCGGACGCGTTTGACGCACTCATTGGAGGTGGCGCAGATTGGTAAGTCGATCTGCCGGTGGTTGCTGCATTCCAGTGATTTTTTAGAGGAGGATTTTCGGGTCGATGAGGATTTGGTGGAGGCGATTTGTTTATCGCATGATCTGGGGCACCCGCCTTTTGGGCACGCCGGGGAGCGTTCGTTGAATCACTTCATGGCGGACTACGGTGGGTTCGAGGGCAATGCGCAAACGCTCCGCCTGCTGAACCGGCGGATCTTTTCGCAAAGCCGGAAGGGGATGGATCCTTCGCGGGCTTTTCTGGACGGAGTGCTGAAGTATAAGTCGCTTTGGTCGGAGTTAAAGACCACGACAGGGAAGCTGCCCAAAAATCATTTTCTCTATGATGCGCAGGAGAGCGAGTTGAGCTGGGCGATGGGTGGAAATGATTTCCCGCCGGAGTTGATTCCGGGGAAGGTGAGGGATTCGTTTAAATCGATCGAGTGCCAGATCATGGATTGGGCGGATGATACCGCGTATTCGCTGAATGATCTCGCGGACAGTGTGAAGGCAGGATTCTTGACGGTGGAGCGGATTGAACGGTGGGCGGAGAAGCGGGGACATCCTTTTAGTGAGGAGACACCGTTGGGACATCTTTTGAAGGCGGTGCGGGGGCAGCGGATTGAGCCGTTTATTGGGAAGCGGATTGGAAGTTATATTCGATCGGCAAGGCTGGAGCGGGACACCAACTTGCTGAGTGGAACGAGTCATCGCTACTCGTTCAAGTTAATCGTTGATGATGAAGCCCGGGCCGAGAGTGAGCTGTTTAAGGAGTTGGCTTTTGAGGTTGTTTTTCTTTCGCCCCAGCTCAAGCAGTTGGAGCACAAGGGGAGCTATATGCTTCGGAGTCTTTGGGTGCTGTTAGAAAAACGCTACGTGCTGGGTGAGCCGATTGATGGACAGGATTTCCAACTCTTGCCTGAAGCAGATGGTCAGGAAATCGAAGAGGCGGATTCGCCTGCTGAGAGGGCGCGACTTGTTTGTGATTTTCTGGCTGGAATGACTGACGGTTATGCCGCGAGAACGTTCCGAAGGCTCTTTGAGCCGGGATTTGGCAGCATCGGAGACCTCGTGGGATGAGAGTGGGAACTCCGGGAGCATCTGGAAGCCCGATGGGTCGACCGGAGGGAGGGCGATGGCCTGGATTGGGCCGGACTCGATGTGCCGCTGTGGGAAGCTCTTAGATCCAGAGTTTCAGCTTGAGAGCTTCGGCCGCAGCAGTAATTTCTGAGGCTTTTTTACTGGGACCTTGCCCCTTTCCGAGGGTCTGCCCTTGCCACGATACGGTCGAAACGAAGGTGCGGGCGTGAGCAGGGCCATCTTCTTTTTGGATCTCATAAACGGGAGCTTGCGGAGAAATTTGTTGAAGGGTTTCTTGAAGCTCTCCCTTTGAATTGCCGTGATTGGTTTCGGGGTCGAGGAGCTCGAGTTCGGGGCCAAGAAGTTGGAGAACGAGCTGCCCGGCACGGGTCATGTTTTCATCGAGGTAAACTGCTCCAAAGAGAGACTCCAGGGCGTCCGCGAGATTGGAGGCGCGCAGGCGCCCGCCGCTTCCTTCCTCGCCATTGCTGAGGAACAGGGCCTCGCCGAGTTTGATGCGGCGGGCGGCTTTGGCGAGGGCCGGTTTGGAGACAACGCTGGCGCGGAGCTTGGTGAGGAGGCCTTCCTTCAGATCCGGGAAGTGGTGAAAAAGGTAGTCGGTGATCGCGAGTTCAAGGACGGCATCGCCCAGGAATTCGAGACGTTGGTTGTCCAGGGGCGCTGGGCGGATCTCAGAGGACAGGCTGGGGTGGGAAAGCGCCTGGGTGAGAAGTTCCTTGTCGTTGAATTGGTATCCTAATCGTTCTTCGATGCTCATCGTTTTGGGATTGATTGCTGATTTCGTTGATCGGGATAGGAAAGTCAGGAAGGCTCTATTTTCGGCCGGTCATCATCGTCCAGTGTTTGCCGTGAGGTCCGATACCGATGAGGTTGGGCCCGTTGGAGAACATGATGAAGCGGTGACCGTCGGATCCGAACCAGGCGTTGTAGGCCGAGATTGGAGAGCCGGAGCCCATGAAGATGTTTTCGCCGGACCAGGCGTGTTTGAAAGCTGCCATACGGGCGCGGTCGCCGGGTGAGGATTTGCCCTCGACCGGTGAAGTGTGCGAGAAAAATCCAAGGCTGGCCATGTCCTGCGAATGTCCGACGGCGGCCTCGGAAAGTTTCTCCTCCATGCGCATGGGAGTGAGGGCGAAGATGGCGCGGAAGTTATTGAGGTGGTGGGTGAATTCTTTTTGGGAGCCGTTGGCCCAGGCTGCGGCATCGTTGGCGGCTCTGGCCTCCTCGAGTTCGGCGATCTCCTTGCGGAGCATGGTGACGTGGGATTTCGTTTTGAGGTAAACTCCGCCTTCGTAGCAGTCGCCGAGGGTCTTCAAGGGGTCGAGATCTCCTTCCTCGAATTCCTCGCCTTCGGCCCGTTTGAGCTCGCGTTCGACTTCGGCCATGGCGGTCCCAATGATCAGCATGGCGGCGTCCAATTCCTGAGAGTCTTTTGCGGCGAGTTTCCGGGCCCTCGTGTTCATTTTTTCAAGCGCTTCGACTTCGTCGAGAAGCATGCGGATCTTGGTGGGGTCCTTTTGGTAGTCGATTTTGATGAGCTTGTAGATGCGCTCGCGCTCGCTTTCGAGTTTCTCGGCGAGTTGGTCCAGTTCAAGAAAGGGATTCTTTCTTTCGTCCGCTATGAGCTGTTCGACTCTGTCTTCGTGGAGGTCACGGGCCGCGTTGAGGGTCTTGCGGTAGAGATCCTGGCCGGAATCTCCGTAGAGTTGGAAGGTCCGGTAAGCAGCCGTGCGCTTTGAGGGATCGGCATTTTGCATCCACTGGAGAGCGGTCTTAATCGCTGAGTTGGGAATGGCAGGCTCGGTTTCCTGGGCCTGTGAAAGGGCAACTAAAGCCCCCAGGACGATCGGTATCAGTGACTTCATACGACTTGCAAAAAAGTAGAGGGGCGGGGAGTTTTTTTCAATCACTGAGTTTTTCGCCGCTTGACCGGCAGGTAGTTCCCCACTTTCGTCTCTTCATGCAGCGCATCCAACTCAAGTCGAAGCTTCATCGTGCCATTATCAAACAAGCTGATATTGATTACGAGGGCAGTATTGAAATCCCCTCTGACCTCATGGAGGCAGCGGGTCTCTGGGAAGGGGAGCGTGTTTTGGTGACTTCCATGACGGCGGGTGGCCGGCTGGAGACTTACGTGCAGGCGGGCGCTCCGGGCACGGGGCATATCATCATGAATGGGGGGGCCGCGCACGTGATTAAGAAGGGTGAGTGCGTCACTATTATGGCATTTGGCATTTCCAGCGAGCGGATTATCCCGCTGCGTCATGTCTTGAATACCAAGAATGAGATCATTAAATCGAGCCACTAACCCCCTAATTCTAACGAAAACCCTGCCTTTGGAGGGAATGGGACTGAAAACAGGCGTAAACTCCCGCTTTACAAGTCGCTCCCAGCCTCTAGAGTCCCGCCTCCCATGAATCTCGCTTGGCTCGATATCTCAATCACTCTTGTGATCATTGCTCACGTCGTCGTGAGCCTTTTGCTGATCCTCGTTATCTTAATGCAGCGTCCAAAGCAGGAGGGCCTAGGTGCCGCTTTTGGCTCTGGAATGACTGATGCAGCCTGGGGTGCCCGCACCACAGATGTTCTGCAAAAAGGAACCGTTTATCTGGGGACGATGTTTTTCGTCTTCTCTCTCGTTCTTGCGATCCTGATGGGTAAGCGGAACTCCGATGGCCTTGGTAAGCGTGCTGATGCCGATGGGGCATCGACCACTTCTGCTGCCGTTGCCGATCCCGTCGCCCCGGATGCTCCGGTACTTACCGACGCGGAGGAAATGAGAAAGCAACTGGAATCCCTCGGAGTGAATCCTGATGCGTTGCCACCGGTTGAAGGTGGTGACACTCCCGGGACGGCACCTGCCGAGTTGCCTGCCCCGACTGAAACTCCTGAAGCACCTCCAACGGAAGCTCCTGAGTTGACCGAAGAAGCACCAGCTCCTGAGGCGACCGCTCCCACTGAAGAACCTGCGCCTGCAGGTGTTACTTCTGAGGAGCTACCTCCTGCTGAAGAAGCTCCGGCACCAGCCGGAGAGTAAGTGTTCAAACTACTGATCGACTCATGAGCGAGACCGCTTTGCCGGCATGGGCTCGTGAGGAGACTTTTTTAATAAAGCCTGAATCCGGGCGATATGGTTGCCAGGATGCCAAAGGCAAATCCATCCCCTTTGACGATCTGGACGGGCTCAAAGACCACCTTGCGAAAGGGAAGGGGAAATTGGCTTGGGTTTGGGTTCCCGGGCATGACCGATTGGTTGCCCCCGAGGAAGTTCCCAGTTTGGCGAATTCCCTGAAGAAACGCCGTGCGCTTTTCGCGGCGTATGATGCTGATGACGCCCGGAAAGGGTTTCTGATTTTTGGGGCAGCGCTAGCTTGGACGGGCTATGCTGCGGTGAGTTCGGGCGGATTTGCGGCTCTTGGACGCTCGCAGAACTTTGGTCTCGCGGCCTTAATGTTTCTGATCTTTGCTCTCCGTCCCTGGTGGGAGGCTCGCAAGGGGCGGAAGGAGCTCGCTGAATTCTCTGCTGAAAATATCGAAGCGGAAATTCCGGAAGCGCGCTTCGAGCTGTGGCTGGGTTCCCAAAAATCACGGCTGACATTAGCGATGCTCGCGCTGGTGACGGCGGCGGGTGGGGTGCAAATGCTCGTTGACGGGAAGGGCATCGCAGCGGCAGGACTGGTGAAGCCTCTCTATCATGCGGGTGAAACGTGGCGGATTTTCACGGCAGCATTCCTGCATGGAAACCTGATTCACTTCGCGATGAATGCCAGTGCCCTCTGGTATCTCGCCCGGCGGGTGGAAATTCTAGCTCGATGGCCTCACCTGGCGGCGGTCTTTTTTCTCAGTATTATCGGCGCGGGATGGGCTACGGTGACCTGGTTGCCGGCCCAGACATCGGTAGGGGTATCAGGGGTGGTTTGCGGACTCTTGAGCTTTCTCCTTGTATTTGAAACTCTGCACCAGCCACTTGTGCCGCGATCAGCCCGACGTCGCCTTTTAGGAATTTTGGTGTCGCTGGTTGTGATCGGGACTTTGGGGTTCAAGTTTATCGATAACGCGGCCCACTTTGGGGGACTTGTTGCAGGTGCTTGTTACGGGGTTATTGTTTTTCCGAAATCTGCCTCGCCGCACCGTCCCATCATTCTGCGACGTGATCTCATTCTTGGCGGGGTGTCTCTTTTGTTGATAGGTCTTTCCGGAGTCGGGGCGATTTTGGCCATGATTTCTCACTAGTCATGTTTCCTGAACTTAAAACGTCGATTCCCGGTTCCAAGTCGCTCGAACTCGCTGGAAAGTTGAGAGAGCACGAGAGCCGGAATGTGACTTACATTGATCCGACCTGGCCGGTCTTTTGGGAGCGTGCCGAAGGCACCAATGTCTGGGATGTTGATGGGAATCGATTTCTAGATTTTACGAGCGCCTTTGGGGTGGCGGGTTTGGGTCATCGGAATCCCGAGGTGGTTGCGGCGATGCAGGCTCAGTCAGGGAAGTTGCTGCATGGTATGGGTGATGTCCATCCCACGTCGCTCAAGGTGGATTTATGTGCCCGTCTGTCGGGGCTAACCTTCGAGAGATGGGGAGCTGGTAGCGGTAAGGTGGTGCTCTCTAATTCGGGATTTGAGGCGATTGAATCGGCGCTCAAAACGGCCCGGCTTGCGACTGGGAAAGCAGGGGTGTTGGCCTTCTCAAACGGGTATCACGGCTTGGGATATGGCAGCCTTCTCGGGACTGATCTTGAAAAGTTTCGAGGGCCGTTTGTTGATCAATTGGCGAAGGTGACGACGAGATTGCCCTACGGTGAATTTGGTGATCCCGACCCTGCGGGTATTGGCGCGGTTTTGGTAGAGCCTATCCAGGGAAGGGGCGGGAAGGTCATTCCGCCGCCGGAATTTTTACCCAGGTTGCGGGACTGGTGCGATCGGCACGGGGTGATTTTGATTTTTGATGAGATTTACACGGGCTTTCATCGGAGCGGAAAGCTCTTCGCTTGTGAATGGGATGGCGTGGTGCCCGATCTGATCTGTGTCGGAAAGGCCCTGAGCGGCGGGTTTCCAATCTCGGCCTGTGTCGGGAAAGCGGAGGTTATGGATGCGTGGCCGGAGTCGTCCGGCGAAGCCCTGCACACGAGTACTTTCCTGGGCCATCCGGTGGGCTGCGCGATGTCGTTGATGTCGCTCGAAATTTTAGAGCGCGAGGAAACCGTATCGATGGTGGCAAACGCGGGGCGGATTCTTGCGGAGAAGTTGAAGGCGCTGACCTGGCCCTCGATTCAGGATGTCCGTGGCCGTGGCTTGATGTGGGGCGTGGAGCTGAAAGAAAATGCCGGACCATTGCTGGCCCGGCTTCTTCAAAAGGGTCTGATCTTCCTTGCGGATGGCCCACAGGGAAATGTCCTATCATTCACTCCTCCATTCATCATGACGGAGGAGGAATTAGACTTTGCTCTGGCGGTGATTGAAGAGGCGCTTTAGGCCAACTTCAAGCGATCGTCTGATTCCAAAGTGCTGCTGATATTTTTCCAACCGTCAGCGGTTTGCAGGTTGAAGATACGGAGGTAGAGCGTGACCACTTTCGGGTCGTGCTTGGAAAGAAGGTCGTCGATGGTCGTTTTCAACTTTTCATCATCGAGGGTCTCGGGAAGCGCTCCCTCAACGGAACCTTCTCCATCGTGGGGTATGGTCATGCCGTCGCAGAATCCGATGAGGAGTTCCTGCTTTCCTTTCATGAACCAGACTTGGAAAAGGTGCTCGCCAATGGTGTCGCTCGTGCGGAGTTTGAGAGTTTTGTGGATAAAGGTGATCTGGTCGGGGACCGATTTTTTTTCCACAAAAACAGGGCGGAGATTCCGGCTTGCGGCGAGGCTGGAGACGGCTGTTTTATAAAGCTGGCGTTCGTTGTCCCTAATCCAGGTGAACATTTCATTCACGATGGTGGGGTCGATTTCCTGATAGATTTCGTATGCGTTCACGGTTTGTCTTACTTGCGTCGAGTCAACACTCCGCACGGGTGAAGGCAAGAGCAAAGGCTGGCTTCGCTTGCACAAATAGAGAGCGATTATGAGCGACTATCAATCATACGGCCGGCGATCCGGTATATTCCGCTATTTTAAGTATTTGGCAATGCTGGCCCTTTTAGCGATCGGAGTGATGGCGGCCTTTCATGAAGTCATCGCCAAGCCGATGACTTCACCTCTCGATCGACTGGTAAATGCGCTGGGTGAGGTTACCGAGCGAAAGGTCAAGATCGATGGACATACGCTGACCCTGGAAAGCACGGAGACCCGTGAGCTGGCTATGATCAAGTGGAAGAGCCAGTCGATTCTAAAATACGAGAGCCGCGGGTTGGGGTCGGACAAGACCGTGATTGTGCAAGGGGCTTTTATGGTGAAAGCGGGCTTTGATTTGAACGATTTTGAAGGGTTTGAGGTGGAGGGGAACAAGGTCGTGGGTGAATGGCCGGAAGCCCGTATTTTGAGTGTGGAGCAGCAGGATTTTGAGATCTTTTTTTCCCGAGAGCGGATTCATGAACAAGGTTCAGGAGGGCGACTCCAGATTGACTTTCGGACAAGGGGAGTCAACTTCCTGACATGAAATCAATTTTTGCGACCCTGGCATTTTTGACTCTGGCTCTTGGCGCCGCTGACTGGCCCCGCTGGATGGGCGCGAAAGCCGACGGGGTTTGGCGTGAGGAGGGTGTTCGGAAGGATCTTCCCGCAGAAGGACTGCCGGTGACATGGCGGGTGCCCGTGGGTTGGGGCTATTCCGGTCCAGCAGTAGCCGATGGCTTGGTTTACCTTTCCGACTACCAGCGGTCGTCGGGTGAGCTGATGAATAACCCGGGAACGGCCGTTGTCTGGGAGGGGACGGAGCGACTCCTCTGTCTGGATGCGGAGACGGGGAAAGAGCGGTGGAAATTTGAGGCGAAGAGAACCTATGAACTTTCATACCCGGGAGGGCCACGATCGACTCCGACAGTGGCAAACGGGTTGGTTTATTTCCTCGGCGGGATGGGGAACTTGATTTGTTTCGATGCGGGGAGTGGGGAGAAACAGTGGGAGAAGGATTTTAAGAAGGACTTCGGAGCTCCGCAATTAATTTGGGGGTTTTCGGCTCATCCCCTGGTGGTGGGCGATACGGTCTATTGCATTGCAGGAGGCGAGGGGAGTGTCGCGGTCGCTCTGGACGCCAAGACCGGCGAGGTAAAGTGGAAGGCGCTCAGTGCGTCGACCCAAGGGTATTGTCCTCCCTCGATGATTCAGGCGGGCGGGGTTGATCAGCTGCTGATCTGGCATTCTGACGGGCTGAATTCTCTGAACCCGAAAACAGGTGAATCCTACTGGAGTCTTCCTTTGAAGCCCAACTACGGAATGGCCGTGATGACGCCACAGGTATACAACAACAAACTTTTCGCGAGTGGCATCGGACGGGTCGGGGCGATGATCCAGCTGGATGCTGACAAGCCGGCGGCCAGCTTTTTGTGGAGAGGGAAGCCCAAGACCGCGATGTATTGCTGCAATAGCACGCCACTGATTGTGGATGGCGTGATCTATGGAAGTGATATCGATACCTCGACTCTCATTGCCGCTTCGGTGGAAGACGGGAAGCGCTTCTGGGAGAGCCAGGAGCCTGTGATGTCGGAGGAGCACCGCAAGGGTGGTCGTCATGGCACGGTGTATCTCACCCATCATGAGGGCAACGGGCAATTTTGGATCGTGAACGAAGCGGGAGATCTCATTCTCGCCGAGCTTTCGAAAGCGGGATACAAGGAACTGGGCCGGCAGCATATTCTGGAGCCAACGAATGAGGCCTTCGGGCGTCCGGTCGTTTGGAGTGCTCCGGCCTTCTCCGGGAAAAGCATTTTCATGCGTAATGACAAGGAGCTTGTGAGAGTCGACCTCTCGGCAAAGTAGGCCTTTCCGAGGGGCGCTACTAAAGGCTGATGTCATCGCCTTCCACTTGGCCGGTTGAGATCAGGTATTTCCGGACGACGAGGAGGGAGATGAGGAGTTCTTCTTCAGGATCCCGAAACTGGTCGTAGTATGCTTTGAAGTTGGAAATGATCCGTTGGGCCTCGTCGGGGTGGGCGAGGTAGTGGTCCAATTTTTCGGGGAGGTCGGTGTAATCATCCTGAAGCTCAACGTAGTGCTTCGCTGCTTCCAGTCGCCCTTCCATAAACCAGGATTCGAACTTGGGCTTAGTCATGAAGCAAAGCGAGTTGGATTGGGCAATCCATTTGAGGTTCGTTGCTACTTCGTTGCCTTCGACCGAAAGAATGAACTTGTGACGCAGCTGTTCCGTGATGCCCATCCAAGGCTTTTTCCAGCGAGGATCTTCCCCTTCATTGAGCTCGTTGGTCTTACCAAAATTGCAGAGCGGGTGCTCGAAGTGTGCTTTGAGGATGATTTGGCGATGATCTTTTTTAACTTTCCCCCGCCAGACGATGCCGTCGGCTTTTTCCGAGTAAGGAAGGGTATCGGTGATGGGACGGAAGTGGCGGATGCTGTTGAGCCTCAGTAGAATGCTGTTTTCGTGGGGCTCTTGAATGGGGCGGGTTTTGACAATGCGGGGGAAGTCGGAGACATCCTGGACATCTCCAAAGCGCAAGGCGGTCCGCATTTCCTTGGGGAAGAAGCGTATCACCCGTCGAAAGTCGTAGTAGTAGGCCGTCTTGTTGGTGGACTTGAGTTGATCCAGGCGGAGGGCGGATTCCGGGATCTCTCCGGTCTGCTCAAACTTGTTGTAGTAGTGAACACGGTTTAAGATTCTGGCTTCATTCTCCGGGCTCAAGCTATCGAGCTTCTGCTGGAGCTGTTTCCGGTAGTGTGAATCGGGGACGAGGGAGTGTTCGAGAAACCCACGACCATAGAAGAGGCATTTCCGGAGTCGCGGATTTCCAGAAAGGCTCATAATGAAAGATCAAGAAAGGCCAAAGCGGGAGAGGTCCTGGACATCGACAAGACCCACCGGTTCGCCTTGTTCATTGATGACGATGAGGTCATCGATTCGGCTCTCACGAAGGATTTTCACGACTTCAACGGCCAGGTCGTTTTCGTTGATGGTGATGGGTGAGGCCGTCATGTGGTCTGCGACAAGAGTGTCTCCGATTTGGCGGTCTTTTTGGTATCCCCGGACAAAGTCACCGTGAGTGAAAATCCCGGCAAGGCTACCGTTGCTGTTGACCACGACGGCTGCTCCAGCCCGGCATTTGAGCATGGTCAGGAGGGCATCCTGCACCGGGGTTTCTGGAGTGACTTTGGCGAGGTCGTTATCACGACGCATGATTTCGGTGACCCGCGTGAGGAGATATTTCCCGAGGCTGCCGCCAGGGTGAAGTTCGGCAAAGTCTTCGGCCCGGAAGCCGCGCTTTTCTAACAAAACCATGGCGAGGGCATCACCCAAGGCCAGCATGTTGGTGGAGCTGGAGGTGGGTGCGAGCCGGAGGGGGCAGGCTTCTTCATCCACACTGGTGTCGAGAACGATGTCGCTGTGTTTTGCGAGGGTTGAGTCTGGATTTCCAGTAATTGCGATGACTTTGAAGGCCCGTTTTTTGACGTGAGGGAGAAGGGTCATCATCTCGGCTGTCTCGCCCGAGTAGCTGAGTGCGATGATGATATCGCCATTGGAGAGGAGACCGAGATCGCCGTGCAGGGCGTTTTGGCAGCTAAGGGCGACGGCCGTCGCTCCGGTGCTGTTCAGGGTGGCGACCAGTTTTTTGCCGATGCTTTCGGATTTTCCCACGCCAATCACGACGATTTTCTTCTCGTGTCGGAGAGTTTCCTCCAAGGCCTCAACTGCGAGGCAGAAACGATTATCGAGGCGATCGGCGAGCCGCTGGAGCTGGGCGATTTCGATGCCAAGCACGGCCCGGCCTTTTTCGATGAGATCCACGGGGAAAGAGTGACTGAGACGCTGGATAAGGTCAATCCAAGGAAGCCAGTATAAGTCTGGAGATCGGAGTTGAAGGTGGATAGTCTTGGGTTTTCGAATGAAGCGGTTCCTGCCTTATTTTCAATATTTCAAGCCCGTGAAATGGCACTTCATCGGGAGTGTGGTCGCGGGGCTTGTTTACGCGGTGGCGAGTGGAGCGGGGTTTCCTCTGGCGGCAGATATGATTTTCCCGCTGATTTTCGAAAGCGACTCGAGCGGGCCGATCGAGGATAATTGGTTCGCCCGTGTTCTGATCGGTTTATTCGGCGATTTGGAGCGGTCGACGGTGCTTTTATTTGCCTGCCTGTGGTTGCCCTTCATGTTCCTTTTTCGGGCGGTGGGTGGGTTTTTCAGTACGTATTTGATCAGCTATTGCGGATTTCGGTTTCTGGAATCGATCCGGGACGAGGTGTTTACGAAATTGCAGTCCTTGCCGATTGCCTTCTTTCAGAAGCATCAGTCGGGAGATCTTCTCGCACGCATGGTGGGAGATGCCGAGCTGGTGCGGAGCACAACTTCGCGCATTGCGATGGATTTGATCAAGCAGCCGGCCACCTTGATCGCGGCTTTCAGCTACTTGATTTATAAAGCGGTTGCGAGTGAGGGCACTTTCTTGGTTCTCGTGGCGATTCTTTCAATTCCCCTGTGCGTGATTCCCTTAAGATCATTGGGGAAGCGTCTCGGCAGGAAAGCGAGGGTTCTTCAGAATAATGCAGGAGACTTGAGTGGCCAGATCTCGGAGAGTCTACAGGCTGCGATGGAAATCAGAGCATACAATCTTCAAGAGGCGACGATTCAGCGGTTCAGAGACCGGGTGAAGCAGATCATTCGGTATTCCATGAAGGTAGTGAAGTATCGCCAGTTGATCTCGCCCTCGGTGGAGATTGTGGCTGTGCTGGGCCTGAGTTTTGCGATGTATGTGGGAGCCCGGAATGGCATGACACTCTCTGATTTTACGGCCATCGCGATGGCCCTCTACATGTGTTACGAGCCGGTCAAGAAGCTCGGTGAAATCAACTCCTATATTAAGCAGGGAGAGGCCGCGATTGATCGACTGGAAGAGATTTCCCATGCCGAAGATTGTCTTCCGGATCCGGTCACGCCCAAACGTCCGGACACTTTTAACGGGGAGGTGTCGTTCGAGAATGTCACCTTTGGCTACGGTGAAGAACTCATTTTGAAAGGGATCACGAACAAGATCCGCGCGGGAGAATGCGTCGCTCTGATCGGCCCCAGCGGTGGTGGTAAGTCGAGTCTCTTCAATCTCATTCCGCGATTCTATGACGTCACTTCCGGGGCTGTGATGATTGGTGGGATCGATGTCCGGGAGTGGGCCAAGAACGATCTTCGCGATCAGATCGCGATAGTTTCACAAACTCCGGTTCTTTTCCGGGGAACGATTCGGGAGAATATTCTTTTGGGCCGGCCGGGGGCGGGCGATGAGGAGATTTATGAGGCAGCCAGACGGGCAAACGCCCATGAGTTTATTCTTCAGCAGGAAGAGGGATACGAGACCCCGGTTTCCGAGCGGGGAACGAGTCTCTCCGGGGGACAGCGTCAGCGGATTTCGATTGCACGGGCATTCCTCAAGGACGCCCCGATTTTGTTGCTCGATGAAGCGACGAGTGCTCTCGACAACGAAAGTGAAGCGCTTATTCAGGAGTCACTTGCCGAGTTGATCAAGGATCGGACGACGCTTCTCATTGCGCATCGTCTGAGCACGACACGCATCGCCCACCGCATTATCGAGCTGGACCAGGGGCAGATTATTTCTGAACGGGCTGAGGCTTGATTAACTCGTTCATCAAACTGACGAGAGTGTCGCGGAAGGTCTTGTCGTTTTGAAGCATCCAGGTGCGGGCTGCTTGGCCCATTTCGGCGCGGGCTGTTTCGTTCATGCGCAGAGCCGTTTTGATCGCGTTCTCAAAGGCGTCCGGTGTGACATGAAAGTTGGTGCCGAGATTGCGCTGCTCTGATTTTGACCACGCTGAGAGGATGCCGCGGTCATCCTTGACCAGCTCGTTCATGGGGGGGGCATCAGTGGTGATGACGGTGGCCCCGCAGCTCATCGCTTCGACGATGTAGTGCCCCCATCCTTCGGAAAGGGAGGGGCAAAGGTGGATCGGGTGCTCATTCATGAGCTTTTGCAATTCTTTCTCGCTGAGATATTCAGTGCGGAGGTTGACGTTTCTGGGCACGGAAACCGGGGCGTTTTCCTTGTGTTGAAGAAGGGTGAGCTTGGGCCATTCGGGGTGGCGCTCCCATTGGCCGATGATGGACTCCGTTCCTTTGAGGGTGCTGCGTCCCGCGAGGTGAAGGACGCCTTCCCGCCTTCTCGGAAGGTTTTCCAGAAAGAGGTCACGTGAAGTAAAGCTGGAATGGTGGCAGGACGGGTGATGCTTTTCGAAAACCTTCAAGGCGTGACGGCTCTTGCAAAAGATGTGGTCCATCTTTTTGAGGAGCGGGACCTGGCGTTCGGGGTAACGTTCCTGGTTGGGAATGAGGATGTTGGTGTGGGCTGACCCTATCCAGCGTGGGGAGATGCGCTCGAGAAAGATGTTGGCATCGAAGCTCTTGGTGGCCCCAAACCAACCGGCGTAGAATGGAATGCTCCGGCAGTGGCTCACGGTGACATCGTAGCCCGCTGCGGTGGCGACTTCGTGGATGAGGTCGACGTCACGATCCAGTCCGACACCATTGGTGCGGGCGATGATATTAAGGTGCAGAGGCATGATGGTATGGAGTTTCAGCGGGTTTAATGCCCATCCTGAGTCGTATTGTATCACTCAGTGCTTCGGGAACTCAGGGAAGATTGGCTCGAAAAGAGCGCGAAGTCGAGTAGATCCAAGTAAGGAGAGTAGATCAGTCACTCTTATCTTCGCTTTCCTCAAACTCTTCCAGTCTATCAGAGAGGGGTGAAATAAGAACGATCTTCTTGATGTTCTTCGATTTCACAAAGTCCATCACAGCGTCGTTGTGTCCCGCCACATCAGGTCGATCGGGGTATCTGTTGGTATCGAGAATGGGGGGTTGGGCGGCTCGAACAGCGTAGTATAGGTCGACTTTCCGTTCGTTGCAGATGTCTTTGGTATTCTTGATGGGCTTCTCTTCATCGGCGAGGGCGGCAATTTTCTGGAGCTCTTGATTAAAACGTTTTGGAATGCCCTCCATTTTATAAATGACGGTTCCGATAGTGGCGATGACAAGGGTCGTGATCGTGAATAGTTTAAAGGCTTCCGCCCTGTTTTTGATCAGAGAACTATTGCGGAAGGGCGTTTCCACAAAACGCCAGGAGAGGTAGCCCATGATGAATGAGGAGATCACGAGCATCCATCTTATCTGGAGTGGGGTTTCGTGAACGGAGAGATGTTTTCCGAAAACAAGAAGGGGCCAATGCCAGCGGTAGAATGAGTAGGAAATCTTTCCGATGAAGACGATCGGGGGAAGGCTGAGGAGTTTGCCGGGGGTCGTGAGGGAGTCGCGATTTGCGAGAATGAGAAGTCCGGCGCCGAGGACGGGTGGGAGTGCCGCGAGTCCGGGAAACGGGGTGCGCAGGGAATGGGTGCTGAAGGAAAAGATGATGAAAGCGAGTCCGGTCCAACTCAGAATCAGGGCGATGCGCTGTCGTGCCTTTCGATTGAGGAAGACCAACAGGAGTGGGAGGATGAGGTAGAATTGCTCCTCAACGGCGAGCGACCAGGTATGAAGGAGTGCTTCGTAATCCGATGGGGCGGCGAAGTAGCCATCTTGCTGCTAAAAGTAGAAATTCGAAATCATGAGCGACTGGGCGAGGGCCGATTGACCGAGATTCTCGAACGATTCAGGGAGTAAAATGAAGGCTCTGGTAATCAGGGTCGCAAGGACCATCATGGCGGCGGCAGGAAGAATACGTCGGATCCGTCGTTCCCAAAAGTCGCGCATTTTAAAAGAACCCAACTGGAGGTCACGGGCGATCAGAGTGGTGATAAGGTAACCTGAAATGACGAAAAAATATCGACCCCCATGAAGCCTCCGGGGGTGCTGAGTCCGGCATGAAACAGGAGGACTGAATGACAGCGACAGCGTGCAGACCATCGATCTCAGGGCGGTACTGAAAATTCCGAAGGTGTGGCGTGACCGTATCCATGTGTGGATTCGATATTCAGAGGGTTGGTTTGAGAAGGAGACTCCGGTGATGATGGGTGAATCGGTTGCGACCTCGCGATCATTCCCAACCCCGTTGCGACGGACTTCCTTAGCCCAGGCGGAAGTGCCCGATGACGGTGTGGACGTAGCGGTTGAGGTAGGCTTCGCTACCGTGCTTTAGTTTGCGGAGGGCGCGAACGAGGGCGGGCCGCTCGTTCTCAGCAGCCACGATTGATTCCAGAGTGATGCCCTGATGAGTGGTGGCATACTCTTCGAAGAAGTGGATGATCTGGGCGGTGTTGATGAACCACTTGTGCCGGTCAATGGGTTTTTCCTGGGGAAGATCGTAATGGGCGATGGAGCCACGGCCTTTTTCGATGGGGCGGCGCGAGCTACACCAGCAATTCGGCAGCGAAACGAGGACGTCTTTTCTGGCGGCGCGGAAGAGGTCACCGAAAATGCGGTGAAAGGACTCGAGATGTTCGAGAACCTCAAAGCAGCAGGCGGTGTCGTAGCTTTTGTCTTCGACCGGAAGTTGCTCGACCTCCTCCAGGTTACAAACGAGATCGGGATCGCCCACTATATCGATCCCAAAGTACTCGGCTTTGGGAATGAGTCGCCGAAGCGGGGCTTCGTAGCAGCCGACATCGAGAACCGAGGTGCTCAGTTGTTCGGGAAATTGGGAAAGGATGAAGCGGGTGCGGTCCTCACGTTCCGTGAATTTTTTTTGGTGGATGGCGGGAGTCTTCATGATGTTTTAGCGATAATACGGGTTGAAGGAGCGGGACCACCAGAGTTTTTTCCAGAGGCGATCTGATTTTGGAGAGGGAGCGGGTCGTTGGTGAAAAAGGGAGACCTTCCACTCGAAGTCGAGGAAAGTACGAGAGTGTCCGTAGTTGGCTCCGTGCTCATCAACAAGGGTTCTCTTTTTTTGGTAGAGGGCTTCGTTTTTGTCGAGGTCGCGGACGAGGCTGTGGGTGTGCTCCCGGGCGTCCAATTTTCTCATGCGGGCGGGATAGCGGGCGGGGAGGTGGCGCTGGATGGAGCCGTTCCATTTTTGAAACTTCACGAACCACATGTCGTCATGGGCGTAGTCACCGCAAAACTGCTCATCGTATCCGAAGAACTTCATGAAGCGTGAGCGAGCCATGAAGAAGAGGTTGGGATGGGACTTGTAGGGCCGGCCCTCGGGATCAAGTCGCTTGAGTTTGAAGAAGCTCTTTCCGCAGTCAGGTCTCCGGCAAAGATAGGCCATCGTTTCGGGCGGGAGATCATGGTCGGTATCGCTGATGACAATGTTTTCCGATTTGGCGTAGGTGACGCCGAGGTTGCGCGCGCCGGGGTTGTTCCAGGGGATGTTCTCGGTGACGCGAAGCCAGGTCAGATTGAGGCCGCGGTGTTGAGGTTCGTAATCGATGGGTGAGCCGTCATCGACAATGACGAAGTGAACAAGGTCGAGAATTTCAGGGGGGTAAGTGGCAAAATTTTCGAGGAGTTTTTCGATGCTTTGAAATTTATCGGGCTGGTCACAGAAGAAATGAGTGATGTAGGTGAGCCGGATGTGGGAAGAGGGCTGGACGTTTTCTTTCATGACCGCTGGTTGAGGGCTTGCGCGAGTTCCCGGTGTAATTCCGGACGTGATTCGAAGGAGCGAAGGAGGCGCGCCCGGTCTCGTTTTTGTCTTTTAAGATTGGGACGAAGATTGTCGAGGTCGATGATTTCGACCGACTGGTCCTCCGTGACAAAAACATTCCCAGCGTGGAGATCACCGTGAGCGAAGCCGGCGGCGTGGATGCGCCGGGTCATCTCGACCAAATTCTCGATCAGGAGGGGGGAGATCGTTCTGGGAGGGTCTTCCAAAAGCATGGGGTAGAGTGACTCGCCCCGGCTCTTTTTCATAATGAGATAGCTCGTTCCCTTCAGGAATCCGAGGTGCCTGGCGACGAAGAGGTGGGCGGGAGTTTGAACCCCGACTTCGGACAGCAGGGCTGATTTGCTGAAGGAATTCATGGCGCGGGAGATCCCGAGGAGGCTGCGCAGATTGGCCCGTGGGCCTTTTTCGGGGTATCGCTTGATGACGTAGTCACGGCCATTGAGAGAGAAGGATTTGACCACTTGCGAGTTGTTGGTGGCGATGAAAGTGGCCTCTCCGAAAATTTTCTCGTGCTCCTCGCGGAAAACTTTCGCAAGCGTGTTTTCGAGATCGGGATGTTGCGCAAAGTGGGGCATTAACCGGGGTATTGATATTGTTTCTTGTAGCGGGCAATCCGTCCGCGGAAACGCTCGAAACGCTTCCGTTTCGCACGGCGATTGGCACCGGGGCTGAGGCCCTTCAACGAAAGGGAATTGGCGTTGCCGAGGCCGTCGATCATGACGAAGCGGTGGTCCTTTTCAAGATAGACGAAGTTGCCCACATTGAGATCACTGAGGACGACAGGGCAGGCCAGGATTTTGGCAAAGCATTCCTCCAGCGCGGTTTCCATTTTTTGATCGTAGAGATGGTCGCGCAGAAGATCGCCAAGTGAGGGGGCCAGTTCACCACCCTCGCCGAAGACACCTTTGATAACGAGTCCGAGACCGAGGTCGGTCTCTGCGAAGCCGATGATTTTTTGGAGGAAGTCCGGTGCTCCATCGAACGCGGCGTGGACCGCAAGGAATTCCTGGACCTCACGCTGATAGGAGAGGTATTTCCCGAAGCGGCGGAAGCGTTTATACCACTTTGCGCCGGAGCCGAAGCGGGCCTCGATGACCTCGGGGCGGATGACTTTGATGAGATGACCGGGATTGTCGGGGTGTCGAAAAACAAAGCGACTCCCGCCCGTCGCCAGGGGGGAGAGGTCGCGGAGGGCGATAACGTTCGGCATGGTTTTAGTCGAAGCAGGATTGAAAGATTTCCGCGGCTTTCGGGTCCTCTTTCCAGTTGCGGAGGAAGCGGGTGCAGTCGTAACTCCGGTCTTTTTGCCAAGCGGATCCGCGCAGATAAAAACGGGTGGCGTCAAGGTCGATGAAGGAGATTTCATCAAGGTCGCTGACGATGATGTTGGTGGCCTTGAGGTCACCGTGAGCAATGTGAAATTCCGCTATCGCCGCGAGGGCTGACTCCAGTGCCGGGACCACATTGGTCATGCGGTCGAGAGGAAGGTGGCGGAGTTGTATGCCGGAGGCGCGGTCTGTTGCGAGTAAGGACATCGTATTGAGGAGTCCGAGGTGATGGTGCTCCGCGATGGCGAATGCGGCGGGGGTGGGGATGCCGAGATACGCAAAGCCACGGGCGGCGATCCAACTCCGGCGGCAGCGAGTGGTGGTGACGCGATTGCGAAGCTTCTTTACGAAGTTTTCTGAGTGGTAATATTTCAGGACGACTTCGCGTCCGCTTGCGAGTTGGAAGCCTCTCACTTGTGAGCGTGAGCCGTCTTTGAGGATTTCCAGATTAGCGGGCATCTTCCGAGCGAGAGCAGCGAGTTCACGTTCTTCGTCGGAAGTGACGGCGTTGAATTGGCTTCGCTTTGATTTCGAGAGAGCGTGGCTCAGCCCCACGATGAAGTGTCCATCTCTCATGAGCTCAGTTTTTCTACGAAAGTTTCGGCATTGCGGGAGACGGAATATCTTTTGGCGGTGGTGCGGGAGGCGTGGCGCATGGCGAGGCGGTTGGCGGGGGGAAGATTGCAGAATTTGAGAATGCGGTCGGCGAGGTCCCTTGCGAGGTGGTCGGTGGCACCTTCGATGATGTATCCGGTTTGTTCTTCGGTGATGATTTCGGAGGAACCGTTGGTGGTGGTGGTGAGGGCGGGGAGTCCACAGGCGAGGGCCTCGAGGACGACGTTGGCGAAGGGATCGTAGAGCGAGGGGAAGACGAAGAGGTCGGAGGTTTGGTAGGCTTTTTGGATGTCGAGGGTGGGGCCCTGGAAGTCGATGTGGTCGGCGACGCCGAGTTGTTGAGCCAGGTCGCGGTAGGGGGCCGGTTCATCGCTGCCGATGACGCGGAGGCGGCAGGGGTGTCCGGTTTTGCGGACGGTGGCGAAAGCGCGGATGACGGGCTCGAGGCCCTTGCGCTTAAAGTCTTGGCCGACGAAGAGGAGTGTTATTTCCGGACCTTCCCCGTAGTTGGGATCGGGGGTGAACTGGGTGTGATCGACGCCGTTGTAGATGACGTGGATGCGATCCTGGGGGTAGTCATAGTATTTTCCGATGAGGGTTTTGGAGAGCTGGGAATTGGTGATGATGATGCGGGTGTTTTGGGGATCCATGATGGCGCGTTCCAGGGCGAGGATGGCGCGGTGGCGGGGGTTGAGGGATTCGACAAGTTTCCGCAGTTTAGTGGGGTAGCGGAGGCTCATCCAATAGCAGTGCAGGGGGTCCGAGACGCGGAAGGCATCGGAAGGGTAGCTGCGGGAAAGGGCGATGACTTGATCGACGTTGAGGGTCTTTAGGGCTTTCTGCGCGTTGTCGTTAAAGGAGTGATTCCGGGTGGCGGAGGTGGCGCGGTTTACCTTGATGGGGATGTGGATGAGGTCGGGGTGGATGGCGGGGTCGAAGATTTCGGCGAGGAGCCAGACTTGGTGTCCCATCTCGCAGAGCTGGCGGCAGAGGTTGGCGGCGTAGCGTTCCGCTCCTCCCTTGGTGAAGGAGCATTCGCTTCGGATCATGGCAAATTTCATTGAAGATTCGGCTGGGTTTCACGGAACCATGCGACGTATTTTTTGACGCCTTCTGCGATGGGGGTGTGCGGGGCGTAGCCGAGGAGTTTGTGGGCTTTGGATACGTCGGCGAAGGTTCGTGGGACGTCGCCCGGTTGTTCTTCAACGACCTTGATCTGGGCTTTTTTTTCACAGGCCGCTTCGACGAGCTGGATGAGTTCGGCGAGGGTGGTGGTGGCGGAGCCGCCGAGGTTGAAGATTTCGAAGCTGGATTTTCGGTAGTTGAGGGCGGCGATGATGCCGGAGACAATGTCTTCAACGTAGGTGTAGTCGCGGGCGGTGGAGCCGTCTCCGTATTGTTCGATTTGTTCTCCGGCCAGGATACGTTCGGTGAATTTTGAGATGGCCAGGTCGGGGCGTTGCCGTGGTCCGTAAACGGTGAAAAAGCGGAGGCACATGCAGCGGATGCCGAAGAGGTGGGAGTAGTTTGAGCAGATTTGCTCTCCTGCCAGCTTGGTGGCGGCGTAGGGCGAGATGGTGCGGATGAGGGCATCGGTCTCGGCGAAGGGGACTTTTTCATTCACGCCGTAAACGGAGGAGGAAGAGGCGAAGATGAAGTCCTTCACCTTATGGTGGCGGCAGGCATCGAGGAGGTTGAAGGTTCCGTCGATGTTGGTGGTGAAATAGAGCTTGGGTGACTGGATGGAAGGTCGGACGCCGGCGCGCGCGGCGAGGTGGATGACGGTGTCGAAGTTTCCTTTGGTGAAGGTTCGTTCGACGAGGATGGCGTCACGAATATCGCCTTCGACAATGGTCACCTGATCCTGAAATCCGGAGACGTTCTTCCACTTGATCTGAGGATCGTAATAGTGGTTGAAGTCGTCAAAAACGGTGATGGTGTGACCATCAGCCAGGAGTGCTTCGACGAGGTGGGATCCGATGAATCCCGCTCCTCCGGTGACCAGCATGCGCATGTCGCGAGACTATGCGGACGATGGACCGGGGTCCAGAGCAGATCGTGAGGCTATTCCAGAAGTTTTTGGACTTTCTTACCCATGAGATCCTCAAGGCAGTGCAAGAGGCTCCATTGTTTGGCTGCTTCGGTCGTTCTCTTGGTTTGATCCGTGTTTTCGAGGATCATGATGATGGCCTTCGCCAGGGATTCAGGCGAATTTGGAGGGGTGAGGTAACCCGTCTCGAGATCGGTGATAATTTCCGGAATACCTCCGGTAGTTGTTCCGAGGAAGGGGGTTTCCGCAAGCATCGCTTGCATGCCGGATTGCGGGATGCCTTCGCTGCTGGTGCTTGCGAGGATATTGAGGTCGAGGCTTCGGAAGTAGGGCCAGGGGTCGGGCTTGTGACCCAGAAAATGGATGCGATCTGCGCAGCTCGTGGCGGCGGCAGTCTCCTTCAAATTGCCTTCGCTGGAGCCTCCTCCGACGAAGACGAGATGGTGGTTAGGGAGTTTTTGAGAGATTTGATTGAAGGCTGCCATGACGTCGTTGTGGCCTTTCCAGTCGCGGAGAACTGAGATTTGACCAATGAACCGGGAGTCTTTTGGAAGATGGAGTTCCCGGCAAAGCGCTTTTCTGGCGGTATCCCTTTCGAGGAGATGTGCGGGCAGGGCAATGCCGGTGGCAATGCACTGGGCCTTATCAACAGGAAGATTGAAATCAGCCCTGAGATTAGAGGCGATTGATTCGGCGGTGGTGATGATGCGGGTGGCGCATTTTTGGTAAATGAAGCGGTTCCAGAAGTTGGATCGGACAGGGATGGAGACGTGACGGTATCGGAAGCGGTTTGGGACTCCTGTAAGTTTCGCCGCGCAAAGTCCTACCCGGGTGTCAATGTTGCTGTGGGTTCCGACCATCAAGGGGAGGCGTTTTCGAAATAGCTTGAGGCAGAATGCGAGGTCGGAAAGCTGGGTCTTTTTACGAAGAGCCCTGTGATGAACGACGAAATGTTCCTTCCGGGCCGCGCTTGAGATTTGAGCATCCGAGGTGGTAATCAATTCGACATCGTATCCATGTTCGCGGAACCAGCGACACTCGGTGAGGGTTCTGATTTCCTGACCGCCCCAACCACGGGAGGCTTCGGTATGAATGATCAGAGGCTTCATGAACGGGTTAGCTTTTTTGACTGGCAGATGATTCCAGGTCGCGAAATTCATCGACGGTGTGGGCGTTGCGGAGGCACCGGTATTTTCGGTGGACCTCCCGGGCGTTGGAGAGGGCGATTTCAAAGCCCAGCCAGCCGTCGAGGATTCCGCCTTTAAAAATGAATCCCCGGAAAAATTTCCAAGTGGCCCGGAGAATCGGGGTGGCGAAACCGACCTTGCGACCTCGTTTGAATTCGTTTTGCGCCCAAAGTTTACTGTAGGATTTGACGCGCTTCCGGCGGTCAGCCCAGCTCTTGTATGAGTAGTGGGGAACCAGCTCGGTGAGGGATCCGGTCGAGCCTTCGATTGTTAGAGATTCATGGATGGTCCGTTCGGGCATTGCCCAATCTCCGTCCCGGAAGAGGCGGGTGACCCTGTCGGGAAACCAGTCGCCATGGCGGATCCACTTTCCCTGGAAGAACATCTGCCGATTCAAAGTGTAGGCCGAATGTTCTTCGATACGGGGAAGGAGATTTCGCAGTTCCTCCACAAAGGCGGTCGTGATTTCCTCATCGGCATCGACCCAGAGAATCCAGCGGTTTCGGGCGAGGGAAAAGTGGTAGCGGCGGGTGGCGGAAAAGTTGAGCCAGAGGCTTCTTTCGACTCGAGCGCCCAGGGATTCAGCGATGGCGATGGAGTTGTCGGAGCTACCCGTATCGAGGACAATCCATTCGTCAAATACTTCGCGGAGTTTGAGACACCTGGGAAGATTCCCGGCCTCATTGAGGCAGAGCGTGCAAACTGTGATGGGAAGAGGTTTCTGCAAAACAGAGTTTAGGTGTTGAAGATATGGGGCAAAGGGCTCCGTTCCTTTGGATGAAGGATTCCTTCATCACGTCGACAACCCTACCCAAGGAAAAATGAGCGTTTCGTGAGAGATGAGGTGGAATTCCTCAAAATTACGAAGATCCGCTTCTCGGGGAAGTCGGGGGATGCTGCGGCGCTGCCAAGCTGAATTCCTCAGGTGGCAGGGAGGCTTTTGTGAGAAGCCAGATGGGCGAGGAGTTCGGTCGTCTTCCGAATGTTGATCTTCATGGAGTGGGCCGTGACGAGGTCTCGCAACGGTTGGGTCGGGTGCTCACGCTGAAGCCATGACGCCAAAGCGTCGACCCATTGGCCGGGGTCGCTGGTATGAGGGATGACTTGGCCAGCTCCCGGGAAATTTTCGAGGGCTTCAGCGAAGCCATTGCCATCTGTGGTTAGAACGGGGAGTCCGTAGGCGGCTCCTTCCAGGCAGGCGTTGGAGAAGGGGTCGTAGAGGGTGGGGAGGACGAAAAGATCGGAAGCCAGAAAGTAGGGGCGGGGTTCCTTGATCCCTCCGGGAAGGTGAACTTTTGGGCCAAACGATTTTTTGAGGCGACCTTTTCCTATCAGGATGAGGTGGGCCTCCGGGTGGTTGAGCTGTTGAAAAGCGGCGGCAAGAGTGGCCGCGCCTTTTCGTTTCCAGCCGCTTCCGACGAAGAGGATGATGGGGGCATTTTGAGGGATGCCCAGTTTCTCACGGATCATACCGCGGGCTGCTTCCCGATCATTTTCGTCCCACGGTTTCGGGGTGAATCCGTTGTAGATCACGTGAGTCCGTTGTTCATCGAACGCATAGAATTCGCGAAGTTCGCGTGCGACCATTCGTGAATTACAAATGACCCTGAGGGTCGGGTTTTTCGTGAAGAGTTCTTTCTCGAGTGCGCAGGTTTCACGATGGAGTCTTCTCTTTGATCGGAACCAGGTGGCGAGCCGGCTTTCGCCCAAAGACTGGCGCTTCAAATAGGCTGCGTGAACGCCATCACCTGCCCGGAAAATGTCAGTGGCGGGAATGCGATCAAAGCTAAAGAGAAGGGAGTCGGGATAGGATGAGCTTTCGCGGGAGACTTGCTCCGCGAATTTTTGCGGGCTTTCTCCGGAGAGTGTGACGATGCCTTCACCGGGCCAGTCTTTTGCCGGCCATGCACCATCGTTGAAGAGAATGCTCGAGATCCCTTCCTCGGAAAGTCCGGTAACGAGGCGTTGGAGATACCGCTCAGCCCCGCCGGTTGCCGAGTATCCGCTGCGCGCGAAAACGATTTGCATGGACGGTGTCGTTTCCTAACTCCGTCCGACGGATTGGGCTTGGAAACCAATGTCGCGGAGTTTTTGTTGATCGAGAATATTACGACCGTCAAAGGCGAAAGCGGGCTTGAGCATTTGATCGTAGATGGCTTGGAAATCGAGGTCCTTAAATTCATCCCACTCGGTGAGGACCGCGAAGGCGTGCGCGTCCTTGCAGGCCTCGGCGGCTGAAGATGCGACGGTGACTCCGGGGTGGTCTTCCGGCACGCCGATGTCGCGACAGATTTGTTTTTTAGAAACCTTGGGGTCGTAAATGTGGACCTCGGCCTGTTCCTCGAGAAGGTCGCGGCAGATGTAAATCGCGGCGGATTCGCGGGTGTCGTTGGTGTCCTTTTTGAAGGCGAATCCAAGGATGGCGATCTTCTTTCCGGAAACGGTATTGAAGAGCGTTTTGACGATGCGTTGAACGAAGCGCTGGCGCTGGTAGTCGTTCATCTTGATGACCTGTTCCCAGTATTCGGCAACTTCCTTGAGGCCGTAGTGCTCGCAGAGGTAGACGAGGTTGAGGACGTCTTTCTGGAAGCAGGATCCGCCAAAGCCGACGGAAGATTTCAGGAATTTGGGCCCGATGCGGGAGTCTGTTCCGATGGCTCCGGCGACTTCGTCGACATCGGCCTCGGTGGCTTCGCAGAGAGCCGAGATCGCGTTGATGGAGGAGATGCGTTGAGCCAGGAAAGCGTTGGCAGTGAGCTTGGAAAGCTCGGAGGACCAAACGTTGGTGGTGAGAATTTTTTCGCGGGGAACCCAACGGGAATAGACGTCGACCAGGGTCTGGATGGCCTTCAATCCTTCGGGGGATTGCTCGCCTCCGATGAGAACGCGATCGGGGTCGAGTAGGTCTTCGATGGCGGTTCCTTCGGCGAGGAACTCGGGGTTGGAGAGGACCTGGAAATTGACGCCGGAAGGACTGCTATCGAGAATGGTGCGGATGGTCTCGGCGGTGCGGACGGGGAGGGTGGACTTTTCGACCACGATTTTGTCAGTGGTCGAAACCTCTGCAATTTTACGGGCGCAGAGTTCGATGTATTTGAGATCGGACGCTTTTCCCGCTCCGGTCCCGTAAGTTTTTGTCGGGGTGTTGACCGACATGAAGACGATGTCTGCTTCGGCGACCGCGGTGTCGACGTCGGTGGAGAAAAAGAGGTTTTTTCCCCGGGCTGCGATGACGATTTCATCAAGCCCCTTTTCGTAAATGGGAAGGGTGTCGCTGTTCCAGGACGCGATACGATCTTCGTTGATGTCGACGACCGTGATTTGGATGTCGGCACACTTGTGGGCGATCATGGCCATGGTGGGGCCCCCGACATATCCGGCTCCGATGCAGCAAATTTTCATCATGAATGTTTAGAGGGATTGGTTATCAGTAAATCCGAGCGGTGTCAGGGGGAAATGACGAGGATCTTTCCGGCCAGCTTTTTAATTCGTTTGGCTTCGCTCGCCGGGCAGCAGAACGCGTCGACGGGAACCCGTCCGCGGTTAGAGATAGCGATCAACGTTTTCTTGAGGTCCTCGTCCCTGGAATTGAGGTCAACCGGATCGCTTTCGATGGTGATCAGGTCACCCGGAAGCGAGAGGTCAACGGGCGGCATTCCAAGGCAAACCATGCGGAGCGGCCGGGTGGCTCCATGATTTTCGGGGTATTTGGAGAGGAACTCGAGGGGCTTGTTGCCCTGAAGTCGCCAACGGTCCTCGAACCAAAAGACGTCAGCGGGAGATTTTCGCCAGGCTTGCTCAATGGTGTCGGCGCAGGCTTGCGCGGTTGCTTCGTCGATGATGTCGAACGAGATCTTCCAGCGGCACGAGGCGATGGTTTCGCAATGAAGGGCAACCAATTGGCCTTTGCCGCGCTTTGCAACGAGATGGGGGAGGGGGGAGCAGGTAGTGGGGCGGCCAAAGAAGACTCCGGCCGCGCCGCGACTACCGACACGTTGGTCTGCCAGGATGCCGAGGACTCCTCCTTCGCGAACGAAGTTGGTGAGGCGAAGGGTGGAGTCCTGCTTGGCAAAAAGGACGAGCCCCCGTTTTTTGCGACGGCGCTTGATGATTTCGTTGATCAGGGTGTTGTTGAGCGGTCGATAGTGGGTGCCCACCCTGATTTGGTCCTTGGTGAGAAAAAGAGCCTGGGCGAGGAGTTCCCAGTTTCCCATGTGCGGAACAACGAGGACGATCCCTCCGCGTTTGGCTGCTGCTAAAAAATGATCGAGGCCCGAAAACTCTACGTGCTTGAGGATTTCCTCATTGTTCAGGAAGGGAACACGCAGGGATGAGAAGAAGTTGGCTCCGTTTCGTTCGAAAATCTCAGCGGAAAGCTCGGTGAGTTGGGCCGTTGTCTTTTCCTCTCCGTAGGCACGACGGAGATTGCGCAAGAGCTTTCCCTTCCGTTCCTTCGCAAAGCGGTAGGTGATGCGGCCGATGAGTTCACCCACTTTAAAGGTCGTTTCGAGCGAAAGCCGTTTGATAATGCCCTCAAAACCACGGTAGATCAAATACTCGATCCGGTGACGCATGGTTGTTTTTTTAGGGGCGGTCATATTGATGCGAGCGAGGCGAACCTCGTAGCTGCGGGGTGGTAGCAGTCTGAAATGTGATTGTTAAGCGCCAATCTTCCCTTCATTGATTCGGGGCCATGATGAAATTTCTTCTTTCAGCCGTTCTCGCTGCCGCGCCCTTACTTCAGGCGGCGGTGAAACCCAATCTCCTCTTTATTTTTGCTGACGATATGACCTACGAAGCGATTGGCTCGCTTGGTCTGACGGAAGTCCAAACGCCTAATCTCGATAAACTCTTCGCAGCGGGCACTCAATTCACCCACGCCTACAATTCAGGAGGCTGGAACGGCGCGATCTGTGTCGCGAGTCGCAATATGATGATGACCGGGCGCAATCTTTGGTATGCCCAGCGGGAAGAGCAGACGATGGGGGCGCGGAGACTCTGGCCCCAGCTCATGAGTGATGCCGGCTACACGACCTATATGACGGGAAAATGGCACGTCAGGATGAAGGCCGATCAACTCTTCGATCACGTGGGCGACGTCCGCCCCGGAATGCCCAATCAGGTTAAAAAGGGCTACAATCGCCCTGTTGAGGGGAAAGAAGATGTCTGGGATCCCACCGATAAGGCCAACAATGGCTTCTGGAAGGGCGGAAAGCATTGGTCTGAAGTGGAGGCAGATACCGCCGTGAAATTCCTCAATATGGCCAAGGAAGACAGCAAGCCCTTCTTCTTTTACCTCGCCTTCAATGCTCCCCACGATCCCCGTCAATCCCCCCAGGAGTATCTTGACATGTATCCGGTTGAGGAGATGAAGACTCCCGAGAACTTCCTCCCTGCCTACCCGCATCGGGAAGTCATGAAATCCCCCCACACCCTTCGTGATGAAAATCTCGCTCCCATGCCCCGGACGGAATACTCGGTTAAGGTGGCACGTCGCGAATACTTCGCTCTGATCACCCATCTCGATGCCCAGATTGGCCGCGTTCTTAATACGCTGGAAGCTAATGGCCAGCGCGAGAATACCATTATCGTTTTCACGGCGGATCATGGTTTGGGCTGTGGTCGCCACGGTCTTCTTGGAAAGCAGAACATGTATGACCACAGCATCCGTGTTCCCTATGTTGTGGTAGGACCCGAAGTCGAAGCCGGTCTGAAGATTGACAGCCCGATCTACATTCAGGATTCCGTTCCTTCGGCCCTTCAGGTTGCTGGTGCCGAGGTGCCTGACTATATCCAGTATCAGAGCTTCATTCCCGTGCTGGAAGGCGTGTCGGAAGGTCGTCAGCAAATCTACTCGGCCTACCTTAAGGATGCCCAGCGTGCATTGACCAAAGATGGATACAAACTCATCCTCTACCCCGGTGGAAACATCGCCCGCCTCTACAATCTCAAGAGCGATCCTTTCGAAAAGGTCGACCTGCTCGAAAAAGGGAAAGGTAAGAAAATCGCGCAGAAGCTCCTCGCAGCCCTGAAGGAGGAGGCCAAGATCCATGGCGATGAATTGGTTTACGGCGAATATCCTGCGATGAAGTAGCGGCGTCGCGGCGGTGGTCGTTACGGATCAATCTCATCATCTGGTCCGGGCTGGACTCAAAGGGATCATCTTTTGAGGAGTTTTTTGGTGAGGTCGATTCGGTGCCGGGCGTTTGAGTTACCCTGCTTCGTCTGGGCGGGCAGGATCCTCCAGGCGATGGGAATTGACACCTTCCCTACGATAAGAGCGATGACGGATGGGCTCGCTGAATCAGATTGACGCACTGCGTCAGATTGACGCTCATAAATTGAGCAGTCTGTGACAAAGTGGCTCTTTTACAGGGGGCTGCTTTTTTCTGATCCCCCTAGAATGGGCGATTGAGGGCTTTGGCACGCGAGCTGCCATAAGAAATGCAAATCGTCGCGGGCACGACGCCCGGTATTCACCAACCACAGTTCAGAAAGACATAATATTATGGGTAAAATTCTCGGAATCGACCTCGGAACCACCAACTCCTGTATGTCCGTCATGGATGGCGGTGAGCCAATAGTTCTCGAAAACTCGGAAGGCGCACGCACCACTCCTTCAGTGGTAGCCTTTGCTAAAAATGGAGAGCGTCTCGTCGGCCAGGCCGCTAAACGCCAGGCTGTCACGAACGCCAAAAACACGGTCTTCTCCGCCAAGCGCCTCATCGGTCGCAAATTCTCCGAACTGACCGATGATGACAAACGTGTTCCTTATGAAATCGTGAAAGCCGACAACGGCGACGCGCACATTCAAGTCGAAGTGAACGGTGAGAAGAAGGTGTATTCTCCCCAGGAGATTGCCGCCATCATTCTCGGTAAGCTCAAGGCTGATGCCGAAGCGAAGCTCGGTGAAACCATTACCGAAGCGGTCATCACTGTTCCTGCTTACTTCAACGACTCACAGCGTAACGCCACGAAAGCAGCCGGTGAAATTGCCGGACTGAAAGTGCGCCGTATCATCAACGAGCCCACCGCCGCTTCGCTGGCCTACGGGCTCGACTCCAAGACCGATCAAAAAGTCGCGATCTACGACCTCGGTGGTGGAACATTCGATATCTCGGTGCTCGAAATTTCCGACGGAGTCTTTGAGGTTCTCGCGACCGACGGCGACACCCAGCTGGGTGGTGACGACTGGGATAACGCGCTCATCGATTACATCGTTTCTGAATTCAAGTCTGCCGAAGGCATTGATCTCTCTGGTCAGCCCGACGCGCTTCAGCGGATTAAAGAAGAAGCTGAGAAGGCCAAGATCGCCCTCTCTTCTTCGCAAAACTACGACCTCAATCTTCCGTTCATCACTGCAGATGCGACGGGTCCCAAGCACATTCAGCTCAGCCTCACCCGGGGTAAGTTGGAGCAGCTCACCGATAAGCTTTTCGAGCGCACCAAAGGACCTGTGAAAGCCTGTCTCAAGGAGTCGGGTGTGAGTGCTGGAGAGATCGACGAGCTCGTTCTCGTGGGTGGCATGACCCGGATGCCCCGCGTGGTTGAAACAGCCCGCGAACTTGCCGGCAAGGCTCCCCACCAGGGCGTGAACCCCGACGAAGTGGTCGCCATCGGCGCTGCCATTCAAGGTGGTGTTCTCCAGGGTGATGTGAAGAATGTTCTCCTTCTCGACGTCTCTCCTTTGACCCTCTCCATCGAGACCGAAGGCAGTCGTGCTACCGCCATGATTGAGCGCAACACGACCATCCCGGTCAAGCGTTCCCAGACCTTCTCCACCGCTGCTGACAACCAGCCGTCCGTGGACATTCGGATCTGTCAAGGTGAGCGTCCGCTCTTCGCTGACAACAAGCTTCTTGGAAATTTCCAGCTCTCTGGTCTCGATGCGGCGCCCCGCGGGATGCCTCAGATCGAAGTGACCTTCGACATCGACGCCAACGGCATTCTCCACGTTTCCGCCAAGGATAAAAACTCCGGTAAGGAACAGAAAATCTCCATCGAAGGATCCAGCGGTCTTTCCGAAGAGGAGATCGAGAAAGCCAAGCGCGAAGCCGAGGCCCACGCCGAGGAAGACAAGAAGCGCGCTGAAGCGGTCGACACCAAGAACAAGGCTGAAAACATGGTCTATCAAGTCGAGAAGCAGATCAGCGAACTTCCCGAGGAAGCTCCTGCCGAGCTCAAGGAAATGCTCAATGGTAAATTGGAAGCCGTTAAAGGTGCCCTGAAAGCCGATGACCTTGATCTCATCAAGTCGACTACCGAAGACCTCGAGAAGTCCCTTGGTGAACTCGCCCAGGCAGCGCAAGCCGCCGGAGCCCAAATGCCCGACATGGGTGGTGGCGCTTCCGATGTTGAGCCCGCGGACGAAGAGTCCAGCGAGCCACGTCAGGCCAAAGGAAAGGTTGTCGACGCCGAAGTCGTAGATACCGACAAGTAAACACAATCTCGCGTGCCATCAGGCGTGCAAACAAACCACAAAAACAAATAGAACAAAATAATATGGCTAGTATCAAACCACTCGGAAACCGCGTCCTCGTGAAGCGTCTCGAAGCAGAATCAATGAGTGCAGGAGGCATCGTCCTTCCTGACTCAGCGCAGGAAAAACCACAGGAAGCAGAAGTCGTTGCCCTCGGCACCGGCGGCACTGACGACAACGGCAAGGACATCGAGTTCCACATTGCTGTCGGAGACAAAGTGCTCATTTCCAAGTATGGCGGCACCGACGTCAAAGTGGACGGAGAAGAACTCCTCATCCTTGCTCAGAACGACATCCTTGGCGTTCTCAGCTAAAGCACCCAACCAACATTTAACTTAACTTAAAAAAAGAAACTATTATGGCTAAACAACTTCAATTCGACGAAGCAGCACGTCAGGCCCTCCTCCGTGGAGTATCCAAACTGGCCCGCGCCGTGAAGGCAACTCTGGGACCGTCCGGTCGCAATGTCATCATCGACAAAAAATTCGGTTCTCCAACCGTGACCAAAGACGGTGTCTCGGTCGCCAAGGAAATCGAGCTCGACTGCCCCTATGAAAACATGGGTGCTCAACTGATCAAGGAAGTCTCTTCCAAGACCTCTGACATTGCAGGTGACGGAACAACCACCGCAACCGTCCTCGCCGAGGCCATCTACAAAGAAGGTCTTCGCAACGTGACTGCTGGTGCCAACCCAATCTGCCTCCAGCGCGGTATCCTCGAGGCCTCCCGCGCCATCGTTGCAAAGCTCAAGGAAATCTCCAAGGAAGTCTCCGACTCCAAGGAAATTGCCCAAGTCGCAACAGTCTCCGCTAACTGGGATACTGAGATCGGCAACATCATCGCCGAGGCCATGGACAAGGTTGGCAAAGACGGAACCATCACCGTTGAAGAAGCCAAGGGTATCGAAACCACTCTCGACGTTGTTGAGGGAATGCAGTTCGACAAAGGATACCTTTCTCCTTACTTCGTGACTGACACCGAGAACATGGAGTGCAGCCTTGAGTCCGCTTACGTACTGATCCACGAGAAGAAGATTTCCAACCTGAAGGACCTTCTCCCGGTGCTCGAGAAGATCGCCAAGACCGGCCGTCCTCTCCTCATCATTGCGGAAGACGTCGAAGGAGAGGCTCTTGCCGCTCTCGTCGTGAACAAGCTTCGCGGAACGCTCAACGTCGCAGCCGTCAAAGCTCCTGGCTTCGGAGATCGTCGTAAGGCCATGCTCGAAGACATCGCAGTTCTCACCGGTGGTCGTTGCATCACCGAGGACCTCGGTATCAAGCTCGAGAACATCGATCTCGAAGATCTCGGTGAAGCCAAGCGTATTACCATCAGCAAGGAAGACACGATCATCGTTGAAGGTGGTGGCGGTTCGGAGGCCATCTCCGGCCGCGTCAACCAGATCCGCAAGCAGATTGGTGACACTACTTCCGACTACGATCGTGAGAAGCTCCAGGAGCGTCTTGCCAAGCTCGCCGGTGGTATTGCCGTCATCAACGTTGGTGCTGCTACCGAGTCCGAGATGAAGGAGAAGAAAGCCCGCGTTGAAGATGCTCTTCACGCGACCCGTGCCGCTGTTGAAGAAGGTATCGTTCCCGGAGGTGGCACTGCCCTCATCCGTGCGACCGGACTCATCGGCGACCTTGGTCTCACTGGAGACGAAGCAACCGGAGCTGGCATTATCATCTCCGCCATTGAGTCTCCACTTCGTCAACTCGCTGCCAACGCTGGTATCGAGGGCGCGCTTATCGTTGAGCACGTAAAGAACGAAAAGGGCAACATCGGTTACAACGTGGCAACAGGTGTTTACGAAGACCTCATTAAAGCAGGTGTTGTTGACCCGACCAAGGTGACCCGTTCTGCTCTTCAGAACGCTGCCTCGATTGCTGGCCTCCTCCTCACCACGGAGTGTCTCATCACGGATATCCCCGAGGCCGAAGCTGGCGGCGGTGACCATGGTCACGACCACGGCGGCATGGGCGGAATGATGTAATCATCTGCACGATAACGCTTCAAAAGCCGGACGGGAAACCGTCCGGCTTTTTTTAGGGTGGCAAAGTTTTCGAACTCGATTCCAACTGTCTGGACCGTGGACTGGCGATGGCTCCTGTTTGTCAGGGTTTGGTGACCTTAACTCTGAAGAATCTTTTTTGATCGCTCAGCGGGATGGCAATCGTGACTTCATGTTCAGTTGCCATTGTGGCCGAGACCTCGACGTCCGGGAAGGTCTCGAGGTCGACGCCACTCATCAAGCTGTGGGTATATCCGGGAACTGTGGCATAGGTGAGGTTCCCGTCCTTTTTCAGTATGATTGGTGTTCTCTCAATGACCGAATCTTCCCAATATCCCCTGGCGTGTAGAAAGGCCGCTTTCCCGATCCGCGATCCCATCACCCGGCCTGGTCCGTCATCCGGAGAGACATGAATTCCGCCGTAGAGGCGTGACTCACCGGCTTCATCGGCAGCGTCAAAATATGTGGCCCACTGCAAATTGACATCGGTGGCCGGTCCGGCCTCAAATTGTAGGTCTCCCGCTGGAATGACATGCGTAAAAAGTCCTCCGGGGAAATAGGGAGTTCCTGTCATCAAGGTCATCACTTCAGCCGCTGCCCTGCTAAAGCCGGAATGTCCCGAGACGTAGCCAGCGAAGGCCGGGGTCACAAAGGTATCCCGTTGGTAGGGCAGCCATTCCCGGGCCAGAATCCACGCGCGCCCTCCTGCCTGGGTTTCGGGGTCGTCAGGTTCTCCGGCCCAGGTGTTCACGGCGGTTTGACCCACGTGGGCCGACAGATGGCTGTGGTATGTTTGGGCTGTCGCCGGCGTGATCTCTTCGATCAAGCCTGTGACAAAGGGCAGTTGTCCCTGACGACCCAGGTATCGGATCGCGGAAATGGGGCGGACGTAGTCATAGTGCTTCTTGACGCCCCAGACGGCCACGGCGGTATTATGAAGCGCGGCATTCATGGCCAGGTAGAGTTTTACTTCCCACTCCAGGAGATCGAGGGTAGGGCCTTTTCCTCCCAATTGAAAATCCATGGAAGGATCGGCTTCGATGATGTCAGTGACTTCATTCGCCAAGACATTCCAATGGCCCGGCGGAGTCTCGGACTCGGGACCATCGGCCCAAAATTCGGCGACACAACGACCGTAATCGGCATGTCTTGAAAAATTGTCAGGATAGGGGATTCCCGTCGCAGGGTTGAGCGGTCGGCCGGTTCCGTCGTTGCTCCCGAGGGTATTGTTGCCCCTCGCCGAGGGGGATAAATTGATGAGGTCCGAACTGGCAGGATCAAGGAGAGCTGAATACTGCAAAACCTCTACCGCGTTATTTTTAAAAGCAAGATCACCTGCACCACCCAGCAGCGGCGGTTCACCCGGATCAAAATAAAGGCCCTCCGAATTCAGGTCATAAGAAAAGAGTCCGAAGGCCTTCACCTGACCCCAATGGGGACTCACGAATTTCTGAACCTGTGAGGCGACCTGCCCGTTCTGGGTAAACGCCACACTGAAGGCAAGGGGTTGCCAGCGATTCAGGTTCACCCAGCCGGTGGGATATCCTGCTGCGGTATCATTGGTGCTCAAAATCAGGGGGGCATTCACAGCAGTGTAGCCCATCGTGTCGGAATACCCCGGCTCGGAACTTTCTCCGGCACCATCACCGAGGCCATATGCGAGGACCGCCGCCGCGATGCGGTTTCCAAGCGCGGCAGGAGAATCACCGCTGGTGGTGGTATTTGATGGGCTGTATCCCAAGGCCGTCATTCGCACGTCAAGGGCTGCCAGGGTCGTCGAAGCATTGGTCGAAAATGCATAGCGATGTTTCAATACCCGGAAGGCGGCATAGCTGATCGCTTCTTCCCGGGCTTCTTCGATGGTCGAGCCGTCCGGGGCCGAAGCATTCTCATTGTGAAGGTATCCAGCGGAATCCTGATCAAACGCGGCCCAGCCATCCCACATCGCGATTGAAAGGTGATAGAGATTCCGCGCGTGAACAGTGGGGGCGGGGAAATCGATTCGGATCGCAGCAAGATTTTCCTCGTTCCACTGTCTTGCCACCGTTTGGGCAGGGGCATTGGAAAGCATGAGAAGAGCTGCTAATTGAGAGGGAAATCGCCTGCTGGCGGACCACAATGTCCTTTGCATCCCCTTTTGTAGACTTCTTCACTCTCTCAGAAGAATCCCAAAAAATAAAAAACCCCCACCGAGAATGATGAGGGTTTCTGAGAATTGAGTGAGGAGTTCGTTACTCCGGTTTTTCAGGCTCTTCCTCCTTGGGCTTTTCAACTTTCGGAGGCTCGGGTGCTTCCGGCGAATTTGTCTCGGTATGTGGCGAGCCGGGGATGGGAGGAGGAGTGAGGTTGGGCTTCTTCGGTGGCTTGGGAGTGGCGGGCGTTTTGGGTGGAGCCGGAGGAACGGCCACCGGAGGGGTGACGGCTCTAATCATGGGGCGGGCGATCCCCGGAGGCGGGCCGCCCGGAGTCGGAACAGCGACGGGAGGGGTGGTCACAACGGTCTTGGGCTTCTCCTTCTTCTTCACCTGCACGAGGTCGGCGCGGTTTTTCAGGAGAGCGGTGACAGAAGCCTTGTTGACGAGCAGGAAGCGGCCTTCGTAGGTCTTCTTGTTGTTTTCCACGCTGATCGCGATATCGCCCATGTTTTCGAGGCGGGCCTCGAAGTTTGCCTTGTCCTGCAGGCTGGCGTCTTCGGCAGGTGCCTCGGGGCGGGTCGGGCCGTTGATCACTTTGAAGCTCAGGATATAGTTGGCGGGCTCGGTGGCTGCGGGTTGATCTTTGGGCGCGTCTTCGGGTACTTCCACTTTCTCGGGGGTGAGGGTGAAGAGGAAGACGGAACCGGAGGAATCGGTGATGCGGACTTCCCGGGTACCCGTTTCGGCGGATTTTTCTTTGGCCTCTTCGGCGTTCAGAAGTTCGCTAAAGGTCGTGCTCGTGAAGAGGTTCTTGAGCTGGTTGGTTTCGTTGATCTTGGTCTCTTCGTCCTCGGTGAGATCGGTGAGGAGGAGGTCCTCGACCGTGCTCTTGCGGCTGACCGACCAGGGCTTGATTGTGTCATCTCCCGGAGCGCTCACGTCCACTTTGAGCGCGCCTTCCTCCACAAGAGAGAGGGTTTTGACAATCCAGGTGGCTGGGTCTGAAGCAAGAGCACTGAAGGCCTGCTGGGTGACGTAAACTCCGGTGTCATCGTTGCCGAGTCGTACGAAACGGCCGGCGCCTCCGCCACTTCCGCCTGTGGATTCGCGGGATTTTCCAAGGAAGAGTTCGATGTCGTCTTCGCCCTCTTTCATGAGGGTGATGGACTCGGGCTTCTTCTCGTCTTCAGCGGCTACCGGGTCGAGATCGAAGCGATCGTAGAATTCTGCCGAAGCTGGGACACCCTGGGCGACTTTGGTTTCGTTCAAATTGTTGATGAGTCGGGAGACCTGGGTGATATCAGCAGGGAAGTTCCCTTTCTCGACCACGGACCAACGGTTCTCAATTTTCTTGAGGGTGGTGGTCTTTCCGTCGGCTGAAATTTTCAGGCCGTCGAGGGTGTTGACGAGGGAGTTGGCAACGAGAGCGTCGCCGACCTCCAGCTTGGTTTCCGATGCCAAGGAATCGGGAACGTGCTTGCTGTTGAAGAAGATGATCCCGGTAACGATGGCGAGGATCCAGAGAATCAGAAGTTGAAGTCGTGACATGGTTTCAGTGACTGGTTCGTGATTAGAATATAAGGCTTGGAAGGGTGATTAGCGTGCGTTGGTGGACATGCGGCGGTAGATGAAAACGCCGAGGCCAATCGCGATGACGGCGACGGGCAGCCAGAGTAGGGTGTGCCAGAAGATGCCCGCTTTGAGGGTGTCGATCTGGGACTGATAGGATTTTTGCTCGTTGCGGATCGCCTTGTTGGCATCGACCTCGGCTTTGCGGAATTCGGTGATCTTCTCTTGAATCTCGGGCGCGAGCTGGGCGGCGTTGTTTTGAGTCATTTCCGAGCGGATCTTGTTGATCTCGTTGGCCGCATTGGTCGCTTCCTTACGATACTTTTCGATCTTGTCGCCGGCCTTCCTTTCAAGCTCGGCTTCGAGCTCTTTGAGGACGGTGAAGTTACGATACATGGGCGTGCGGGCACGGGCACCGATGAGGTGCTTGGAGCCGGAGGCCTGATCGATGATGTTGAAAAGGAAGGGACCGTTGCCACTGACTGTCTGCATGAAGCCGGAGCTTCCAAAGGACTGGAACTGGTAGGCCAGTCCATCGTAGAGGAAATCGGAATCGGCGATGAGGTAGAGATTTCCGCGCTGCTCGCCTTTGGTGAGGTGGGTGGGTTTGGGATCCTCTTGCTTTTTTTCGTCGGTTTCAGCGTTTTCTTCCTGTTGCAAGGGAGCTCCGTCCGGGAATGCCGTTTCGAAGTTTCCGCTCAGAAGAGTGACGTAGGATTGTTTCTTGTCTTCTTCCTTGTTGCTGCCGAGTGCGAAACGAAGGCCTTGGGCTCCTTGCGGGGTCGAGAGGCTTTCGCCATCGACAAAGGCATACTGGTAGCTGGATTCAACGAGGGTCGAGACATCAAGGCCCGGTCCCATGGTCTTGCCGCTGGGGCTGGAGAAGCCACCGGAGAGGGCAAAGGCGAGGTTCTGAATCGAAGCGAGGGAGATGTCATCCTTGAGGGGCATGGCCTCTTTGCTCAGGAGCAAAATCCCGGGGTTTTGTTGGACCGCGTAGGGGCGGTCGATGATGACCTGGCTGTTGTAAACGATCTGATGTTTCTTGAACAACTCAGGGAGCGACGAGCTGGTAGGAGTGCCGCCCTGGGGAGGCATTCCGGGAAACTGTGGTTGTTGAGCTGATTGCTGGGCCGCGATGGAGAAGGAGTCAACGCATGCCACGACGGTGCCGCCACGAAGGAGGTATTGGTCGAGGGCAAATTCCGCTGCCGGAGTGATGCCGGCGGGGTGGACGACTAGGACGAGCGGGAGTTTTTCCGGATCGAGAAAGTCCGGGGCCTCGCCCCACTTCTGATTATCGTAAATGTCGTCAAGGTTGCTTGTCACATCCATGCCGAGATTGGCGACGTTGTAGGTGCGGTTGAGAACCTGGTTGAACAACCATCCGCGTCCGGAAGATCCTCCGGCCGTCATGTTGTGAGCGGTCACGAGGCCGACGGTGGGCTGGGTCCGGGTGCTGACTTCCGCGATCGCGCTGATGACATCAAACTCGAGCTGCGTTTCGGAATCAGGATTGAAGAAGGGGATGACGGTCTTCTTTTCGAGCGAGCTAATGGAGGCTCCGAAGATCATCTTGTCGTCCTGGGTGACATCGACCTGTTGGACCTGGTCGAGGAGGGCGGCGTCTTCTTCGTCGGTGTTCGGCTCGGGGTCGATGAAGTTGACGGTGATGAGGCCCTTGTTGGCGAGGCCTTCGATCTCACGAAGGAAGCCATCGACACGAGGAATGTAGCGCTTGAAATCGGCGGGAGTGCCATCGACGTCGCGGGTGACGTAGTAGTTGATGGTGACGGGCTCCGCCAATTCGCTGAGGATGGCACGGGTGCCATCGGTCAGGGTGTAGCGATTGTCTTCGGTGAGGTCGATGTTCTTGGTGCCGATCGACGTGCTCGAGATGAGCTGGGTCACGAAGAAGACGAGGGCGGCGAGAACGGCGGTGCCAAAAGCGGCCCGGATGACGCTGCTGCTGGGGAGCATGGAGAGGGCGGCGATTCCGAGAAGGGCGAAATACCAGCGTGCGGTTTCGAGTCCTTCGATTCCAAAGGAGAGTCCAAAGAAGAGGAGACCAACACCGGTGAGGCCAAGGAGGATGGGCTTCAGAGCATTCATGATTTTGTAAGAAATGATGGTTGGAGGATTGAGAAATTAGGCACGCTGGGATTTGAGAACCATGTTGGTGCCGACGAGGCAGACACTGATCAGCCCCAGGAAGTAAAGAAGGCTCGTCACGCGGAGGAGCCCGAGAGTGGTGTCGAAGAAGTGGCTGTAGATGCCCAAGGCGGTCATGGTATCAACAGCGAGATCGGAGCCGGAGCGGCGGACTTCGTTGATGACGGGCTCCCATCCGCAGATGGTCAGGACGCAGCAGATTGCGACGGAGGCGATGAGCGCCACGACCTGGTCGCGGGTGAAGGAGGAGACCAGGGTGGTGATCGCGAGGAAGGTGCAGCACACTAGGAAGCTCCCGATGTAACCCGAGAGGATGGTCCAGCTGTCAGGCTCTCCAAGGTAAATCACCGCCGCCACGATCGGGAAGGTGAGGAAGAGGGCGATGAACCAAACGAGAGCCGAGGCGCAGAACTTCCCAAGGATGGCGCTGCGGAGCTTGATCGGGAAGGTGCCGAGGAGCTCAATAGTGCCGGTGGAATGTTCTTCGGACCACTGACGCATGCTCACGGCTGGAACCAGGATCATGAGAAGGAGTGGGTGGAAGCGGAAGAAGGATCCGTAGAGGCTGGCGTCGCCAATACCCCAGAAGTTGCCCAGGGTGAAGGCGAGTAGGGTGGAGAGGAAGCCGAAGATCACGACGATGGCGTAGGCCGTCGGTTGCGTGAAGTAGCTGGTCAATTCGCGTTTAAAAATAGTCCAAGTGTTCATGTTGGAGAAAAGTGTGTGTTTGAAAAATTAAGCTGCCGAGGTGTCGGAGGTGGTGACTTTGTGGAAGAGGTCGTAGAGCGAGCCTCCACCTTCAGCGGTGAGTTGTTCCGGAGTGCCGTCGGCGACGATGATGCCCTGGTCGACGATGACCGCGCGAGTGCAGGCTGCGGAGACTTCTTCGAGAATGTGGGTCGAGAAGAGGATGGCCTTCTCCTTGCCGAGGTTCTTGATGAGCTTGCGGACTTCGAGCTTCTGGTTGGGATCGAGTCCGTCGGTGGGTTCGTCGAGGACGAGGACTTCGGGATCGTGGAGAAGTGCTTGAGCGAGGCAGGTGCGGTGGCGGTAGCCCTTGGAAAGGGTGCCGATGGACTGCCGGGCGACGCTGTTCAGGAAGCAGGTCTCGATCGCTGATTCGACCGCTGTTCTGCGTGCGGCACCGCCAAGGCCACGCATCGAGGCGCAGAACTTGAGGAAGCCCTGAACCGTCATGTCATTATAGAGAGGGGCGGATTCCGGGAGGTAGCCGATTTTCTTCTTCGCGGCTTCCGGGTGGTTGATGATGGAAATGCCGCAGATCTTAATCTCGCCGTGGGTGACGGGGAGGAATCCAGTCACCATGCGCATGGTGGTGGATTTTCCGGCACCGTTGGGTCCCAGAAAGCCAAGAACTTCGCCTTTTTTGACTGAGAATGAGAGATCATCGACGGCAACTTTTGAGCCGAAACGTTTTGTGAGACCAGTAACTTCAATCATGGGATGTCATTCTAATTTTCTTTGTCTGCACGTTGTAAGCGGCAAGGTGCAGAAACTTGTCCAAAATTTTTGAGGTTGGAAGCATTTTTTCAAGCGGAAAGTTGTTTGGCTTTGTCGGGCGGATCTGCGAGGACTCTGTCCATGAAATTGCGCGCGGGTGTAGCTGGTTCAGGTTCAATGGGGCGAAATCACGCCCGTTGCTACTCTTTAATTGAGGGGACGGAGCTCACCGCGGTCTATGACGCTGATTTGGAGAGGGCCAAAGCGGTCGCCGATGAGTTCGGCGCTCAGGCGGTTGATTCACTCGAAGCACTCGCGGAAGCGTGTGATTTGGCCAGTGTTGCCGTCCCGACGGTGGCTCATTTGGTGGTGGGAGGCGATCTCATGAAGCGCGGCGTCCACGTCCTCATGGAGAAGCCGATCGCGACCAATGTCGCGGAGGCCCAGGAATTGGTGCGGATCGCCGCGGAAAACGACCGGATCCTGCAAATCGGGCATATTGAGCGCTTCAACCCCGTCATGAAGGAGCTGGAGGCCAAGCTCAATCATCCCAAGTTCATCGAAGCCCATCGGCTTTCTCCTTTTCCCAACCGGAGCATTGATATCGGGGTAGTGCTGGATCTCATGATTCACGATTTGGAGATTATTCTGCATTTGGTGAATTCTCCGATCGCCGCCATCGATGCGGTGGGCGTCCCCGTGCTCATGAAAAGCGAGGATATTGCCAATGCGCGGATTCGATTTGAGAATGGCTGTGTTGCCAATGTCACCGCGAGCCGGATCAGCCCGGAGCGGATGCGGAAGATTCGTGTCTTCCAGGATGATGGCTACCTCTCGCTTGATTATCAGGAGCAGACGGGCGAGATGTATTGGAAAGAGGGCGGGGGCATTCAGAAAGCCAAGGTCGAGGTCGAAAAAGACGAGCCCTTGAAGCTGGAGCTGGCTGCCTTTGCCGAAAGCGTGAGGGATGGCAAGACACCCGCCGTGACCGGGCAACAAGGTGCCGATGCTTTGGCGGTGGCGCTGGAGATCACACGGTTGATCTCGGAGGCCTAACGTTTTTGATGATCGCAGTATTTCATCCGCTGAGAGCGGCATTTTTGGAGTGCGGGTTTTTGAGCCTCATCGCTGTCTTCTTCCTTTGGTCGTGCGCAGGGTGAGCTTCTGCGGAGGATCTGAAAAAGGAGGCCTATGGTCCTTCCAATTCGGCGGGGTGAGTTACGAAGACTATGTCGCCAAGGGAATTGATGCGATGAAAGGGCTCAATGGCGAGTGACTACCACTCGCAGAGCGATTCGACGTGGGCGGCAGAGCCGTCGCGGAGCCAGGCATCGAGCTGGGCCGGGTCTTTAAGTTGCTGCCCACGGGATCTCGGGACGACAAGGAATTTCGATTCGATATCGGAGAGGGTGGTGAGGTCACTCCAGAGTTTTTCGAACTGGGTGACGGGGAAGACGTCTTCCTGTCCGTTGCCCCAGCGTTTTTTGACTTCCTTGAGGGTGATGTAGGTCGGGAGGCGGGAGGCAATTTTGCGAATGGCTTCGGCGATGATTGCGGGGTCTCCGGCGAGGATGTCTTCGCGGGTGAGTCCAAAGAGGGTGAGGAGCTGGTCGAGGTCGATCCAGGTCGTCATGGTGTTGTAGTAGGAGAGGACGAATTCGTCTTCTTCCCGCGGCATGGCAAGGCCTTCGAGAAGGCGCGGGCGTCCGTTGACGGAGGCGAGGCCGCCTCCTCGGTCTTCGAGGCGGCGGGTGATGACTTCGAAGGTGAGGCCAGCTTTGCTTTGGAGGTGGTGGCCCAGGAGGGCGGGGTCAACATCGGCACCGAGGGTGTCGATGTTATGAAGCATGAGGGTTTTGAGTTGCGGACGCTCTTTGAGAAGGGTGGCGAGAGTTCCGTTCAGCAGGAGGTTGGGCAGCTCGAAGAAGTGGCCGACGGGGTGGAGGCACTGAAGGGGGAGGTTGTCGGTGTAGTCCGAAGCTTCCCCGGCACCCTTGGCCCAGCCGATGAGAGCGGTGCGGAGGGAGTCGCGCATTTTCTGCTGCTGGGCGTCGAGAACTTGCTGGGGCATTTCTTCCCAGGCGAAGCGGAGATCGCGCTCGGTGGGAATCATGCGGAGGCCGACGGAGCGACCGGGCGAAAGGTGGAGCGGGCCGGGGTATTGGTAGTGATCGACGGTGTTGAGGAAGTCGCTGGTGGGGCCGTGGGTGAGGTAGGAGGTGGTGAAGAAGTGGGGGATGGGCGTGCCGGCTTCGCGGCCCCGTTTGCGGGATTTTCCGAGGTGGGTCTCGATGAAGGTGCGGTGTTTTCCTCCGAGGCGGGAGAAGGGGTGGAGGGCCTTGCAGACGCCCGCGCCCTGGGTCCATCGGGAGCCGGCTCCGGCCGCGAGGGTGACGACGGCGACTTCTCCGGCGGCGAGGGATTGTTG
>CAWUTG010000064.1:0-44691 GCA_963925135.1 uncultured Verrucomicrobiales bacterium | reverse complement strand
ACGTCCGATTTTCTCACGGGAATTACTTGTTGATGCGCACCAGGATCTCGTTGCGTCGCATAAAGGGCGGAGTGAAGGGAGGATCGTAGCTGGCCTTTTCCATCACTGATGTCAGCGTGAGTTGTTGAGCCTTGCCCCATTCGGCGAGTGTTTCACGAGCTTTCTTGTCCCGGGCTTCGGTCCAGCGACCGCTGTATCGATAGACGGCGAAACGTCCCGCCTGTCGTTTGTTGACGGTGATCCTGTTGTTGTTCGCTTTGGGCGCTCCGTTTTTAGCAATTTCATCGGGCAGGACGAAACTCATTTCCTGACGATCTCCACTTGTCTTCGAGAAAACCGGAGTGGTCATGGCAATCTTCTGTTTGGCTTCGTTCTGTCCGGAAATGTATCTGAACAAGCTCATGAAGCCGGAGTTTTGACTGCGTTTGTTGCCCGGCATGGTGTTGGTAGCGACAACAATTTCGGGGTAGTCTCGAATCTCGAATGCGCCCTCGGTTTTAACGGCGGTGTAAGGGGCGGATTCGTAACCGCCTCGACCGACACAGGAGGAGAGGGCGGAGCAAAGGAGGATTCCTCCGAGGGCGAAGGCGATCGCGAATTTTTTGTTCATTGTGACACAAAATTAAGCCAGATCTAGAAAAGGGCAAACCCTCTGAAATCAAGGTGAGGTCGATAATTGAGGCTCTCAGAACTCTCCGCTGACGGGGAAGAGTTCACTCTAAATTGCGGTGTCGAGAAGCTACTTTCTCAGGTTTTTCGACATGAAGTCAGCGGCCTGTTGATTGACTTCTGCCACGCTGGGAGAAATCTTTTTACCACCCAGGCTGTGGCCCGCTCCTTTCACTCGCAGGAGCTGGGCGGGTGCTTTCACTTTCCTGGCTGCTTCAAGAATGAGCTCTGATTGCCCTTCACAATCAAATCGTTGTCATGCGCACCGCTTTCTGTTGGCACAATGCCCAAATACCGACAAGAAGCGCGCAGGGGGCAAGGGTAAAGAATACCGAGGAATAGGAGCCTGAAGATTCGAAACTCCACGCAAAAAACAGGGGTCCGGCTCCCGATGAAGCCACGGTCACTGCTTGTGCCACGCCTTGAATTTTTCCAAGGTGACGTTTTCCAAAAAGGTCCGCGAATCCGGCAAAGAAGATCACCGTGACGGCTCCGCTCCCGACACCCAATGCTGCGGCAACCGCATAGATCAAACGGATCGACCCCGATGCCAGAGGAAACCCAATGAGGCATGCGGCAAAGATGATCATGGCTCCGCCGAAAATATTGAGCACAGAAATTCTCTGCACCAGCCAGCCGCAGCACAAGTTGCTGACCAGCCCGGAGCCCATCATGATCGCCAGGAACCAGTTCCGGATGTCTTTGCTAAAGTCCAACGAGACCACCAATGATTCGCTAAAGAGGGTGATGCCGGTAAATGCGAAATAGTAGATCCCAATGCCAATCGTAAGCACCCAAAAGGCGGGCGACCGGAGAGCTTCGCGGAACGGGAGGCCGGCTGGGGTGACGCCATCTTCTCCACGGCTTTTCTGCGCTTGTGGGTCACGAATCAGGAAGGCCACCAGCAAGCTGATGCCCAAAACCACCGCAGCCAGGATCAGCCAAACTTTCCGCCATCCCAGGAGGTCCAGCGATGAGGCCACCGACGGAATGGCGACCACGAAGAGAAGGCTCGTTGCCACGGCAAAGACTCCCATGGCGGTGCTCAGTTTCTTCCGGAATGATTTTCCGACGATTGCGACAGCACTGAGGGAGAGGCTGCTTTGCCCCAATCCCCTCGTTAAAATTAAGACGGGGAGAAGCAATCCCGGGCCGGGAAGATTGGCGAGCCAGAACACCGCTCCTGAGAGCCCTGCCAGCACTGCCGCTGTCGTCCAGCGGATACTTCGATCCAGAGCTGGACCCGTCCCAAAAAGAAAGAGGGCACCAAGGAAAGTCGCCCAAAGATTCAGCTCGGCATAGGATGAGCGAGTCATCGCGAGATCAACCAAGAGCTGTTCGGTAATTAATCCTAGTCCCACCGTCCGGCCGGGGAGAGTTGCGACCATCGCCAGAGAAGCGAGCAATAGGATAGTGCCTGCACTTCGGTCTTTCCGGGAGGGGCTTTGAGTTGTCACCGGGAGTGTTGAATCAGTCTGCGTAGTGAGATGCAATTCAAGAAGATCCAAACGTCGACCAAGTGCTCCGAACATTCGCGAGGGATGGATCGATATGCCGGGTTCCTTTCAGTGGGCCTGTTTTGATCATGAGGCCGAGGTCCTGGAGTTGGGCGAGATCGTGCAAGGCGGTGCGTTCTCCGATTCCGGTCATTTTTTGAGACCTGGGAGCCCCTTCAAAATAAATTACGCAACTCAACTTGTTTTCAGTCCCGCCACCTGCGTTCGAATTTCCCTTGAGTAGCCCGCTACACAAGGAAGATTCCGCCTTGCTGGCAGAACTGCCTCCTGCGTCGAGTTACGTGATTTATTTCGGAGCGACTCCTTGCTGTTGTTCCTTCCTCCATCGAAGCCTTTTCTTAGTTCCTAATCGATGAGGTGATTGAGCACTTTGAGTTGCCATAGGTTCCCAGGCATTCACTCAATGGAAACGGTGATTGAGGTGATCGTTCCGTTGAACTTTTCGGCGGGGGCTTCTTCGTCGAGCGGGTTCTTGTCATCGTGGCCGATGCAGAGGTTTTCCTGCGGCTGGTTTTTCAGAGTGCCGGGGGAATTCATCGTCGCGACTTGTCCTTCACCAAGTGACAGGCTCAAGGTGCCCTCTTTTGTCAGGCGGGCCGTGATGGAGAATTTTTCGGTGTCTTTAATCGGTAGGCTGACGCGGTTCACCATGTCGGAATTGTGGCGCACGGCGAACACGACCGTGTTCTCGGTCGTCGTGTAGAGGGAGTATCCGATGGATGATCCTCCGTGGGCAAGGATCACTCCGGTGGGGCTCTTGCCTGTGATAAAGCAGTTGATTTTGAATGGCTTTCTTGCGATCTGCGGTGCACGGGAGGGGTCATAGCGATCGCCAAGCTTGACGGATTCCCACTTGATCGGCTTGGTGATCGTGCTTGGCGATTTTCTCTTGTTACGTGCCTCGGTGGGGTAGAGCGTGACCGGGTTTTCGACCACACCGGCTGGCCGTTTATTTTCGGTGATGTCCGCCGCCATAGTTTCGCCGAGTCTTTGTAATCTCGCGACCACGTCGGGGTTTGCTGCCGCGACGTCTGTCACCTCACCGATTTCCTCATCGAGATTGTAGAGTCGCATGGGCTTGGCCAGATCCGCTGGTTTGTCCTTCATCCCCATGCCGATGCTCTGTGGTGTGAGCGCGAGCTTCCATGGACCTGAACGGACGGCCTGCAGGTTGTTTCCTTGAAAATAGTACCAGTCCTTGCGTGGTGATTCAGTTGTTTTTCCCAAGAGAAGGGGAGAGATGTCGACGCCATCGATTTTCACATCGGATTTCAATGTTCCACCCGCCAGTGAGACGAAGGTGGGCAGAATGTCGGTCGTCCCGGCGATTTTATCAGTGCTGCTACCTGGGGCGATTTTTCCCGGCCATCGTACGATGGTTGGTTCGCGCACACCGCCTTCCAAAGTGCAACCCTTGCTGCCACGCAACGGACCTGCGACCCCGCCGGCCTTTCCCTTGGAGGCCCAGGGTCCATTGTCGCTGGTGAAGACGACCATCGTGTTCTCGTCCAAGCCGAGTTTTTTCAAGCTCTCCAACACTTGGCCGACGCTCCAGTCGACTTCCTCAACCCAGTCGCCGTAGGTTCCGTTGTTTGATTTTCCAGCGAAGTCCTGGTGTGGGAAGAGCGGCACGTGCATGGCGGTGTGCGGCATGTAGAGGAAGAATGGTTTCTCTTTGTTCGCCGTGATGAACTTGCGAGCCTCCTCGGTGTAGAGTCGGGTGATGCGGCGCTGCCCTTCGTTTTCGAGAAGTTCTTCGGGTTCGGTATCGCGCATGAGCGGGTGGACGCTGCGACCGTCGGTCGAGTTGGTGCGCGCCATATCGTTGGAATAGGGGATGCCGTAGTAGCCATCGAATCCGTTGTTGGTTGGGAGAAATTCACGTTGGTCGCCAAGGTGCCACTTGCCGACGCAGATCGTCGCGTAGCCGGATTCGCGGAGGTAATCGGCGACGGTGTGTTCCTCCGGGTTAAGTCCATTCTTGCCAGCAGGGAAGAACACCCCCGGCACCGAAACGCGCGGCGCGTAGCTCCCGGTCATCAACTGGGCGCGTGAGGCCGAGCAGACCGGGGCAGCATAGAAGCTCGTCAGCTTCATTCCTTCTGCTGCCATGCGGTCGAGGTTCGGCGTGCGATTCAACTTCGAACCGAAGGGCCCGATATCGCCGTAGCCCATGTCGTCGATAAAGATCAAGACGAGGTTGGGCTTCTCATTAGCCAAGCTGGTGGCTGCGAGAAGGAGTGAAATGAGGAGGGTGATACGGTGCATCACCCATTGAAGCAAGATTGAGATGGCGATCACAGTCCTATTCCAATTTGCGAAACACCTGTTGAGACTCAGCTTTCGATTCTACGGCACCGATGTCAATTGTCACCACCGCTCAAAGACCTGGATACCAAGAACCAATGAAGACAACGCTCGGCGTGCTTTCATCACGGGGCGGTTCTTCGGATCCGCCTCGTTTGTGTTCGGATCGAAGTGGTCATTGTGGCGCACTTACTCCAAACAAGCAGGCTTATCGACGACGAAGGAAGGCCAGAGCGAGGCCGCCAAGCGCGAGTAGCGAAGTGCCCGGTTCCGGGACAGTGAGCACGTCCCAAGTGACGATCTGATGGGTGGCGAAACCACCGGTTCCGCTGTCGCCAAAGATTTGAAATTGATCTCCAGTTGTAATGCCGGTGACGTCAAAGAAAACCATATCGAGGGTTGAATTAACGGAGGTCAGCATGTGCTCCGTAGAGCCACCTCCGACTTGTGCCAACCCGATGCTCGCCGGGGAAAACTGCACGCCGTTGAGGCCATCTGTCGCGACCCCGATGCGGACGTTGGCAGGGGAGCCCGCAAGAGCGGTGAAAGTAAACATGACGTGGTTGGCGTCTCCAGCTGCGCCGTTTGTTGTGGTGCGGACCTGGGTGTCCGGAGAAACCCCGTCAGGATGATCAACCGTGGCATATCCCGCGAATGGACCAACTTGACCATCTGAGCCGTCGAAGGAGTAGAGAGTATTTTGGCCCTTGAATTCGATCCGGTAGAACAAGTGTGCGAGGGTCCCGTATTCATTGTCACCATCGGCATCAAGAGATTTGGCGGTGGTCGTGGTCTTCCATTCCGAAATCCCGGACCCTGCATCGTCATTGATGGCGCCAGCGTAGGCGATTGTTGCTGCCGAGGCTCCGAATGGAAGGAATAATCCGGCGATCGTGGCTGGCATCAAAAGTGGATTTGAGGAAGTGAGTCGGTTCATAGTTCGAAAGGATTTTTAAGACTCAATAGAAGCAGGGGCTATATGACGAGGGAATTATTTGCCCGTTCCTCGGTGATGATCAATCTATGTGAAGCCTTCACGCGAAGATCTTATCCCAAACGATCATGGTAGTTCTCACGGCCAGCACACAGGCGACGACAAAGCCGATTGAGCAAATTACCAGGATCCAGCGTGGGACCTTCCGTTCGCCGGTGAGATCGCTTCGTGTTCCGAGATAGAGCAAAGCCGCCGCCAACATGGGCAGGCCCAGGACGGTGAGGGCTTGCGCGAAGGTGATCAATCCCACCGTTTCGGCAGCGCCCGAAAGGGACATCGAAGCAACGAGCATTCCGATCAACAAAGCGAGGCAGGTGAGACGGCGGGGCATGGGATCTGACATGCGCCATCCTTTTCCCATGCTATCCGAGAGGATGGTGCCGCCGATGACGGCATTGACGAGAAAGGAGCTGAAGGCACCAGCCATGATCCCGAAACTGAAGATGACCTTGGCGCTCTTTCCAAACAGAGGTTCGAGCTGTCGCGCGACATCACCCACGCTTTGTAATTCCACGGTACCGGGTCGTCCGTGAAAGGTGAGCACGGAGGTCAGGAGAATGAACGAGGTCACGGCACCCAGGACACAGATTCCAAAAATGGAATCACGCAAGCCCACCCGCCAGTCAGTCAGTTTCCACCCTTTCTCCCGAACCAGATATCCCTGGTAGAATGCCCCGGCAATTGAGAATGTCGTGCCCATCATTCCCAATAGGGGAATCAAATCCCGACCTCCTTCCTTCGATCCTCCGCGCCCGGCTTCTACTCCTGCAGAGACCACTAACACCACGATAAAGTTGCAGGTGAAGGCGAGAATCATCACGAGCACCAAGAGCTTCATGAGTTTCTCGATCTGGGTGTAGAGGCTCCGGATTCGAAAAAGGCAGAAGACCACGAAGAGATTAATCACCAGCAACACGGCGAGTTTTGGCCCGAATGAGGTGAGGAGTGTTCCGTCTCCGAAGTCTTCGAAGAGCGGTTCCAAGCCCGCGATGATAGCCATGTTGTTACTCGATTGAAACAAGGCCACGACGAGAAACAAAACGAGACCGATGAAGAAGGATGCTCCCCGTCCGAGGCGGGTCGCCAGTTCCTCACAAAGGCTCCGTTCATAAGTGACGCCCAGGCGGGCCGCGAGGGCCACCATTCCGATCATCAAAAAAGTAGAGAGAGCCAAGACGAACCAGGCCGGGAATCCGAAACTCGCGCCGACCTTGGAGCTCGTCAAAATACTTCCCGGTCCCAGAACGACCGCGGCCACAATAATGGTGGGGCCGATCTTCCCGAAGAGCTCTTTGAGACGTTCAATCATTTTGTTTCTCCAATGAGGGTTGCGGGGTTTTCAACAAGGACCTTGCGAATGTCTTCTTCGCTGAAGCCCAACTCACGCGAGAGGTTCTCGGCGATCCTGGGCATCGTCACGGTCGAGCCAATCAAGTGGCTGCCATCCGGAGCCCGCGCCACTAGGTCTTCGCCGATCTTTACGTCGCGTCCGAGGAAGCGGTAGTCACCCGGACCCATCCGCGCCGCCGCGATGGCGTCGGTCACCATCACGGCTCTCTCGGTCCCGACAAGATCCAGGTAGTTCTTGAGAGTCGTGAAGGGCACATGGGCACCATCCGGGATGAAGCTGATCCAGAGATCTTCCCGAAGGGTCAGGACCCGCTGAATGATGTTGTCGTGGCGATCCAAATTCATGGGGCATCCGTTTCCGAGGTGGGTAAACATCTTCAGCCCGGCATCGATGGCACCTCTCAATTGATCGAGGCTTGGATCACAATGACCCGCCGCGACACACACTCCCTGACCGGCCAAATACTCCGTCACTGAGAATCCAGGATCGCGTTCGGGAGCGAGAGTCACGATTCGGGTCAAACCATCGGCAGCATCAAGAAGACGGTCCATCGTTGAAACGTCAGCGACTCGTGCCTGCGCGACGGGATGGGCTCCGATGAATCCCGGGATTGCGTTTAAAAAGGGCCCTTCGATGTGAATGCCCCGGATCATTTTTGTCCACGACGGGTGATCCTTCCGGAGCTTCACCAATCGCTGAATCCGCCGACACATGATCTCGACATCGTCGGTGATGAACGTTGCCAAAATGCCTGCGACGCCATCCTCCTCCAAGGCGTCACAAACCGTGGCCAATTTTTCGGCGGTCAGATCGTCATCGTTAAAATCGACACCCGCATAGCCGTTTACCTGGAGATCGAAGGCTTCCATCGTTACGCCTTTCGTTCGAAAAATTTCCGGGCTCTTTCTTCATCGAGTGGCAGGTTCACTGGAACGCCTTCGGCGGCTGAAATTTGAGCAGCCCACCCCAGGTCCGCGACTGCTGCGGAATTCACAAAGCTCAGAAATGATTGCTCTCCTTTTCGAATGCACTCCAGGAAATGAGCGACGCATTCGCCAGTCTGATGCTTCATGACATCGCCGCTATCGGGCGTGCTGGTGTCGGCAGGCCATTGGTAGGCTTCGAGGCCTTCAACTTTGCATCGCGAATGATCCAAAGGATACACCCACTGACCTTCCGTCGCGTTCTCCGACCAATAGCGAACCTTTTGAGGGCGATCCAGTTGGGAGTCGAAAATTAGGCCGCCTTCGGTGCCATGGATATTGTGATAGGCGTCGTAGCCATTGGCCTGGTCCACGTTGCCGAAAGACAGACCGGCAGCCCCGTTGCTAAATTCAAGGTGGAGATTCCAAATGGCCGGGATGTCGAAGTCCCGTCGATGGACCATGCTGCTGGTGGCATAGACCTTCACCGGGGTGGCTCCTTGCGCGGCCATGATGTTCAACATCACGGAGAGAGAATGAATGATGCCCATGCCGATGGCGTCGCCCATTCTCGCTCCTGAGAGCTTCCAAATCTTGTCGTCCGCGATGTTGATAGGGTGCCGGTAGTTGACCTGAATCTGGGTGATCGTTCCGAAGACTCCTTCGTTGGTCATGCGGCGGATGCGGTTTTCCATCGCATCAAAATTCATGAGGTAATCGACAAAAGTGATCAGATCGGGATTGGCTTTCTCCAATGCGATCTGTTCCAGAAATTCATGGTAACGCGTTGCGCACGGTTTCTCACAGAAGACATGCTTTCCTGCTTTGAGCGCGGCGATGGCTTGCGGCCCGTGGGCCTCGTTGGTGCTGCAAATGAAAACGGCGTCGAGATCAGGCGAGGCCAAGAGGCTTTCGTAGTCGTCAAAATAAAGGTCCTCTCCCAAGCCCAGGTCTGCAAGAACTTCGACGGCGCGATCACGCCGGCGCTGATGGATACCGATAATAGAGACGCCCTCTTGTTCGGTTAGCCGTTTTAACAAAGTCGCGCCCATCCAACCTGCCCCGACGAAGCCAATTCCGATGGCGCTCATCTGGAAGTCCCTCCTTTACCCAGCAAGCTTGCGGCTGGTCCATCGAGATAGAGACCACAATCAGGGTGCTCTTGCAGGATCGAAGCGGGAACCTTGGGGCTGACTTCGCCCTCAACGGAATTTCTAACAGCTTCTGATTTTCGCTGATCGGGAACGGTGCAAATGATGCTTCCACATTTCATGATTTGACGCACTGACATCGAGATCGCCTTTGCGGGCACCGCTTCCAGACTTGGAAACCATCCCTCGCCGAATTGTTGCTGGCGACATGCTTCATCCAGACTGACGACGAGATAGGGCACCGCGGTTTCAAAATCAGCGGGTGGATCGTTAAAGGCGAGGTGTCCGTTTTCTCCAATCCCCACAAAGGCGACATCGATGGGGGATGCGGCAATCAAATCGCCCACCCGCTGACACTCGGCCTCCGGATTTTCTTCTGCGTTGATGTAGTGAAATGCTCGGACCGGGCCAGGGAGTTGATCCTCAAAGCGCTCCTTTAAATATTTTCGAAACGAGGCCGGGTGTTCGATTGAGAGGCCGACATATTCATCGAGATGGAAAACGGTTACTTTTGACCAATCGATCCCGCTTTCTTTTGTGAGAGCTTCTAACATCTCGAACTGTGATGCTCCGGTTGCGACGATGATCTTGACCTCGCCGCGCTCCTGAAGAGCGGTGCGCATTTTTTCAGCCCCTGCTGCGGCTGCGGCAGCCCCCATTTCTTCTTTCGTATCAAATCGCTGATGATTCATTAGCCGTGATGATGAAGGCCCACCTTGTCAGGTCAACCTCATAGCTCGACATACCCCTCCTCAAGCCGACATGCTTTCCAGATGACTTCTCCTCGACGGCACTTTCTTAAAAATACCACTGCTTTTGGACTTGCCGGGTCGCTTGGACTTAACCTGAAGCTGAGTGCCAAGACCACTTCGGGCGTTCATGGAATTAAAACGATCAGTTTCCTGCCGAATCTCTATCATGGCTGGCCTACCCTGGCCCGACGATCCAATGGCCAGCTTCTTGTCGTATGCTCCGGCGGGCGGGAGCAACATGTTTGCCCCTTTGGCCGGGTTGAACTTCAACGGTCCGATGACAACGGGAAAACCTGGACCTTTCCACGCACTATTCTCGATGGCCCCATTGATGATCGTGACGCCGGAGTCCTCGAAACGGCCAAAGGTTCCATCCTCGTTACGACCTTTACCTCTCTCGCCTATGCCAGCCACATTCCCACCGACGATCGTCGTGAACGTTGGCTTGCCGCTCACAATCGAATCCCTGAAAAGGAACGCCAAGAAGAACTCGGGGAGTGGATGATTCGCTCAAGCGATGGTGGTATTACTTGGTCTGAGCGCATTCCAACGATCGTCAACAGCCCACACGGGCCTACGCAACTTTCGGACGGCCGACTTTTGTATGTCGGCAAGAGACTCTGGAGCGAGGGGAAGGAAGTCGGGGTTTGTGAGTCCCGCGACGACGGCCAAAGCTGGCAATGGCTCGCAAGTATTCCAACCCGTGTTGGTGACGATCATCAAGATTACCACGAGCTCCATGCCGTTGAAGCGGGTCAGGGCAGCCTCATCGTTCACATTAGGAATCACAACAAGACCAACGCCGGCGAAACTCTTCAGTGTGAATCCCACGACGGCGGGGAAACCTGGTCCACCCCACACGTAATCGGAGTGTGGGGACTCCCCTCATTCCTAACCCGGCTTCGTGATGGCCGGCTCTTGATGAGTTACGGTCATCGTCGTCAGCCTTTCGGAAACCAAGCGCGCGTCAGCGAAGACCAAGGCAAAACGTGGTCGGAACCGGTGATGATCTCCGGTGATGGCGCGTCCGGCGACCTTGGCTATCCAAGCACCGTCGAGCTTGCTGATGAAACACTTTTCACGGTCTGGTATGAAAAGACAGACCAGTCGAACTTTGCGGTGTTGCGACAGGCCCACTGGAAACTCGACTAAGCTTTAACCATGGCAAGCCACACTCATTCCCCCGGGCTGTCTTCGCCCGCTCAATTTCGGCAATCTTTTCCCTCACCCGCTTACCAAGTTTTCCATCAAGAAGCGTTGTTCCCCCGCGTGGCGGCAATTCGTTGAGGGTCACCTGAAAAATCGCCACGTCATCTCGCAAGCCCTGCAAGTCCGATTCCATTTTAGTGAAATCGGGAGATTTCCCGGCCTTTTCACCCATGACAGGGCCTTCCTCTTGCTTGTCCTCATCCCGATCGCTCAAAAGGTATCCGGTCACCGCAAGGTTCCCAAGCAGGGCGACGACAATCGCGCATTGCCCAAAATTCTTTATGGCAGAAATGGCTATCAGGACGAGCCGACTCCATCTTTATCAAGGCCACTTGCGATCGGGATTTTCTCTCCTGGGTCGTAAACGGTCCGCAATATTGAAGGATTTCGTCCGTTCGCCAGGTCAGGTCCAGAAAGTTCGAGCGACCGGAGAACATGTTGGGACCGAGCGGAACGTTGGCATCAGAGAAAATCACTTTGTTTGTCTTCAAATCACAGACGACCAGAGTGTGTTCTTCGTGGAAATCCTGTTTGGCGGTCAGGATGGCGAGGGCTAGATCGTCACCCTTTGGCGAGAAGGCGTGGGTGGTCATTTCGGCGACCCAACGCGAATCGAAGGGGCAGATTTCCGTCAGCGTTCCGTCCCGGCTAATCCTGGCGACCTTTTGTGGTTTGTCGGCGGTGATGACGAAGAATCCGTCGGCGGTCACTTTGAGGAGGTGCTCGATGGCGATGGGTGAAATGAGTTTCATCCTGATGGAATCAGTAGCATTGAATCGGTGAGCTGTCACGGGATGCGGGAGCGCCTGGCAGGGATCCCATTTCAATATGTTTTTTCCCGGTTGGAAATTCGCCCTTTTTGTGGGTCAGATTTTTGTGGTAGAGTGCTCAACTATGCGAATGCCCCGCATTGCTCCCACGACACACACACAATGAAAAACAAACGACCAACCAAGGCTAAAACCCTCCTGGCATCTTGCCTGGGAGCATTTATTGGAATCATGCCGACGATGGCCGAACAAGTCATCTTCACCGAGATTCAATACAACGCTAAATCCGGGAAACCGGACTTTCTTGAGGTGACCAATAACACCGGAACCCCTTTCGATATGGGAAAGTGGTCCTTTTCCGATGGAATTGACTACACCTTTCCGGATTTTAACGCCGGCGACACCAGCGCCCATATCTTGAAGGAATTCGAAACCATTCTGGTTTCTCCTGTCGATGAGGCCACGCTCCGGACTGCCTATCCCGTGATCCCGGCCTCCACTCGTATTTTTGGTCCCTACATCGGTGCTCTCTCAAACTCCGGCGAAACCGTTTCCCTGAGCGATAAGAACGGTGTCTTGATGACCACTGTCGACTATAATGACGGTGGAAAATGGCCCGCTGCTCCCGACGGCACCGGACATACCCTCACCAGAATCAACGCCAACCTCCAGGACGGGGAGTGGAGAAACTGGAAGAGCAGTGCTGCGCCTGGCGGTACCCCGGGCACTGTTCCCAAGGCAGGTGAACTGCCAACGACCTCCGCCCAGATCACTCAAACCACCTCGGTTTGGAAATACGATCAGAACGTGGCCAATCTCGATCGCGGGACCGCTTGGCGTGAGCCCGCATTTGATGACAGTAGCTGGCTTGAAGGCCCGGGTCTCTTCGGTGTCGATGGCGCTGACCCATTTGGGACGCCATGGACAACCGGTGGACGGTTCACCTATTACTTGCGCAAGGAATTCCAATTCAACGGTTCCTTTTCCAGTGCGATGATCGACATTGATGCGCACGTGGACGACGGCGTCGTGTTCTACCTCAATGGCCAGGAGGTTGCCCGTTTCAACATGCCGGGCGGTACGATCAACTTCGATACCGCAGCGAGCGATTTCCGTGAATGGGACGAACTTGCCGAAATCGCTACCGGCGTCGACATCAGTAACGCCCTCCAGACCGGGACGAATGTCCTCGCCGTGGAGGTCCACAACGCGACTTCCGGCAACAATGACATCGCTTTCGGTGCGGATATCAGCATCATCGCGACCGCGCCGCCGACCGTTCCGCCGGTCATTAGCGAGGTCCACTTCGGGGTCGATGGGAATGTCGATTGGATCGAACTCCATGCTCCCGGAAACTCTGCCATCTCTGCCACAGATTTTAAACTCTCTGACAATCGCCAGCTCACCGGGAAAATCGATCTTGCTGGAACGATCCCCGCCGGAGGATATGTCAGCTTCCCGATCACCGTAACACCGGATGTCAATGGAGACCTCGATCTCTTCCTCATCCAGGGCAGCACCGTAGTTGATGCCGCCCGCCTTGACCGCGATCGTGGCGAGGAAACCTTCCAATCCTATCCCGTAGGCAAGGAATGGTATGGAGGAATGGGACACACCCAGAATGCTCCGAATAATCCTTCCGCCCGCCAAACAGCCATTGTCATCAATGAAATCATGTTTGACGCTCCCTCCGATCAAAGAACCGGCGAATACATCGAGCTCTACAACCGGGGTTCACAATCAGTGGACCTTTCAGGTTGGCAGATTTCGGATGGAGTGGGATTTGACTTTCCTACCGGCACCACCATCGCGGCAGGCGGTTTTCTCGTGATCGCGGCCGATGTTCATTATCTCACCTCGGCCCACGGAGGCCTTTCAGCCATCGGCGATTGGAAAGGCACCTTGCGGGATGGTGGAGAGCTCATCCGGATCGAAGATGCCAATGGCAACATGGTCGATGAAGTGGACTACCTTCCAGAAGGTGACTGGCCAAACCTGGCCGATGGCGATGGCAGCAGTATGGAGCTTCGCCATCCGGACATGGACAACAATATCGCCACCGCATGGTCAGACAGTGATGAGAGCAACAAATCTACGAGGCAGTCATTCAGCTACACCTCCGAGTTTTCACGCTCGACGTGGCTCCCTCTGACCTCAGGCCAGGAACTGCACGCCCACCTGGTGGGCGATTCCCATGTCATTCTTGAGAACATCTCCGTCAAGCGTGATAACGCTGGCTCCAACCTCCTCAGTAATCCGGGAGTCATGTCTCCCAACGCCGCAAGTAATCTGGGCTGGGTCACCCAGGGAACTCACTGGGCCAGTTTTATGAATGCTGGAAAGCTGAACCTCATTGCCGACGGGCACGGCGACAATAAAGCAAACCGCGGAGAGGTTGATTTCGCCACAAGCCCCATCGTTGGGGAAAGCTACACTCTTACGTTCGACGGACGCTGGGTGAGCGGAAAATCACGGGTGATTTTCCAGACTCTTGATCATGGATTTGGCACGAGCTTCCTACTTCCGATTCCCGAAAATCTGGGAACTCCGGGTGCTCCCAACTCAGCAGCTTTGGCGACGGCGGCACCGACCGTGACGGGACTCATTCACAGCCCGGCTGTTCCCACCACGGGACAGGCGGTCACCGTGACGGCCCGTATCGATTCAGCTGCGCCTCTTAACTCTGTCGAACTTGTTCATCGTCTCGATAACACCAGCGGAAATGGCACTTGGATCCGCACCGCCATGACGAATGACGGCACTGGCCTTTATAGTGCGAGCGTGAGTCAATTCACTTCGCAAGCCAATGTGCTCCAGTTTTATGTCGAGGCCAAGTCGGGCGCCTCCACAACCACCCAACCCCGCCCGGGTGCCAACCGTCCTGCGATGTGGGTCGTCGATAATCGCGCCATGCCGGATCAACTCCTTCGCGAACGCTTCATCGTTTCAGGATACGACCGTCAGGCTCTCACCACTTCGATTGGAGGAGGACCAACCTTCGATTACAACTTTCCCCGTATGTCGAATCACTTCTTCAACGCGACCTTCATCGCCAACGAAAGTGAGATCTACTATAACGCCGAGATCCGTAAAAGCGGTAGCCCCTTCACCCGGGCGGGCGATGCCAATCTCGCACACGGAAAGTGGAAGCTTCCCGGCGACCGTCTCTTCCGGGGACGTCGTCGCACGGTGATCGATGCCTCGGGCACGTCCGAGGGCAGCGGGACACCGCGATTCTACGATGATCGCATGGCCCGCTACTTTCTCTACCAGCTGGGCCACCCCATCAACGAGATGGAGTATGTCCACTCGGTCATCAATGCGGATACCTTTAAGCTGAGAGAGAATCAGGAACCCATCTCCAACGATTTCCTGAACCGAAACTTCGTCGATGGAACGGATGGAACCCTTCTCAGAATTGATGATGAGTGGCGCTTCACCAACGACGATGGCGACACCCGCTCAGCCCGGGATGCCGACTGGTCATACAAGAATACCGACAACCCAATTGCCTATCACAGCGAATGGATTATGCGCACCCGTGAGTCCGATTACGACTTTGGCAGCTTCATCGAGCTTACCCGTCTGATTAGAGATGGTCGGACTGACGAGCCGACGATGAATCGCGTGACTGATGTCAACATGCTGGCCCTCAATGCCACCGTCCGGGGATATGATGCCGACTGGGACACGATCACCGTGAATCGTGGTAAGAACGCCTACTTTTATCGCCCGAAAGATGGTAAGGGGTGGATGCTCCTCCACTGGGATGGCGACCGCGTCTTCGAAAATACCGGGCAGGCCATTCTTGGCGGTCGGCCCGGGGTGAGCACCTACTTTAACCGTCCCTTCGTTCGTCGGCAGATGAACTACTATATGACGAAGCTTCTCAACGAGCACACCAAGGGGTCCGCCCGCACCCAGGCCTGGATGCAAGCGGAATCCGATGCCGTCGCGGGAAGTGGTGTCACGATGCCCATGTCCCACTACACCAATTGGTTCAACAATCGTGAAACCCTCGCTCGAAACTTCATCACGACTGCCGTTGCTAATACCACCTTTGCCGTCACTTCGGCAAACACTCCAACCGCTGATAACGTCGTGACTCTCAACGGAAACTCTCCGCCCACCGTTTTCAAGGTGCGGGTTGCCGGACAGACCAATACCCAGTTCACCTGGCTGTCCACGACTGCCTGGGAACTCAGCGGAGTCGTTCTCAAAGGTGGCGTCAACACCCTCAATCTTGAAGGGGTGGATCACGTTGGGAATGTCGTCGAACAAACTCAATTCAATATCACCAAAACGAATAATGCCCCTCCCGTCATTGTGCTCGATGCCGCGCCCAAGTCGCTTAATCTCGCCTTGGGCGAGACCTTGGAGCTCAACGCATCCGGAAGCTCTGATCCTGATGGTGACGTTCTGACATTTAACTGGCAGATCTCACCCGCGATCGGATCTTCACTCCTCACGGGGGACAAGATGGTGACCGCCTCCTTCACCCAACCGGGATTTTATCTCGTCACGGCGAATGTGAGCGACACCAACGGGAACACCAGCACCCGCTCGGTCGGAGTTTCAGTCCATCTTGAGAGTGACTTCTCCAACTTCGGGAGCCCCGCTTTGGAAAGCTTCTGGAGCAGCTTTCAAGCAGAGAAGCACGGGAATGCCTCCAGCACGGCTCACTATACCTTGCAGGATCAAGAGGGCCGAGTGACCATCAATATTCCGGTCAGCAAAGTTCCACTGGGACTCCCCGCGCCAGAGCTTCCAGCTCCGCTCAACTACATCGATTTTGGGACCACCTGGAAGTATGACGACTCGAACCAGGAACTCACCGGAACATTTGCCCAGCCTGCCTTTGATGACAGCACCTGGCTGTCCGGACCGGGCTTCCTGGGGTTCAATCAATCCGGTCTTCCCGCTCCAGGTTTGCAAACCGCGACCCTGCAGCGGGATCAGGCTGCCAATCTGATCACCTACTACTTCCGCACGAACTTTGAATTCACGGGTGATCCCATCGGGGCCAAGCTCTACATTGATCATATTGCCGATGATGGTGTCCGCTACTACTTGAACGGTCAGGTTCTCGGATCAGTGCGACTTCCTGATGGCGTCATTGATTCGAACACTGAAGCCACCGGTTCACCTTCTCCTGAGAACGATATTGAAGAAGACATCATCGTCCTTGATGTCTCAGGCTCGCTGGTTGTGGGAACCAATGTCTTCTCGGCCGAGCTTCACAACAGTTCCGCAGGGAGTAGCGATGGCTTCTTTGGGGCCCGTGTTGATATCGCGGCCAATGCCGTGAGCACCGGAGCACCAGACCTCGATGAAGCCCTCCATCCCTGGGTCAGGAGATCTCTGCCCGCGGGTGATTGGATCCTTCAAACCGAGGTCAAACTTGAGAAAGTTCACTTCGGCCAATACTACACGGGCCTTCTCGTGGAAGCCGACCAAGGAGGAAATGCCTTCCGCTACGGCCTTGGATTTAAGGATGGCGACAGTATCGCCTCCCTACGGGTGAATCCCTCGGGCAGCTCGGAAGCGCTGACCTCCACTCCGGCCTTGGATAAGGATATCGCTGTCCTTCGGATGGAGAAGAAAGGAAACGTTCTGAGCTTCTACTGGCAACAGGATGGCGTCTTTACCCAGGTCAATCAGCTGATTCTGCCGGAAGGCACGACCTTCAGCACTGGCGGAATTTTTGCCAGCACCGAGGCCGAGCAATCTCTGGAAGCGAGTTTCGACTACGCGATGCTGATCAACTCAGGCGCTGACTTTAGCTCATGGATGATCGTCAAGGGATTCACCGATCCCGATGCTGCATATGGCAACACCGGAATGAGCAATCTGCTGGCGTATGCCTTGGGCCGGGATCTGAATACCCAGGTCGCTCCCGCCATCACCAATCTCAACGGGACGATCGGCTTCACCTATCGTCACCGGATCGATGGTGGCCAGGTCAGGTACGGGGTTGAAAAATCCACCGACTTAATGGTCTGGGAAGCCGCCGGAGATCTCACTCCGGATGGCGAACCCACACAAAATCCGGATGGTACCTTCACGGTGAATCTTACCAGTGACCTGCCCGTTGAGTCCCAACCCAAGACCTACTACCGCCTCGTGGTGAGCCTGCAGTAACTTCAGTTTCATCCCGACCACCCTGGCTTCGTGAGCCATGACAATGGATCCCGCAATCAGGGATCCATTTTTTGTGGATGGTGGCGAAGGGCATGAGCATTGACGAAGGGCTGCTATCGATTGAGTCTCTTCAAGATGAGGTCACGACTATTTGTAAAACTGTCTCTGCTGCTGCTTCTCTTTTCGAAGGCATGCTTGGGAGGGGACCTGAAGATCGCGCGCGTCTTTTCTGATCACGGGGTCTTGCAGCGTGGAGTTGAAATACCTGTGTGGGGAACAACGGATGCGGGAGCCAAGGTCGTCGTGGAGTTCGCGGGGCAGAGCAAGTCTACGATTTCGGGAGACGATGGTAAGTGGATGGTGAATTTGGCTCCCATGAAAGCGCAGGCGATTGGGAATCGAATGGCGGTCACATCCGGCGACGCGACACTCGAGATTCAAGATCTTCTCGTGGGGGAAGTTTGGTATGCCAGCGGGCAGTCAAACATGGAGATGAATCTTGCTTCGTGCGCTCAGAAAATCGAGTTCGTGCGCGAGGTGATTTCGGATCCAAAGTCGCGCTTGATTCGGACGATGCGAATTGGGAATCCCGACTCGGCGGGGGAACTCGATGACTTACCCGGTCCGGTTTCATGGCAACTGGACACTTCGACAACCAGGCCGGGGCAATCTGCGGCGGCTTATTTCTATGCGAGGGAGCTGCATGATGAACTCAAGGTTCCAGTCGGGATCATCGAAGGATCGTGGGGTGGAAAACCGATTGAGGGCTTCATTCCTCGTGAGCAATTTAAGAAAAGTCCGTTGCTGAAGACCATCCTGGAATTAGCCGAGAGTGATGACTTGGAGGAACTCGCGAAGATCGAGGGCGGCGTGATCATTCGAAACACGGCGGGCATGCCGGGAAGGATTTACAACGCCCGCATTGCTCCGGTGGCACCGTATGCGGTGAAAGGGTTCCTTTGGTATCAGGGGGAATCGAATGCGGGAACCGGGGAGGATCCCAGGAACTATCGGCTGAAGCAGCGGGCTATGGTGGAAGGTTGGCGGAGTGCTTGGAAGGAGGATCAGCTGCCCTTCTATTTTGTGCAGTTGCCGTCTTACAACGACAGCGTCGTGGGTTGGGTTCGTTTGCGGGAGGAGCAGCGGTTGAGTTTGGAGATTCCAAACACGGGGATGGCGGTGACACTTGATTTAAGAGACCGCGATATCCATCCGTCTAACAAGGTTGATGTTGGGAAGCGTTTGGCGAAGTGGGCCTTGGCGAAGACTTATGGAAAAGAGTGGGCGTTTAGCGGTCCCTTGTTCAAGTCGGTGAGGACTGAGGGGCGTGAAATGAGAGTGGATTTTCATCACACGGGCGACGGTCTCATGATCGCACGAAAGGAGGGGCTTGCCGCTCCCGTGGAAGACGCGGGTGGGAAGTTAGCGCACTTCGAGTTGGCAGGTGAGAGCGGGGAGTGGCACGCAGCAGAGGCCAAGATTGATGGCAAAAGCGTGGTCGTTCGAAGCGAAGCGGTGAAGAGTCCGATCGCGGTTCGCTATGCCTGCGAAGGGGATCCGGAGAACGCGAATCTCTACAACCGGGCGGGGTTGCCAGCTTCGCCGTTTTGTTCGGAATTGGAGTTTTTGCCCTGGGGGAATTAGTCGGATTGTTTGGTTGAGAAGAGGCCCTGTTTTTCCATCCAGGCCCAGGCTTGGTTACGGGAGGTGCTGGGCTTGAGGAGCCAGCGATCAGTGTGGGGATGAATGGTGGTAGGGTTGGGGAAGGTGCCGAAGATGGCTGTGGTGTTGATGTCGAGGTAGCTGAAGTTGGGAGCCTCTCCGACGAGTTTTTGGATTTCGCGGGTATGGCCGTTTTGGCAGATGAGGACGGGGCGCCCTTTGATTCGAGCACGTCGTTGAGCGGCTTCACGACGATATTTTTCGAGTGGGGCTCCCCAGGGAGCGCTCCACTGATTGACGCCATCGTAGTGATCGTGCGTGACGAAGGCGGACCAGAGGGAGGCGATTTCATCGTCGTGGAGTCCGATGTAGTTGACGGCGATGGCACCCCGGGAGAATCCGCAGAGGATGACTTGATGGGGGTTGATGCCGTAGTCGGCGATGATTTGCGGAACGACCGCGAGGGCGTAGTCGATGGTCGCTTGTTCGTCGCCCCACCAGGTGAGTTGGTTGTCTTGTTTGTCGGGGCTGATGAAGGGGAGGTTGAGCCAAACGGCCCGGCCAGCGGTGAGTCCGTAGCCGAGGGCGGAGTCTTCGACCCGACCGGTGGAGCCGAGGGTGGGGGCGTGGTTGCCGGAGAATTCTACGATGAGGGGGTAGCGTTCCTTGCTGCTTTTCCAGTCGGGATCCCAATGAGGAGGGAGAGAGAGTGTGTGATGGACTTGAGTGCCTTGATAGGAAGATGGCGTAATGAGGACGCGTTTGCCGGGGCCGGGTTTTTCACGGGTGACGGTGGGAAGGGCGAGAGTGCGGTGTTGGAGGGCTTGCCTGGGAAAATCGGATTGATAGCACCGGAGGAGATCGGCGGGATCGTTGGGCATAAGGTAGAGGGCGCCTTGGATACTCTTTTTTTCACCGGGTGCCAGTCCGCCGATCCGGAAGTCGGAATGGAGGCAACGAATGACGCCCTGGAAGAGTTCCTGGTAGGGTTCCCAGGCAGTGGCGAGGAGCCATTTTTGATCGGAAGAGATGCAGCCGATAAGTCCATTCGAGGGGAGGTCGGACGAGAGCGGGCGTGGATTGACGTCGCTGCGGGGGACGTGGCAGGGGCACCAAACTTGACCCGGAATGTAACGCGCTTCGGTGGCCCAGTTGGGCGTGGGGAGGAAGCTTTGTTTGTTGTCGAGGAAGATGAAGGAGTTTTTCAAGTAGGTGTATTTGTCGTCATCGATCTGGGTGCCGGTGAACTCCCCGACGCGGATGCAAGGCTGGGCCCAATGTGCGAGAGATGGATTCGGTGTCGGATTGTGGGCGGTGAGGGCGAAGGAGATTTTTTCGTCCTGGGCGGTGATGAGATGATCGACGATGACGCCATCGCTGAGAGTGCAGCGAAGTTGGATCCTGGTAGGAGTGGCCGAGAGGAGTTTTGTTTCATGGCCGATGACGGTTTCGTTCCACTCGCGGTCGGTGGAGCCGGGACGGCAGTAGGCCTCGAGATACCAGATCTTGATCTCCTGACCCGGAAGATGCGGGGCATGAACGGTGAGGATGTCCTCTTCCCACGAGATCGTCAGCTTGGCGGTCGCGAAACTGGAGAGGGTGAGAAGGAAAAAAATAGCCAGACGCATGATGGGCAGCCTAGGCTTTGTTGGGAAGGAAGTCCGGCTTTAATCGAGGCTTGTGTTGAAAAATCACCAAACGTTGCGAGTTTCAAGGGTGCGACTTTTAAGAACTTACAGGGTTAAATCGCTGTCAAGACAGACGACTCTTATGAAACGCCCATATTTTTTCCTCATCACGCTCTTTGCAATGTCGATGGCGATTGCCGAAGACAAGACCTCTCAAACCCGCATGACCTGGAAGGTGGATGGGGTGGAGCGGGAGGCGCTGGTGGATGTGCCGTCAACGGCGAAGACTGAGGCGACTCCCTTGGTTTTTGCCTTTCATGGCCACGGTGGCCGCATGATGGGGGCAGTGCGGATGTTTCGAATCCATGAGGTTTGGCCGGAGGCGATTGTGGTCTATCCGCAGGGGTTGAAAACTCCGGGGAAGCTGACCGATCCGGAGGGGAAGAAGCCGGGGTGGCAATCGGGAGCAGGAAATCAGGAGGATCGGGATCTGAAATTCTTTGACGCCATGCTCGCGGACCTGTCGACGAAGGTCAAAGTGGATGCAAAGCGTGATTTGGTCGGCGGGGAGCGACCATGTGAATGATTTTTTCCCGACTCCGGAGGGGCCGAATCGCTTGCCAAATTTTCAGCAGCGTTACGATTTTTTGATAGAGGGGATCGAGCAGGGGACCTTTCCCGAGAAGCAGAAGGAATCGCTGCTGAAGAGCCTTGAGAATGAATTCAAGGGGAAGCTTGGAGCGGAGTGAGTGGGGCTGCGACTTGAATGGCGGCCAGTGATGATAAATGTGATCGCTCCGGGCACGTATGAGATTGGTTTCTTACGATGAGTTCTGTTCTGCTTCCAATTTTCTTCGCCCTTTCTGTCGTTTTTGCGATGGCTGGTGAGGATGCGAGATTGCTGCGGGCGGTCAATCTGAATGGGCCGGCTCTCGTGGTGGACGGGCGCGCGTGGGAAGGGCAGGGGGCAAAGGATGTGGAGCTGCCCGGGATGGCTGGATTTGAGAGTCAGAATATTCCTTTGGTCCCGGCGGTCGGTGATGATGTTGCGACGATGATTCGATCGAGTCATTGGAACAGTGGTGGCAAAAACCGGATCGTGGTAGGCGGGCTTCCGGTGGGTGAGGTGACGATGTTTCTCTACGTTTGGGAGGACAATCAACCGGAGAGATTTGACATTTTTCTGAACGGAGAACCGGTCCTGGCGGGTTTTCGAAGCGGGGCGGCGGGGCATTGGGAGCGGCTGGGCCCGTGGTTGACTGAGGTGAAGAATGGGAAGGTGGAGCTGACGAGCAAGGGTGGGGCCGCGAATTGGTCGGGAGTGGAATTTTGGGAGGGCAGATTGGAGCGGCATCCTGGCGAGAAGCCGCCTCCGCCGCCCAAGCCGGTGACGGAAGGGGCCCTGCATTTTGACAAGGCGGTGGCCCCCATTCTTTCGGAGCATTGTTTGGAATGTCACAACCCGAGTGAGGCGAAGGGCGATCTTGATTTTACGACGGCGGAGGGCGCGGCCGAAGCGTTGGTCGCGGGGAATTTGAAGAAGAGCGAACTTTGGCGGCAGGTGGAAGACGATGAGATGCCCAAGAAGCGTTCGCCTCTGAGCGAGAAGGAGAAGGGAGTTTTGCGGGATTGGATTGCGGCGGGAGCGGAGTGGGGGACGCGGTCGGTCGATCCTTTTCTGGTCTCGACGAAGCACCGTGCGGGCTATGATTGGTGGTCGCTGCAAGCGGTGAAGGAAGTGCCGGTGCCGGAGGTGCGGGATGGCTCCTGGGCGCGAAATGAGGTCGATCAATTCATCCTTTCCCGCTTGGAGGAAAAGGGCTGGGAGCCTTCTCCTGAGGCGGATCGGCGGACCTTGCTGCGGAGAGTAACTTTTGATCTCACGGGCCTGCCTCCGACTCCTGAGGAGCTCGCTGATTTTGCGGGGGATAGTGATTCCGGGGCTTACGAAAAGGTGGTTGATAGGTTACTAGCATCGACCGCGTTTGGGGAGCGTTGGGGGCGCCGTTGGCTGGACGTGGTGCGCTTTGGCGAGAGTCAGGGATTTGAACGAAACCGGATCCGCGAAAATGCCTGGCGCTACCGCGATTGGGTCATCGGGGCTTTCAATGCGAACCTTCCTTACGATGAATTTTTGCGACTCCAGATTGCGGGCGATGTCATTTATCCTGCTCGGCTCGATGCGCTCATCGCGACGGGATTTCATGTCTGCGGAACGTGGGACCAGGTGGGGCACCATGAAGGTTCGAAGGCGATGCAGCAGGTAGCGAGGCAGGAGCATCTTGAGGATTTGGTGGCCACGACTTCGCAAGCGGTGCTCGCTCTCACCGTGAATTGTGCCCGTTGTCACGATCACAAATTCGACCCGATTTCGCATCGGGAATATTATCAATTTTCGGCCCTATTGGGTGGAGTTAATCAGCAGGAAAAGGAACGGGCAATTTCGCTGAAGGGGGAGGGTTTTGGCGGGGTCGCTCATGTTCTCATCCCGCAACAGCCTCCGGTGTTTCATATCCTTTCCCGTGGTGATGTTACGCAAGCGGGTGAGGTGGTTTCACCTGCGGCCCTGGGAGCGCTCGCGGGGATGCTGGGTGATCTGGGCTTGGGTCCTAACGCACCCGAGGGTGAGCGCCGGAAGCGTCTTGCAGAGTGGCTCACGGATCCACGCAACCCGCTCACGGCGCGGGTCTTTGTGAATCGGATTTGGCAAGGGGTCTTCGGCGAAGGCTTGGTCGAGACTCCCAGTGACTTCGGTTTTAACGGCGGGCTTCCCAGTGATCCAGCACTCTTGGATTGGCTTGCGAAACGTTTCATGGAGAGAGATTGGAAGAGCAAGGATCTCATTCGTTTGCTCGTCAATTCAGCGGCCTATCGGCAGGGGTCGCAGGGTGGTAATGCCTTGGCGCGGGAGCTTGATTCCGGAGCGAAATTGCGTTGGCGGGCATCGATGCGTCGGCTGGAAGGTGAGGAGGTTCGCGATGCCATGCTTGCGGTGAGCGGTGCTTTGAATCGCAGGGTGGGAGGGCCTTCGTTTCGGGATATCAATGTGAAGCTGGGAAACAATCACGAGTTCACTGATCCCAACAACGAGTTTAACGAGGACACCTGTCGGAGGGCGATCTATCGATTGTGGGCCCGTTCGGGAAGTCACCCGCTGTTAGAGTCCTTGGATTGTCCCGATCCGAGTGTCATGGCTCCGCGACGGAATCGGACGATCACGCCTTTGCAGGCTCTTTCGCTTTTGAATAATCCCTTCTCGGAAGAATGTGCCCGGCGCTTCGCGGCGAGGATTGGGGAAGGGCATCCGGTAGGGCAGATTGCGGCGGCCTATCGTCTGGCTCTTCTTCGGGAGCCCACGGAGGAGGAGCTCAAACTGGCCCAGGATTTTGTCCGTGATGAGGGGCTCGCGCAGTTCTGTCTCGTCCTTTTTAACACCAACGAATTTCTCTACCTCAGATGACGACCCGCCGCGATATTCTCTCCCACGCTTCCCTCGGAATTGGCGGTATTGCCTTGGCCCAGTTGCTCGCCCGCGACAGCGCTCTGGGAGCTTCTGGCACGATGGATGGAGTCCATCACCCGGCCAAAGCGAAGCGACTCATCCATATTTTTCTCGGGGGAGGATTGAGTCAGGTCGATTCCTTCGACTACAAACCGATGCTGGAAAAGTATCATGGCAAGGACTTGCCGGAGGAATTCAATGCCGATGCCTTCTTTGGGAAAATCGGCAAGTTACACCGGCCTCACTATCCTTTTCAACAACGGGGAAAGAGCGGACTTTGGGTTTCGGATCTTTTTCCCGAGTTGGCGAAGCAGGCCGATGAACTCTGCGTTATTCGCTCCATGACGGCGGAGACGGCGAACCACATTCCGGGGATTTTCCAAGCGAATACGGGCTTCCGGCAAATGGGCTTCCCGGCACTGGGGGCGTGGCTTTCGTACGGGTTGGGATGCGAGACTGACGACCTGCCCTCGTTCGTGGTATTGCCTGATTCGCGGGGGATTCCGAATTCGGCGGGCGGGGCCTTTAACTGGAGCAGTGGTTTTTTGCCGGCGCAGCATCAAGGGGTGGCCTTCAAGACGCGCTCGGCCAGTCCCGTGCTGGATCTCCAGCCGGGAGGGGGGATTTCGCCCAAGACCGAGGCTTCGCGACTCGCGTTGTTGCGGAAATTGAACGACTTGCATTTGAAGGACCAGGAGGAAGGGCAACGCGATCCTTTGGTGGCACGAATTCGGAGTTATGAAATGGCGGCGCGGATGCAATCGGCGGTGCCGAAGGTCATGGATCTGGACTCGGAGCCTGCGCATATTCGGGAGCTCTACGGGCTGGATCGAAAGGAGTGTGCTGATGTCGCCCGGAACTGCCTCTCGGCGCGGCGCTTGATTGAGAGCGGGGTGCGGACGGTGCAGATTTGGACAGGGGACGGGGTCTCCTGGGATGCGCATGACAACATTCTGGGGAGCGGCTACAAGAGCCACTCGGGCGAAGCCCTGCGCATTGATCGTCCGGTGGCGGGCTTGATTTCAGATTTGAAACAACGGGGGCTTTTGAAAGACACCCTCGTTCTCATCACGACGGAATTTGGCCGCACGCCCTATGCGCAGGCCAGCAAAGGCACGCTTAGCAAGGGGCGCGACCACCATCCACAAGGCTTCTGCAATCTGTTGTGCGGAGCGGGGGTGAAGGACGGGTTTTCTTTTGGTGAGACCGATGAGATTGGCTATCGGGCCAGCGTGGATCCCGTGACGACGCCTGATTTCCACGCCACCGTGCTGCATTTGCTGGGCATCAATCACGAAAAATTGACCTTCTATCACAACGGCATCCAGCGCCGCCTGACCAATGTTCATGGTCAGGTCATGAAGGGGGTTTTCAGTTGAAGGCGGTGGCTTATTTGTGGCCTTCGTCGGTGAGGTCTTTTTTGTTGGAGATGAGGTAGGCGAGGATGTCGCGCATCTCCTGGCGGGTGAGGAGGCCGGCCATGGGCGGCATCCCGGAGATCGCTTCGCTGCGTTCCTTGATCTGGTCTTTGCCGATCACTTTGATCTCTTCGACGATTTTCAAGACGGTGTTTCCGTCTTTGTCATCGGGGAGGAAGGTGCCGCCAATGACGGTGCCGTCCTTGAGGGTGATGGTCCCCATGCCGAAGCCTTCGGCGACTTCCGCGTTGGGGTTGACGAGGGCGCGGAGGAGGTAGGCGGGGTCGCGCAGCTTGCCGATGGCACCGAGTTCAGGGCCAACGTTTCCGCCGACGCCGTGGAGGGTGTGGCAACGTTGGCACTGGCCGGTGGCGTGGCTATAAACGAGGGTTTTGCCGAGTTTGATATCGCCGCCGATTTCGCAGAGGAGGGTCCATTCGGCGTTGGGATCATCCTTGGGTAGGGTGGCACGGAAGGCGGCGAGGGCGGCTTTAACCTGCTCATCCTTTGAGGCTTCAGCTGCGACCACGACGTCGAGTCCAAGACCTGCTTCAAGCTTGCGGGCGGTGAGGAGGTCGAGGGTTTGCTTGATGATTTTGGCGGCCTCGGGGTGGTTGAGTTTGCCGAGGGTCTTGAGGGTGAGTTGCTTCTCAGTGAGGGTGGTCTTCTTGCTGAGAAGGGTGTCGCGAAGGAGCTTCATGGAGTTCTCGTCGGGATTCAGCTGGAGGAGAAGCTCGCGGGCCTGGCTGCGGATGCGGTCGCTCTTGTCTTTGACGAGGGTCTCGAGGGTTTTCTGCCAGGCGGCATCGCCTTGCTGGAGGGGAGCGAGCAGGTTGAGCGCAGCGAGGCGGGCGGCTTCGGGCATGCCTTTGGCATTGAGATAGCCGGCGAGGTGGCGGGCATCGAGGAGGAGTTTTTCCTGTTCAACGAGGGTGAGAGCCAGGGTGAGGAGCTTGGGATCCGGCTGATCATAGAAGGGGAGAAGGGTCTCGAAGAGGTTTCCGGGAAGGGGGATTCTGTTTGAGGGGAGAGTGCGGGCGAAGCCGGTGACGAGGTCGGGGACGGGTGGTTTGTTCCACTCTAACAGGGCGACGAAGGCATCGCGGCGGATGCGGTGGTCGATGGAGGAATCGTTGATGAGGCTGGCGAGGACATCGACGTCCTGCGGGCGGGCGAGGGTCCAGGCGGCGTGGAGAGCGCGGCGGGCGGTCATGGGGTGGAACTTGACCTCGGGCGTGACGCGCTTGGCGATTTCGAGGGCGCGTTTTGAGAGAGCGGGGAAGGTGGCGATGACGTTTTCGTCGTAGGCGGCGCGGATTGCTTCCTGGCGGACGGCTTCGTCGGCGTCATCGAAGTAGGATTCGAGGAACTTTGATTTTTGACGACGGAGGGCAACCACGGCGGCACGTCGGACGGAGGCCGAGGCGTGGGCGTTGAGGTCGGCGAGGAATTGTTCATCGGCGGCCTCTGCGAGGATCATGATTCCGCCGTGGCGGACGACGACGTCCTTGTCGGCGTTCTTTTCGAGAAGGGCGAGGGCGGGTGCGAGTGAGGCTTTATCGCCGTGGTTTGCAAGGGCAATGGCGGCGAGAGAGGCAACGCGGGGGGAAGGGTCGTTCAGGAGAGCGACAAGTTGTTCATGGGAGGATTGGGGATGATCGGCGAGGGTGCGGGCGAGGTTGGCGCGGACTTCCATTTCGGGGTCGGTGAAGAGACCTGCGAGGTTCTCGAGAGCCGAGGAATCCTTTTGGGCGAGTTGGCCGATGCCCCAGAGGCCGTGGAGTCTGCGAACGAGAGGAAGTTCGGAGGCGAGGGCTTTTTGGAACCAAGGGAGGGATTCGTTGCCGCGTTCGGCGAGGGCGAATTGGGCGCGGGTGCGGATGCGTTGGTCATCGTGCGCGAGGAGGTTGTAGAGTTTTTCGGAAGGCATTTTAGGAATGCCTTCGGCGAAGAGGTTTTTGACTTCGAGAACCTTGGGGTCTTTGAGTTTATCCTCGTTGGCGATGGTGTAGATGCCGCCGTTGTTCGAGCGGGTCCAGCCGCCGCCGTAATCGGAGATGTAGAGGCGGCCGTCGGGGGCGAAGTCGAGATCGGTTGCAGCGACTCCTTTGAGGAACCAGTCGGCCTTATCCAGGGCGAAGGTGGCTCCCTCGGGCTTGAGGGTGAAGCCGTGGATGCCGCTATTGTTGGCGCCGCCCTTGTAGCTGACGATGAGGAAATGCTTGTCGAAGGCGGCGGGCAGGGCGGTGACGCCGGGGTTGTAGGCAAATCCGCAGGGGCCGTCGATGGAGAGGGCGACGGGCGGGATGATGTAGGCGGGTTGGCGGTCGTGGCGGGTTTGCCAAAGGCCTTCGTTCATCCAGATGTCGAGTTGTTGCTCGCGTTTAGAAGGCTTGGGTCCGACGTGGTTGAAGACGGAATCTGAAAAGGTGACGACGGTTTGGTGGCCCATTTTCCAGCCCGAGTCGCCGTGCTGGACGAGATAAACGATGCGTTCGTTGTCGCCGTTGTCGTAGTCGTTATCGACGGTGAAGAGGTTGCCGTGTTCGTCGAAGACGATCTCTTTGGGGTTGCGAAGATTGGTGCAGTAAACTTCGAATTCCGAGCCGTCGGGGTTGGAGCGGAAGATGGCACCGGTGTCGGGCTGCGTGAAGCGTTTGCCGTCCTGTTCGACGTCGTATCCGCGGTCGCCGATGGACCAGTAGAGTTTACCATCGGGGCCGAAAGCGAAGCCGTTGAGGTCGTGGCCGGAGAAAGAGACGCGGACGCCGAAGCCATCGACGAGGGTTTTACGCTCTTCGGCGATGCCGTCGCCATCGTTATCGCGCAGGCTGTATATGCCGGGGATCATGGCGAAGTAAACGGTGCCGTCTTTTTCGATGAGTCCGCTGGAAGGGCCGGCGAGCGGGGCGTTGAAATCGTCACGGAACATGCCGAACTTGTCGGCTTTGCCGTCGCCGTCGGTGTCTTCCATCGTCTTGATGGTTTCGGCGTCGTCATCGAATTCTTCGAACTTCAGGTAGTCGGGCTCCTTGCCGGACCATTTTTTGTGGAACTCGAGCCGGTCGAAGCGGGTCATGCTGGAGATGTCGTCTTCGATGCGCTCGCGGAGGTAGCGGTTGTTTTCGCCACCGTGGCGGATGTCCTGGACCTGCTTGCGCCAGCGGAAGGTTTCGGAGACGAAGACGCGCCCGTTGTCGTCGATACAGAGAGTGGTGGGGGTGACGACTTTCGAGTTATCGGCGTATTGGGTCAGCGTGAGGCCTTGGGGAATCTGGATCTTGGGGTGATCGGCGGAGGGAACGAGCTGGGCGGAGACGGAGAGGGTCGCAGCGAGGGTGGCAAAGGCGAATTTCATGATGTGTGTGGGAGAATAGAAACGTGTCGGATTGGGAGGAAGTTTCAAGGGAGATTCTGGATGGGGGTTTTTGACCACCGAATGAGCGGAAGGAGGAGAAGCTTGGTTGACGGGGAGGGGGTTGGAGGGGAAAGATGGGGAATGGCAGAGGCTTTGAATGAAATGGAATGCGGGGAGTTTTTGAAGACTCTACCCGAATGGAAGATTGTGGACGGTCAGCTGATGAAGGTTTTTCGGTTTGGCGATTATCTGGAGGGACTGGATTTCACGAAGAAGTGCGGGGAGATTGCCGAGGAGATGAATCATCATCCGGATCTGCTGGTGCAGTGGCGGAGGGTGACTTTGACGATTTCGACCCATTCGTGCGAGGCCTTGACGAAGCTGGACTTTGATTATGCCCGGCGAGTGGAGAGCCTTATTTAGCGGCTTCTTCGACTTTGCCGAAGCTGGCTTCTGTCTCCGGTGGGGCGTAGGGGTTGTTGTTCATCATGCGTCGATGAGGGTGAGTTTCTGTTCCCGGGTGAGCGATTTGATGCGGAGTTCTTCTTTGGTGGCTTCGGAGCGGGTGCCGATTTCACGGCGGTAAACGATTTCGAGCGGGAGTTTGCCGCGGAGGTATTTGGCGCTCTTGGGGCCCTGGGAGAGGTGTTCTTCGAAGCGGCGGTCGATGTCGGTGGCGATGCCGGTGTAGAGGGAGCCGTCTCCGCAACGGAGGATATAGAGAGACCAAGTGGATGGGGGCATTTGATGGGGCGGGGGATTTTTTAACACGGAGGCGCAGAGGACGCGGAGGGACGCAGAGTTTTTCTGAGGAGGAGGAAGATCAGCCTAGGGAGCCGGTGGATTCCGGAGAGGGGGAGGGACGGCTGATCCATGTCATCAGAGTAGGGGGAAAGGTGACGGGGTGGATAGGATGAAAGGCAGGCTGTTGTTTAGCGGAGGATTTGGGCGGCGCGGGCGCGGGCGTTTTGGAGGGGGAGGCCGGGTTTGACGCCGGGGCGTTTGTGGCCGGTGTAGGTGAGCTAGGCGGGGGAGAGGAGGGACTGGCGGGCGCGGTAGTGGTTGACGAGTTTTTCGGGGTTGGTGGTGCGCGTTTTTTGCAGGTGTTCGTTGATTCCGTAGGAGGCGATGATGAGGTCGGGTTTGGTTTTTTCGAGGACGCGGTCGAGGCGTTCGTGGAGGTTGGGCCGTGGGAAAGGGTGGGCGGGTTCGGAGAGGCCGGTGACGCCTTCGGAGCCGAGCCCGATGGAGATGATTTCAGGGACGTGGCCCTGGAGGTGGAGGGCGGCCTGGAGGTCGATAACGAATTGTCCGGCGGCGGTGATGGAATCACCGAGGAAGACGATACGGTTGGCGGCGAGGACGGAGTTCCTGGATTTTTTGATGCCCCAGACGTCTTCAAGGATGGCGACGATTTCGGGGTCGTGCTTGATGAGGTCGGGTCGGTCGAAGGGGTAGAAGTCGCTTTCTGAAAAGTAGGCTTCGGTGGCTTCGGCGAAGTATTCCATCTGGTTGGACATGGCGTAGGTTTCGCCTTTGATGTTGGCGACGGGAGGACGGTTGGGTTTCGGGGTGCGGAGGGGAATATTTTGGGAGGTGCCGGATTCTTTGGCTTTTTGGAAGGCGTCTCGGATGGCCTGGTGGCCGTCGCCGAGGAGGTGGTTGTGGTAGGCGTGCGCGAGTTCGTGGAGGGCGAAGTTGGGCATGCGCTGGGTTTCGAATTCGAAGTTCTCGACGTTGGTGAACTCGATCGACTTGGCCATTTCGACGGGCTTGCCGTGGGTCCTGAGCCAGTGGGAGCCGGGGTGGTGGCAGGCTCGGCTGCTGCCATCCGGCGAGGGGGTGAAGTAGAGAGGGACCTTTTTGAGGTAGGCGACGGCGAGGGCGGGGACGCGGTCGACGATGTCCTGGAGCTGGTAGTCGAGGAGCTCGAGGGCGCGGTCACATTTGCCGATGAGGTCCTTGTGGATGAAGACAGGCCAGCCCCTGCGGTCGAATCGAGTGTAACCGGCAGGGGCTGGGAAATCGGGGTGGCCAGTGGCGCGCAGGTTGGCAATGAGGGTGTCCCGATAGGAGACGAGCTGATTACGCTGCGGCGGGCTGAGAGTCTTGAGGAAGTTCGGCGCGGTGATGGCGCGGTAGGCCTCAAGACTGGATTTTGAAGCGAGCCCTAGTTGGTGGGCGGGGTGCTCAGGGATTTTTTTTGAGGAGGGTGGTAGGCGTGAGCTCCTTGAGTTTCTCGCGGACGAGGTCGGATTGCTCGGGACTGAGAATTTCCCAGCAGGCGAGGCCGTTGCCAACGAGGTCCCATTGGTTAAATTCCCAGACGACTTTTTTGTCGCGGGTGATTTCGAAGATCTGCGGGTTGTTTTCGCCGGCGTGGCAGTTGCCGATGATGAGGTTGCCGTTGGGGAGTTCTTGGAGGTCGGTGGTCCAGGCGAGTTCGATTTCGGTGCCGGGAATTTTTTTTGAGATTTCCCAGACGACTTCTTTGGCGGGGTTGACTTCGATGACGGAGTTACCGCTGCCGGTGGCGATGAGGGTGTTGCCGCTTTTGAGGCGGAGGGCGCTGAAGACGCGGGTGTTGGTGGGATATTCCCAGACGATTTTTCCTTCGGCATCGTATTCGGTGACGACGCCGGGGTTTTCAGCGGCGGCGAGGTAGTGGCCGTTTTTAAGAAGGGTGACGAGGCGGGTGCTTTGGCGTCCGTCCTGGCCGAGGGGGATGGCCTTGTGGAGTTGGCCTTTTTTGTCGACGTGGATGATGCGGCCGATGTTGCTTTCGACGATGACGGTGTGGCCGTTGGGGAGGCGGTCGAAGGCGTGGACGTCGACGTTTTTGCCTTCGTTGCCGTTGCCGGTGCGGGACTCGTATTCCCAGACGATTTTTTTACCGAGGGTGATTTCGGAGGTCTTGGACCAGGTGTCGTGGAAGAGGATGTTGCCGGACTTGAGGAGGTGGAGATCGTGGTGTCCGGTGTGGCCTTGTTGCGGGCCGGCGGTGTCGTATTTCCAGAGGACTTTTCCGTCGTGGTCACAGATGGCGAGGACGTTCTTGCCGTAGGAGGCGCCGACGAGGATGAGGCGGTCGTCTTCGGCGAAGAGAAGGGTGGGCAGGAAAGCGATGAGGGCGAGAAGAGATTTCATGATGAGATTGGTTAGTAATAAGCGACTGGTGGTGTCGATCTTTCCGGGCGAGAGGGTTTCGCTTGCGGAATCCGGGTCGAGGGATGAGTTTGACGCGCTCGCGAAAAGAATGGAAAGGGTAAAAAGATGAACGCGGATGGAGGGAAGCAATTGCGAAACGGCGTGGAGTGTTGTCGGTTTGGGTTTTTCCTTTTGAGTGCGGTAATCCTGGTGGCAATGGGCTGCGGGGTCTTTAATTCCGGGGAGTCACCTTTTGCGCGAATTGCGACATATGGAGGCTATTTTTTCGTGGGGATTTTGGGGGCAACGATCGCGAATTCGACGGGCGCGGGAGGCGGAATTGTCTTTTTACCGTTTTTTACGAGTTTGGGTTTTTCGCTGAATCAATCGTTGGGGACGAGTTTTACGATCCAGTGTTTTGGGATGACGGCGGGGGCGATGGCTTGGCTGCTCTACAAGAAGAAGGAAGCGCCGCAGGATGCGGTCACGGCGGATTTTCGTCGGGCCTTTTTGGTGAGTGCGGCGGGGTCGGTAGTGGGCTTACGAGCGGCCCAGGAATGGCTTCCGTCGCCACAGATCGATATCAAGGTGTTCTTTTCGGTGTTTTCGATCGCGGTGGGGTTGTTGATTTTACAGCGGACGCTTTCCTCCTGCCCCAAGATGGAGAAACGATCCTGGGCCATGAACGGGGTGGAACTCTGGGGACTCGGGGTGGTGGGATTGATCGGAGGGGCAATCACGGCGTGGTTGTCAGTGGGCGTGGGGGAGCTGGTGGCGGTCTATTTGATTGGCTTGCGATTTCGGGTGAATCATGCGGTGGCGGTGGCGGTGTGTGTGTCTTCGGTCACGGTATTGGCGGGAGTGCCGCATTACTTTGGGACGGGATCGATCATGACGGGCGTGGTGGCCTTTGCCGCTCCAGGCGCGCTTATCGGGGGGACGCTGGCCAAAAGGCTCGCGATCTATCTGGGAACCAAGCGATTGAAGATCGGAATGGCGTTGTGGATTATCCTGAGTTCGGTGATCTACCTTTTGGTGTGAATCGCGATGCGTTTTTCGTCGTTGATTGGGGGGAACAGGAAGGGCAGACTCCAAAGGTATGACGAAGAAGGGTCTCATGGTTTGCCTGCTCATGTCGCTTCTGGCGGTGACGGGCTGCGTCACCTACAAGGATGTTGCGCCCCACACCAGCGGTTGGCGTTCGCCTTCCCTCTCGGCCCGGGCCCAGACTGGGCAGATCGTGAATTTGAAACGGGCGACCTCGGGCCCTTGGGCGATCGTGTTCTTCTATCCGAAAGCGGACACGCCTGGCTGAGTGAAGCAAGTGAAGTCGCTGCGGTCTGCATTCGCGACACTTTCCCAATACCAAATCCAAGTCATCGGAATCTCGATGGATACGGTGGCCGAACAAAAAGCCTTTTCTGATAAATTCAGTCTGCCCTTCCCGCTGCTCGCGGATACCACCGGCGCGATTTGTGACACCTACCGGGTGGAGCATCCGGAGAGTCTTCCCAGGCGGGAGACCTTTCTCTTCCGAAATGGCATCCTCGTTCATCATGATCGCGCGGTGAATCCGTGGACGCAGGCGAATGACGTGCTCCGAAAAATCGAGGAACTGCGATAAGTTGGGAAGATATTCTCGAAAGACGCTCCCCGATTTCCTAGTAATTGTGGATCATGAAAGGTTTCCTGTGCCTCGTAGCTTGTTTTCTGCCCAGCTTTTCGCAAGCGGCTCCGCCGAATGTGGTCCTGATTCTTTCGGACGATCAGTCCTGGAATGATTACTCCTTTATGGGGCATTCGGTGATTCAGACTCCGCGTTTGGACAAGTTCGCGAAGGAGTCGCTGACTTACACGCGGGGATATGTGACTTCGCCGCTTTGTCGTCCGTCCTTGGCCTCCATTTTCACAGGAATGGCCACGCCTCATCATGGTATCACAGGGAACGACATCAGCCTGAATCCCGAAGATGTGAAGGCTAAGAAATTGAATTCGCAGCTTTCGCGAACCTCTGAAAAATACGGACCACGTCACGAGGCGCTCTACGCTAATTTCCGCAAGCATCCAAACCTCGCAAGGCTTTTGGCGGACGCCGGCTACCTGACCTTGCAGACTGGAAAATTCTGGGAAGGCGATCCCAAGCTTTCGGGATTTTCCCATGCGATGACCCACGGAGATCCCAAGCGAGGTGGTCGTCATGGCGATGAAGGTTTGAAGGTTTCGCGCGAGGGCATCGCCCCCATCAAGAGCTTCCTTGATCAATCGAAGGTAGACAAAAAGCCCTTCTTCATTTGGCATGCTCCTTTCCTTCCCCACACTCCGCACAATCCACCGCAAGAGCTTTTCGACAAGTATCTCAAGTTGGAGCCTAACAAATATGTGGCGCGCTATTACGCGATGGTTGAATGGTTTGACCAGACCTGCGGCGAGCTTTTCGACGAACTTGATTCACGGGGTCTCGCTGAGAACACCATCATTCTTTACGTGACCGATAACGGTTGGATTCAATCGCCTGATTCCGGTCGCTATGCCCCGCTTTCTAAGCAGGATCCGCACGACGGGGGAGTGCGCACGCCCATCATGGTGAAATGGCAGGGCACGATAGAGCCGAAGATGGACAAGGAAACGCTCGTGTCAGCGATCGATCTCGCTCCGACTATTTTGAAGGTGTGTGGCGTGGAAGTTCCCAAGACCATGCCGGGTCTCGACCTGCGTGACACGTCTGCTTTGAAGAAGCGCAACATCGTCTTTGGATACGATGGCAATCACGACATGTCTGATTGGCAGAACACGACGACGAACCTTGAGACAAGATACGTCGTGCAGGGTGACTGGAAGTATCTCGACAATGTCAAAGGCGAGGACGAGCTCTACAACATCACAGCTGACCCCTGGGAGAAAAAGAATCTCGCCGGCGAGCAGCCCGAGAAGGTGGCGGCTCTCAGCAAGGCTCTCGATGGCTGGTGGAAGCCGGAGTGATGAGAATTTTCCCGCTTGATACCAAGTTGGATCTGGCAAGGCTGGCGGGATGAGAAGAGGATTGTTGATCTGGGCTCTGGCTGCGCTTGCAAACGCCGGGGCAAAGCCGAACATCGTTTTCATCATGGCCGATGATTTGGGCTATGGAGATATCGGGTGTTTTGGAAGCGAGCATATCAAGACTCCACATCTCGATGCGCTTGCGAAGGGCGGAGTGAAGTGTCTGGACTTTCATTCCAATGGTGCGGTGTGCTCGCCGACGCGGGCGGCTTTGATGACAGGTCGCTATCAACAACGGAGTGGAATCACCGGCGTGGTGACGGCGGCAAATCATCGGGAAACCGGGCTTGCATTTGAGGAGCTTACCATTGCCGAGGGACTTGGGAAACAGGGTTATCGGACGGGGCTTTTTGGGAAGTGGCATTTGGGATATCCGGCGAAGTATAATCCGGTCCACCATGGCTTCGATGAATACACCGGCTTCGTTTCCGGCAATGTCGATTACCATCGCAAGATTGATCAGGAAGGGTTTGCTGATTGGTGGCATCAGGATCAGCCGGCGACGGAAGAGGGGTATGTCACTGATTTGATTTCGGAGAAGGGCGTCGAGTTTGTGAGAAGGAATTTTGAGAAGCCCTTCTGTCTCATTCTCACGCACGGGGCTCCGCATTATCCGCTGCAGGGGCGGGAGACTCCGGGGTTCCGGGTGGTGGGGAAAGCGAAGGCGAATCAGAAAGTGGAAGATCCCAAAGGGGTGCATGCTGAGATGATTGCGGTCATGGACGAGGGGATTGGCAAGCTGGTGGCGGCTTTGGATGAGTTGAAAATTCGAGAGAACACGCTCGTGATTTTCTGCTCTGACAATGGGCCGGCTGGCACCGGCTCGGCGGGTGGCTTGCGTGGGCATAAGGGGCAAATTTATGAAGGGGGGCATCGTGTTCCGGCCATCTTCAACTGGCCGGGAACTTTGGGGCCTTCTGTCTCCGGGGAGACCATGATGACGATGGATCTTTTGCCTACCTTTTTGACAATGGCAGGCGGGGTGCCCGGGAAAGCCCTTGATGGGCTGGATCTTCTCCCCTTGCTCAAGGGCGGAGTGCAAAAGCGCGAGCCCGTTTATTGGGGGATCAAGAACGAGGTCGCGGTTCGTGAAGGCGAGTGGAAGTTGATCTTAGGAACGAAGAAAGCAGTGCAGCTTTTTAATCTGAAGGAGGATCTCGCTGAGAAGAAGGAGGTGTCTGCGGATCACCCGGAGGTGACGCATCGCTTGAGAGGTCTCGCCGAAGAATGGCGGGTGGAGATGGCGAAGATCCCGAAAAAATCCTAACCCTTGCTTGCTCCAAAAATCCGGGCGAGCTCGAGGATGAAGGGCTTGTGCTGATTGGGCGCGTCCTTGTGCCATTTCGCGAAGTAGTCATTGAGCGATAGGTCTTTCTTTGCGGGGGTGACGTTGAGGTAACGAAGGGCTCCCCAGTGGGAGGGTTCTTTTTCAAAGAGCGGCAGAAGGGCGAGCGCGACAGTGCCGTTGAGTGCCCGTTCGGTGGAGTTTTTTCGAAGAGTTTCACGATGCTTCGCGTAGTAGCTTTCGAGATCCTTGAGGGTGAGTTTTTCACGGGAGTTGATGATTTTATCAACGTAGTCCTTGAGCGAGTGGCGGTAGTCCTTCCAATGGGCATAGGGCGGATCGTGTTCCCAGGATTCGCTCATGCGCCGCATGGCGTAGAGTGAGGCGAGTTCGCAGAGTGATTCCTCGAACCACTTGTTTTCGCGACCGTCGTTACGAAAGCCGGTGAGGACGTGGCAAAGTTCGTGAGCCCATTGATAGGCATACTGGGACCAGTAGGTCCGATGTGTATCCAGTCTCACGACGATCTCTCCCCGGTCATTACGTTCGAAAAGAGTGATCGGCCCTTTCTCTCCCCGGATGACGACCATGGGTTCCAGTTTGTAGTCAGGAAAGTGCTTCCAAAGTTCGCGGGTAGTCGAGGCGAGGACGGCCTTGATGTCTCTCTCGGAGGTGTCGAATCCCTTGTTGATCACCCGCAGCTTTGGAGGCTCTGCCTTAAGTTGGCCCAGGAGGAAGAAGAGAAGTAAGAGACGCATCGTATTTGGTTGATGACTTATTTAACGGAACTGGTCGTATTCCGGGTTGACCTTGGCGTTCTTAAAAATGGGCTTGTCCTTCCAGAGGTCGAAGGTGGCTTTGAGTTGGATGGCTGCCTCGGGATACTGGCCTTTGTCGTCGGTCTTTTTGATCCATGCTTCGAGAAGATCGCGGTGCTTTTTGAGCTCGGCGGCGAACTTGGGATCATCGGCAAGGTTGTTGATTTGATGGGGATCTTTCTCCATGTCGTAGAGCTCTTCCCCGGGGCGAACGCCGAACCAGTGCTTGCCCTGATAAGGAGTCAGGGTGCCGGCCTTGTGGGCGGTGTGCATTTCGATAACTTCGGGGCGATCGTCGCGATACTGGGCCTGTAGCATGGTGCGGTCAGGGAAGGAGTTGCGGAGGTAGCGGAAGTTCCGGGTGCGAACGGTGCGGATGCGGTCGATGGTGTAGTCGCAGCGATCGCGGGCGCTGATCACGTGATCGACAGCCCGGTAGTCGTTGCTGAAGAGATCCTGTCCGTCGAGATAGTCCGGAATTTCGGCACCGCCGAAGGAGAGGGTGGTGGCGGGGATGTCGAGGGCGTTGACGAGTTCGTTACGGACGCCGTGGTCCTTGAGCGCAGGGTGGTCGCCTTTGATCATAAAGGGAATGTGGACGCCGCCTTCGTAGCAGAATTGCTTGTGGCGGATGGACTGGTTATTGCCGTGGTCGGAGAAGAAGAAGACGATGGTGTTCTCGAGTTCACCGTCGGCTTCGAGTTGCTTCATGATGGCTTCGACGCGGACGTCGGCACCACGGGCGGCGTTGTAGTGGGTGGTCCAGGCTTTCCGAATGGCCGGGGTGTCGGGGAAGTAGGGCGGCAGGGGGACGTCGCCGGGTTTGAGAACCTGCCCTTTTCGAGTGTATCGGGCGTTTGCTTTGCCGCCTTTGATTTCGATCTGGCCGAACCACGGTTGCTTCTTATCGGGGCGGGCGTTCCAGGTATTCTTGGTGATGGAGAGGTTGTGCTCCGCGTGGTTTCCCTGCCAGCCGTTTTGACCGGGCTTGTAATCTGGGTTTGAACCAACGGTGTAGAGCTTGGTCCGGTCGTAGTGGAAGTTGTAATCATCCTTGCCGCTGTTGAAGGTGAAGTAGCCGGCCTCGCGCATAAGCTCGGGGATGGTCTTCATGCCTTCGGGGAGAAGAACGCGGGTCTCTTCCGGAACGATCTGTCCTTCGGGCGCACGGCTGGAGCGATGTTGATGGGTTCCGGTGGTGGTTTGCATCACTCCAGTGATCATGGCGGAACGGCAGGCCGAGCAAACGGGCGCGGGGACGAAAGCGCGTTTAAAGAGGACGCCATCAGCGGCGAATTTGTCGATGACCGGGGTGAAGCCTTTGTTGATGGGATCGTCATAGCAGCCCATGTAGGGCGAGAGATCCTCGGAGAAGATCCAGAGGATGTTGGGCTTTTCCGCAGCGGGGGTGACGGCCGGAAGCAGGGCGAAAATAAGGAGGAGTTTTTTCATGGGGAAGGTTCTTACTTTTTCTTCTTACCGGCCTTCTTGGCGCTCAGTTTGTCGGGGTCGTAGTTGGGGTTTTTGGTGGGCATTTGCGCGCCGACGGACCCTCTCCAGGTTACGAGTTTTTTGAGAAGGTCCTGCGCTTTTTCGGGGTTCTTTTGAGCGAGGTTGATTTTTTCGTTGGGATCCTTCTTGAGGTTGAAAAGTTCGCGGGTTCCTTCTTCGAAGAACTCGATGAGCTTCCAATCGCCTTCGCGGATCGCTCCGTAGGGGAGGGTGCGGTGGTAGTGTTTGTCGAAGTCATCCTGTCCGATGGGCATGAGGTGCCACTTGCCGAGGAAGGCGGTGGCGTAGTCCGCTTCTTTGAGGGCTTCGGGAAGGAGGATGCTCTCGTGGTCGAGCTTCATCTTCCAATCGGGGATGCTGAGGATGGCGTTGTTGCGTTTGTGGCCGGCGATCCAATCAGTGAGATGGAGGCGGGCGGGGTAGCAGCCACTGAGGATGGCGGCGCGGCTGGGTGAACAGACGGTGCAGGCGGCGTAGCCGTTGGTGAAGAGTATGCCGTCTTTGGCGAGCTTGTCGATGTGCGGGGTCTCGTAAAAAGTCGCGCCATAGCAGCCGAAGTCACCCCAGCCGAGGTCATCGACAAGGAGGAAGACGAAGTTGGGTTTGTCCTTGGCGAGGAGGGAGCCCGAGCTTGCGAGGAGCAGAAGGAGCTTGAGGAATTTCATGACGGGTTAGGGAAGGTCTTTAAGAAGGGTGTTCCAGGCGGTGATGGAAGTTTTAAGATTGGTGGCCTTGTCGCCTTTGAGGGCGTAGCACTGAAGGGTGACGGGGCCTTGATAGTCCATTTTCTTGAGGGCAGCGAGGAGGCGTTTTTGGGGAAAGGTTCCTTTATCCAGAGTTTGGATGAGGGCGCCCCAGTCCTTGCCGTCGATGTCGGCTCCGCAGGTGCTGACGGAAAAGAGGTGGGGACGGGATTTTTCGAGGATGGATTCCATGTCTGCAGCTTTTTCGTTTTTGAGGTAGTGGCAGAGGTTGAACATGACTCCGAGGTTTGGGTGGTTGACCTTGGCGATGAGGTCGAGGGCCTGGGGCATGGTGGCGACGGCGTTTCCGTGGTGCGGATAAAGGGCGACTTGGATCTTAAGCGTGGAGGCCATCTCTACGGTTTTTTGGATGGAGGCGACGATTTCCGGCGTGATGGTTTTGACGGTGAGTTCGATCATGCCGCCGTTGGCGATGGGTTCGACGAGCTTGGCCTCGATGGGATTTTCGGTGGCGGCGATGTAAACGCTGAGAGCCTTGAGGTCGTGCTTTTGAAAGGCGGCTACGCGTTCGGCGAGTTTCTGTCCGTCGTAGATTTGGTTCATACCCGCGAAGCCGAGGTCTTTGAGGAGTTGGGCTTCTTGATCGGGAGTTCCTTTGGGGATGCCGTTGAAGAAGGCGTAGAATTCCGGATTGAATTTTTCTTCGGCTGATGCGGTGAAGCAGGAGGCGATGACGAGGGAGAGAAGGATGATTGTTTTCATGAATGATGAATGATGGTGACTGTGAATGTAACTGCGAGCTGGGTGCGACCGGTCATAAGCGGGACGCTTGTGCTACTGTTGGCTGGGGAGCGGGGTGTGGGCTTCTTTGATGATGGCCCTCATTTCGGCGACGAGTTCGGGCTTATCCTTGGCGAGGTCCTTTGTTTCGTAGGGATCGGTTTCGAGGTTGTAGATCTCCATGGCCTGGAGTTCTTTTTTACCGCGTTTGGCGACGCCCTGGTAGGCTTTCCATTTTCCTTTACGGACAGCCTGGGAATAGATCTGTTGATTCTGGCCGACGCAAAATTCCCAGTAGAGGTAGGGGTGGGCTTTCTGGGCTTCCTTGTTGCCTTCGAGGCTTGGGAGGAAGGAGAGTCCGTCGTTCTGAGGCGGGACGGGCTGGCCGATGACTTCGCACATCGTGGGGAGGACGTCCCAGAAGGCGCTGAGGTGTCCGGTGGTCGAGTTCGCGGGGATGGTGCCGGGCCAGCGGGCGAGCATGGGGGTTCGGATGCCGCCTTCGTGCATGTCGCGTTTATGGCCGCGGAGGTTGGCGGTGGAGTTCCAGAATTTAGGATCGTGTCCTCCTTCAAGGTGGGCGCCGTTGTCGCTGGTGAAGATGACAAGGGTGTTGTTATCGATGCCGAGTTCCTTGAGCTTGGTAAGCATCTCTCCGACCTGATTGTCGAGGTTCTCGATCATGGCCGCGAATCCGGCGATGGGGTTGATGACATCGGGGACGGTTTCGGGGGAGCCGGGGCTGCTGCCGTGAATGGAGTATTTGCCGATGACGTGGTCGAATTCCGGGAACTTCGTGCGCCACTTTTCGTGGAGGTGTTTTGGCGCGTGCATGGCGGCGTGCGGGACGGCGGTGGGGATGTAGCAGAAGAAGGGCCTGTCGGCTTTGGCGTTCTTTTCGATGAACTGCATGGCTTTGTTTATGATGTGGTCGTGAACATAAGTGCCTTTTTTGAGGGGGACTTCCTCGTGGTTTTCGATGACGCTGGTGGGGTAGTAGGTGTGGGCGATGGTCTGGCTTTTCCAGCCGCAGTATTCATCGAATCCGTGGGCGAGGGGGCTGGAGTTGCCGCCGACGTGGGTATGTCCAAGACCCCATTTGCCATAGGCTCCGGTGGCGTATCCGGCGGCCTTGAAAACCTCGGGGAGGACGGTCATTTCATCTTGAAGCAGGCCGTCGCCGGCTTCCTGGACGTTGCCGCGGACCGAGACGTGGCCGGAGTGTTGACCGGTCAAGAGATTGGCCCGAGAGGGACTGCAGACGGTATTGCCCGAGTAGTGGCCGGTGAAGAGGATGCCTTCTTTGGCGAGACGGTCGATGTTGGGGGTTTGGTATTTCTTCTGACCGTAGCAGGAGAGATCACCGAGGCCGAGGTCGTCGGCGAGGATGTAGATGACGTTGGGCTTGGAGGCTGCGTTGAGCAGCAGTGGTAGGGAGAAAAGGAGGCCGAGGAGTTTCTTCATGTTGGAACCAACAAACATGAAGAAAGGGGATTTCTTTTCAAGGGGAAGTTTTTAGGGCCGGGAGTCGTCGTATGCCCCCTATTGTTTTTGAACCCCGATGTTGAAGTCCTTAGTTTCTGTTAGCGATGATTTCCATCTACTTCAAGAATTTGAATGTAAGACTTCAGCAAGAGAATATCCTGCGGCTTAAGGCAGAACACCATCTCAAGGCGAGCAATCAGAAATTGGAGATCGCCAGCACAATCAGTGAAGAAGCCAACATCCCCCCTCTGGTTCATTGCCGATATCAGCCACGATCTCCGAGCCCCGCTCTGTTCGATCATTAGTCTCGCAAAGATTTTCAAGCACCACAGCGCCTCCCTGCAACTGCCGGAAAAGTTTCAGCGGTTTATCAAACAGGTGAATTCCAGTGGCGAATTTCTCTTGCTGCTGCTCAACAACATCCTCGATTGTTCAGCTTCTGAGATGAATTCTGAAAGAGTTTCCCCCGAGGAGGTTGACCTGAAACAATGCTGCGCAACCGTCGCCAATCTCGTGCAATCACTGGCTGACGAAAAAGGCGTGACCGTTGAGTTTGAATGCCGGGTCGATCGCAAGCACCTGGTCATTGACCGGACAAGACTCTCACAAATTCTTCTCAACCTCCTGCACAATGCCATCAAGTTTTCACCGAAGGAAGGAACTGTTTCTCTCGATGTGATCTTGTGCGATGGCGTCTTAAAAATTGAGGTTCGCGATCAAGGCCCGGGCATCCCAGCTGACAAGCTGCCACACCTCTTCGAGATGTTCGCCAAAACCAATCAACCTTCCTTATCGGGGAGTCCGACACCATCAGCCATGGAATAGCGATCGCCAACAGGCAGCGCCCGGACATCGTCATGCTCGACATCCAGCTCGAATGTGAAAACAGCCTCGATCACATTCACCAGCTGGATTACTCGCCCTACATCATTTGTTCATCTCTTCGCGTCGCATGCTGGAATGGAGTGGGTGACACGATTGGTGTCCAGGCGCAGGGGGTTCCCGAGCCGTCGTCATCATTGTTGGCAGCTTTCGCCAGCCTGGCCTTGCTGACCCGCCGCAAGCGCTAATTGAATCGAGTTCTTTTTCTCGTATTGGTTACCAATATGCTGGGATACTTCTTGGAAATTTCATGAAGGGGCGTCGCAGAAATATTGTTCGAAGCCGGTCCGATTTTCAGAAGGAGATTATTGCCTTGTGGTGAGTGGGGGTCGTGGTCGTGCTTACGCAAGTGTCGCTAGGTCTTGTTGCGGTGGGTTAGGAGCCTTGCGGTTTGTGGTTCATTGATTTTTGGTTTGGCGTGGCGGTCGCGACAGTTTTCGGGTGGATAGGCGGGGTCATAAGGCAGATGAAATGTGTGAAGGGGAGCTGGCAGACCCACCGGCAGATGCTTGTCTTGACGGGGATTATGAGTCTCGTTCTTTTCGTGTCAGCCTTTGCCCTGCCTCTAGATTAAGCTGCCGCCCAGAGCAAGGAGGCCACCAAACCGGGTCAGGAAAATTCAAAATGAAACGACCACTCCTTCATCGGGCGATCGTATTTTTTCCTCTGGAGCGCTTCATTTCACGCTGATAGATTTTCCTAGATGGTAGAGTTTGCAACCAAAAGAAGTTTTTCGGAATCCCACTTCTTCTTGAAATCCGCGGTCGTTGCGCTGGTCATCGCACTCTGCCCTGGCGGCGGGTATGCTGACGATCAGGCTCCCGGGATCGTGCCACTCAAGCAGGCGCACGCGCACAATGATTATCGACACGAGCGGCCTCTTCTGGATGCTCTCGACCAGGGATTCTGTAGTGTCGAAGCGGACATTTTTCTGGTCGATGGGGAATTGCTTGTGGCTCATGAGGAATCAGAATTGAGCAAGGAGCGATCACTGAAGGCGCTTTATTTAGACCCCCTCAGTGAACGGGTTCGGAAGAACGGAGGGCGGGTTTACCGAGACGGTCCCGTGATGACCCTCCTTCTCGATTTTAAGAAAGATGGCCTCGTAACTTACAAGGTCCTGGATCAACTCCTCGGTCAGTATCCGGAGGTCTTCTCGGTAACTAGAGACGGTGAGCGGATTGAGAAAGCAGTGAACGTGGTCATCAGTGGTGATCGTCCGTTTGAAGCCGTTGCGGCTGACAAGGAGCGCTTCGCGGGATTGGATGGGCGACTCACCGACTTGGACCGCGATCTGCCGGTTCACTTGATGCCGATGATCAGCGATCGATGGGGGAGTCATTTTCAATGGCGGGGCAAAGGGGAGATGACGCTTGAAGAAAAAGAGAAGCTGGGCGCGATTGTCAAGCAGGCGCACACGAAGGGCCGTATCCTTCGCTTTTGGGCGATTCCTGATCATCCCACCAGTTGGAAAGTGATGCGGGACGCTGGTGTCGATCTCATCAATACCGACGATCTCGCAGGGCTGAGTAAGGTGTTAAGAGAGTGATGGTCATTCGCACAGGTCGATCAGAATGCCATGCCTTGGAAGAAAGCGTTCGGCGTGTTCTATGCGTGTTGTGAATTCCTGCCCGGGATTTCACACAGAGGCGCGGAGAACCCGGAGGGACGCAGAGTTTCTTTGAGG
>CAWUTG010000063.1:0-14326 GCA_963925135.1 uncultured Verrucomicrobiales bacterium | reverse complement strand
ACCTGCTGGTTTAACCGGGAGCACGGGCGGAGGGGAGTGCTTTGGGAGTCGAGGTTCCGGAGTGTGATTGTGGAGGATGGTTTGGCGGCAAGGACGATGGCGGCATATATTGATTTGAATCCAGTCCGTGCCGGAATGGTGGAGGATCCAGCAGACTATCGGTGGAGTTCCTATGGGGAGGCGGTCGGTGGGGGTCGTGGAGCGAAGAAGGCCCAGGAGGGATTGGTGCGGGCGATGTACTCCTTTGGGAGCCGGGAGGTTTCGGGGCGGAGCTGGGTGCAAGGAGGGGTGGGGAAGGAGTATCGCAAGATTTTAATTTCGGCCGGGATGGAACAGAGGGAGGAGCGCGGGAATGTGCAGACGAGGCAGCGGGTGATGGTGCGCAAGGGGATGAGCCGGGAGAAGGCGGAGGCTGAGTTGGAAAGGCTTTCGGATGAGAAGGCGCGTGATTTGAAGATTTCGAAGGTGGTGAGGTGTCGGGTTCGGTATTTTACGGACGGTGCGGTGATTGGGTCGAAGGCTTTTGTGGATGGGGTGTTTCGGGCGAGCCGGGAACGGTTTGGGCCGAGGCGGAAGGATGGGGCGCGGAAGCCGCGGGGTGCTTTGGGGGAGTTGAAGGGCGAGATTTGGTCGCTGCGGGATTTGAAGCCGGATGTTCCCTGAAGGCTGGTTGATTTTCGATCTCCGGAAAATGATTGGCTTGTCCTGACCCTTTTGGGGTTATGGATTCGTGTTGATCGTTTATCGCTTTCCACTCCAGGCGATTGGGCGTTGAATGTTTGGCATGACCAAACTTCTTGTGACCGGCTTGTGCGTCGGGTTGGCGGCGGGCCTTGTCGGGGCTCTTTGTGGGGTGGGCGGCGGGATTATTATGGTGCCGGCTTTTGTGCTTTTGCTGGGGATGGGGCAGAAGACGGCGGTGGCGACCTCGCTGGCGGTGGTGGTGGTGTCGGGGCTTTCTGGGACGATCAACAATGCCATCAAGTCAGATTTGATCGATTGGAAAGTGGTGGCGGTGACGGCTTTGGGGGCGGCGGTGGCTTCGTGGTTTGGGGCTGATTTGATGAGGTCGCTGAGTAATCAGCAGCTGACTCGGATTTTCGGAATTTTGCTGGTGGTGGTGGGGGTGAGGATGCTGATCATGAAAGCGTGACTCTTATGTCACCGTCGGGAGATTGAAGCCAGGGGATGACGGGCCAAAGCTTTGGGCGTCCAGCGTCGTTCATTTAGGCGTCGGATGGAAGCTGAGATGCTTCCTTGTTTGTATGTGGCCTATAAGCGTGCCGCAGGAAGTTTCCGATGTGTATGGGAGGTTCCTGCGGTGCATGCCGAAGGGGGCTTGGTGATTCGGGGCTGACAAAGTCGGGATTGCCGGTAGCTTGCGGCCGTGGATTCGATCACGCAGGCAGCCCTGGGAGGCGTCATGGGAGAGTTGGTGCTGGGGCGGAAGCTTGGATGGCGCGGGATGGCTTGGGGGCTCTTGTTCGGAACCTTACCGGATCTCGATATTTTGGCGTATCCCTGGCTCAACGAGGTGGAGAAGTTGAGTTGGCACCGGGGGATTTCGCATTCCATTTTGGTGATGTTTTTGGCGAGTTTTCTCTTTGCGAAGCCACTGGCGTGGCTGCATCGAGAGCGGGGGTTGACAGCAAAACGAGCGGGGTGGTTTGTCTTTTTGGCGTGGAGCACGCATGTCTTGATCGATGTCTTTACGAGTTACGGGACGCAGGTCTTTGAGCCGTTTTCGGATCAGCGGGTGGCGTTCAGTAATCTTTTCATTGTGGATCTGTTCTTCACTTTGCCGCTGGTATTGGGCCTGGTGTGGGTCTTGTTTTACGATCCTGTGTCTGATGAGAGGCGGAAGCTGATGTCGCGGGCATTTTCGGTGAGCTGTCTCTACGTCATGTTCAGTTTCGTGATGAAGCTTTGGGCGATGGATCGGATCAAGGCGAACGTTACGGCGGAAATTCCGGGCGGGAAAGTGGTGGCGGTGGCGCCAACTCCATTCAACACCTTGCTTTGGCGGGGACTGGTGGAGACGGAGGATGCTTACTGGGTGACGTATTGGTCGGCTTTTGATGACGGGCCGTCGGGCTTTGATTATGTGCCGAAGCACCATGAGCTGGCGAAGCGGTTTGAGGGACAGGAGCTTTTTGAGGCGCTGAAGTGGTTTGCCCGCGGGCACTGGGTGGCGAGGCCAGGGCCGGACGGGAAGGTGGTTTTTGTGGATGTGAGGTTTGGGGAACTTCGCGATGTCGGGAATCAACAGCTGCATCCGATGTTTCAGTGGCACTTGTATTTTGATGAAGCGGGAGAGATGAAAGCTCCCTCATACCGGCCGAGGAGCTATGAGATGAAGGCCGCAATGGGATTGATTCTGGAGCGAATTGTCGGGAAGACGGATCGTTGGGAATCGATGAAGGGCTTTTGAGCGTGGACAGGTGACCCAATTGTTTCTAATCTAACGGCCAAATTTTGAGTAGGAAACTTGCCATCGGGGATGTTCATGGTTGTTTGAAATCCCTTAAGAAACTGTTAGAACTGGTGAAGCCTGAAGCTGGTGACCGGGTCATCATGCTGGGCGATTACGTAGATCGCGGGCCGGATAGCAAGGGGGTGATTGATTACCTGATCAACTGGCCATGGGAGGCCAAGCTGACTTGTTTGAAGGGGAACCATGAGTTGATCATGGAAGACTCGATTCTCTCGGAAGAGCATTTATCCTACTGGTGTGATGTGGGCGGGGTGGAGACTCTGGGTTCTTACAATGCCCGGGTGGATGATATTCCGGTCAATCATTGGGAGTTTATTCTGAGCGGGAAACCGTATCACGAGACGAAGAAGTATATTTTTGTTCACGGAGGGGTTAATCCCAAAGTGCCGATGGAGGAGCAGGATTTTGATGAGTTGAGTTGGCGGCGTTTCCCCAATGCCAAGAAGCACATATCCGGAAAATTGGTGGTGTGCGGACATACCATCCAGCGGGGTGGAGTGCCGGTTAGTAAGAGGCATACGATTTGCATCGATACCGCCGCTTGCCGCAGGGGGTGGCTGACCTGTCTGGATGCCAAGAGTCGACGATACTGGCAAGCCAACGAAAAGGGAAAGACCCGTCAAGGCGTTCTGAAGAAACGCAAGAAGGCTAAGACTTCTTCCTAGCGAGGAAGTTGATGGCGAGAGTCATCTGGAACCAGCAAGCGAGTCCGAGGACCAAGGTGGTTCCAAGTAAGGCCAGGGAAACTTGGTGACGTGGATCGACGGGATTCGTGGGCCATTCACGCGTGTAGAGGTGCATGACGAGCAGGGCCTGCGCGATGAGGAAGAAGATTGGAAAGAGGCAGAAGGAGGGGCGCCAAACCCGGACGGCAAGTGAAAGGCCGGGGTGGGTTTTGACGCTCTGATTCCAAAGGCGGGACCAGCCGAAGAGGACGACAAAACACCAGAGAGCATTAAAAATAGGGAAGAAGAGGAAGCGAACGGCCTTGCCACCGGTGAAGGGGGCTCCGAACATCCGCATCATGTCCCAAGCACGATGCAAATAGATCACGGCGAGACTGATCCAGGTGATTCCGGCGAATCCCGCGAGTGAGTAAAGAGTGGTTGCGAGATCGCGATTTGCGACTTTCCATCCCGCGAACGCGAGTCCGATGGACATGATGACCGCACCGAGAAGGAGGAGAAAGCTTGAATGGCGGAGGTGCGGTAAATAGAACCCTCCCGGCGGTCCATCAGCGATGGTGCCAACTTTGGGCGGCGCGTAGGGTTGGGCATCGCTGAGGTCGGACGGCGGCGGGTCCGGAGTGGTTTTTTTCTTCGGGATCAATCCGATGATACTCGACGCGGGCTGTTTGTCCTCTGATCCGTTTTTCCAAACGATGTGATGACCGAGCAGCTTGCAGCTCGAAGCCAATTGACGGAGCTCCCTGAAATCCACAGGTCCGTAAACCTTGCCTTGGGCCTCAAAGCACCATCCGGAAGATGATCTTGAGACCCGGGGTGGATTACCGGTGGGGCGTGAAGGGAGCTCGGCCAAGTGAATGGGCTGTTAAAAGTGAATCGCGTGTCCGTCGGCGTCCAGGGTAGCTTCGTGGATGGCCTCAGCAAGCGTCGGGTGGGCGTGGATGGTGGCGTGGATGTCGTCGATGGTGGCTTCCAAGGTAAGGGCGAGGCCCATTTCGGAGATGAGGTCGGTGGCATTCTCGCCAATGATGTGGGCTCCGAGGATTTCGCCGTATTTTTTGCCGAAGAGGAGTTTTACGAAGCCTTCGGTCTCGCCGCTGGCCTGGGCTTTTCCGAGGGCCTGGTAAGGGAATTTCCCGACCTTGTATTCGATGCCTTCTTCCTTGAGGGCGCGTTCGGTCTTTCCGACGGAAGCAACTTCAGGGTAGCAATAGGTGCAGCCGGGGAATTGCTCGACGCGCTTGACGGCGTGGCCTTCGACGAAGAGTCCTTCGACACACTGCATGGCTTCGAAGCTGGCGGTGTGGGCGAGCCAGGGAGGTCCGGCGATATCACCGATGGCGTAAACGCCGTCGATGGAAGTTTGATAGCAGTCGTTGATCTCAACCCAGCCGCGATCGGTGAGAGCCGGTTGCTCTCCTCCGGGAAGGACGGGGGCAACGCCAATGGCGACGAGGCAGGTCTCGGCGGTGATTTCCTGGGTGCCTTTGTCGTTTTCGACGGTGATGGTGACGGAGGATCCATTATCCTTGGTGCCGACGACTTTGGAGCCGGTGAGGCATTTGACGCCGGCTTTGTTGAAGCTCTTGGTGATGGCGTCGCTGACTTCATCGTCTTCGACGGGAAGGAGGTTGGGCATCATTTCGATGAGGGTCACTTCGGTGCCAAAGCTGTTGTAGACGTAGGCAAACTCGACTCCGATAGCGCCGCCGCCGATGATGACCATGGACTTGGGCTGCTTCTCGAGAACCATGGCCTCCTTCGAGGAAATGACGGTGGTGCCGTTGAAGGGGAGGCCGGGCATGGGGCGCGACTTGGCGCCGGTGGCGATGATGATGTTTTTAGCGTCGATGATCTCGGTAGAGCCGTCCTCTTTTTTGACCTCCACTTTACCGCTCCCGGCGACGGATCCGAAGCCCTTGATGTAGTCGACTTTGTTCTTTTTGAAGAGGAATTCGATGCCGCCGGCAAGCTTTCCGGAAACTTGGCGCGAGCGGCCGATGACCTTGGACCAATCGTATTGGAGGTTGTCGAAGCTGAGGCCGAATTTTCCGGCGTCATGCTTGAGCTGGTGGTAAAGGTGGGCGTTTTTGAGGAGAGCCTTGGTCGGGATACATCCCCAGTTGAGGCAGGTTCCGCCGGCGCGTTCCATTTCGACGCAGGCGACTTTTTTACCAAGCTGGCCGGCGCGAATCGCGGCGACGTAGCCTCCAGGGCCTCCTCCGATGACGACAAGATCGTATGACATGCCGAAACGTGGCCGCAGGGGGACGAAGAATCAAGGCGGAAGGGGCGGACAATTTAAAATGGCCAGATGCGCGGAATGAGGGCGCTGGCGGTGAGCCAAAGGATGATATTGAGAGGAAGGCCGACTTTGATGAAGTCGGAAAATCGGTACCCCCCTGCGCCAAAGACGTAGGTGTTGGTTTGATAGCCGATGGGGGTCGCGAAGGAGGCGCTGGCTCCGAACATGAGGGCGATAAGAAAGGGCAAGGGGGAGACGTCGAGGGTGTGGGCGAGTTTGATCACGATGGGGGTGAGGACGACCGCGACGGCGTTGTTGGAAACCAGTTCGGTGAGGATGGTGGCGATAAGATAGACTCCGCAGAGCATTCCCCAAGGGCCGAGGGGGCCGGCGAGTTCGATGAGGGAATTGGCCATGGTAAGGGCGGCTCCGGTTTTTTCCATCGCTCCGCCGAGGGCGAGCATACCCACGATGAGGAGGAGGATCCGCCAGTCGACGGCTTGGTAGGCTTCGGTGGATTTGACACTGCCAGTGAGGAGGACAAAAAGGGCGGCGATGAATGCGGCCGAAAAGGTATCGAACGAAATGCCGGGAAGTCCGATGGCGGTAAAGGGGAAGGAGGCAAGGAGGATGAAGATGGCGAATCCGGCGATGGCGAGGGGCGCTTTTTTGCGGTTGTAGGTCTCAGCCTGGGGCTCGGAGAGCGAGATGAAGCCGCGTTGTAGCTTCAGACGCTCGATACTTTCGCGGCTGCCCTGGACGAGGAGGGTGTCGGCGAATTCGAGCCGCTCCTCGCGGAGGAGATTGGTGATGTTTGCCCCCTCTCGGTGGATGGCGAGGACGAGGATGCCGAAGTTCCGGCGGAATCCGATTTCGCCAACCGTTTCGCCCACGAATTCAGAACCCGGTGCGAGCATTCCCTCGAGGAGAACGGCTTCGGTTTCCTCCATCGCGACGAGGTCGGCATTGTCGAGGCCGATGCGGACCTGGTCTGATTGTTTGAGGTTGGCGACACCTTTGGTGCCGGTGCGGATGAGGAGGCGGTCGCCTTCTTGAAGGGTGAGTTCACCGAGGAGGTCGGGCAGGACTTCGCCGTGACGACGGATTTGGAGGATGCGCATTTTGCCGATGTGCTTGTCGGTTGCGGATTCGGCATTCTGCCCGATGAGTTTCGAACCAGCGGGGAGGAGCAGTTCGAGGAGGAATTCGCGGTTCGATCCCGGAGCGATGAGGGTCGAAAGGGTATCGCGGCTTGGGAGAAGTCGCGGGGCAAAAAACCAGAGGTAGAGGCCACCGACTGCGGCATAAATCAGCCCCAGCGGGGCGATGGAAAAGAGCGAGAGAGAAGCAATGCCCTGCTCACGGGCCATGCCGGAGACGAGAATATTGGTCGAGGTGCCAGCCAGGGAGCACGTGCCGCCGAGGATGGTGGCAAAGGAGAGGGGAATGAGGAGCTTGGACGGTTTGGAGCCCGATTCACGGCAAAATCCCATGATGACCGGAAGTAAGATGGCGACGAGGGGCGTATTGTTGACGAAGGCTGAGAGGAATATGCAGCCCACGAGGATGAGCAAGAGGGCCCGGCGTTCGCTCCCCCCGGCGAGTTTATTGAAGACTCCGCCGAGGCGCTCGATTTGGCCTGTCCTCTCGAGTGCGGCAGTGAGGATGAAGAGGGCCCCAATCGTCACTGGCGCGGGATTGGCGAAGCATTTCAGGACTTCCGGGGGCGTAAGGATGCCCGTAAGTAGAAGGATTCCCGCAGCGGAGAGGGAGATGAGTTCCACTGACAAGCGGTCCTTCCAGAATAAAAGGAAGGTGCCAAAGAGGAGAAAAAAAACCAGCGGCTGATGCCAGGGTTCGGGCATGCATCCTCATATCCCGTTTTTTGAGAATGCCAATGAAATCTGCAACCTCGGACCCAGCGATTTCACTCGTCGTCAGCAGGATTTTTAAGGCAGATTACCGACGATGGATAATCTCATGATTGCGATCGTGGCTGCGGCTCTCTTTTCTTTTTAAGTTGTTCACGCCAAGGGCTCGCTCCCGGCGGAGGAGGTGCTCACAATTCTCAAGAAGGAACCTCGGCTCTATGGCCATTTCACCTCGGTGTTCACCTTTGATCGTATTGCGATCGCCCTTCGGTTGGGGAGTAGCTGGGAGCATCTCGGCGGGTTGAGAATTGCTCCCTATGAGCTCAGGGCGACGTCGAAGGACGAAAAAAACACTTCTTTTTCAGCGGTCGTTCATTGTTCCCAGCAGTTTCTGGATGCCCGTGGAAGGGTGCTTCTTTCGATCGATAGCTCGCAGGGAGACGTCGAGCCGACCGGAGAAATCTTCAAAAATACCGAAAAAGTAGTGGAGAAAGTCACTTCGGTCGCCGTAAAACTCCCTCACCCGGAGGACGATGAGTAAAATCCCCTTCGGCCAAACCTTCCCTTGCGGCAATCGCTCCTTGGGTTAGAAATCCTAAAACAATTCATGAGTTCTTCCCTCACCGTCCCAGAAGCCCGCGAGCAACTCGATGCTCATACCGTCGAAATGATCAACTGGCACTTTTCGCCGGAAACCGGCTGCCCGTATTGGCTCGACTGGGCCAAGGCTGCCGGGTGGGATCCCCGTGAGAAGGTGAAATCCTTCGCGGACATGATGCATTTCGATAACTTCGACGACGAAGTTCTCCGCAAGGAAGATCCCGCCAAGTTCATCCCGAAAGCCTACGAAGGGCGTCCGTATAATGTTTTTGAAACCGGCGGGACGACTGGAATGCCCAAGCAGCGGATTGGTTGGGAGGACTACAAGACCGACTATACCGAATTTTCCAATCACTACGGCCCCGACTTCTTTCCGCAGGGTGGCAACTGGCTCATGGTCGGGCCGACCGGGCCCCGTCGCCTTCGTATGGCCATCGAGCACCTCGCGAACATCCGCGGTGGAGCATGTTACTTCATCGACCTCGATCCCCGGTGGGTGAAGCGCCTCATCGGCATGGGAGAAATGCAGATGGCCAAGGCTTATCAGGAGCACGTCATTGACCAGGCCGTGACCATTATTCGTCATCGCGACATCCAGTGTATTTTCACCACGCCCAAGTTACTTGAGAGCCTGTCGCTGCGCATGTCGCTCGCCGATGCCGGCATTCGTGGAGTTTTCGCCGGGGGAACCACCATGACTCCCCAGTACGTGAAGTTTATCCAGGAAGAGGTTCTCGAAGGGAAAATCAACTACGCACCCACCTACGGTAACACCCTCATGGGCCTTGCCATTTCCAAAAAGCGCGAGCCCGGTGAGTATTCGCTCACTTATTACGCGCCTCAACCCCGCGCCACTCTCCGCGTCGTTGAGCCCAAGGACTCCACCAAGCTCGTCGAATATGGCGAGTATGGCCGTGTTGAACTCACCACTATGACGAATGAATTTTTCGTGCCGAGGTTCATGGAGCGCGATGAAGCGATCCGCCGTCGCGAGTGTGACGAATTTCCATGGGATGGCGTCGGTGACGTCCGTCCCTTCCAAAGCGGCAGCAAAGCTGTCATTGAGGGAGTTTATTAACCGTCTTGGTATGCGAGAGTTGGCTATTAGCGGTTAGCAATGAGCTTTTAGCCATGTGAACGAACGATGAAGGATTTTCGAAAACTCAACGTGTGGGAGAAGGCGCATCAGTTTACGCTTTTGCTCTACCTTGAGACGCAGACTCTTCCTTCAGCTGAGCAATTCGGGCTAACCTCTCAACTTCGGCGAGCTGCCGTTTCAATTCCGTCAAATATTGCCGAAGGATGCGGACGAAATACCGATTCTGAACTTCGTCGCTTCTGTGAAATCGCCATGGGTTCAGCTTCGGAAGTCGAATATCAACTGCTCCTCTGCCAAGATCTTGGCTTTCTAACACCTGAAAAGCACACCCGCCTCCACAGTTCCCTTCTCGACTGTAAACGCATGCTCAACACCTTCATCCAAACGCTCCAACAGGCCGAGCGTCAGCTCAAAAATTCCAAAAATCCGGCTCCCAAAAAAGCTAATCGCTAACGGCTAAAAGCTAATCGCCGACCCTTAAAATCAAACCGCTCCGCTCCGCCAATCCAAAACCGCTCCGCCACCATGCAAATCCCGATCATACGCCTAGGCCAAGATTACCACTCCGCCGATCTTGTCCAGCTCAACGAAAATCTCGTCACGCACACTGCGAATCCGGGACTCATTCGTCGCGACCTGCTCCGCATTCATGAATCCAAGGCGGCGCTCGATGCCATCCCGGCCGAGACTCTTGCTGATTATTGTGAAGCAGCAGCGGACTTGTTTATGAATGCCGAGTTGCCCTGTGGTGACTCGACACAGGGGCCCGACGACTATGTCGAATCGCTCTCGGCCCTGACCCGGCTTCCGCACACTCTCGTGCGGATGAACATGGGGAAGATCCATGCGGCAATGTCGCAAATCCGCACCGTGATTGGCGGACTCACCCGGGGCATGCCTTTGGAGATTTTTGACCGTGGCATTACCTCGGTCGGTGGTCTGGATGTAAACTATTATCCCGCCACCAGTTCGCTGGGTGTCTCACTGCCGAGTAACGCACCTGCCGTGAATTCACTGTGGCTTCCGGCGCTCGTGATGAAGATTCCCGTGCTGCTGAAGCCGGGCCGCGAAGATCCTTTTACGCCACTTCGGATTGTGCAGGCCATGATTCAGGCGGGATTCCCGAAGGAGGCCTTTGGTTTCTACCCAACCACTCACGAAGGTGGGGATACCCTCCTCACCTCCTGCGGAGCGGGAATCGCTTTTGGTTCTGATGTTACGGTGAGGAAATATGCGCCCTTCAAGACCATTCAGGTGCACGGAACCGGACGCTCCAAGATTTTGATTGGCGATGACTACATCGACCGTTGGGAGGAATTTCTCGACGTGCTGGTCACTTCGATTTCTGCCAATGGCGGTCGCAGTTGTATCAACACCTCTGCGATCCTGGTGCCGTCTCATCGCGATGAAATCGCCGAGGCTCTGGCCGCCAAATTAGCTGAAATTAAGCCGCTGGCACGCGATGATTCCAACGCGATCCTTTGTGGCTTTGCCAACACCGTAATGGCTGAAGGAATCGACGGAATGATCGAGGGACTTCTCGAGGAAGAAGGGGCCCGAGATGTCACGGCGGCCCACCGAGGCGGTGACCGCAAAGTGGAGGCCTTCGAGCAAACCTACCTCTGCCCGACTTTGATTGCTTGTGATGACAAGGACCATCCGCTCGCCAATACCGAGTTTATGTTCCCGTATGCCAGTATTGTGGAAATGCCGCAGTCCGAAATGTTGGCAAGCATCGGCGAGACCCTCGTCGTGAGTGCCTTCACCGATAACAGATCGTGGATCCAGGACCTCATGCTGAGCCCCGACATCGAGCGTCTGAACATCGGGCCGTTCCCCACGAACCGGGTCCAGTGGGAGCAGCCGCACGAAGGAAACATGTTCGAGTTCCTTTACCGCCGCCGCGCGATTCAGGGAGATCTCACGGCTGTGGGGTAGCTGCCGATGGCAAGGTTGATACTTGGTGGAGGCAGATGTGTGTTCGTGTTGCGGCCATGAATAACTTTTTGTTTCGGTAATACTGTTGACATTTTTGGCAGCGTTTCGGACAGATATAAGGTGGTATTTGTTGATTCATCCAATTTTTTCATCCTCAGTAAACGCACTATTCTCGCCCTTGCCACTTTTCTTTTGACGACGACAGGTCTTTTACTGGCGGCACTTCCCACTGTCACCACGGTGGAAGCCGATGGGGATGTCCATTTAAGGTGGCCGGTAAGGAAAGGTTTTCATTACAAGATTGAGCGCTCAACCGATTTACAAATTTGGTCAGATATCGGTTATCCGGTTTATGGGTATTTGAACAGTGATCAGGATGATCTGGAAACTTGGACCTCTCTCCGGGTCTTTTCGCCTCCTTTGCAGAATGGGAACCCCGCTCATCCCTCTGCCGAACCGACCTTTTCTTTTTTCCTGAAACGGGCTGGTGATGATACTTTCGTCTCGTGGAACCGCGCTTCGACGACGGGAGGGGTAGCATCAGCTTATCTTGATCAGGACTGGAGCTTTCCTTCCATTCCCAATGCTGACTCTTCACTGGCCCTCAAGCCGATTCGTATTGTCAGCAATGGTTTTCCTTATTTGCTGGTCATTTTTCTGGTTGATAATCAGGCCTTGCCAACGCCCCTGCCGCCGGCACTACCGCCGGATCTAGGGGATCAGGATCATCTCGCTTTGCTGACGGGAGCCTACACCGAAGTCTTGGGTAATCTACAAAACCCGCATCCTGTTTCCCCCACCCCTGCGGTCGCGAATGGGGCTGGTGGTCAGGAATATTTCCGTATCGAGGAATTGGCATCCGATAGTGACGACGACGGAATTTTTGACTCACATGAATTTCAATTGGGACTCAATCCGCTCGCTGCAGACACCACCGGAAACGGGGTGGAAGATCCCTGGGATGGCATAGCCACCTCGCTCGTGATTTCTGAATTCATGGCGTCAAATACCGCAACGGCCACTGACGATGATGGGGAGTATTCGGACTGGATCGAGATTCTGAACCCTACTCCTTTCCCGGTCCCTCTCGATGGCTGGCACCTAACGGACAAACCTGGGGGTGGGGAAGGGGATGTCCCGGATCTCGCTAAATGGGCCTTTCCGAGTGGGATCACGCTGCCAGCGGGCGGAACCCTCCTGGTCTGGGCCTCAAACGAAAGCCGGCGGGTGGCCGGTTCGCCATTGCACACTAATTTTAAACTTGATGCTGATGATGACGGCATTGGAATCGTCAATGAGCTTGGAGTGTTGGTGGATTCTCACCGCTGGACGACTTCCCAGTCTGAGAATCGCTCAGCGGGGTGGGGGATCGATAATCTGGTTGCCGAGGCTGATGGCCGGACTCGAAAACTGCGATACTTCGGGGCACCAACTCCGGGATTGTTGAATAAGATGGGTGCATTTGTGGGCGTCTGCGAGTCCCCGGTATTTTCAAAGCCTGCGGGCGTCTATTCGGGAGAGGCTTTCCCGGTCTCAATAATACATACTCCAGGAACAGCCCTCACATTCACGACTGATTTTTCAGTGCCAACCGAGGATTCTCCAGAATATCTCCATGCCATTACGGTTGAGGGGACGACAATCATCCGTGCAGTTGCAACTGCTCCAGATTGCCTTCCCTCACCTGTCGTAACGGCCAGTTATCTCTTCAAGGAAGACGTGTTGGGAACTGCGTCCCAAGGCCAAATTCCGACCGATCATCAGGTGAAGCCGGAAGCTTATCCGGATTCCACCAGTATGGAGCCCTATTTGATCGACTACGAAATGGATCCCATTCTGATTCAGGCGAATAAGGATGAATTGATGACACAGCTGAGCCTGCTTCCCACTGTCTCGCTGGTTTTACCTCCGCGTGACTTTTTTAGCCAAGGAAGCGGAGGAATCTACGCGAACAGCAGCATCTCCGACCAGAATGAGTTAGACCCTCAAGGTAACAAGTGGCGGCGTTTGGCCTCCCTTGAGTATATCGGAGCCAACAACAGTCAGTGGGTCCAGGAAACAGGCGAGCTCAGTATCGCAGGTAATTCAAGTATCCAGCCCTCTCAAAGCGCCAAGCATGGACTGAAGATCGGGTTTGACGGTAAGTTTTCTTCGACTCCAGAAGGTGCGATGAGGTTCCTGCAGGATCCGTTTACGAATGCAACCCTAACAAAGTATAAAACTTTGATGCTACGAAACGCGACCCACGATAGCTGGACCTTGGGATGTTGCGCCTTTTTACGCAATGAAGCGACCTATACCAAGGAAGCTTGGGCGCGTGCGACCCATGCTGCGATGGGGCATAGGATCGCCCAACGTCAATGGGTTCATCTCTACATCGACGGGCTTTACTGGGGCCTCTATGATTTCAGTGAGCGGATCAATGAGGAATATATGAAGGCAGACGGGCAAATGAATGCTGAGTATGATGTCCGGAAATGGGCCGATGCTGAGGACGGCGACCTGATTGCGTGGGATGAAATGATTCGCCGCGCCCAAGAAGCGGAAACGGAGAATGCGCCTTTGAATTCAACCTTTCACCCCAAATGGACCGCTCTGACGGAAATGATCGACTTGGACAACTACATCGACTATCTTATTGTCAATCAGTATATCGATCCGCTCGATTGGGCGGCCAATTGGCGGGCAGCCCGTCGAAAGGATCTCGATGATCGAACTGATCCAGACAACATTATCTATGCGTCAGCTGCGGAAGCTCAACGCTTTCAGTTCTTCATTTGGGATGCCGAGGCTTCGATGGTAGAGGGTAGGGTGGGCTTTGATCGCTCAGGTGACGATCTGGGATCTGCAGTGGTCCATGGCCACCTCCTCTCTCTCCCCAAATATCAGGAAGCCTGGAAGAATCGTGTTGCTCTCCACTTCGACGCAGTCGGTGGAGCCTTCGGGCTGGAACAGGGGGTTGATGGGAACAACAACCCGATCGAACTCCACCAGGCCTCAATCCGGTTTGACCTCGAAGCGGCCTTGTTTGATCTTGGGAGTCATTGCGAGTCTGCAAGATGGGGCGACAGTGTTGGAGGTGCCGTCTACACCAGGACTCATTGGCTGACAAATGCCCCCGCCCGCTCCAATTGGCTCGCGACTCGAAGAGCCTACTTTCTCAACCATCTGCAAACTCGTGGACTGGCTGACTAGCATCTAAAAAAAATTATGAAAATAACCCCATATTTCCTGTTTTTTGGAATCTCATCAGGAGCTTCCGGAGCCGCCATCTTCTGGGAAGAGCTGAGCTATTTTAGCGCTGAAGACAGTCCGTTTTACGCGGGTATTCAGGCTGGGACGATCTATTTGGAGGATTTTGAAGATCACGAGCTGAATACTCCAAATGTTATA
>CAWUTG010000062.1:0-50520 GCA_963925135.1 uncultured Verrucomicrobiales bacterium | reverse complement strand
CGATGATGCTTTTGAGGCCATCGGAATATTCGATGACGAGCCGAGACTGGATCACGCCGGGAAAGTCAACTTCAGCGAAGCGGACTTCCGAGCCGCGCACGGGCGGTGGATTGGATGATGTCGTGGACATAACCCGTCTTTTAGCGGATCTCGCCGCCACGCGGTAGGTGCCCAATTTTATGACGTTTACGCTTCAAAGCGCTCTCGCCAAAAGCAAATTCCTAGCAGTGCACTACCGTGAACAGCCCCTTGGCCAGGCGACCGCTATTCCCTAAAAACCCTGAAAAACTGGGATTCCCCACTAGATGTCGGTTTTGCGGTGAACCGGATCTCGCCGCCACTGCCTTGGAACAGTTCAACTGCTTTCCATGCCCGGAGGTCCCCTGCTGTCTCCACGGTGTAACTTCGGCCGACCGTGGTGTTAAAACTGAACCCGAAAGGTTCGCTGGTGAGCTTGAACACTTGGAGTGGTTTGCCGGCAACCGCCACGGCATCCAGGTTCACCAGTTTGGGGTTGCCATACACGCCGCCGAGTTCCAGCAGCATGGTCCCGCTCACGAGGTAGTCGTTATGGTCATCCCGGTTCCACACCCGATAGCTGACCGACTCCGCGCCATTGAGGTTCACGTTTAAGGTCACGTAACTGATTCCGTTGTCCAAAACCACACCTTGCAGCCCCCTGAGTTCGCTTCCAACAAACGCCCCGACAACCCCGCCCTTGGCCACCGACTTGCCTTGGATGGATACTTGCGCCAAGACTGTTGCTCCCAGGTTTGGATACACGGTCGCTTCCCCCCATGCCGGGCCTGCTTTCTCCTCCGGCGAATGATCTGACTGGTCCTTGACTATCGCGCGGCTCAGCATGCTATCTGCCACCGTCCCCACTGTCCACGTCCCGGCCGCTTCCACCTTTAACCAGTAACCCGACCCAGGCGCCATCGTCGACAACGTGTTCAGGAAGAAGTCTATGCTCGGGTCATACGACCTCTCCAGGTTCTTGATCTGCACAACCGTGCTCCCAAGACTTGCCAACTCACCGGCGACACCCTCTCCGCTCGACCTCGGGTATCCCACCAAATTCCAGCCGCGCTTCACATTGATCGATGCCCCCGATGGCACTGTCCCCTCCACATCCAAGCTGACGTCTTCGCTTACCTTTAACCAGTAGCCATCCTTCATGCTCAAACTAGACAAGGTGTTCAGGAAGGAGGGTTGGCTCGGGTCGTACGACTGGGTCAGGTTTTTAACCTGCAACAGCTTGTCCTGGATGGGAGCTAAGACAGTTGCCGTCGTCATGTCATCGGCCTCTACATAGAACGATACCAGGTTCCAGCCCGCTATCAGGTTCAAGGTCTGCGTCTCAAAATCCTTCATTTCTATCATGAGCGGGCTCTCAAAACTCCCGACGGCTCCTCCGGTCGTGATTACAGCGCTTATCTTGCTCTTCTCATGCGTCACTCCTGTGCTCGCATCGTAGACCTTGAAACTAATCGTCTCGTCTCCTCCTGCTGCGTTCACCTGGGCATTCACCCATGCTACACCTCCATTGATAATCACCTCTTGCTTGCCCCTCAACTCGCTCCCCACATAAATCGCCACCACATCCCCGCTCCCTGCAACCTCTCCCTCGATCGTCACCTGGCCAATTAATGTCGTGGAATTGTTTGGGTAGATTACAACATGCCCAAAACTTTCTCCCCCACTGGAACCGACAACTGTTACAGTTCGAGTCACTTGTTTGGCTGAATTACCAGCAGTATCACTTGCATTGTAGCTCAAGATATAAGAACCAACCACATTCACATCCACTGTCCCGCTAATTGTTACGGTTTCTCCTCCATCAGCAGTCGCGCCAAGGTCTGTATAAGTCGTTCCTAATTCATGCTGCACCGTTGATACACCATTCAGCGTAATGACAGGTGTAGTTCTCATATCAGAATCACCCATGCTCAGGACGTCCACAGTAACCAAGACAGGATCATTCGCCACGCCATCATCAGTAACTCCAATGGTCAAATTGTAAATTTTGTCCATCTGAAAGTCAAACAGTCCCAAGGTTGTTACTTCACCCGTGCTGCTATCGATTGCAAACATGGCAGCCTCGTTGCCTCCGATAATGGAGTAATCCAGCGTTCCGCTACCACTTGTATTCACCGTCGCAACAGAAGTCCCCACAGGAGCGAGCTCTGAAACAGAGGCTACTTGAACACTCCCACTAGCCGGCTTTACTATGGTGAAGTCGTCTCGCACCATATTCTGATCGTCGAGATACTGGGCATTTAACATATCACCATCCACATTAATGATCATCGATCCCATCGCCCTTAAGTTGACCACAAATACTGGGTGAGGCACAGGGTTCACTGTGTCACTATACCCGCCAGACCAATTACCAAGTTTTCCACTGGCACCACAGATCGAATAAATGGTTCCTGACTGAGTCGATCCAAGTTCCTTACGGTAACTACCGTCTCCGCCATCAGTTACAAACTTACCACTTCCGTCAACGCTCCCCAAATCACTGCCATTGCCATTGTCGATGGCGTGCATACTGTAGTTGAAAGTGCTGCTGGTTGAGTCATCCGCAGTCATATTACTATGGTGACCGTTCACCAACATCGAGCGTTCATAGGTGTGGCTGTGTCCTGAAAGAACCATATCCACACCATAGGACTCTAACAAAGGAGTCATGTATCTTCGCACTATAATATGTTTCGTTTCTATATCTGAATCGTGCGATCCCTTGGTGTAGGGGCCATGGTGGAAATAGGCAATGATCCAGTCTTTGTCGGTCGCTTGTAAATCCGCTTCCAACCAGTCGACCATCCCTCCTGATCCGGGAAGATCTGAGGCGTTTGAGGCCGTAGAATCGAGACAAACGAAGTGAATGTTCCCGTGATCAAAAGAGTAATAACGTTCACTTCCCGAAGGTAATCCGCCACATTCGCCAGCCGTTGGAAAGCTATGAATATCAATATACGGAGCCCCTCCACTGGTGTAAGTTTCGTGGTTACCTATGCAAGACCACATCGTGGTATTGCGCAAAAGTTCTGGGTAAGCATCAAATACCGCCCCTTGAAATTCTTCATCCGAGCCGCTGTTATAGGCATTGTCTCCCAGCATGAGCCAAGCATCGGTATGCGCTGTTCCCGTGCGACTACGGTAAGCATTATAGACATTCATCTGATTCGCATTACGAGTACCACTATCGCCAATGACCCAAAGTCTGGTCGGCGCTTGGGTTTCTGGAGCTGGGTAAGTTTTAAAGTAGTAGTCTGCTGCCGCTCCCTGGGTGATGGTGCCACTGAGGTTCGAGCTTTCGATTTGATAGTAGTAATGAGTAGCAGAGGCGAGACCAGTCAACGTCACAATATGGTCTGTGACACTGTCGTTTACGGCTATGGTCTGAGTCAGATTGGTGGGTGAATCGCCATAACGAACCACACTGCTACTCCCCTCAGTCGTGCGCCACCGTAGTGTCATCCGGTCGTGACTAGCTGATTGAAGGTAAGGGCCGCGCTCGAAGGCGGGCGCGATCATTTTCTGACCTATGACTTTGAGGCTAATCCCGAGGTCGGGGGAGGAGGTTGATTGCTGATGCACTGATACCGCAAGGAGGTTAATGCCAGGCTGTATTATTTCAGATCCCTTCACCGTAAATGTGTGGAATGTCGTCTCTGATCCGACGCTACTTGTAAGTTTAGACCAAGTGTCCTGACTTGCCTCATTAGGTAAGTCGCCAACTACTCCTACGAGATTTCCGTTGAGGTAAATGAAAGCTCCGTCAACGGCGAGGACCGTGAAGGTGGCCTTGTTGAATCCAGTGATTCCTCCATCAATCTCTTTGAGAAAGTATTCGGTATGTCGAGAGCCTGTGCTTGGTGTCGTTAACACGGTGTTGGGCGATGGAATGCCGTCGATGTTGCCGTAAGCGAAAGGCGCCTGCTGGCCAGTGGTGAAACTGGGGCCATCGTAGGGATCCCCTGTGTAGCCTCCAAATGTCTGATTCTTCCACGTGGCATCAAAATCGGCATCCGCAGCTTGAGAGCTATGGCCTGTCAAAGGATCATAGCCGTCGCCAGCGGGATCGATAGTATTCAAAATGGCCCAGCCGCTAGAATTTTCATCGACCAAGACGGGGTCCCCGCTAAGTTCGAGATCAAAGCCCAAGTCACTACTGCTGCTACTGGTCTGGTGCACGGAAATAGCGAGAAGATTAAGCCCTGGCTGAAGAGTGGCGTTATCGATTATTGTCAAATTAGAATAATCAGATTCATTCCCGAGAGAAGACAGTTTGGCAAACGTATCTGGATCTGAAACGCCGGCTCTGGCGATGAGTTGTCCGTTAAGGTAAACAAAGGCACCATCGTCTACTAGGAGGGAGAGCTTGATATTCTCAGCGCCATTACCAGCATCGATGACTTTGTAAAAGTAGCTCGTGTATCGAAGTCCTGACGGTGGGGTGGTAAGGACAGTTCCCCCAGTCAGACCATTGACTCCGCCATACATGAAAGGGGATGTCAGGCCACCCGTAAAAGCAAGCCCATCGTATGTAGTGCCCACATAGCCGCCGGATGTCGGATTATACCAAGTGGTGTTAAAATCAGTGTCGGCGGTCGCAGGGTCAACACCATCCGTGATATGGAGCATGCTCCAATCCGCACTTTGTTTTTCAACGAAGTTCGTTGCCAGGAGTTTTAATGGAATCAGTAATACGAGTAGGATTAATTTTCCGATAGGGGCTTTCATCATCTTGTTAGAAGCTGTTTTTTTGTGATTAGTTCTTTGTGAAGTTTTTGCATGGGCGCTCGGTCACGCTTACGTTTGGAATAGGTATTCCAGGCTAATTCAGCTTGGATCAGTAGGCTTAGGGATTTTTTTGGATTCGTCTTTTCCCACATTTGAGCTTCCTCCAAAGACACGCTAAAAGTAAGGCTAGGAGTTTTTTTTCTTAGCTGCGCATAAATCTGAGATGCTTCCTCAATGCGCATTCCCCCACGCAATAAACGCGCTTGAATCATCAGGATGTTAGGTAAGTCACCCAATGACTTACGTGCGTGATCACAGACAGCAATAGCCTCATCAATTTTGCCCCGCTTTTCCTGAATCTGGATGAGGTGTAGATAATAGTTCAATGGAGCTGGTGAATGGAGTTTGATCGCCTGATTCATGTCTGCCACGGCATCACTCGGCTTGCCCCGCATCGTTTGAACCTGACTCCGAAGGAAGTAGGATTTACGCTGCTGGGGAAGCGCTGAAATATGCTGATCCAATGCCGATTTAGCCAATTCCCATTTCTCTTGGTTCATGTAAACCCTTGCCGCCACGTAATGGCGCTCATGACGCTGTGGAGCCAACTTTTCCACCTCTTTCAGATCAGCAAGAGATTTGTCGTGGCTTCCGTGTTGGCAAAGGAGGATGGCACGCTCCAGCCGTTTTTCTGGATTGGAGGGATTACTAGCAATCTCCTCATCCAGCCTTGAGATGAGCATATGTAGATCTCCATGTCCATTGGCAGGGATAATGCCCGAAGCTATCATAGCCATCACGATTATTGTTAATATGTTTTTACTAGAGTTCACTGCTAGGAGTTTGCTTTTTGCGGGTTGTCCCTGAGGACGTTGTTGAGGAGATCGGAGAGGGGGAGAAAGGGCGTTGCGGGGGAAAGAGGGGGCTTAGGTTTGACAGTTGTGGAGCTTTCGGCAGGAAAAGTCCCTGATCCACGCCCTGTTTTACTGGAATTAGGAGATTTTAGCACGATTTGCCTGACAGCAGAGCGTAGATCCCCAACCCGCGTTGCCAAGTTCATTTTTGGCTGCGGTTTTTGCAGGGCGATCAAGCCATTGGCGTCAGGTTAAGGCTAGGATGCCTGATTCTCCCGGGGATTGAGCGGCGCTCTTCCCTCGCGAACTGCTAGGAATTTGCTTTTGGCGGGAGGGCTTTGAAGCCGCCTTTGGATCGGAGCGGAGGGGGTATTAGGGGGTTATAAGCACCGGACTTGAGCGCTTCCGCGACGGTGGTAATCTTATCGGGAAGGCGCGCGCCGTTTTCGGGCGGGAGGATGCGGTCATTGCGATTCTAGTTCAAGCCGGTGGCGGCGCGGATCCAGTCGGTGATGCCAATGCGGGTGGGGTATTGCCCGCTTATGATGGAAGCGCGGGATGGCGAGCAGACCTGGCAGGTGGAGTACCCGTTGGTGAAGCGCATTCCGCCCTTGGCGATGGCGTCGATATTTGGGGTTTTGTGGAAGGTGGAGCCTTCGCTGGAGGGGTCCTTGATGCCGAGATCATCAGCGAGGATGAAGAGGATGTTCGGTTTTTCCGCCGCGAGGATGGGGAGGGCCAGAAAGAGGGAGAGGAGGTTACGCATCCAAGGAGTTTGGAGATGAGGGGATAGGTGGCAAAGGAGAAAAATCAATCTTGGGATCAGTGCGAAGGAGCAAGGAAAGTGGGTGTTCGTATGATGTTTGGCAAAAATTTGTTGGCGGTCTTCCTGGCCGTTTTAGGAGAGTCGGATGACGGAAAGATAGGGTCGTTTTCTTCGAGTTGGGGGGAGATGCCAATCCCGACGGATCAACTTAATCGCGTCAAAAAAAATGCGGGCGACTTTCGTCGTCCCGCATTGAGTGATCGAAGAGAAAGGTCTGCCTAGCGGCGTCGGCGAGCGAAGCCGAATAACAATCCGGTCAGGCCAAGGAGGGTAGCTGATGGCTCCGGTATCGAGGTGACTTGGTATTGAACGCCGGAGAAGCTTGCCTGCTCGAGACCCGCGCTCCCTCCAAACAAGACGCCGACGGAATCGTAGGTGAAGTTTGTCGGAGCGTGGCCCTCTTCAACGTATTGCTCGCTGTAGTTGCCATCGCCTCCGGTGATCAGGGAAACGACATCGACGGTGGTGGCGCTATTCCGGGTAATGGCCATGCTGAAGAGAAAGGGAATTGTTGAGTCTCCGTTGAATGTGCCGGTACGGGTGATGACGGAATCCAGGTCGACGGCGTTCCCCCCGGGGCTGGTGGTGGTGCTGATGAAGGGGCCATCGGTCCGAGCCTGGAAAAGGTCCGAAGTGGTTCCAATCACATGTAATAGGCCGGAGCTCCAGTTGGAACCGTTGTCGACCGCTAATTGGCCCCCGGAGTTGTAGACTCCAAAGCGAAACTGGGAGTCATTGTTCGTTCCGCCGGTCAGAGTCATACTTCCGGAAACAGTCAGGGTGTCGCCGATCGCAAGATTGACAGATTCAGGTGAGGCGGTTGTGCCGAACTGGCCGGCAATCCAGGCGGCTTGTGCACTGTTTGCGGTCGTTCCGTTTCCGAAGACTGGTGAGTCGGTATCGGCACCCGTGATGGGAACCACCGCGGCATTGGGGTTTAACTCCTTCCAGTTAGCAAGTGTTGCGGCTCCAGCAAGGTGGGCCAAGCTTGAGGAAGTTAGGAGTAGTTGGGTGATTTTCATCGTTTGTCTTTATTGGGTTTAATCTGTAGGGAGTTAGAGTCGATTAAGGGTTGATTTCACGCAGGCGGTAGAAGACGCGGGATGGAAGTGGCGCGTCGAAACGGGTGCTGAGATCATCAATGAAAGTTCCTGTTCCGAAGAGGGAGTCATCTAGTTCGAGGCTCCAATCAATGAGGTCCAGGCTGGTTTCAAGCGCGTAGGTTTTTCCTTCCTCTAGAATGTAGTCGATTTCCGGGTTTAATCCATCTGAGGTGACGGACAGGAAGATTTCTTCCTCGTTATCGCTGGTTACGGTGTATCGGGCGTCTGAGAGAGCAACTTGCTCGACTGCTGAAGATCCGCCGAACAAGAAGGCTAGTGAATTGTAGGTGAAGAGCGAGGTTTCGATGTCCTCTTTGACATACTCCTCACTGAGGTCGCCGTCGCCGCCGGTGATCAGGGAGGTGACGTCGACGGTTGTGTCAGAGTCCCGCGTGATCGTCATGGAGAATGCAAATGGCTCCACCGAATCACCATCGAAGAGACCCGTACGGTTGGTCACGGATTCGAGATCGATTGCATCGCCGATGGTGCTGATGAAGGGGCCATCGGTTCTCGCTTGCCAAAGATCAGCCGGGTTTCCGGTGCCGATGGAGTGTAGCCAGCCTCCGGCCCAGTTGTTGCCGTCATTCTGCGCAAATTTGCCCCCGTCGTTTTGCACAGCAAAGCGGAACTGGGTGCTGTTGTCTAATCCACCGGTTAGAACCATGGTGCCTGTAACGGTGAGCGTTTCACCGACCGCAAGAGTCACCGAGGCGGGGGTTTCGACGCTTCCAAATCTCCCTGCGACCCAGGCTTGTTGTGCACTGTTTAGAGTCACGCCATCTCCGAAGGTGGGCGAATCTGTAGCCTCTCCTTCAATCGGGACGATCGCCTCGTTGGGGTTGAGTTCTTTCCAGTTGGCGATGGGGTCAGCGGAAAGCGGCAAAATTGCGGCAACTGAAGCTGCGATTTGTAGATGGGTGATTCTCATCTTGGAAAACGCTATTTCAGAGTTTCCTTCATGAAAAGTAGTAATTTTAATTATTGGACCTATTTTCACCTCTGATGTGTTTCGTCTCTATTTTTTCTCTGATCAGCTCTTTATCTCTGATCGGTTATTTGTCGGCGGCTGAGATTGATGTTCTCCTTGTTGCAGGTCAGTCCAATGCGGCTGGCCGTGCAGATGCCGCCGGCTTGGTTTCTGATCCTGCCGATGCGGGGGTGGAGTATTTTCATCACGTCACCGCTGCGAGTGGTGCTGAATTTGACTCTGGGGGTGGCTTTGTCCCGTTGACTGCGGTGAACGGAGCTTTTGGTCCTGAGTTTGGGCTGGCCCGGGCCTTGAAGAATGATCATGCCGTGACTGATCTGGCAATCATCAAGCGTGCTCGCGGTGCGACAAATCTTTTCGAAGACTGGTCGCCAACTGGAGCGATGTATGATCCTTTTATTGCCGATTGCACAACGGCCTTGAACCTGATCACGGCCCGGGGGGATACTTTTAAGATTATTGGCCTGGCCTGGCATCAGGGTGAGCGGGACAGCGCGGTGGGTCGCTCGGGTGCGCAATATCAAGCCGACCTTCATGCCTTTTTGGGTAATGTCCGCTCGGATTTACACGCAGCCTTTCCGGAGGCCGGCTTGGAGAATCTCAAGGTGGCGATCGGTGAGGTTTCCAGTAAGCCAGAGATTAGTGCGGCACAGCAAGTGGTGGCGGGACTCGATGGTGGAGCGGACTTCGTCAGCACGGACGATCTTAACCTATTCGATGGCCTTCATTTCGATGCTCCGGGTCAGCTTGTGATGGGTGATCGAATGGCGGCCAGCCTCATCAATTTGAGGGAAGGGGTTGTCGAGGGCGGTGAGCCAGTTGTGACGACGACGACGCTCAATGGTCCTTGGTACACTGGGTCGGCAAGTGCGACTGCTGGAGTGCCCAGTTTTTCGAATCGTAATAGCAACGCCTTCACTTGGGGAAGTGGAGTGGCATCGGGCGGAAGTTCGGCTTTGCGGGGGATGGCTTGGAGTTATTTTTCAGAGCAATCACTCGCGGTGGGCGATTCCCTGACGCTGAAATTCATCGCTAATTATAATGACTATGGGGCAAGCGCAGCGAGTGACAGTGGATTCCGCTTTGGAATTTATCAGTCAAATGGTTCCAAATTGGAAATGGACATCGCCAACGCGAACACCGCTGCAGTTTTCGAGCCGTCGCGCGGGTATGGCGCGATGTGGGGGCCTGGTGCGGGAAACGCCACCACTTTGCACGCCCGGAGTGCCAACCGGGATAATCCGCTTTCGACCGTCGATAGCACCCAGCTGGTGAGTGTGGGAAGAGGCGCTGGCGCGACCGCAAGTGGGAATGATTATGTCGCTGAGTTGAAAGTCGAGCGCAGTTCGGCGACCGAGATGACGGTGAGCAGCAGTTATAACGGGGAGTCGGTGAGTTCGGTCACTTCAGTCGTTGCCGCTACTGATTTTGACTCGGCCTTCATTCTTAATACGCCGCAAGCCGGTGGGATTAACAGCTTTGAATTAAGCGGACTTGAAGTTGAACACTCTTCCGGAAGGGTGGTGTTGCCTGAGGTCGTGAATGTCCGGATGAGTGAAATTTTCTATGATGGAGGCCAGCAATTTGTGGAGATTATCAATACTGGCCCGGGAGAAGTTGATCTCGGAGGACTACGCTTCACGCGGGGGATTGTTCTGACTGTCACTTCGGGAACCTTGGCCGCTGGCGAGCGCGCGGTCTTTTCGACGGGTGATTTCCAAGGGAGCTTGAGCGCTTCGGAGACTCTTCGTCTGGAAGATCCATATCAGAGGCTTGTCGATGAGGTGACTTACGGTGGCCCGCCGGAGTGGGCCTCGGAAGCGGGGCGCTCGCTCACCTTGATTGGGGCTGAAGATGCCGGTGTTGATACTAGTGATCCTGCGAATTGGCGAGTTAGCTTTGCGGATGGTGGAAGCCCAGGCGGGGATGATGTGGTGACTTTTGCCAGTTGGCTTGCTTCCTTTGGCCTCACTGAGGATGGTGGGGGTGTCGATAGCGATGGTGATGGTGATCCGGACTATTTGGAATACGCCGCAGGTTCCGATCCGCTCAATGTCTCTTCCCGTGTGCTGACGACCGCTGATACCGGGGTGACTTACACCCGTAATCTCGCTGCGGAAGACAGCTCTCTGAGCATCCAGACATCAAGTGACTTGAGATTATGGAGTGAGGGTGAAGTGGATGTGATTGCCGAAAATGGACTGGGTGATGGTAGGCAGGAAATCACGGTTGGGCCTTTGAGCGATGATGTGCCGAAGAACTTCTATCGACTCGCGGCCAAGCCGAGTGGAAGCCGGCCCAATGTTCTTTTCATTGCGGTCGATGACCTGCGCCCGCAAATCAATGCTTACGGTGAGACTGGCATGATCACCCCTCACATGGATAGGCTCGCGCGCGAGGGGCGGCTTTTTAACAAGCACTATGTTCAGTGTCCCACTTGCGGAGCATCGCGGTATGCCATGATGACTTCGCGCCGACCGCGCAGTTCGGCGGCGACTTCCAACAACGCTTTTGGGAATCTTTTCCAAAACACCAATGACCCGGAGAATCCGAATTCCCTTCCGCAGGCTTTTCGATTCGCGGGCTATCGAACGGTTGGATTGGGGAAGCTCAGCCATGCCCCTGATGGTGGAGCTGCCGAAATGCCGGGCGCTTGGGATGAAGCCTACATGACTTCCGGGATTTGGAATGATCCCTGGAGTGCCTTTTTCGCCTATGCCAATGGCGTGACACGCGATCAGGGAGTTTCATTGAGAACTGAGATCGGGGTGGCTGCGGATGGCATCACCAGCCTAGAGGATACTGATTATCCCGATGGGTTGATGGCGGACGAAGCTGTCCGAAGACTTCGTGAGTTTAAAGCAAGTGATGAACAATTCTTCTTCGGGATAGGATTCATGAAGCCGCACCTGCCATTCGCTGCGCCCAAGAAATATTGGGATCTCTATGATCGCGATGCGATCGAGGTGCCGGTGCAAACTCTGCCTTCCGGAGTGAATTCCGGGCTGACACAATCAGGCAACGGCGAATTCATCGGCAACTATGGTGGCACCAATACGATCGACGAGGCCGAGGCAAAGCTTTCGATTCATGGCTATTACGCGTGTGTCAGCTATGTTGATGCCCAGATCGGGAAGGTTCTTGATGAACTCGATGCGCTGAACCTCACCGAGGAAACAATTGTCGTGCTTTGGGGAGATCATGGCTGGCACTTGGGTGAGCACACCGTTTGGGGGAAGCACACCACGCTTGAGGAGTCTTTAAAGAGCGCGCTGATTGTGAGGGCTCCGTATCAAGCTCATCGAGGTATAGCGACTAACTGTTTGGCGGAGAGTATCGATATCTACCCCACGCTTTGCGAACTTTGTGGCATTCCGATTCCAGATTCAGTCGAGGGTCAAAGCTTTGCCCCGGTGCTCGCTGATCCGACAGCGATTCCAAAGGATTTTGCCCTTGGCTTGTGGCGCAAAAATAGCACCGACGGCTACTCGATTCGGACCGATCGTTACCGGCTTGTGCGATGGGGAAATAATGCGGCGAGCCCGACCCAAATCGATCTCTTCGATTACCAATCAGATCCGCTCGGAAAGCAGAATGTGGTGGCATCGAATCCGGACGTTGTGACCGATTTACTCAACCGGATTTCCGAACAGTAGGTCGTTTGCCTACTACTGCTAGGAATTTGCTTTTGGCGGGAGGGCTTTGAAGCCGCCTTTGGATCGGAGCGGAGGGCAGGGAAATGGGGGTTGAACTGTCTCTGGTAACACCCGACGCAGGTTTGAAACCTGTGCGCACCGGATCACTCGAAACGAGCGTTGACCTGCTTGAGTTGCTATAGGCGCCCTCTGTGGGATTAATAAAAATTTGGCCTGCGATTGAGTAGGATTCTCACCTCCGGCTGTCTTGATTTACGACCTCTTCGGGCAGCATTAACTCTTCGGCTGTGCGGGCCAGGTATGGCGGGACGGTCATCAATAGGCGCTGGCCTTGACTGTTGTCGAATTTCCACAGCTTGCCGTCTTGCCCCGGAGGGACTGGAATTTGAAACCAGCCTTCCTCGAGGGTGGCGAAGTCGAAGATCGCCTTCCCAGACCCGTCTAGCACGTTACCTGAAATTCGCGGTGCCCAATTGGCGATCCGCGATGCCCAACCGCCGACGACTTTTGTCCCTATGGGAACGTAGAAATAAAGCGACCAATTTCCGCGAAATTGAGACGTCACGCCACTGGTGTCGATCCCCGACTCCAGCGTGACGGGCATGCCTGCCGGAAACTCGATGTAAGTATGATCGCCACCGTCAACGGCCTCAATTCGATGAAGACCGTCGTATTTTGTCACAAGTTCCAGTTCCCGCACTTTACCATCCGGCTTGTAAGCTACTGACTCCGCAACGGCTTCGATATCGACAGCCTGTGGCGAATACAAACTCAGCTTTGGCTCTCGGCTCGCCCAACGCTTGTCGACGCGTATTTTCAAATTGAGCGTTGGTGTCTTCGGCTCCAGCCACACATAGAATCGCTGCTGATCCTGCGGCATCGCGGGCCAAGTTCCGGCGGAGACCTTCGGCAATTGAAGTGCTTTGGCGGGTATCAGCTTAGTGCTGTAGGCAATACCTTCGAATCCATAATCGACAGGTTGGTTGTTTGCAATTCCGTCAGCGAGAAACTTATTGAGCTCATCGGGCAAAAACGGCTCCTCGCTCTTCCAGGGGTGCCCGTCAGTGAGTGCGGCCTGTTGACTGACCAGTCGGGACCACAGTCCGTAGCTGTGAATCATCATCGTCTTACGCATGCGATAGGCATGGCGGACTGGCTGCTCGACAGGAACGCTGCCTGCCGAAAACGCGTAATAGAGTTCGGCATAACGAGAATACAAAATCAGGTCGTCAATACGTGCCTGCACCCGTGGATCTTTGGTGCCGGAACGCGCTTTTTCGAGCGCCCGGTACATACGTCCGATCAAATCCGCAGGCGGGCGGCGCGATTGATCCTGATTGATAAGGCGATAGAATTCCCGCATCGGTTCCCGGCTGCCCGCAAACGACTTGTCGAGAAAGTCTTCAACGATTGCCTCAGTTTTTGCGGCATCGTCGATCTCCCACATCAAACGGCTGGCCAAATAGTAACCCAAGCCGCACGGCCCCCAGCAATCACCGGATTCCGCATCATAGAAACGGACACCTCGCTGATGAAAGCGAGGGAGTGAATCAGCGATAGCCGCCAAATTGCCGCCTTTTGCCCCGCGAGGAAGATTCCAGTCCCAGGCGACGACACTTAGATAATCGTAAACGCCCATCGTTGCCCCTTGTTTCTCCCAGCCATTGAGGATCTGGTCAAAGGAAAGTCCACCGCGTAGGAAGGCCGTTGTCACACTAACAATCACATGTGGATCCGCTTTCACCGACGGCGGCGGCGAGTGCTCGTTGTAGGCATACATTCCCACATACTTTTCGCCTAGCCCTAGCTGATTGATCGCACGGGCAACATCATTTGCCAAAATCAAAACACGGTCACTGACTCTGCCTGTCTTGAGACAGGCATCACAGGTACACCAGTTGCCGCCATCACTGGGATCCATCGAGATGCTGTCCAAAGTAGGTTCCGCCTTAAATACATTGACCGCATGCGCTACCACCAGTTTGCGAACGCCAGGATTCGAAATGCAAAATTTAAGGTCACCTCCGGTGGTAACCCGCTTGCCATCAATCAAAGCAAAGTATTCCGGGTGCGCGGCGAACTGTTCCGCGTTCGAAGTTAGAATATTTCCGTAGGCGTGACCACTGTTCAGGCGGAATCCCTGTGTTGCCCGGTTGCGTTGGCACCATTGCCGGTATGGCTGATCATTGTAACCCCATGTGCCCCAGTTATACCAAATACGGCGTGAATAAAAATCGGGCGATTCACTAATGTCGATCTCCAAAGCCAGGTTCGGTTCAGACGGAATCACTTCCCAGGTCGCACCTGGAAAGAACTGCCGGTAGCCTAGACGATGCAAAAGATCCCAGACCGCGTGCGACACCGCCAGGTCGGAACTCCCCAGTAGAAACAATCCCTGCGCATCCGACCGCAACACATAATCTTCGCGATGGAAGGATCCACCTTCGAATGTTTGCTTGAAAGGAAGTTGTTTGAAACCGGATGCCTGCCCCAACACGATGCCCCGGCTACCATCGCCCGTTTCGATCAGACACTCAGCCCCGCTGATCTTTTTCAAGAGTCCACTTAATTCCGTTGCGGACATTTTGACCTCCTCCGACGCCGACTCGCTGATGACGATCGGCAACAACGCCCGGCCATCCCGCGTCAGCTCCACTGCCATTGCGTCACTTACCGATGTCAAAGCCGTCAACGCCGCCGCTATTACTACTGCTAGGAATTTGCTTTTGGCGGGAGGGCTTTGAAGCCGCCTTTGGATCGGAGCGGAGGGGGGAGAAAGGGGGTTGCGGGGGAAAGAGGGGCTGAGATGGTGGTTTGGTTTGGCGGTTGTCGGGATTTTGGCAGAAAAAGTCCCCGCTCCACGCCGTATTTTGCTGAAACCGGGAGGCTTAGGGGTGATTTTCATTGCCTGAGATCATAGACTCCCAGCCCGCATTACCAAGATCATTCTTGGCAGCGGTTTTTTCGTTGGTTTCTGAGGCACCTGCCTTTTAGGAGTCGTCGAGGATCAGAATACGACCGTCGCCGAGAGGGATCTCCTTGGGCTGCCAGGTGGGACTTTGGTCGTAGCACTCAGAGATAAAAAAGCCGTTCCCTCCACGGACGTGAATCGGTGGAGGGTTGCTTCATACGGCGATGGCTTCGGCTTTGTATTTCATGAGCGGAGGTTGCCGGTGTCCTTCTTTTGGAAGAGGCTGTGGGCTTCCTCTTCGGTGAGGCCGACGAACTCGGATTCCCGGAACGAGATCTTATGACTGAGAAGTTGGAATTGGGCGTTGGGCGTATCGCTAATTGTTGGCGCCGTTTTTGCAGGTCATAGAGGTTCATCTCGCAAATCTGCGAAGAGAAACTAACTATGACAACCTAAGATCAGACAGAGAAACGTCTCACACCCTATTATTCCTGAGCTGTCGTGTTGCGCCAATGAAAGATGACACCGGAGGGGGGCGGTCGTTGTGCCCGACCGAAACAAGCCCGACGAAACAAGCCCGACGAAACAAGTTGACGTGTTGACGTGGGACTGTTAGAAGCGGAGTTGATCATTTTTAATACTATGACAACTCGAAAAGCTAAACAACAACACTCCATTTTTTTTGGCTTATCTGCCGTGATGCTGGGGTCTGCCTCAGCTCAACTTCTACTTGATGAAGAATTCACCGCCAATGATGGTGGCTTTGTCGAAGAAGCAACCGGAGCCACTCCAATTCCAGCCATTTACAGTGCCGCAAACGGGACCTGGGCGATGGAAGGTGATGGGTCCGGTCCGTCCACCAACACTTTAACCAGTCCGGCAATTGCCGTTTCCGCGACCGCAGGACTCCAGGTCAGTTTCGATCATCGATACAGTATTGAGGGAGATGACTGGGATGGCGCAGGTCTTCAAATTTCCATCGACGGCGGTGAATTTAAGAATGTTTTGGGATCTGCTTTCACACAAAACGGTTACACCAATACCGCCCCCTTGAAAGGCAATCACGTTCTCAAGGGCCTCGATGGATTCAGCACTGATTCCGCCGGGTATTTTGATCCGGTTTTTATTACTAGCGTGGCCAATGTTGGCGGCGTTGCTGCCGGCTCCAGCATTCAGGTCCGCTTCGTAGGAGCCTGGGACGACAACACGATTGGAGCCGGGTTTCCCAACTGGGAAATTGATGCGGTCAGGGTGGGACCCCTTCCGGACAGCGATGGCGACGGGATGCCGGACGACTACGAAACGGCAAATTCCCTCGATCCCGGAGATTCCTCCGATGGAGCGGGAGATACCGATTCCGATGGTTTAAGCAACGTTGAAGAATACCTCGCCGGGACTGATCCCCAGGACGATGACAGCGATGACGATGGCATCTTGGATGGCGCGGAAACCAAGACTGGAATATACGTCAGTGCCACCGATACCGGAACCGATCCTTTGGGAAACGACACTGACATCGACGGCTTGTTAGACGGCGTCGAGACGAACACCGGCACCTTTGTGAATGCGGACGATACCGGAACAAATCCGAATCTCGCTGACACCGACAATGACGGCTTCCGTGATGGTTCTGAGATCAACGCGTCGACCGATCCTAACGACCCCGGAAGCGTTCCTGCGGGATGGTCGGTTCGCAACGCCACTTCATCCGTCGCATTGAATTCAATCGCCGATACTCGTGCTCTTTTTGCTACTCCGGCGAATATCATTGCTGAAACCAACACCAGCGAGACGGACATTAATTTCCGAGAAAACGCACAGGGACCGTTCCCTAATTCGCGTACCTTCCCGGTTCTTCCCGGGCAGGACACGGACATCAACGATTATGGACTCATTGCCACCGGCACAATCTTTATCAGTGACCCTGGTATCTATACCTTCGGCTTTAACTCGGACGACGGTGGTGGCTTGTTCATCGATGGCGATGTCGCCACGATCGATGATCTCAACCGCGGCTCAACGACCACTCTCGGAGCAATCTCACTCTCCTACGGAAACCACGTAATGGAGTTCGTCTATTGGGAGCGAGGGGGCGGTGCCCAGGTTCAGCTCTTCGCAGCAAAAGCGAAAGGGGACAAGACCGCGGAAGTCTTTAATATTGCAGACTATGAACTCCTTGAAACCTCCTTCAGCGCCGTGAGTGATTCGGACATGGACGGTCTCGATGACGGCTTTGAAATAAAGTTCTTCGGGAATCTTTCGGAGGGTCCTGATGATGACTTCGATATGGATGGTCTAACCAACCTCGAGGAATCTGAGGCAGGGCTTGATCCAAGCGACGATGATTCTGATGGCGACGGTCTCAAAGACGGAGTCGAGGATGGCACAGGCACGTTTGTCAGCGCCACTCAGACCGGAACCAGCCCCTTGAATCCAGATAGCGACGACGACGGACTTCTAGATGGAGTCGAAGATAATGGTGGGACCTTTGTGAGTGCCACTCAAACCGGTTCGGATCCAAATCTGTTCGACACCGATGGTGACAATCAAAATGATGGATTCGAGGTTGCAAACTCAACCGACCCCAACGATCCCGACAGTAAGTCTGCTGTTCCGACGGTCACTGTGATTGCCGGCTTGATAGGTGGTGATCTGACCGACCCTGAAGATGATGGTGTTGAAGGCGACACGATCCTGGCAGGCGTTGATACTCCGCAAACCGCGGGAACCAATTTTAATTGGGTTTCCATCACGGCATCTGCTGAGGAGTATTTTCACGGCTTCGGTGGAAATGAAGGGTCGTTCGATATGTTCGACAACCTGATCGGTGGAGGTGCGGCCAAGCTCTGCTGCGGCGGAGCCCCCTTGTTCGCGACGGTTGAGTTTGAGACCCTGGTCTCGTTGACTCACTTCACCCTGACTTCGAGTGACGACACGCCCGCCCGTGATCCTCTTGATTTTCAAATCCAAGGATCAAATGATGGTATCGAGTTTGAGCCTATCTATGTGCGTGCCGACGATGCCTCTCTTTGGGGTGCGACGCGGAACTTGACGGTTCGGATCGATCTTCCGTTTCCCTCCGATCCTTACAAGTTCATCCGTTACGATGTCACCCGGACCGGAGGAGCGAACCACGCCTTGTCAGAGATTGAATACTTTGGTGAAGAAGGTTCACTCGCGCCACCCGAAGTCACATCGATTGATTACAATACCGAGACCAACCAAGTCACATTGACGTGGAATTCCCGCGACAATCAGACCTACTCAGTCTTCACCTCAATGGACCTCTTCAATTTTGACGAGGAGATCAATGACAGTGTTCCTTCAGGTGGTGATACCACAAGCCTGACCTTCACTCTCTTTGCCCCGGTTGATGCCAAGCGCTTCTTCCGCGTCGTGGAGAACGAATAGAGAAAGCGTCATTACTCAATCATAAGCCACAATCCCGGGAGACGGGATTGTGGCTTTTTATTATTGATTGCTAGGAATTTGCTTTTGGCGGGAGGGCTTTGAAGCCGCCTTTGGACCGGAGCGGCGGGGGTGAAAGGGGATTGACTGGTGGGGTGGCTGGAATTTGAAAACGATACGAAGTCTGATTCAGGTTTTGGATGGGTGGCTTGTTCGAGAATGTGGGAAATGACTTCTCCGGCATTGCTCTTGGGTATGATCTGGCCGGAGGCATCTTCCACCACGATACGCTTGATCTTGCTGTCCTTGAGCGCTGCTCGAGCGGGGTCGAAGCGCTGCTTCATGAGGTCGCCAAGGGTGGAGAGGAGGAAGGCGGTGGACTTGTGAGTGAAACGCTCATGCATAGATTGGCGGGCCATCGATGCGTCTTCCCGGGTTTGAAGATCGGCGGCAATTTGATGGGACGAAGCCTTGCCAGTTACCACCGAACTGAGGAGGGTTTGCAGAAATCCGTCCGGCGAAAACTTGGAAGATTTGCGAATCACCAGCTTGGTTTCATTTGCGATGAGATTCAGGTCGGGCAGTCTGAGTTCAGAGCGGTTGCTTGGTAAGGTTTTAGACATACCGATCCTGCCGACTTGTTCACTATGTCAACTTAAAAACACATTGTTTTTAAACTTAATTCACTGATTGGAAAGAGGTTAAGCCTTAATCTGACGCGAATGAGTTGAGAGACTTCTCACTTTCTTTCTTCCCGGCTTTTCGCGCCTGTTCCATCTCGAAATAGGTGCTAATTACTTCTGCTTGAATCGAGAGGATGGAGATCCCGAGGAGAAGGAATAGTCCCAAAGGTCTTATCAGCATGTTGTGAGTTCAGGGCACCTCCGGCAACCTGATTTCTGAAAAATCGCCCAAATTTCCCCATCTCAGCGTTGGTCACAAACCTTATGAATTCATTTAAAAGGCTCTGTGTCCGCCTTGATCTGAGAAAATATCGACAATTTTCTTTTCGAAAGCAGGTTACCGGAGGTGCCCGTTAGACTCATGCGAGCCGGTAAATGTTAGAATAATTGTAAAATCTTGGTGCCTTGGCGCAACCCTGTCTCGGGAAGTTGTTGAGGCGGCACGAAAAAACCGGAGCCTGTTGCCAGCCTCCGGTTTTGAAAGGGTTTGTGCGCTACTTGTTGTTGACGCGGGAGAATTGCTTGAGGCGAAGGCCATTCAAAGCGATGAATCCGGTAGCGTCGTTCTGGTTGTAGGCTGCTTCCTGGCCGCCTTCCATCGTGGCGATATCCTCGTCGTAAAGGCTGTTCGGGGAGCGGCGTCCGGCGTTGATGACGTTGCCTTTGTAGAGCTTGAGGCGGACCTCGCCGTTGACCGTTTTTTGGGTCTCGGTGACGAGGGCTTGGAGGGCATTGCGCTCGGGAGCGAACCAGAAGCCGTTGTAAACGAGCTTGGCGTAAGTTGGGATCAGACCATCACGCAGATGCTGGGCATCGCGGTCCACGGTGAGGGTTTCGAGGTCCTGGTGGGCGGCCAAAAGAATGGTGCCGCCGGGCGTCTCGTAGATGCCGCGGGACTTCATACCAACGAAGCGGTTTTCGACGATGTCGATGCGTCCAACGCCGTGCTTGCCGCCGAGGAAGTTGAGGACGCGCATGACGCCGTATGGGGAAAGGAGAGTGTAACCATCGCGCTCATCTTGGACTTCGAAGTCGCCAAGCTTGGCGATGATGGCGGCGAGTCCTTCGTTTTGCAGGCCGATGATGTTACCTTTTTCGAAAAGGCACTGGAGATATTCCGGGGAATCGGGGGCGTCTTCGGGGGAGACGGAGAGAACATACATGTCTTTGTCAGCTTCCGTGGAACCGTCATACCAGGTGTCTTCGAGTGCGCCTGCTTCGAAGGAGATGTGAAGGAGGTTACGGTCCATGGAGTAAGGCTTTTTGTTGGAAGCCTGAATCTGAATGCCGTTCTTTTCGCAGTAGGCGATCATTTCGGCACGGCCGGGGAATTCCTCGCGGAAGGAGTTATCGCGCCAGGGGGCGATCATTTTGATGTCGGGGGCGAGGGCGTTGAGGGCGAGTTCAAAGCGAACCTGGTCGTTACCCTTGCCGGTGGCACCGTGGGCGATGGCATCAGCACCTTCGGCGATGGCGACGTCGAGCATGCCCTTGATGATGCAAGGACGGGCGATGGATGTCCCGAGGAGGTAGCGGCCTTCGTAGACGGCATTGGCCTGGAACATGGGGAAAATGTAGTCGGCAGCAAACTCTTCCTTGAGATCGCCGATGTAGCACTTGGAAGCGCCGGTTGCGAGAGCCTTGGCTTCGAGTCCGTCGAGTTCTTCGCCCTGGCCGACGTCAGCACAGTAGGCGATAATTTCGGCGTTATATTTCTCCTTGAGCCAGAGAAGGAGGACGGAGGTGTCAAGACCTCCTGAATAAGCGACAACAATTTTCATCGCCAAGGTGGATAAGGCAGAGAGGCGGGATTGGCGAAAGTTTTTTCAAAGGAGTTCGCCAAATTCAGGATGACGTCCCTAGGTTCCGACTTTTGGGATTTCGGTATAGAGGGGCTCCGTGATGACCCTCAGAAAGCTTTTCAATCCGGTGGTGAAATTATGCGAGTAGGGGCCGCTGCCTTCAAAAGGAGCTTCGACGGGTGCCCAATCGGTTTCCAGGAGGTTTGTTGATTCCTCGACGGTGTATTGGGAGCCGGGCAGTCCCTGGAACGAATAGGATCCCGAGTCAGAAGTGACCGCCAGAAGGGGCGCGACGGGAGTGAGGTCGGCAACGAGGGTGAAGTTATCGATGCCGACGTCCTTCCCATCTGCATCATCTGAAAGGGGGAAAAAATTCAGTCCAATTTCGTTTACCGAGTCAAGGATCTCGTCGGTGAGGGGGGTGAAAACATACTCGTCGAGAAATCCGTCTTCATCATTATCAACGCCCACGTACCAATCATTCTCTCTGAAGGAGTTTTCGGCGCTCGACCAGCCTGGGGTATCGACCTCGAAATAGTTGCTGTAGTAGAAAATACCGTCTGAAACGAAGTAGAATTCAAAGCTATCGAGGCTGGCAGGATTTTCGACGAAGATATTACAAAAAACCCCGACGACGCCTGCGGCGACGTAGTCTCCAACGAGGTATCCATCGGAAGAGTCCTGATCCGCGAAGAGTGACACGCCGAAGTCCTGGGTGAACTCCGCGTAGATTTCCGGATCGGCCTCGCTTCCGGGGCGTTTCCACATGGGTGCGATGCTGTCACCACCCACAGAATAATCGTAGAATTTCCAGGTGTTGGCGTTGTCTTGCTCGGTAAAGGTCTCGTAGGCTCCGACGAGCTGGCCGTGGAGTGGGTAGGACAGGAGAAGGACGGTGAGGAGCGGAAAGGTCTTCATCAGAGGGTTAGACGGAAGGATCGGCTTTTTCTAGAAATTGAATTAAAAAATCGAGTCTTTTTCTGACTTCAGGGGTTTCGAGAAGGCGTTGGCGGTCGTTGGGGTCGTGGATGAATTGCTGGGCAATGGCATCCGAGCAGGTTGCGGAGTCTCCGGCGCGGTCGAGGGTGTCGTTGAACTGGGCGCTGACTTCCTTGGGGAATCCGGAGAGAGCACGGTTCATGGCCTTTCTAAGTCGGGCGAGGTAGTCTTTTTCTTCAGCCACAGGGAGGGTGGTATCAATGACAGGCCGGATCGAGGCATAGGGATAAGGTTTTTCATCAGTGTGCCAGCTTTCGAAGTAAACGCGGATGACGCCGTGGAGGAGGAGGTTGGAGGTTCCTTCTTCCGATTCGCGTGAGGCGCGAATGAGGCCAACGGTGCCGACCGGCGCAGCGCAGCGCTCGGGATCGGTGCTGTCGTCGCCGAGAAGATTCCCGACACAGAACATGCACTCGCCTTCGATCGCTTCTTCCAACATCTGGCGGTAGCGGGGTTCGAAGATGTGCAAGGGCAGGGCTCCGTGAGGAAAGAGGACGGCGTCGGGCAGGAGAATGACGCCGGCTTTGTCAGGGATGGTGAGGGAATCCATTTGTTGATGGGGAATTTGACCACAGAGTGATCAGAGGAAGCAGAGCCTGGTTGAGAGGGCTATTTGAAGTGGGAATTTAAGATTCGGCGTTTACCAACAGGAGTTGCCTTGAAGTTTAGAGGAGGCCGACTTGGCGGTTGTTCTAGGCCTTTGCGAGGGCTTGGTCGAGGTCGACGAGGATGTCGTCGATGTGCTCGATGCCGATGGAGAGGCGGACGAGTTCGGGGCGGATGCCGCCTGCGATTTGTTGTTCGGGAGTGAGCTGGGAGTGAGTGGTGGTGGCGGGATGGATGGCGAGGGATTTGGCGTCGCCGAGGTTGGCGACGTGGGAAAGAAGCTGAAGGGAGTTGATGAATTTGGAGCCGGCTTCGGCTCCGCCTTTGATTCCGAAGACGACGACGCTGCCGCCTTTACCACGGAGGTATTTCTCGTTCTTGGCGAACTCGGGGTCGTCGGGGAGGCCGGGGAAGCGGACCCATTCGACAGAGGGGTGGTCTTTGAGGTGTTTGGCGACGGCGAGGGAGTTTTCGCAGTGGCGGTCCATGCGGAGAGGGAGGGTTTCGATTCCCTGGAGGAATTGCCAGGAATTGTCGGGGGAGATGCAGGCACCGAGATTACGTAGAGGGACGGTGCGCATGCGGAGGATGTAGGCGAGGGGGGCAAGCATTTCGGGGAGGTCGTGTCCCCAGCGGAGGCCGTGGTAGGAGCCATCGGGCTTGTCGAAGAGAGGATGTTTTCCGCCAGCCCAGTTGAAGCGGCCGGAGTCGATGACGATGCCGCCGAGGCCGGTGCCGTGTCCGCCGAGCCATTTTGTGAGGGAGTGGACGACGATGTCCGCGCCATGGTCGAGGGGGCGGGTAAGGTAAGGAGTGGAGCAAGTGGCGTCGACGATGAGAGGGATCCCGTGGGCCTTGGCGATGGCTCCGACGGCGTCGAGGTCGGTGACTTCGAGGGCGGGGTTGGAGACGGTTTCGCAGAACAGGGCGCGTGTTTTGTCGTCGATGGCGTTGGCGAATTGCTGGGGATCCTGGGAATCGACGAAGCGGACTTCGATTCCGAGGGCGGGAAGAAGGTCGTTAAACTGGGTGTAGGAGCCGCCGTAGAGATTGCGGGCAGAGACGATGTTATCACCCGCTTCGGCAAGGTTGATGATGGAATTGAAAATAGCGGCGGTGCCGGAAGAGTGGGCGAGGCCGGCCATTTCGTGGGCACCTTCGAGCAGGGCGATGCGCTTCTCGAGCACATCGGTGGTGGGGTTCATGAGACGGGAATAGATGTTCCCAAGTTCACGAAGGGCGAAGAGATTGGCAGCGTGCTCGGTGTTTTTGAAAAGGAAGGCAGACGTGCGGTAGATGGGGACGGCTTGGGAGTGGGTATCGCTATCGGGAGTATGACCGCCGTGGAGACAAAGAGTTTCGTGTTTCATCGGAGAGATAAGTAACACGAATACGCGGGAAGGAAAACGATCAGTTGATGTTCTCGTTAGTGCGTGGTCCAACCGTATTTACGTCGCCAGAGGGTGGAGGCTTGGCGGATTTGTTCGGTTTCCCGGGTGGGGGAAAGTTCCCAGGTGAAGGGCATGCCGGGCTTGAAAGATTTTAAGAGGTCATCGTATGGGAGGCTGCCGGTGAAGGGGACGCGGTGGTCGCGCTTGGGCCACTGGACATCGTGAAGGTGGGATCCGATGAGGTAGGGCTCCATTTTTCTGAGCCATTCCGCGTGGTCGAGAAGACCGAGGTTGTGCTTGAGCCCGACGTGTCCGAAGTCGTGCCAGTAGCCGATTTGGGGGCAGTCTTTAAAGTGTTGTTGGAGGGCGAGCATTTCGCGTTCATCGGGGACGTCTTCGTATTTGGAGCGGGATTCGACGGCGAGGACGACCCCGGCCTTGAGGGCGGGTTCGATGAGCCTCTCGAGGGTTTCGATGGCCCGCTGGAAATACTTGGTGCCGGCTTTTTCGCGTTTCTTGACGCATTCGAGTTTGTCGTCGGCGTATTGGTCGGTGAGCTGTTCTCCGGCGGCGAGGCGGTCGGTGAGGGCTCCGGTCCATTTTCTATGAGGCATGGTGGGGACGGAGCCCATGTGGAGAACGACGTATTGAGCCTGAAAGCGCTCGGCCATTTCGAGCGTCTTCATCGTTTCCCTGAAAGCGCGATTTCGTTCGGTGGGATTGTCGGAGGAAAATTGGTAGGCGTCGGGCGCGTCGATCATCACCTCGGTAGGCGAGGGGAAGTAGTTATGGACGCCCACGCATTGGAATTTCCCGGCATCGAAAGCTCTCTGGATTCCGGGGAGTTTGGTCACGGTCATACCGTGGGAGAGTTCGAGGGTGCTGAAGCCGAGATCGAGGATTTCATCGATCATGGCTTCACCGTCGGTGTGGCGGGCATTGTTCCAACAGGTGGAGAAGGCGAGCATTGGAATGGTGAATTTTGAGGCGTGAGTGGTGAATTCGGTTGGGGGGCACAGGCGAAAGGCCTATGTGCCTTGGTTTATTTCTTGGTGATGACGGTGTAATAGGCTCCGACTTCTCTTTCATTGTGGAGGAAGACGGGGGCGAGTTGATGGGAGCCTTTGGTGAGGCTGGCGGTGAAGGTAATGTGGGTCTCTTTTTCAGTGACGGGTTTTGTTTCGAGATCTTTTCCGTTGAGGCGGAGGGTAGCTGTGGTGATGGGGAGGGCGAGTCCTTCGTTGGTGCGGAAGGCTTTGTCTGCTCCGGGGACGTTTTCTCCGGCGGGAAGGCCGGCGGTGATGGGGTGGTTTGCTTCGGGTGCCCAGCGGTAGATAGAGATGTCGTAGGTGCCGTCTTCGATGACTTTGATGGCCCAGTGCCCCTTATGTTGTTTTTGGGTGAGGGCTTTATTTTTATCGTAGGCGTCACCTCTGCGGATGTGGCCTTGGTTCCAGGGAGGTCCGGTGTTGAGCCAGTCGTGAGCGGTGAGGGTGGCGGTGAGGGCTTTGGGATGGCCGATGTAGATTTCGGTGGTTTGAGCGAAGGTTGGGTAGATTTCGGTCCACCAGGCCTCGTAAAACGCGCGCATTTTCTTCACCTGATTGGGTTTGTTTTTTGCGATGTTCTTTTCCTGACCGGGGTCTTTGGTGATGTCGTAAAGTTCCTTACCATTGATGAGGCGGTATTGCTGAGACATGACGGAGGATTGCCGCCATTTGACGGGGTCAACGACACGCTGGGAATCGGTGACGAGAAATCGTTCTGGCCATGCGACATCGGTCGTGGGGTCGATGAGATCCTTCAGAGAGAGGCCGTCGAATTTGACTTCGGCTTTGTTGGGGATTCCGCAAGTTTCGAGGAGGGTCGGGACAACATCGACGGCGTGGCAGAGGGTGGCGATTTTGCGATGGGTATTGAGTCCTGCGGCGGGCCAGTGAATGAACATGGGGACACGGTGGCCACCGTCATAGGCGGAGCCTTTGTTGCCCCTCATGCCTGCATTGAAGACTCCGGCGCCGGAGGCGGTGCCGTTGTCGGTGGTGAAGATGAAGATGGTGTTGTCGGCGATACCAAGGTCGGCGATGAGCTTGCGGGTGGCACCGACGTTGTCATCGATGTTGGTGATCATGCCAAAGAAGGCCGCGATTCTTGGATTTTGGTCTTTGTAGAGATCGAGATACTTCTGAGGGCAGTGAAGCGGGCCGTGAGGCGCATTGGTCGAGATGTAGGCAAGGAAGGGCTTCTTTTCGGCGGCGGATTTCTTAATGAAGTCGTGGGCGGCGTTGAAGAAGACATCGGTGCAAAAGCCTTTTGCCGGAACGATCTTGCCGTTGTGGAAGTAGTTGCCATCGAAATAGGCATTGTCCCATAGGTCGGGGGTTTGTCCGACTCCACCACCGCCGTGGCGATAGACTTCGGTGAAGCCGCGGTCTTCCGGGCGGTAGGGATAGTTGTCGCCAAGGTGCCACTTGCCGAACATGCCGGTGGCGTATTCGGAAGAGAAATGCTGACCGAGAGTCACTTCATTTTCACGAATCATGGAGCGTCCCATGATGGTGTGCCAGACGCCGGTGCGGTTGGTCCAATGTCCGGTGAGAAGGGCCGCGCGGGTTGGTGAGCAGGTGGGAGCGACGTGGTAGTCGGTGAAGACGGTGGACTCGCCGTGGAGTTTGTCGATGTTGGGAGTCTTGATGACAGGGTTTCCGTGGCAAGCGAGGTCGCCGTAGCCCTGGTCATCGGTAATGACGAAGACAATATTGGGCTTCTCTGCGGCGAGAGCCAGTCCCGCGACAGCAAGGTTGAATATGAGTGTCTTGAAAGGTGTCATGCACTTATTATGGAGTTGAGAAAGGGAAGGGCGAGAATGAAAGGCACGGCGATGAAATTGGCCGTTTTGGAAAATCGGAACTGGGGGAAGATGACCTGCAGTAAGAGGAGGAGGAGGAGGCAAAAGCCAGGCATGCGAATGAAGTCGATATCGGTCCTCGCGGGCGAAATGAGAACAACGCAAATCAAGTAAATGAGGAGAGAGTAGTAGAGAAATCGGTCTTTGGATCCTGGGGCCGGGGTTTCAGTCATAGGCAGGGGTATTCAAATGTGAGATTTGAAAATTGAAAGTTGAGAGTTTGCGAGAGAGATTCGGAGCACGATGAAACTCGATGAAGATTTGCTGATTGCGGTGATGATGGGAGGTCCCGGTGCTGAGCGTGATGTTTCGCTGGCGTCGGGTAAAGCGGTCTTGAAGGCTTTACTGGAAAAAGGCCTCAATGCGGTGGCTCTCGAAGTGGTCGATACCAAGCCGGCGATCCCTGATGGCACAGGATTGGTTTTCAATATTATTCATGGGACCTTTGGTGAAGACGGAGGTTTGCAGGCTTATTTGGAGGGTCTTGGAATCCCATACACGGGCGCGGGTCGGGAGTGTAGCCGGGTGGCTTTTGATAAAAATCTCAGCAAAGAATGTTTTGTGAAGGGTGGGGTTCCGACCCCGGCTTCCGAAGTCGTGGATTGTTCAGCGGGGGTGAGATTGCCGAAAATGGCCGTTCCGTTTGTGGTGAAGCCGCCCCGGGAGGGGTCGAGTGTGGGGATCCGGGTGGTGAAGCAGGAATCCGAGGCCTTACCGGCGATGGAGCATGCTGCGGCAATTAGCAGTGATTTGTTGATCGAGGAGTTTGTAGAGGGCCGTGAGCTGACCGTGGCAATCGTCGATGGAGAGATCTTCCCGGTGGTTGAAATCATTCCGCCAGACGGTGAGTGGTATGATATGGCGACGAAATACCCATGGTTGAGCGGTAAATCCGGAGGGAGTCAGTATGTTTGTCCTGCGGTTCTCAGCGAGAGCGAAGAGGCTGCCGTGAAGGGTGCCGCGAAGAAAGCTTACGATGTGCTGGGAATAGAGGTTTACTCGCGAGTGGATGTGTTGTTGAATTCGTTAGGAAGTCCTTACGTTTTAGAAGCCAATACTATTCCCGGAATGACCGAAACCAGCCTTTTGCCGATGGCGGGGACGGAAGCGGGGTATTCATTTGGCGATCTCTGCGTAAAGATCTGTGAGCTTTCGCTTGCTGCCCGAACGTAGAATTTTCCCATGTTTCAACGCCGCACCTCGAACCGCACACCCAAATCGCGTCAGCGTATGCTGTCGCTCAAAGTGAGCTCCCCCCGCATCGTCTTCTTTGATTTTATCAAAATTGGAGCCAGGTGTTTGAAGCTGGGATTGATCGTGGCGGCCATGGTGGGCGTGGGCTTTGGCTTGAGTTTGGGGTGGCAAAAGCTGTTTGTGGAGAATGATGAGTTTACGATTTCGGAGCTTTCGCTGAAGACTTTTGACGGGGAAACTCCCCAGTTTTTGACTCATGCCCGGATGTTGGCACAGACGGGCTTGGACCCTGATGCGACCATTTTTTCTCTCGATACCGAAGCGCTGGCGATCCAGTTGGAAAGTCTCCCTGAGTTGACTGGAGCAAAAGTGAGTCGTCGTCTTCCCGGCACCCTAAAAATTGAAGTGCAGGAGCGTCATCCCGTAGCCTGGGTGGCCTGCCGTTCCCTCGGAATCAGGGAGCGTGATCGTGATCTCGGGTTGTTGATTGATATCGACGGTATTCCTTTCAAGTGTGCCTCGGAGACGCTTTGGGATTATGCCGAAAGCCTGCCGGTCGTTCTTGTCGGGGATATTGGCGACGAGAAGATTGTGGAAGGCCGGGCGATCAAGCATCGTGGTTTGAACTATGCCTTCGACTTGATTAGGATCGCCTCTGATTCCCTAGTGGGAATCGAGAAGCCGGCGTGGGTGGTGGTCAAAGACGAAATCACCTTGGAGATGAAAACGATGGGCGGGATTCTCGCGACTCTCTCTTACTATGATCTCAATCGGCAGTTGACGGACTTCTCAAAGCTGGTTTCCCATGCACAGGCACGGGGCAAGGAACTAGATCGAGTAAATCTCATTCCCAGCCGGTTTGTTCCCGTGCATTATCGAGGAAACCTCTAAACAATTACGACCTGATGGCACGATCCAAGATCCATGTTGGCCTGGAAATAGGCTCCACGAAAACCGTGATGGTTGTCGCTGAAATTAGGCCCGACGAATCGGCAAAGATTCTAGGTTTGGGTGAGACCCGGACGGCCGGAGTTCGGAAGGGGGAGATCGCAGACTACAAACAAGTCAGGGCTTGTGTCAAAGCAGCCCTGTTAGAAGCCGAGGATGTCAGCGATGTCGTCATCAAGAGTGTCTTTTTGGCTGTCACCGGTTCTCACATCAAGGGCGTGAATAACACCGGAACTTTTCGTTTGCCGGAGGATGAGCAGGAGGTTGACCGTAACCATCTCGAAGAGGTGAAGGAGATTGCCCGGGATATCGCGATCCCCAGTGATCACGTTTATCTTCACCACTTGGCGCGTCATTTCACCCTGGATGGTCAAACTCATTCGACCGTTCCCTACGGATTGTTAGGGCGGACCTTGGAAGCTGATTATCACATTGTTCACGGGATTCGTACCCGGATTCAAAATAGCATCAAGTGTGTCCGTGAGATCCCGCTCGATGTGGATGATGTCGTTTTTGCGCCTATCGCCTCGGCTCAAATTTGCCTGACTCGCGAGAGGAAGGAGGACGGGGCCCTGGTGATCGATATCGGTGGTGAGACGACAGATTACGTTCTTTATCTTGATGGCGCGATTGCGGCCTCCGGCTGCGTTCCAGTGGGAGGAAACCACATTACCAATGATATTCACCTCGTGACTCATATTCCTTTTTCGAAGGCTGAGAAGGTGAAGATCGCGGAGGGGAATGCTTCCGCCGACCCCGCAAGCTCGGTAGGAGTGATCAAGGTGGAAGACGAAAAAGGCTTCCCGCCGATTGAGATCAGTCGCCAGCTTCTCAACGATGTCATCTGTGGTCGTCTTGAAGAGGCCTTCGAGCTTGTTTGTGAGGGACTTCCGGAAGGGGCTTTGGAGAAAGTGGGCACGGGTGTGTTTCTGACCGGGGGCTCCAGCCAAATGCGCGGCATTGGTGAGTTGGCCTGTGATGTTTTTGGACTCCCTGTTTACAAGCCGGAGCAGCCAGACGTCAGCGGAGTGCATGCTTATTTTAAGGATCCCCAGTATGCGACTGCGCTGGGATTGATCCGATATGCCCAGATTCTTGATGAAGAACGCCCGGGTGCCCGGGTGGGTAAAATGAAAGGGCTCATCAAGAGCTTCTGGCCCTTTGGTTTTTAATTCCAATTGCGGGCTAGACAATTTCGCTGAGGCTGCCAACAAAGCCGGGCTATGAAGAAGAATTTCCCGCTCGTTTCCGAGAGACATAAACCAGCGAGGCTGGGAGATCAGATCAAAGGAGAAGTTCGTAAATATCTCAAGCGCGAGCGGAGCAAGAAGCTACCGGAGGGTGTTGATTATTGGGACTTTGCCTGCCGTTCAGGAAAGACGGCTGATGAGGCTACAAAGGTTCACGAAAGGGAAATCGGCAAGTTCCTCGATGCAGCCTTGGAGGCTGGCTGGGAGTCGATCTACCTCGAAATTCTCGTGAAGGAAGGCCACCGGGGGACTCCCGGCAGCAAAGCTTAGTTTCTACCAGCTCTCGCCACTCCCGTAGCGGATTGGATCGAGTTGCCTTCTCCAGATATTAAACTCGAGACGTGAGAAGGCGTTGAGGTCGAACTCGGCTTCTCCGAAAACCTGTGAAGATCCTTTAATTTTGCCTCCTTCGATGGTGGCCATTCTGATGGTGATGGATCCGCCTTCGTGGAACCAGGCCCGGATGTCCTCGCCCCACATCCGTGGTTCTTCTTTGATACTAATGACGTTGCCGTCTTCGTCCTTCACTGGCTTGCCCTCTTTATCCATTTCGACATCGGCGAGATCGATGGCACTCATGCGGTTGAGGGGAATGCGGACATCTCCAAATTCGGTGGAGGCTTGCACGAAATCGTTCTCGATGAGCTTGATTTCGCCAATCACGACGTCTCCGTTGGCGAGGGTGATTTTATGACCCTGCAAATCGTCGCCGAATTCGTTTTCGGTATTCGCAGCATCATCGTCGCTGGATTTGGGGAGAACGCCATCCCATTGGGAAATCGTGATGTTGGAAAAGTTCATCGGGCGGTTTTGTTGGGGGACGAAGTGAAGCCAGTCGCCCATGTCCTTTGTGTCATCCATCCCGGTCCAGGTGCCGATACGGTCTTTCCCGATGTAGATGGCCGAGGTTCCGTCCTTGCTCCGGTCGAGGTAAATGGTGAAGACCGCCTCTTGGGTTTCACGAAGATTGTTAATGCTTTCGTTCACCAGATCGCTTCGTTGTCCCCGGACTGCGGTCCGGTAGAGGCTGAGATAGCTCATCTGGACATTCATGGAGTACGAGACACTGGGGTAATCCGTGTCGCCATCGTCCGAGAGGAAGAGAATGCGGAAGTATGGTGAGGTCTTCCACTTGGCGGTAAACTTGATCACGGAGCGATCGGGAAGCTCGAGCTTTCGGGCAATCCCGTTCTGCCCTTTTGAGGTCATGGAGCGGTCTTTAAATGTCCAGCTGTCTTCGATCTCAGAACTTCCCGAGGTGACCCAACCATCGGGGCCTTTGGGGCCGTTGTAGAAACTGGGTGACTGGGAGTAGATATCCAGCGCTTTTACCATCAGACGGTTTAAGGTCAGTTTGCCGGCATAAGCAGTCTCAAGGGTGACGGTCTTCTCGTCTAAATGGAGCAGGCGTCCCCGGATCGTATCGAGGGGAGGGCTCTTATCGTAACGAGGAGTGATCGTCGCTAGGGCGTAATGATCCGATTCTACTTCAGGCGGTTTGCCATCCAGAGATAACTCCAACAATTCCTTGGTCTTAAGCGTGACCTCTCCTTCAAGCGAGGGCGAGGTGAGCTTGATAGACTTGTCTTTTCCACTGGCAGATTGAGGGGTACCGGTGACGGTCGTCTTGTCGGCAAAAGACAGCTTGGAGCTGGGTTCGTCGCCTCGAGCGACTGCTACGAGCAAGAGAGAGAGTAGGAAAAATCGATTCACAGTGAACTTCATGATTTGATTATTGAGTCTGGCCTTTGCTGATTGAACTCATGATCCGCCGATCGAGAGTCATTTGTCCGAGCCAAGGGTGGTTGGCTTCCAGGTTTTGAGCACCCAATTTGATTTCTGAAAGGGTGAGGCCTCCGCCTGAGCGAAGATCGAGTCGATATTCTCCTTTGGATTCCGGTGTCGATTCTTGTTTGGAGAAATACATGACCGAGCAATTTTCTTGTGGAATGGTGATGGGTTGCTGGCTCTGCGGGGATGTCACCACGAAACCTTTGTCTTCCGAGGTAGGATCGTAGCTGACGATCTTGCCGCTGAAGCGATCTCCGTCGTCAACGGTGAGAGTGTCTGATTTTTCATCAGCCCGGGGTTCGGCCCGGAACCTTTGGGTCTTGGTGTCCCATTCCTGGATATGGATATCTTCGATCTGAATGTCCCGTCTCCCGGAGCTGAGGCTTTCAAAGACGATGTGAGTCCCGGTCGGAGGAGCTTCAGGGTCAAAGCCAGGAGCGAGTGCTTCGCCATTGATTGAAAGTTGAAGCATCCGTCCGGAGCGATCAATGCGGACTTCAATCTCTACCGACTGTTCCTTGATGTCGCGCAGCGGGGCATCGTAGGTGATCAGGGTTTTGTATTGCGGACGTCCATTTTCCTGGGGCGTGACGCGTCTAATTTGAATTCCCTGGCTGTTGGCGTAGAGAAGGTAGCTATTGGATCCAGCTTCTCCGGCGCTGGTGATCGAGTCGGAGCAGAGATGAATGCGTAAGTTGGGAGAATTGATCCAGGTGAAACGAGTGCTGAAAATAAAGTTGGCAGGGAGCTTAAAGTCCTTTCCGATGGTGCCACGGTCGCGTGAGCGCAGGCGGCCTTCGTCAAACTCCCAGCGACTTTCATTCCCTTGATCCCAGTCGACGAGATCCTTGGGGCCACGATAGATCGTAGTTTGAGTGGTGACGCCGAAGAAGAGTGACTCGATTTGATTGCGCGGGATTTCGAGTTGGCCGGCAAACCAAGTCTGGAAGCTCACGTGGGTGTCACTGAGTCCAACGATCTGTCCCGGCATGGTGTCACCGTTACGGAGGTTCAGAACCTGTGAGTTCTTGGGGAGTTCGTCGGTGCTGGTTTCTCCAAATTTCAGTCGTTGCAAATTCTCGTTACGAACCTTGAGCGGGGTGTCGCTGTGAGGGCTATCGAGGGTAATGATGCCATCGGAGAGGGCCATGACCTCGCCCGTGAAGACGTCACCTGATTTAAGGGTGACGAGATCAGTGGCAAGAAGATTGCCGGTGATGAAGAGGCTGGCGGTGAGAACGAGACGTCGCATGCAAGGGAGTGGGGCTGAAGGGTTAAAATTCATCAAACCAATCGCTGATGTCTGGTGATTCGTCGAGAAGGCGTAGCATGACGGCGCTCTTCAGATTGACTTTGATGTCTCCAAAGAATGGCGAGTGGCCACTGAGCGTTTCCGGGGTGGCGGAATCCGGAATGAGTTGAATGATGCCGTATGGCTTGAAGAGAATGGAAGCTGGTTCGGTTTGCCACCCGTAGGAGGCATCTTCCGTATCAGCCTGGCCGTTCTTGTTGAGCTCAATCAGTGAGAGGTCGCTGAGCGGTATTTCGACTTGGGCGTATGAGGTTTTGAGAAAGGCCTTGCCGTTTTCGATACGATCCAGAACACCCGAATATCGATCGGTCCCGTTGGTGAGGAGGGCGATATCCCTTTCGGCGTGGTTCATGCCACTGGCGCTATCTTTGATTCCGTTCCATGAGCTCACGATGATATCGGAGATGCGGATTTGGTTGATACTCGTGTTCAGAAATCCAATTGCCGAGCCCTTGGCGAGGTAGTCGGTAGGGTCATTCCACTGGGCCGAATATTCACCGTCAATGAATAACATGACGAGATTCTTGGTTCGGTCGAATCTGATTTCGATTTCGGTCTCTCCATGTGGTGGGACCGAAACGCTGCTCTGGGCGGTGCTGAGACGCCGGTTGTTGGCGCGGCCGTCTTCATTGAACCAGCTTCGATTTAAGCTGGGGTAACTGGAGTGAATATTTAGGACGTATGAGGTTCCAAAGAAGTCGGCATGATTGCTCTGACCAGTGGGCATCCAGGGAACCGTTTGGAAGGGCTGGTCCTTGTGGAGATCGGTCAGGGTCTCAAACTCCAAGTCGGGCATTTTGGGCTCTTCCTTTGGAGGGGCTTCTTCGTCGGTAGCTTTGTCCTCCTCCTCGTTTTTTTGCTTGTCCGGAGCATCAACTTCCTTGGGCGGGAGCGGGTGGGTGAGGTCGGCGTGGAATGCCACACTGATATTCATCGCCGCCTTATAGGCGACTTTGAAGCGCAGTTTCCCGACATCCGGAAGTTTCGCATCGAACACGAGCGGAGCCCGGTCCATGCTGTAAAAGGCGGATCCGGAATAGACCCACGAGGGTGCAGGTTCCTGGGCGTCATCCTTCTCTTCGGCTTGCTCCTCCTCGTCTTCAGATTCTTCTTTTTTCTCCGCGGCAATATATCCCAGACGCATCCAGTGATCACTCGAGAATGGACCGGCGTAGTGGAGTTCGCCATCAAAAGGATTGGGGGCGATCGAGCGAATGCGCTCTCTTGGAATGGTGAGGTCGCCAATAATTGGACTGCTCAGGGTGAGCTCCTTCTCAGTCATGGAGATAATTTCACCAGGCACCCGATCGCCACTGATGAGAGTGACGAAGGAGGTTCCTTTCGAAAAGTCGTTTGACTTGGCGGCATTGAAAATGATTTGCCGGACGCTCTTCATCTGAAAGCGGATGGGCTGCTCGATGTCCTGCCGTTTCCAGATGAGCCCTTCAGCGATGCCTCCGAATTCGCCGTGCATGATGTCGCCATTTTCGAAGCGAATGATGTCGGATCCTGCCGGGTCGGACGCTGGAAGTTCGGCCTTGGATGCTTGTGCCGGGGCTTGAACACTTCGGATGTTCAGTCGTTGCTGGAGCTGAATTTCTGCTCCAGCGATGCTTGGAAGAGCGAGGACAGCAAGTCCAAAAGAGATTGGCGAGAGCTTCATTTTTCGTAGATAGGAAGGAAGCGGTAATTGAGAGCGAGAGAGAGCAGGGCGCCGGACGTCGAGAACGCAGTGCCGTGATTGCCCGGGAACGATCCGTCAGGTGCCTGGATGGTGGAAAGCAGGCGGACGTTTTTAGCATCCCATTCACGCCAGACTTCTTCGCTGGAGTGGAAGAGGGCCTGGGCCATGTAATACTCGAAGTAGTAGGTGTAGTGCCGCTCGCGGTGGTTCAGGTTTTTAGCGAGGTATTTGGCACTCGCCTTGTAGAGTTTGTCATCGTGATTCTTGGCGAGGGATTCGCAAAGGACGCCGATGGCGGTCAGGGTGACACGATCTCCCATGGCGGATTGATAGCCATAGCCGCCGTTGGAGCCACGGCAGGATTGCATATATTTGTGGGCTTTTGCAAAGGCGGCGTCTGGGACCGGGATTCCAGCATTACGGGCCGCGTAGAGAGCGACGAGCTGGCATCCGGCGACAGATGTGTCGGCCGTGGTATCATCCGGACTATATCTCCAGCCACCTCTGGGATTGCGCTTTTGGGCGGTGAGGATGAGGTCGACAGCCTGTTTGAGAGTCTGGGCGATTCGCTCGTCACGATACATCCCGTAGCACTCAGCGAGGGCCAGGGTGGCGAATCCGTGGCTATACATCGAGGAACCGAGGTAGCCGTTTGACTCCTTCTTTTGCTTGATGATGTAGTTGATTGCTTTTTCGATATTCTTAGCGTAAGGCCCGTGGTTGGGATCTTCGCCGTGAGCCAGAAAGGCCATGACTGCGAGTCCGACGACGCCCGCTTCCGATCCCGATCCACCATCCCAGGATCCTTGTTCATTCTGGCTGGTTGCCAGAAAACGAAGCCCACGGGTGTAGATGTTTTCGACCGCGGCAGGAACCGGATCTTCTTCACGCTGGGGAATGGCTTGGCCAAAGGCCGACCCGACGAGGGTGAGGATGAGGATAAGAAGGGCTGGGAGGAGAGGCATGACGATGTTGAATTGCTCCCGCGCCGAATGACGGGGGAGTGAGGTGGGGAAGCCTGGTCGTCTTAGAAACGGCCCGGCGGCCCGGATTATTTGTTCTTTTGAGCGTTATTGTAGCCTTCGAGGGCCTTTTGGAATTCAGGAGGAAGATTGGTCCCGGACTTGCCTGCGGCACGGGGGACCCGTCGTTCACCTTTGGTGGTATTACTTGGACCGGTTTCGGCTTCGTTGGCAGAATCCGAGGGGGCATTTCTCTCGCCGTCTCCGCCTTGGTTGGAGGGCTTATCCTCGGCTTTGTCGCCCTTACCCATCATCTGTTCCATCATTTGAAGCATGGCACCCATGCTTTGTTGACTATTCTGTCAACTACCACTGGACTGTCATTGAGATTTCTCTTTGGCCGCTTCGTAGATTTTTTCGATGATTTCCGTTTGGATTGCAATGGTATCGCCTCCGGTGTTTCCGTCTTCAAGACGGTCGGTGGTTTCGCCCATCAAAGTCTCGACCTGATTGAGGAGTTCGATGACTTTCTGATTGGTTTGCTCGGCGATGAGTTCAGACGCGTTTGCGGCCTGCTTATCTTGGTCAATAGCGGTTTTTTCAGAGCCATCTCTGTGGGTGTCCAGTGCCTGGGCCTTCTCGGCCTCGGTGGTTTTTGCCTCGGTGGCAGGCTTTTCCTTGGTGGGCTCGGCTGAGCTCGTCACCAGGAATCCCGCGAATGCGAGGGCCGTGAGTAGGGTTAGTTTCATAGTTTGAGTTGGATTGCGGTTATGGATTTTGTTTCCGTAAATTCAGCGAACGAAGCATTTGTTCAAGTGAGCGAGTGCGGGCGCGGATATCCTGTTCGGCCTGCACCATGCGCATGACTTTAAGCATAAATTCGAAGTCTTTTTCTTCCTGGCTGCCGCCGCCGCCACCACCACCACCGCCCTCATCCTCAGATTTGGGCCCTTCGAGCATCTCGGCCCATTTTTTGAGGGTTCGGCTCCACTTCATCGAGAGGCGAGCGGAGGTGAAGCTTTGGTTTTTCTCAATGAGGCGGCGAAGCTCTTCCAGTTTGACGTCGATGAGCGACTTGGTCATGGCTTCGTGAACTTCCTGGTGTTCGGGCTTCTTGGTGCGGGCATAGAAACGTCCGAGGTCTTCCTGGACCCAGCGGACGTCGCCGGTGGTTTTTCTCTGCTGTTTCGACAGTTCTTCGAGAAGACGTTCGTGAACCGGGTCGATGCTGTCGGTCGAGGGAGTGGCTCCGAGAAGGGGGATTTCGCCGGTGATGGCGTCCTGAAAAGCTGCCGCGATGCCGTCTTGCTCGGAAGCGGCTCTCTTAAGGCGGGAGACAAAGGTGGAGGCTTCGAAGTTCTCATTGGCGTTGTTGGCCTTTTCGATGGTCTCCTTCATCTTCTTGAGCGCCTCTTTTTGTTTTTCGATCGCCTCTTTGAGATCCTTTTCGGTTTTCTCCGGAGTGGATTTTTGATTCTGGGAATCGTTGAGCTTTTGCTCGATCTCGGGCATGTCGGTTTCTCCCAGCTCCTTCATGTTCTGCATGGCGTCAGCCATTTCTTTCATGGTCTTGTCGTCGAGGTTTCCGTTGCGAGCTGCGTCCTTGAAGATCTCTTCCATTTTCTTGGCGAGTTCCTTCATTTTCCCAGCATTCTCAACTTCGGCTTTTTCGCTATCAGCGAGCTGATCCTGTGCTTCTTCGCTTTGCAGTTCCTCGGCGGTGTTCTGCTTGTCGAGGCGTTCGTTTTTATCGAGGTTGTTTTGCTCCTTGCTGGCGACTCCCTCAAGTTCATTGATCAGTCGGTCAAAGTTGGACTTGATGATCTGGGCGTGTTCGTCGCGGGTCAGAATGAAGATGGTGATGGGCTCCGAATAGACACGGCCACGGCCGGGCTTGAAGTCCTCAGCGTAGGCTGCGAGAACGAGTTTTTGAGGAGGGATTCCGTGGGTGTCCGGAGAGAAGAGGACTTCATCACTCAGGCGGGTGTCGGATGGGGATCCTTGTTTCAGGACCATTTCACCTTTTGCGGGCTTTTGGTCTGTGGGCTGGGTGAATTCGCCCTTCCATTCGATGCCGATTTCCTTAAGGCCGAAGTCATCTTCGTTGAGCACTTCAAAGGTGACGGTCCCTTCAGCGAGAATGATAACGGTGCGTTCGACACCTTGAAGATAAGAGAAGGGGGCGAGGTCGGAGCTGGTCGTGATCTTAACATCGAAGGAGGCCTCGCCATCGAGGTTTTTGACGTCGGTCCAAGTGAAGGGGATGTTGGCGAGGAATCGATCAAGGGTAATGGGCTCACTGGTGAGGGTGTTGCCTGACGCGGCCAGTTTCAGGTCGCGAGGCTCCGGAAGGGGCGCGGGTGCTTCGACGGGTGCCTCCGGTGTGACTTCTGCGGTGGGATCGATGAGCTCGGGGAGGTCGGCCACTTCGTCCGCTTCGTCGTCGCGCGCTTGGGCTGTCATGCGGGCGTTTCCGCTGGAGATTTCGCGGGAGAAGGATCCTTTGAGGGTGACGGTGCTCCCTTCGAGCGCGGTGAGTGAGCCAGTGCGGATGTCGATGGTCCGGGGCTTTAACTGAAGGTAGTCCGGGAGATTCACCTGTGCTTCAAAGTCGGTGACGGTCGGGCGGGTTTCTGGCTCGACGCGAATACTGTGGGCTGCGTCGCCAGCTTTAAAGGAAAGGGTGTTTTGCTCCTGCTGGCCGGAGAATTCGAAGCTGTAGATGCCATCTTCGCCAAGGTTCGCTTCGAGCCACTCCTGCTGGCCGTATCGGGCGAGAGCTTTGGCCGGGCGTTCGTCGGTTTCTTCGGAGAGTGGAAGTTCAAAGGTAAAGGGCTCGCCATAAGGCACCACCATGGGGTTGGGGATGCGGGAGTTATCAAACTGGGTGAAGGTGTAGTGCTCGGTTTTGGAAAAGGGGAGAAGCCAGCGCTTGAGGGCGTTTCCGCCGGCCTTTGGTGCCATGGAAACACCGAGGGCGATGACGGCCACTCCAACGGCAACCGCGAGGGCGAGTTTCTTGTCGCGAGATTTGGGCAGGGCTTTGTCCATGTCCTGCTTCGCGGCCTGGGCGGCGACGTGGGCCATGGCGGCGTTACGGAGTTCGGGCGAGAGGGCTTCGCGGGTTTCCTTTTGATCCTGAAGCTCGATGATCCCTAAAAGGCGGTCTCCGAGTTTGGGGAACTTTTTCGAAATCAAACGGGCGAGTTGGTCTTCTCTTTGATGGCCAAAGACCCAGCGGCGGACCCAAAGAGGGGCGAAAACGGCAGAGAGGGACGTTCCCGCAAGGAGAATCAAGAGACGAATGACGGGAGGAATCGGAAAGATTCGCTCAAGAAGGAAAACGAGCAGGAAGGAGACGATAAGACCGAAAACTCCAGCCAGGATTGCCTCGGTAATTTTGATCTTCCACAAATGGCGTTGAAATTCAGCGAGTTGCTTGCGCAGCTCATCAGGGATGGGCGACGATTCGGGAAATTGAGGTTGATCAGACATCGGTCGGTATCAGCAAGGAGACTGGACAAGCCAGCTTCGGTAGGGTCGCAGACAATACAGGGTGGTGCCAGCGGGAATTTACGTTTTCGTTCATTAGTAAACGTCGCGAGGGGACTGATTTTGTAAGCTTTTTTCTCTGGTGGACAGAGTGGCAAATTGGTAAGGATTTCTTAACCTTCTGCCTCCCATGATTAAATACGAAAGAAATCGTCAACAAACCATCCCTGAAAGCTCTGTGAAAATCATCGGTTTGGGAGGTGCCGGAGCCAATATGTTGGATCGGGTGGCTCTCGATGGGATCGAGGGAGCCGAGCTGCTTTCGCTAAATACCGACGTGCGGACTCTCGCCAGGTCGGTTGCTGGGGAAAAGATTCAACTGGGTCGGAATCTGACCAAGGGGCTGGGTGCCGGAGGTGATCCCGAACTGGGTGAGCGGGCAGTTCTTGAATCTGAGAATGAAGTGCGCGATGCCCTGCGTGAGCGCAAGATTGTCTTTTTGTGTGTTGGACTGGGTGGTGGAACGGGATCGGGAGCTGCTCCCATCGTAGTTCGCCTCGCCCGGGAGGCCGGCGCATTTGTGGTGGTGTTTGCGACGATGCCTTTTGCTTTTGAGGGACAACGTCGTCGCCTTCAGGCGGAAGAGTCATTGAATCAACTCGCGGTGCTTTCCAATGCCCTCGTGACTTTTGACAATGGACGGATGGGGGAGTTGGTGTTGCCCAAGCAAGGGGTGCATGAAGCTTTCTCGGCTGCCGATCGCATGATTTCGGACAGCATCACGGCGGTAGCCCGTCTGGTTCTTCGACCTGGATTGATTAATGTCGGGCTGGATGAGTTGATGTCGGCTTTGAAGACCAATCGCTCACGCTGTCTCTTCGGATCTGGAATTGGCACGGGTGAAAACCGGGCGCAGGCTGCGCTGAAGGCGGCCCTGAGCAGTCCACTTTTGGACCGGGGTTCCCTGTTGCAGGATGCCACGACCGTCTTGATTCACATTTGTGGCGGCGAGGATATGACGCTCTATGAAGTGGAGCTTCTGATGCAGGGACTGACCAAATTTATTCCCGTGGAGGCTCATTTGCTCTTTGGTGCCGCGACTGATGCAGCGATGTCCAAGTCGCTGAGTGTGACGATTATTAGTGCTCTTCCAGAAGAACGTTTGCAGTCGGTCCCCATTTTTGCGGATCCCGAGGAAGCGGAAGTCATTGAGATCGAGGGACTGGAGGATGAACTTGCTGAAGAGCAGGCAGAAGCGGAAGCGGAAGCCGAGGTCCTGGACGAGGAGGATGAAGAGGAGATCGAGGAAGAAATCGTCGCTGAAGAAGAATTTGCAGAGCTGGAAATCGAAGAGGATGAACCCACTGTAGAGGAGGACTTTGCGGCTCCCGATTTGAAGGTCATCGCTGAAGAAATCGAGGAGCCTCCTTTTGAAGTCGAAGTTGAAGAGGTTAAGAATGAACCGGAAGCCGAGGTGAAAATTGAGGTTGAAGCGGAGCTTGAGGATAGCGGGGAAGACGTGGATTTACCACTCGTGACCGGCCAGTCCGAGAAGCGGACTCCTGGAAGCCAGGCCGAACTTTCACTTGAAGGTGGCCCGCGTGGCCGTTTTGAAGGGGAAACGCCCAATGTGGTGAAGGGCGAGGATCTCGATGTTCCTCCGTATCTCCGTCGTAAAGGTCGCCGACGTTAGGCTGAACGAGTCCTTGGCTTGAAGTTGAGGTCATTTCGGCCTTCATTCCTGCCGTGCGCATCTATTCCAGTCTGGCTGAGCTTGCTGAAAGCGAATCAAACTTCGGTTTGGCTCTCGGTGTTTTTGATGGCGTGCACCTGGGCCACCAAGCGGTCATCAATGCCGCCCGGGGGTGTGGCAAGGTCGGGGTGCTGACCTTCGATCCGCATCCCGTTCAGGTTCTTGCCCCTGACCGCGCACCGCGACGAATCCTCGCAAATCTGGAACATAAGAAGCGGATTCTCCAAGGAGTCGGGGTGGACTTCATGGTCGTGATTGATTTCACGCCGGAGTTTGCGAAGCGAGATGCGATCAATTTTGGAAATGAACTTCTAGAGTGCGGTGTCGTGCGTTTATCCGCTGGAGAGGACTGGAGTTTTGGCAAGGCGAGGAGTGGCAATATGGCCCGCCTTGCGGAATGGGGGAAGGAGGCGGGTATCGAAATCATCGCAGTAGAAGCGGTGGTTCTGGATGGTCGCCGGATTAGCAGCACCCAGATCCGGGAGTGCCTCAGGAATGATGATTTGGAGGAGGCGGCTCGATTGCTTGGGAGGCCGTATTCGGTGTTTGGAGAAGTGGTCATGGGGCAGCAACTGGGCCGGACGATCGGAGTCCCCACTGCAAACGTTGCGGTTTCCAACGAGCAACTTCCGCCTAATGGGGTCTATCGGATCGAGGGGAATGGAATTCCCGGGGTTGCCAATATCGGAACCCGGCCAACCGTGGATGACTCCGGCCACCGTTCGCTGGAAGTTCATCTCTTCTCTGATGAGATCTCTGATTCCTATGGCTGGAGTTTGGAGGTGGGGTTTTTGGGTAAGATCCGCGATGAGAAGAAATTTACGTCTCTCGCTGAGCTGAAAGCACAGATTCATGAGGATATTGCTCATGCTAAAGATGAGTTTAAGGCGTAACCTCTTCGGTTTTGTCCCACAGATTGGGTTTGCATTTTCTCAGGTCCGTCGATAAGGCAAGCCTCCCCGCTACTCGTGGGGTAACTGACATGGAAAAGAATAGTGATTTCGGACTGATCGGGTTGGCCGTTATGGGTCAAAACCTTGTGCTGAACGTGGAAAGCCGTGGCTTCCAAGTTTCTGTTTATAACCGCACGACGGCAACGATGACCAAGTTCATCGAGGAGAACCCAGGCAAGCAGCTTGTGGGCTGCGAGACTCTTGAGGAGTTTGTGCAATCTCTCGCTGTTCCCCGCAAGGTGCAGATCATGGTGCAAGCCGGTGGTCCCGTGGACGCGGTCATCAAGGCCCTCATACCCCTTCTCGATCCCGGTGATATCATCATCGATGGAGGAAATTCTCTCTACACTGATACCGAGCGTCGCGACAAATATGTCGGAGAGGCTGGCTTCCGTTTCATTGGAGCCGGTGTTTCCGGCGGTGAAGAAGGCGCGCTTAAGGGCCCTTCCATCATGCCCGGCGGTCCTGCTTCCACATGGGAAGTGATGAAGCCAATTTTCGAAAGCATTTCGGCCAAGGTCGACGGTGAGCCATGCGTGGTTCATATCGGTGAAGGTGGCGCAGGCCACTTCGTCAAAATGGTGCACAACGGTATCGAGTATGGCGACATGCAGCTCATTTGTGAGGCCTACAACATTTTCAAAGCCGCGGGCTTCTCCAACGAGGAACAGGCTGCTATTTTCGCTGACTGGAATACAGGTGACCTTGAGTCCTACCTCATCGAAATCACGGCGAACATTTTGAAGCAGAAGGATCCGGAAACCGGCAAGGACATCGTCGATCTCATCGTCGACAAGGCTGGCCAGAAGGGCACCGGACGTTGGACCGTCATGGGCTCAGTCGAGCAGGCTGTTCCTTTCAGCACCATCGCCGGCTCTGTCGAAGCCCGGATTCTTTCCTCAATGCGCGATCAGCGTAAGATTGCTTCCGGCATCCTGCAGGGACCGAGCAACTGGGACTTCAATCTTGAGATGAGCAAAGAAGATCTCGTGAAGAAAGTGCGCAACGCGCTCTATGCTTCCAAGATTGTTTCCTATACACAGGGGCTCGACCTCATCACCAAGGTGGGTGTTGATAAGGGCTGGGACCTCAAGCTCGGAGAGATCGCCAAGATTTGGCGTGGTGGCTGCATTATTCGCGCCCGCTTCCTCAATAGAATCACCGAGGCTTATCAAAGCGCTACTCCACCGACGAATCTGATGCTTTCGCCCTTCTTTACCAAGGTCCTCAACGACGGTCAGCAAGATTGGCGCGAAGTGGTGGCTCTGGCGGCGACGAACGGCATTCCTGTTCCCAGCTTCGGCGGATCACTGGCATACTACGACGCTTACCGCGCCGAGCGACTTCCAGCCAACCTGCTTCAGGCCCAGCGCGACTTCTTCGGTGCTCACACCTATGAACGCACCGACAAACCCGAAGGTGAGTTCTTCCACACGGAAGACTGGCCCGAGCTCATGGGCTAAACCCACTTGATGTTGAACCCTTTGTCGCATCGATCAAGGCCCGGGGAGAGGCGTCCTTGTGGTAGGGATGTTGACCCGGAGTGAGCGGGCAGGGATGTCGATGAGCCGATGTTAGGGTGAATTTCAGGAGTGATGTCACCCACCTTCTTATGCTCGGAAATCTCGAGGATACCATCGAGGTAATGTTCGATTTGGTCGGCGGGGTTTCCTCCTTCTCCTCTGTGAAAAATGCTGACGAGGTGATGCCATTATCCGTCATTGAGGGCGGTGGTTCTCTCGATCCGCCCTCCGGTGAATTCGGTTGTGAGGCGTTCGGTTCAGTTTGAATCACGCTAGAATCCTAGCAGCCCACTCGCTCCGTTCTCCCCGGGGGAACCCCAGAAAGCCAGAGCGTGTCTGGCCCCCTGGGCTTGTTTTTTGGGGGAGCTTTAGCCACATGGCAACGGTTCGTGGGGCTTTGCCGCTGATGCCCCGGAAAGTGGATTCGAGAAACAGGCCTTTACCATCGAGTGCGAGGGCAGAGCCAAAGCGATTCGGTTCGCGAGGAGTGGCATTGGAAACCTGGTGGATGGTCCCGGGGAAGGGACTTTCGGAGAGGCCTGTGCCTTGATCGAGAACCAGCTGGCCTTTGTCCTCATATTTGTTCATGACCACGAGGAAGCCGCGCTGCTCAACGTCTTCGGCCAAGGCGTGATCTGTGAGTGAACCGCAGGGGTAGGTCAGCAAGGCGTGGCGGCAGGAGAATGCCTCGGCCCACCACGGCGTCGCGTTGCTGGAGCTCTGCGGGAATTGCGAGTGTTATTGCGGATGATCAAAAATCAAACGCTCATTTGAGATGGCCGGATCCCGCAGATCGTGGACATTATTTTTCGGGCAGCCCCGGCTTCACCAAGCCCGGCGATTGATTAGAAAAAATCGGCAGCTTCCTCGATCGAGCTCGCCTTGCCGGGGGGGATGCCCTTGATGCCGGTGATCCGCCAGACATCCAACTTTTCGAGTTCAAACATCATCGTCCAGTTTTCGCGGCGTTGCACGTTTTTTCCCACGGCGACGTGAATCTCAGCGTCTACGGTCACTTTGGCCTTGGAGCCATTGACATCGATGTCACGGCTGCGTTCCTTGATTTCACAAAGTGAGGTGAGCCCGTGGAGGGTGCCCAGCTTGTCGATCACGTCTTCCTGGGTAAGAGCGCCCGAGGGGACGGGGAAGGCTCCATAGAACTGGATTTCGTCCGCGAGGACTTCTTCGACGGCTTTTTGAACATCGGAGGGTTTTCGAAGTGAAATTTTCTCGTGCTCGATGTATTCGATGAACTGGTCGACCTGACGGCCGATTTGTTGTTCGTCTTGGTTTCGGTAGAAGACAAAGCCACCGACGAGCAGGGCGAGGACGAGGACAAGAAGAAGGATGCGGTTCATTAGCGGTTAGGAGCGAGTTGGCAGGTGAATCCTTTCAGATACTCCGTTTCCGGGATTGTCGCAATGATAGGGTGGTCCAGTCGCTGGGTGTGACTCTGAAGAACGCGCAAGGTTCTCTTTCCATCGACGGCGGCATCCTGAAGGCTTTGGTAAAAGAGTTCGCGGGTGGCGTGGTGGGAGCAGCAGAAGGTCGCGAGGATGCCATCGTCGTTCAGCATCTTGAGGGCACGAAGGTGGATTTCCTTGTAGCCCCGCATGGCGTCTTTGACAGTTTTCTTGTTCCGCGTGAAGGACGGGGGATCAAGGATGATGAGGTCGTAGGTTTCTTCGTGCTTGCGAAGGAAGTCGAAGGCATTCGCTGTTTGAGTCGAGACTTCGACTCCGGAGAGCGCGGCATTTCTTTGGGTCGCGGCGGTGGCGTCTTCGGAAATATCGACGGCGAGGACAGAGCGTGCTCCGGCACGGGCGCAGGCAAGGCTAAAGCCGCCCTGATTGCAGAAAACATCGAGGACTTTTTTGCCGGCTGCCAGTTTGGCGATGCTCTTGTAGCTGTCCATGATGTCGAGGAAGAGGCCGGTCTTTTGGCCGTTGGCGGGATCGATTTCAAAAACCGAGCCTTCGTGCTCAACGGTGAAAGGTTCGGGCTGCTCGCCATACAACATGCAGATTTCGTCTTCGAGGCCCTCGGCCTTTCTCATTGAGGAATCGTTGCGGAGGGTAATGGACTTGGGGTCGCAGAGGGTAACGAGGGCGTTAACGATGAGATCTTTGCGCTGATCCATGGCCAGGGTGGTCGTCTGCAGGACCAAATGGTCGCCGTAGCGATCGACGATGATTCCGGGGAGTCCGTCGGATTCGCTCCATACCAAACGAGACAGCAGGGGATCGATGTCCAAGGTGGATCGATAATTAATAGCCTGCTGGATTCGGCGGTTGAAAAACTCCTGATCGAGCTTTTGCGTTCTGCGGGAGAATCGGCGGGCGACGATTTGGGAATTGGGATTGTAGATTCCGGTGCCCAGGGGGCGATCCTTGAAGTCTTTCAGCGTAATAACATCGCCAGGCTCCGGGTTTCCGAAGGTCTTTTGGATTTCGCTCGTGTAGACCCACTCGTGACCGTGGAAAATCCGAGCGCGGGGTTTGATAATCAGGCCTGGCATGGCGGAAGAGAAGGGTAGCGGAGGGACAAGATCAAGACAAGGTGCGCCTTTTCGCTTGAACATCTGCTCCAGTGGGCCTACTTCCCGTCCAGAACTCAATCCTATGGGCCAAAATCTTAAAACACGACTGAAGCGCCGCCGCCGGAATCAATACCTTAAGCGGAAGAACGGGCAGGCAAAAACAAACGCCGCTCTCAAGAAAGCAGCTCCGAAGGCCGAAAAGCCTGCGAAGAAGGCAGCTGCAAAGAAAGTTGCCAAGAAGGCGGCTAAAAAAGCCGCTGCTAAAAAGGTGGCCAAGAAGGTAGCTGCTCCTGTTGAAGAAGCTGCTCCTGTTGAAGAAGCTGCCCCTGCTGAAGAAGCTGCCCCTGTTGAAGAAGCTGCTCCTGCTGAAGAAGCTGCTCCTGAGGAGGCTAAGTAAGGGAATTCCCTTAATCGAAAGATCTCAAACCTGCGTTGCTTTGGTGACGTAGGTTTTTTCGTCGCCGCATTGGGCACCGCAGTCCCTCGGATTTCCAAAAAAAGGCATTTTCATTCCATTTTCTTGGGTTAGCGTCCGGTGCCGGCACAAGAAGGGTCCCTTTATTGCCGGTTTTCATTATGTCAGAGCAACCACCACCAGAATCCCCCCGATCCCAAAAGACGCCCCAGGGTGCCCCTGAAGGCGGCATCAACTGGAAGGTGATTTTTCTTTTTGCGATCGCGTTCGCGATTATTTTTGCAGCTTACAAGACCGCCGGTCCAGGTGAGCCAGAGGAACTGACGTTCCCCCAATTCCGGGAGGCTCTCATTGAAGGTCGAATTCTTCAAACGGTGCCCGATGTCTTTAAGGGCGGGAAGTTGGAGCTCGTGACCTTCAGCGGGGAGACCCGTGCTGAGATCCGTGGTGTTTATCACGAGTCGGAGACCCTTGTGAAATCGTGGGACGAGCAGAAGCCCGTGAAATCAATTGTGCAAGTTGACATTGACAGCATCAGTCACGACTTGAACCAGACCTTCGGTGAGAACCTCCAGTGGGTGAGCGAAGAACCAGCCCAGAGTGCCGGCTCCGAAGAGATTCCTTTTGCCAAGCTCAAGACCTTGCTTTCCGAGACCAGGCTCGTTCTCGAAACTGATCAGCAGTTTAAAATTTTCCGGAAACCGGGCTCCAACGAAGCGGTCATTTTCGCAACTTCCGGAAAGCCCGTTCCGTTCGATACCGAGACCTTGAAAGAGAAGGAACTTCCGGCCTTCGTCGTCCGTCTCAACAGCCTAATCATGCGCGATGATCTTGCGGGATTGGTGAAGTCAAACATCTCAACTCGGAACGAAAATGACACCTTCGGTAAGGTGATGCTGAGCTTCCTGCCGGTGCTCTTGCTCATTGCCCTCATTTTCTTCCTCTTCCGCCATCAAATGAAGTCAGCCGGGCGCGGTGCCATGAGTTTTGGTAAATCTAAGGCCAAGCTCCTGACGATGGATCAAGCCAAGGTAACGTTTAAAGACGTCGCAGGAATTCAGGAAGCGAAGGAAGAGCTCTTCGAGATCGTTGATTTCCTTCGCGATCCTCGCAAGTTTCAAGCATTGGGTGGAACGATCCCCAAAGGCGTTCTCATGGTCGGTTCTCCGGGAACTGGTAAGACTCTTCTCGCCCGTGCCATCGCGGGGGAAGCCGAGGTGCCCTTCTTTTCCATCAGCGGTTCTGACTTCGTCGAAATGTTCGTCGGAGTGGGCGCCAGCCGGGTGCGTGACATGTTCGAGCAGGGCAAGAAGCATGCTCCTTGTCTGGTCTTTATTGACGAAATTGACGCTGTCGGCCGCCATCGTGGCCAAGGCATGGGCGGAGGCCACGACGAACGTGAGCAAACACTCAATGCTCTTCTCGTTGAGATGGATGGATTCGATACCCAAGAAGGCGTCATTATCATTGCCGCCACGAACCGTCCCGATGTTCTCGACCCGGCGCTTCTGCGTCCGGGCCGCTTCGACCGTCAGGTCACCGTGTCTCTTCCCGACGTCAAAGGACGTGAGCAAATTCTCGAAGTGCACGCCAAAAAAATCAAGTTGGCCTCCGATACCAACCTTGGCTTGATTGCCCGGGGCACGCCTGGTTTCTCCGGAGCGGAACTCGCGAACCTGATCAATGAAGCTGCTCTTCTTTCGGCCCGTAAGGGGATTAAAGAAGTCACCATCGTTGAACTGGAGGAAGCCCGCGATAAAGTGCGCTGGGGTCGCGAGCGCCGTAGCATGGCTCTCTCCGATAAAGAGAAAAAGAACACTGCCTACCACGAGGCTGGGCATGCCATTCTGAACGAAGTTCTCCAGCACACTGATCCTCTTCACAAGGTGACGATCATCCCCCGCGGACCTTCGCTGGGATCGACGATGTTCCTTCCTTCGGAAGATAAGTTTAATTACCGCCGCCTTGAGTTGCTCGACCAACTGGTCGTCCTCATGGGAGGCCGGGTTGCCGAGGAGATTATCTTTGGCGATGTCACGAACGGAGCGATGGGGGATATCCGCATGGCCACCAACCTGGCTCGTAAGATGATTTGCGAGTGGGGAATGAGTGATGACCTGGGAATGGTCGAATATGGTGATGGCGGAGCCGGAGGGAACTTCCTCGGCCGTGACATGCCCGGGAACAAGAACTACTCGGAAGACACCGCCCAGAAAATTGACAACGAGATTAAGGCCTTCATTGATAATGCTTATAAGCTCGCCGAAAAGCTTCTGAATGAGAATCGTGAAATCCTCGACAAGATTTCTTTGGCTCTGTTGGAATACGAGACTCTCGACGCCCGGCATATCAAGGACATCATGGAGCACGGCGAAATGAAGGATCCTCCCAAGCCGCCCGAGCCGCCGGAATTGCCAGACGACGCGAAAAAAGAGGAGGCTTCTGAAAAGCCCTCCGAAGAGCGGAGTCGAGGTGATAATGGAACCATGCCTCCGGAAATCGTTGGGGCTCCTGCATAGATTATTTTCGGGGAATCAAATCTTCCCTGCACCCTCTCAAAATCATGGAACAAGTTGTTATTATTGGGACCGGCTGCGCCGGTTGGACGGCGGCCATCTATACTGGCCGGGCAAATCTTTCTCCCCTCGTCCTCTCCGGCACCCAGCTGGGTGGACAGCTCACCACGACTACTGAAGTCGAAAACTTCCCCGGATTTCCGGAAGGAGTGATGGGCCCTGAGTTGATGGGGCAGATGCAGAAACAAGCTGAAAAATTTGGTGCCAGAGTCGAATACAAGAAGGTCGAGGCCATCGCAAAAAATGATGACGGAACCTTCACTCTCAAGACCGACGGAGGTGGCGAGGTGCAAACTCAAACTGTCATCATCGCGACGGGTGCTGCGCCAAGATACCTCGGCCTTGAAAACGAGATGAAGCTCGTGGGGCACGGCGTGACATCCTGTGCAACTTGCGATGGAGCATTCTACCGCGACGTTCCGGTTGCAGTCGTAGGCGGGGGAGACTCGGCCTGTGAAGAGGCCAACTTCCTAACCCGTTTTGCCTCGAAAGTTTATTTGGTGCACCGCCGTGATGAACTTCGTGCTTCCAAGATCATGGCTGATCGCGTTCTTGCAAATCCCAAGGTTGAGCCAATTTGGAACTCGGGAATCACCGAGTATCTCACTGATGACGCCGGCGAAGTTCGTGCCGTCAATATGGAGAATCTTCAGACTGGTGAGAAATCAGAACTCGCAGTGAAATGCGTCTTTGTCGCCATTGGTCACGTTCCCAACGCGCAATTTGTGGGAGACCTCGTCGATGTCGATGAGAACGGCTACATCATTCAAAATCCCCGTGGCACTAGCACCAAAACTCCCGGCGTGTTTGCTGCTGGAGACGTTGCGGACCACGTCTATCGTCAGGCCATCACGGCGGCAGGGCAGGGTTGTGCCGCGGCGATTGAAGCCGAACGTTATCTTACCGACGGTGAGTAGTTGATCATCTTTTCAAAAGCCCGCTGGATTGCGAGGATTTTGCTTTTGGCGGGAGGGCTTTGAAGCCGCCTTTGGACCGGAGCAGAGGGGGGTGAAAGGGGGGGTGAGGGCGCGGGCTTCTCACTTGTGCTGATCGCCCCGACCACCAATCCGGATCACGCGCTCCCCTCCAACTGGGGTACCCACGACGACCTTGGCGGCGCGCCAGGCCAAGCCGCCGCCGTCCAGGTCTCCGGCTACTCGGCGTGGAAGATGGCTAACAACATCACCGGCGATAATGACGACAGCGATGCCGATGGCCTGAGCGCCCTCGTCGAATACGCC
>CAWUTG010000061.1:0-21020 GCA_963925135.1 uncultured Verrucomicrobiales bacterium | reverse complement strand
GCTCCGGCGCCTTTGCGGTCGGTCAGGTGGAGGTAGATCATGGTGGTGGAGACGTCGGCGTGGCCGAGGATGTCCTGGAGGGTGCGGATATCGGCGTTGGCATTGAGGAGATGGGTGGCGAAGCTGTGCCGGAGGATGTGGCAGGTGATCCGCTTGGTGATGGTGGTTTTTTGGGCTGCTTTTTTGAGCTGCCGCTGCATGGAGTCTTCGAGGAGTTGGTAGCGGGCGAATTTGCCCGTTTTAGGATGCGCGCAGAGTTTGGATGCCGGGAAAAGGAAGCTTCAGGGGAACTCGGTGGCGGCGTTGGGGTATTTTCGAAGGAGGGCGAAGGGGAGGTAGGTCGAGATCCACTGGCAGTATGTTTTCTCGGTGGAGACGGCTTTTCTGGTGAGGCGAAGGGTTTTGCGGGCGCGATTTAGGATGTCGTCCTTGATCGAGAGTGGCTTGGATCCGGGTTGGGGGGTGTCGGAATGGCTGACGGGGATGGACTCACGGAGAAATCCGCGGTGGGTATGGTCAGGGTCTTTGGCCTCAAGGCCGGGGGTTTCCCAGTCGTAGGTCTCGGCCCAAGGGAGGTTGAGAAGATCACAGGCGAGGATTCGCGCTGACTGAAGGGCTTGATCGAATTGCCAATCGGCGAGGCGGGCGGAGCGGGAAAGGGCCGCGAAATAGGAGTGGGTGTGTTTGGCGGACCGGTAGGCTTTGGCCTTTATGAAGGACTCGGCCCAGTTTTCGAGGTAAGGGTGGGTTTTGGCGGGGAGCCTTAGAACAATGAGTCTGGTGCGGAATTTTTCTCTGAGCGGGCTTTGGTCTTCTTTGTTATAAATGTTCATAAGAACACCATTTAAATCAGAGGGATGAGGAGGTGTCAAGGACTGAAGAGCGTGGTTTGCGTGAAGACCTGCGGTCCATCACGTAAAGACCTGCGGTCCGCGTGATTGGGTGATTGGGTTCAGTTATGGTTGAGGGGACCTTGGGTTGCGGGGCGGGGAATCGGACTGAAGTCCGAGCTCCGTAGGGGTTGTGGGCTTGGGTTGCGGGGGTCCGAAAGCAGGAGCTTTCGGCTACTGGTTTGAGTTTGGAGTGGGTTGTTTTTTGAGAGTGAGGAGGTGGTATGTAAGGGTACGGTTTTGGTAGGAGAGGCGGATGAGGGGAGCGGCCCAGAGGAGGGAGGGACGGCGGAGGGTTTGATGGATTAGGGTGGGTAGGAGGCGGGGCTTTTTGATGGGGAGGAGGAGGCTTTGCCAAAAGAGGGCGGTCCAGGTGGGGGCGACTTTTGCGGTGAGGTCGTAGTGATGAACGGGGTGTAGGCCGTGGCGGGCGGCGATTTCCAGGAAGTGGGGGAGCGGGCGCCAGGGGGGGAGGTGGGCGGAGGCGGCGAGGTGACGGAGGAGAGGGGAGTCGGTGCCAAACCAGTCGGCGATGATGAGGGTGCCGCCGGGACGGAGGGCCGCGGCGGTTTTTTGGAGGGCGGTGTCGAAGTCGGGGAAGTGGGAGAGGCTCTCGAGGGCGAGGGCGGCATCGAGCGAGGCGGGAGGGAGGGGGTGTTGGAGCCAGTCGCGGTGATGAGGGTGGAGGCGGGGATGATTGGGAATGGCAGAGGCTTGTTTTTTGGAGTGGGTGCAGGCGTGGATCTGGAGGTGGGGGTGCGCTTGCACGAGTTGGTGGGCGAGCTGTCCGTATCCGCAGCCGATATCGGCGAGGGTGCCGCAGGTGGGAAGGTGGGGGCGGAGGGTGTCGATGAGTTGGGCTTTGGCCAGGGTGGGCGACTCGCGGCCGGTGATCCAGAGGCCATGGTGGAGGGAGGTTCCCCAGGTGGCCCGGTAGAGGGGATCGAGGTCGTCGTAGTGCTGGGCGGACATTAGAGGAAGGCGGCGGCGAGGCAGAGGAGGCCGGCGAGGCCATCGCGCCATCCCAAGGTTTTATTTCCGGAGGTTTTGCGGAGGAATTTGAAGAGTGCTCCGGTGGGGCAGCCGTATTTGCAATAGGCGAGGGGGCTGAAGATGGAGGCGACGAGTCCTACGATGGCGATGACGATGGTGGCACTGCCGGCGGATCTCCAGAGCCAGGCATCGAAGCCTTCCAGCGAGGCCAGATTCCAACTGGCTCCGGTGATCACTGTGGCGACGATCAGGAGGAGTAAGCTGGAAGGAAGGTAGCTCAGGAGGCGGTGCAGGAGAGGGGGGATGCGCCGGGTTTTGATGGGAAGTTTCCCGAGCCATCGTTGCACGAATCCGTGAGGGCAGAGATGATGGCAGTAGAGTTGATTGCCACTGGCCCAGGGGACAAGCAGGGCTGCCCCGGCGAGGAAGATGAGGCCATAGGAATCTTGAAACGGGAGTCCGTGCAGGGCCCAACCCATGAAGAGAGCTTGGGAGAGGAGGTCGCCCAGAATGATGCCAAGGGTGAGCACGACGGTGAGTTGCCAAAGAAGCCGGGCGAGAGGATTTCCGCGAAGGCTGGTGAAGGAGAAGGCGGCGGCTCCGAGGGTGAGCAGGATGAGGATGGCATTACGCCAGGGGAACTTGAAGGGGACGGGGGTGCGGTCGCTTTCGAATTGAGCGAGGCGGCGTTTGACGCTTTCGGCAAGAGCCCAGGAGGTATCGGTGGCTCCGCTGACGCCTTCGATCTTCAGGGTGTCGAGTTCGAGAATTTGGTCGATGCTCCGGCCATCGTAGAGTTGGAGGTAGTCGTCATCATCGAGAATGCGTTCGTAGTATTCCTCGTTGTCGTAGCTCTTACGGAAGCGGAGGCGCGTTACTTTTTCGGCGTCGGCATCGAGCACGATGAGGACATCGGTCGGGCCCTGGTATCCGTGCAGGTATTCGAGTGAAGGAGCGGTGCGGAGAGCGTGGCCGATTAAACTCCGGGATTCATCGTACATTAGTTTGACGCCGGGCCAATCGGGATGGTCTTCGAGGGAGGTCGCTTCCGGGAGTTCGGCGAGGAGGATGGCGGTGGGGAAGAGTCGTGATGTCGTTTCCCCTCCGAGGCGTTCGATGATTGCGCGGCTGATGGCCTGGCTGGTGAGGGTGGAACCGGTGACGGCGTCGACTTTGGGGGTGCCGGGTGCGCCAAGGTTGAGTCCTTGGTGGGCTTTCCAAAAATCGCGGTTTTGAATGACGGATTCGAGGTGGTCGGGGGTGTCGGTGGAGTGAACGATTTGGAGCTCGGTGACCCGCCCGGTCCGGTCGAGCGCGAGCGCGACATTGGTGGGGCCGGAGTATCCCTTGAGGTGATCGCTGGAGGGAGAGGTCGTGAGGAAATAGCCGGTGAGGCGGTCGTTGTGGTCGAAGACTTCCTCACCCTTCGCATCCGCAGCATCGGGGAAGAGCAGGGTGAAGTCGGCGGTCGGCGGAGTTGATGGGTCCCGTTTGAAGATGAGCCACGCGATGGAGGCGACGACCGCAAGGCGGTAGAGCCGGACCCAGGGAATGGTTGATCGGGACATGAGGCGCTACTCGCTCTTGATCAGCTGAATGGCATCGATGGCCATGAAGCCGCTGCCTTCACCGGAAACTTCGAGGCTGGCCGGGAGAACGTCGCTGAAGTCGTAGGTGCCCAGAGAGGTGTAGGTTTTCGAGGTCGGCGTTTTGGTCTGGTCGATGGTGATGATTTTTTCGCCCTTGGTGTCCGTCATGGTGAGCCGGGTGGCGTTGTTTCTATTCTCGTGATTCTGCCAGTAGAAGCGAACTTCGTAGGTGCCGCTTTCCTTGACGCGGATTGTGAATTTTGCGGTGGCCGGGGCGGTGGCGTAACGATATCCGGAACCGTAAAATGGTTGCAAGCCATTGCCGGTGCTCCACTTTCCGGCGAGCTTGGCCTTGGCATCATCGATGACGAGGCCTTCGAGTTTGAGGCCGCTGCTCTTTGCTTCCTTAGGATTGGTCCGGAGGCCGCCTGCGGGGATGGCGGGAATGGTAAGCGCGCCATTGAGAGTCGCGCGGCGGGCGCGGCCGGGCTGCTCCATGAGATCGATGAGGGCGGGGAGATAGTTTTGATAGACTCCGCGGGGTGAGGTGTTCCGCGTGGTGGCGATCCAGGCGGCCTTGCCGACGACTTCGCCCATCATGCCGCAGGTGCGCATGACGCGGGTGGTGCCGAGAGCGCGACGGTCGACCGAGACATTGCGTCCGGCCATGAAGAGATTCTCGATGTTTTTGGAATACATGATGCGGTAGGGGATGGGGTAACCGTTTTGGCGGTCGACCTTGCGATCATGGACAGCGATGGCGATGAAGGGATTCTCTTTGGCGACGCCCTGCATGTATTCCTTCTTGGGATAGTGGAGGTCGATGGACCAGGTGGTGGGAACGCAGCCATCGGGGAAGTCTTTGCGCTGCTCGATGTCATCTCCGGTGAGGATGACGTCGCCTTCCAGGCGGCGTGATTCACGGTTGCCGCCGATGAAGGCCATCCACATGAGCTTGGCTTTTTTGTTGGTCGTTTTGATGTGGGAGAAGGCTCCGTAGTTCGCGCGGAAGTTCCAGTCGCGGATGGCCTCGAGGTCATCGATGGGGTGTTTGTCGTATCCACCTTCCCAGAACCACTCGGCTTTTTGGAATTTTTCGTAAGGTCCCTGTGAGGTTTGCAGGGGCGGGAAATCGCCTTCGCCCAGAGGCAGGGTCCAAGGAGTGTCGGGCCAGGAGACGTCTTCGGCAACCTGTTGGCTGGACCACATGTTCGACATACCCATGTGGCCTTTTTCGGCCATCATGAATTGGGCTCCGGCCTGGGCTCCGATGGTGCCGTGTCCGGTGGAGTCGCAGAAGAGATTCCCTTCGATTCGTTTGAAGAGGCCGGTGGTGGTGTCGACGACATCGACGGAGAGAATACGGTTGCCTTTCGAGTTGGTCCGGAAAGCGAAGTGGCTGAGGTAGAGATCGATCTTGTCTTCGGCTTTCACGACTTCGGTTTTGAGGTCATCGACGAAGTCGGAGATGACGCCGGGAGAGTCGCGCGAGTAGTCGGAGAATTCGTCAACGATTTCGCCGAGGTGGGGATATTTACCCCGCTGGGTTCCCCCCATGGCCCAGACCTGGACCTCGGATGATCCGTTGCCGCCAAGGATGGGGCGGTCGTGAATGAAAGCCACCTTGAGGCCTTGGCGCGCTCCGGAGATGGCGGCCCCGAGTCCGGAATATCCTCCGCCGACGACAACGAGATCATAGCCCCCGTGGGTGGGCGGGGTAGCGGGTAGGTTGAGTTTCTGTTGGCGGAATTCGAAGAGGGCTTTGCTTTCGGCCGGGGGAAGATCGTTGGCCTCCTTTGTGAAATAGAGGGCGTCACAGCGACCTTCGAAGCCGGTGAGGTCCTTGATGGCGAGCTTGCTCGTGACCGCAGTGACTTCGATGGTGCCGCCGTTTTGCCAGTGCCATTCTGCGCCCTCGGTGCCGAAGGTGGTCGTGGCGGGCTTGCCGTCGATGGTGATTTGAAATTTCCCGGGAGTTCCGGGAGCCTCCCATTTGGCGACCCAGTCTTTGGTGCGGACATGGAGATGGTAGGTCCCGGTGGAAGGAAAGGTGACCTCGGTGGTGGCGTCGGCGACCGGGGTGCCCAGGCCGTGGGCGAGAAGGTAGGCCGAGCCCATCTTGAGAATGAATTGGGAGTCGGTGGACCACCCTCCGTGCTTGTTGAAGGCTTCGGCCTCGACAAAGAGGGAATCGGCTCCGTGGGCGGAGAGGGCGAAGAGTGAGCAGAGAATGATCGGGCGCATAGCAAGTGAGATGCCGGGAATGGCAGCTTGGAATACGAAAAATGGCGGGAGAGATTTCAGTGACAAGCTTCATTTTGGAGGGAATGATCGCCGACATGAGCTGGGAGCTGTCGAAATTTGGGAAAAACCTCTGCGAGGGGAGTGGCATCGGTGAGTTGATGGATGATTTGGGAGAGGCTCTGGCCTCTGGTGGGTCGGTTAAAATGCTGGGCGGGGGACAGCCTGCTCATGTTCCTGAAATGGATGCCGTTTGGCGTCGGCGCATGGAAGAGATCATGGCCGAACCGGGCGGGTTGGAGAAGATGCTGGGAAACTATGATGTTCCGGCAGGTAATGAAGCCTTTCGGATGGCCCTGGCAGATCTCTTTAAGAAGGAATTTGGTTGGGAGGTGACGCATGAGAACTTTGCCGTGACGATGGGAGGTCAGACGGCCTTCTTCTTTCTCTTCAATGCTCTCGCGGGCTTGTTCTCGGATGGGCGCAGGAAGAAAATTCTCCTGCCTTTGCTTCCGGAATACATCGGGTATGCCAATCAATCGGTGGGGGCTGAATTCTTTGAAGCGATTCCGGCGCGGATCGAAAAGACGGGAGCGCACGAATTTAAATATCGTGTCGATTTTGATGCGGTGGATCCCGGCGATGATATTGCGGCGATCTGCGTTTCGCGTCCGACCAATCCCTCGGGCAATGTGTTGAGCGATGGTGAGATCGAGAAGCTTCGGGCCATCGCACGGGCCAAGAACATTCCGCTCATTGTCGATAATGCCTACGGTGCTCCGTTTCCGAATGTCATCTTTTCCGAGGTCACGCCGGTGTGGGATGAAGGAATGATTCTCACTCTGAGTCTTTCGAAAATCGGGCTTCCTGGAACGCGAACGGGGATCGTGGTCGCGAGCAAGGAGGTCTGTCGTAATGTTTCATCCATGACCTCTATCGTGGGTTTGGCGAATGCCAATATTGGGCAGGAGATTTTGAGGCCACTGGTTGCGAGCGGGGAGATTCTGCGATTGAGCAAGGAAGTGGTGAAGCCGTTCTACGAAGAGAGATCGCGATTAGCCCGTGGTTGGTTTACGGAGGCTTTCGCTGACGATATTCCCTATTTTATTCACCGTAGCGAGGGCGCGCTCTTCCTCTGGCTTTGGTTCGAGGGACTGCCGATCACGACAAAGGAACTTTATCAGCGACTGAAAAAGCGGGGTGTTCTCGTCGTTCCGAGCGAATACTTTTTCTTTGGTTTGCCGGAGGATACCGACTGGCCACACACCCGTGAATGTATCCGCGTGAGCTACACCATGGATGCTGAAGTGGTGGAAGCGGGGATCAAAGTGATCGCCGAGGAAGTTACGCGTTGCTATCGCGAGGGGTGATTCCGAAGCGATGAGAAAATAGAGGGTGGCTTTGCAGTGCCCTCTGCCCCTAGCTTGGAGGCCATGGAAGCTCTCGCGCCTTTTTTTCATCATCATTAGGGTCATTTTTTGATCATCGTGGTGATGTATAATAAATTTATCATCAGGCGGAATGCGATGCGGAATGCCTTTGCCTCGATTGATGTGCAGTTGAAGAAGCGCTGGGATCTGGTGCCGAATCTGGTGGAGACGACGAAGGGTTTTGCGACCCATGAACGGGAGACTTTGGAATCAGTGATCAGGGCGCGTAACGAACGGGGGATTCCCTGTTTGATTATTTCCGGAGGCTACCCCTATCACAAATAAACTCCCGTATCTTTATCCAGAAACGAGCTTCCGGGAGATCAAAGATCTTGATCGAAAACGTGCTACTCCGGAACGATCCTTGCTTTTCCAGCCTTGAGAAAGAGGGGGTCATTATCGCCTCGCGCAGGCCGGGTGAAGGGTGAACTTTTCCAACTGGGCTTGGAATAATCGCCGGTTCCACGAAACTGGAAGATCCCTTTGAAGGGTTGCAGGGGAAGGGTGAGGAAGCCGAGCAGACCCCGGGCATTGAGGCGCACGGTCATGTCCATGCGGTCGGTGGCGAGGTCGATCCAACCCTCTCCGGTCAGGGTGACGCTGGTAGAGGCCGCGACGAAGTCTCTCGTTTGGAGGACCCCGTTGCGGATGGCAAAGGTGGAGGAGGCGTCTTTAGCGTGTTCGTAACCCATGCGCTTGTCACCGAGAACTCCGGCGATGATGGGGGAAAGGGGGCCAAGCACGGGGAGTGAGATCAAGTTTCCCTGGCGAATACCAATGAGGCCGTCGGCATTGAACTTTGGAATGCCTCCGCTTGATCCCCGGAAGTCGATGCTGCCGGTGAGAGAGCCTTTTTCCTCTTCTTTGAACTGATAGACACGGGAGATTTCTGGAAAGGAAAGGCCATCCCACTTGATAGCGCCACGATAGGAGGTATTGGGACCTGCCTCGACAAAAACGGCGCCACTGGCAGATCCTCCCAGGGTGGTAAAGGCAAGGTTCTTGATGGTGATGTCGGAGCCGATGACGGTGATATCGGCAGTCGTGTTCTTGAGAGGGAGAATTTCTCCGAGGAATGGGTAGTCGGTCTGCCCCCTCGTTCTGAGGCCTACGCTGAATCTGGTATGGTGTGGTTCATCACGGCGGCCGGCGAAGGTTCCATTAACGACGAGAGTGGGTGGTTCATGAAAACGGTAGTTGTCCTCGATGTGGCGGGCGGTTTTTGGGGCGAAAATCCGGATCAAGGGGGAGGGCCAGAGTTTTCCCCTGAGGTTGCTGACGGTCGTGATTCGCGTTTCCGTATCAAAGAGAACGCGGTCGGTGTAGAAGGCCTCGGAAGAAGCGGCGCGGAATCGCGAACGGGCATTTTCATCTTCATCATTGAGAAGGCCGGAAATTCTCGAAAACTGAGCTTCGCCGGGGATGAAGTTGTAGTCGCAGGAGAGGTGGTGCAAGGAGGTGCCCCGGAAGGTGAAGTCCTTAAGGTGAACCTTTCCCGAGGCCGCCCAGTCTTTGAGGTTATTGCGATCAATGGAGCCGACGGCATCCACCGCGATGATGGAGTTCTCGTGAAATTTCAGAGAACTCACGGCGGTGTCCAGCCCGCCCCCGGGTTCGATGAAAGGACGGAAGGCTTCAAGAGGAAGAGTGGATTTGAGGTCGTAACGAACGAGGCTTTTCTGGGCGAGGATTTCTCCTTCCAGCTGTCCGTTGGTATGGCGGACTTTGAGGTCGCGGAGGTAGAGATCACCATCCTGCCACGAGAATTCAGAGGAAAGGCCTTCGTAGGGTGAGTCCAGAAACTGAAAGCGACCAAAGCGTCCGTTTCCGACGGCCTTCACCGAGAACGGCTCTCCCGGGGGCTCTGAAAATGTGCCGACGACGTCGATCAAGGGAGCTTCCTCAAGGGTCAGATTGTGTAAGAGCACGATTCCAAAACAGGATTTCAAGAAGGCCTGAAGTTGGAGGGTGGAGGTGAGATCAAAGCGACCTTCCCGGCGCAGGATGCTCCAGTCGGCCTTCCCGGCTGCCGCACCGCTGGCGTCCTCAAGGAGGATCTGGTCGAGAGTCACCAGCGGGCCTTTGAAGTCGCCCGCGATCGCGAGACGGTTGAGGTGGTAGTCCTTCCGTGTGATGTCTTGCGCCTTGAGCGAAAAGCGCGTGTTCATTCTTTCCGGATTGTTGAGGTCACCTCTGGTGGAAAATGTGAGCTCGGGCGGTGAGTCATTTTCCATTGCCCACAGCGATAATTCATCGAGAACGATACTGAGGATCTTGTTGCTTTGATTGGGATCGGGATCTTCTTTGTCCTTTTCTTTGAGGTTCTGCAGCTTGACGTCTGATGAAAACGAAACGCGAATTCCTTCGATCATTCCGGTGGCATCATCAATCTGGGCCCGGTCGTTATCCGTGATGAGCAGGGCTCCGTTGATCCCGGTGGCTGTGACCAGGCGACCGTTTTCATCGGCCGGGATCTTGGCGGTGCCATCGAAGATCTCAAGTTTACGAAGGCGGAGCTTTCCCCGGAGTGCCTTGCTCTTGTCGAGGTCGATGATGACTTCCTTGGCTTCCAGCATGGGCTTGCCGTCACCTGCCCGGGCATAGAAGTTGACATCGGTGGCGACGAGCCCGCGTCTGAGATCGTAGTGAAGGGTTTCGAACGAAAGGTGAAGGCCCTTCTCGGAGAGCTGGCTCTGCAGCCAATTGCCATACTGGCCGGGGAAGCCCACCTTGTTGAGGTAGATGGCCCCAATGACCGCCCCCAGAAAAATCACCCCGAAGGTGATGATCAAGATGGTTTTGGCGAATCGAAAGGCATGGCCCATAGCGGAACCTTAGCGGTCTTTTTTGAGGAAGTCGAATCAGGGAACAGGAGTCTGTTCCAAGGCCGAGGTTAGGAGGTGGTCGGCATCCGGAGTGGCTTCGGAGACAAGGCGGTGGCGAAGGACGTGGGGGAAGATTTTCTGGACGTGGTCTGGATGGACCGCGCTTTGGCCATCCAGGAGGGCGGAGGCCTGGGAGGCTCGCTGCAGGGCGAGGGTGGCACGGGTCGAGACGGCGTGGTCTTGTCCCAGGATGGTCCGGACGGCCTGGCAAAGGGCGAGGAGGTAGCGCTGCAAGGTGTCCGATACCGGGATGCGGCTGGACTGGGCCTGAAGAGCGCGAAGGTCGTCGAGCGAGATCACCTCGGAAGTCGTGTTCGTCCGGGCTTCCTGACCGGAATGGTAGCGAAGAATTTCGAGCTGGGTCCGGTCATCGGGCAGGCTCATGGGAATCGAGAGGAGAAAGCGATCGAGTTGGGGCTCGGGAAGGGGAAAGGTTCCCGTTGAAGAGGTGTCGTTTTGCGTGGCGACGACGATGAAGGGATCGGGGAGTTCGCGCGTCGTGCCATCGATGGTGACCTGGCGCTCATTCATCGCTTCCAGGAGGGATGATTGTGTGCGGGGTGAGGCGCGGTTGATCTCATCGGCGAGGAGGAGATTGGCGAAGACCGGGCCGGCGATGAAATCAAACTCTCCGCTTTGCTGGCGGTAGAGATTATAGCCGAGGATGTCGGAGGGGAGGAGATCCGGGGTAAATTGGACCCTGCGGAAGGCTCCTCCCAGCGAGGTGGCAAGAGTCTGGGCGAGGGTCGTTTTTCCGATGCCCGGAGGGCCCGTGACGAGGGCGTGTCCGCGGGCCAGAAGGGCTGTCACCAGGAGGTCGACGGCTTTGTCACAGCCGAGGACGTTGGAGAGGAGTTGTTCGCGGAGTTTTTGGAGGGGCATGCAGAAGTGGGGGTTACTGGCGGAGTTGAAATTCAGAGTAGGGCTCTTCCGCCTGGACGACTTCGCGAACCTTGAGGAGCGGGTAAACGTCTCCGTTGATCGTTTCGAAGGTGAGGGTGCCGCCCGCTTTGACCCAGTCTTTTTCAGAGGGGCGGATTGCTCCTTCGGGGAACTCCAGGGCGACATCGACCATCTGCATATCTGCGGCGCAGCAGGTAATGATTTTTCTAAAAATGCGCATCCGGTCACCCTTTTCGTTGTTGAGTGTTTCGGGGGCGATTCGTCCTTCGAGTTCCACGGGGAGGCCTTCGAAGATGCCTTGGATTTCGCGATCTCCGGCGGCGTAGAAAGCGGTGATCATACGGATTTCAAATTCGCCGTGGGAGTTGCGCGTGACGTTTTTTTCGAGATCCTCGCGGGTGAAAGGCGGGCGGCTCTCGTTTTGCACGACGCTTTCGATAGAGAGTTTCTTCTTGGACAAGGCGTTGAATGAGAAGGTGTCCGTGGTGTAGGTCATTGCGAGAATGAGCGGCACCAGGGTCAGGAGTGCGGTGATGACGGGGCCGTGACCTTCATTGTGGTCGTGCCCGCAGTCTTCGTGGTCGTGGTCGTGGTCCTTGTGGTCGTGGTCGCAGTCCTTGTGGGCGTGGTCGTGGTCGTGCCCGCAGCCTTCGTGGTCTTCGTGGTCGTGGTCGTGCCCGCAGTCATCATGATCGTGGCGAGGCTTTTTCTCCTTGGGGTTGATCAAGGAATAGATCCCCAGAATCAGGATGCCGATGCCGCCTACGAGGATGAAATGGTGGAAGTCCGGGGCGAGATACTTTCGGACTCTGGTGGAGTAATAAAAATAGATCAAAACACCTCCCCATGAGCAGGCGATCAATCCGAAGAGGCGGGTTTGCAGCGAGGTCACGACGGTATGGGAAGGGTGGATTGTTGATCCATCCACATGGGGAGGATGATAGTCTCAAAGAGGATGGCGAGGGCACCCGTCAGGATGAAAATGGCAATGACCAGAAAGAGGATAAATTTCCAACGGAAGACCGTGGAGTAAAGGAAGATGAGCTTGGCATCGATCATGGGGCCGAAGACCATGAAGGCGAGCTTGGGGCCGTATTTAAAATTGGCGAAGTTGGCCGCGATAAAGGCGTCTGAGGTCGAACAAAGGCTGAGAACGAAGGCGAGGAGCATCATTCCGGCACTGCCGATGAGGGAGTTGTCGGCAAGGTTTTGCCAAAACTCGGAGGTCGGATCGATGACGGTCGTCTTGAGCAAAGCGGTGAGCACGACGCCGATGGTGAAGTAGAGGCCGACGTCCATGAGGTCGCGCAGGGAGTTGTTGAGCGCGGCATTGATGTTCCGGGGGTGATGATGGTGTTCATCATCGTCCGCCTTCATGGAGGGCTTGAGGAAGAGTTCATGGGCGATCCTTGAGACGATCAGGGCGATGATGACGGCGATCATGTAGCCCATGGCGAGTCGGGAAAAGGTGATCGGGATGGAGTCGCCGAAGGCCTTGTAGGTACTGATGGCGGTGACCGGGTTGAAGATGGGCGCGGCCAACATGTAAGCGAGGGCGCAGGAAACGGGGAGCCCGTTCTTGACGAGACGACGGATGACCGGAACGACGGCGCACTCGCAGACGGGAAAGATGGCACCAAGCAATCCACTGACAAAGATTGCCAGGATGGGGTTCTTGGGGAGGATTTTTTCAAAAGTTCCCCGCGGCAGGTAGGTCCCTAGGAAGCCACTCACCAGGGTCCCCATAAAGATAAAGGGGAGCCCTTCGAGAAAGATCGCGAGGAATTCCATCGATCCGTCGGAGAGCTGTTCCTGTGTTTCGGGTGTCACGTGGGCATACAAGCGTAAAGGGTGCCTGCTGATCCAACAAAAAAATGGACCAAGTGGCCCACTTTGCCAAACTCGCTGAAATGAGGGGGAGATGAGTCCGCTTTAGTTGACGCGGAGCGTCCAGCTGTATTTGCGGTCGGTGCCGATGTATTGATATCCGGAGATGATATTCGTGTTTTTGGCGGTCGCGGCGTATTTATAGTTTCCGGAGAGGAGGTTAAGAGAGCGGCTGGAGCGGGCAGGGATGGAAACGAAACGGGTTTTCGGTCCACGAAGGCCGAGGACGATGTTTTTGTAGGAATTGTTCCGGATGGTCACCAGGGGTTTGTAAGCGATTCGGGGGGGGCTGGGAGGATGTGGGAGGGGGTGAGGGCTTGGTGGAAGCGCAACTTAAAAGACCAAGGGAGGGGACGGTAATCAAAGCTGCGATGATGAATCGAGTGAAGGAACGCATAGGTTGGCACGCTAAGTCTTGGACCAAAATGCAAAGAAATTGCTCTTTTGTCTGCCTGAAATGTTCCAGAAAAATGAGGTGAGGGAAAGGTTCCGGTGGCTCTGGCTTTCCATTCCCGGATCTTCGCGATAGGGAAGGGAAGATTTTATGACTTCTGAACGTGCCGAAAGCTCTCTGGATATTCTTCCCGGCCAATCCTGGGGAATTGTGGGAAGGAACGGGAGCGGGAAGTCGGGCCTGGCGGAGCGGATTGCGGGGGCAGAAGGCGGTGGCTTTTTCCGTCGGGCGTTGGTGTCATTCGAATCGGAGGATGCCTTGCTGGAGCGGGAAATTCGTGAAGATGATTCGGAATTTCTGGATCGGCAGGATCCAGGGAGATCGGTGGCCGAGTTGATCAATGAGGTGAAGACTGCGGACTCGCCGGAGATCGGAGCGCTCGTCGAGGAACTGGGAATGCAGAGTTATCTCCATCGTGGCTTTCGATTACTTTCTACGGGAGAGCGTCGTCGTCTCATGTTGGCCCGGGCCTTGGTGCAAACACCGGACCTTCTCGTCCTTGATGAACCTTTCGACGGACTCGACCAAGGCTTTCGGGTCCACCTGGCAGAAATGCTGCAGGAACTCTCGAAGCGGGTGACCTTGGTGATTGTGGCCAATCGTGTCAGCGATCTTGACGGGTTGGTGAATCACCTGGCGTGTGTTGAAGACGGGGAGTGTGTGATTAGTGGTCCACGTATTGAAGTCGAGGGGAACCCGGCTTTCGTGCAGCTGATGGGAATGAAGGCGAGTAATCTGGAGGTGCCACCCCGGCTTGCGTCGATCGCGCTCTCCACGTTTGAAGGAACTCCGGTGGTGATGAAAAAGATCACCGTCATTCATGGCGGGCGCGCAATCATTTCGTCTCTCGATTGGCAGGTCGAGCGTGGACAGAACTGGAAAATTTCCGGGCCCAATGGTTGTGGGAAATCGACGCTCGTGAATCTGGTGACCGGTGATCATCCCCAGTGTTATTCCAATGAGGTGACGGTCATGGGAATGCGGCGGGGAAGTGGGGAATCGATCTGGGATGTTAAAAATCACATCGGGATTGTTTCGCCGGCGCTGCATCAACTTTACCGGGTCAGCGTGAGTGCCCGGGCGGTCATTGTCTCGGGTTTTTTCGATAGCGTAGGGCTTTATCAGGAAACCTCACCGGCGCAGTTGGAGATTGCGGAGAAGTGGCTTGAGATGATCGGGATGTCTGTCGATGCCGGACGCCCTTTCCGCACTCTCAGTTATGGCCAGCAACGATTGCTCCTCATCGCGCGGGCTTTGGTGAAACATCCACCGCTTTTGATTCTCGATGAACCTTGCCAGGGACTCGATCCCCTTAATCGGGCGCTTGTGCTGCGGGTCATTGATCGCATTGTCGCAACCGGTTTGACCCAGTTGATTTACATCACCCACGAGCCGGAAGATCGCCTGGAATGTGTCACTCACCATCTCCATCACAATGGAGCACGATGGCATGTTGAGCGGGTCTAGTCGGTGAGCCGTTCCTTGCCAAAATAGACCCGGAGGAGATTGCGAAGATCGCGGAAGATGAGGAGGAGGACGGGCAGGAGAAAGAGCGTGATGATGGTGGCAAAGAGAATGCCAAAGGCGAGGGAGGCGGCCATGGGCTTGAGGAACTGCGCTTGAACCTCCTTCTCTAACAGAAGCGGGGCGAGCCCGAAGAAGGTCGTAAGTGAGGTCAGGAGAATGGCGCGGAAGCGATTGGCACCGGCGATGCGGCAGGCCTGGTTGAGGGTGTGTTCGTGATCCTTACGGAGATCGTTGATGTGGCACACCAGAACGAGGGAGTCGTTCACGACGACGCCGGAAAGGGCGAGGACGCCGAAGAGGGATAGGATGGAAACGGGGATGCCCATCACGTAGTGTCCGAGGATGGCCCCAATGACGCCGAAGGGGATGACGGTCATGATGATGAGTGGCTGGAGGTAGCTTCGCAGCGGGATGGCGATGAGGACGTAGATGAAGACGATGGAAAAGACGAAGCCGGTGAGGAGGGACTTCATGGAGCGGGCGCGTTCTTCAACCTGGCCGCTTTGGCCGACAGAAATGCCGGGGTGTCGGGCATTCATGCCGGGGTAGAATTCGCGCGCCAGGCGCGTGTTGACGTCACCGGGGGAGGTGGCGCCTTTGTCGATGGAGGCGGAGACGGTGACGACGCGTTTGTTGTCGAAGCGCTCGATGGAGGCGAGGGAGGCCGAGTATTCGGTCTCGGCGACGACCGAGAAAGGAATGGTGGAGCCGTCGCCCTTGCGGATGTGCATGTTGCGGAGGGTTTCGAGTGAGCCACGTTGCTCAAGGGGATAGCGAACCATGACGCGGACTTCTTCGCGACCGCGTTGCACGCGCTGGGCTTCACGGCCGAAGAAGGCATCGCGCACGCCGACGGCGAGGTCGCGCTTGGTGAGATTGGCAGCTTGTCCTTCGGGCGTGATCGTGTAGCGGATTTCGGGACGGCCGGAGTTGAAGGAGTCGGTGACATCGAAGACGCCGGGGAAGGTTTCGATGACCTTCTTCATTTCTTCGGCGGCGACCTTGAGCTCTTCGAGGTTTTCGCTTTCAAGGTTCACCTGGAAGTCTCCACCGGGAGGTCCGGCGGTGGCACGGAAGGAAAGTGAGCGGGCTCCGGCGACGCTGCCGATGGCCTTGCGCCAGTCCTTGACGATGACTTCGGCGGGGAGGAAGTCGCGCTCGGTGGAGCGGGAGAGCTCGGCGGAGATGGCGGCTGACTCGTTGTTGCTGGCTGAGATTTGAACATCCTTGAAGGGGTTATGATTGAACTCGTCCTGGTATTTGCGTCCGAGGTCTTCGGTAGCGGCGGCGATGCGCTCAGCCTGTTGGTGGAGGTAGTCCACGGATTGGCCTTGTTCGAGGACAAGGTTCACGGAAGCGTAGTCGCTGAAGACGGTGGGGAAGAACACGAAGCGAACTTTTCCGGAAGGAATGAGGCCAACAACCACGATGAAAATGGCGATGAAGGTGGCGAGAGTGAGGTAGCGCCAGGGGATGAGGAAACGGATGACGGGGAGGTAGAATCGCTCGATGATGAGGTTGAGGGAATCATTAACGGCCTTTTGAAAGCGGGCCCATGAGCGGCTGATGACGTTCTTCGGTTTACGGTGGACGTTGATATGAGCGAGGTGGGCCGGGAGGATGATTTTTGATTCGAGGAGAGAGAAGGCGAGGCAGAAGACCACGGTGGAGGCGATCTGGCCAAAGACATTTCCCATGTTGCCACTGACCTGGGTGAGGGGGAGAAAGGCGGCGATGGTGGTGACGACACCAAAGGTGGCCGGGACCACGACCTTGCTGACGCCGACCACGGTGGTGCGGAGATGGGACTCGGGATCAGCGGTGAGCGGGGCATTTTGCTTTTCGGAGAAGATGGACTCGCCGATCACGATGGCGTCGTCAACCACGATGCCGAGAACGACGAGAAAGCCGAAGGCAGAGATGAGGTTAATCGACATATCGAGGCCGGGGATGGGGAAGAGGGCGACGGCACCGGCGAGGGAAACGGGGATGCCGAGAGCGACCCAGAAGGCGAGTCGAAGGTTCAGGAAGATCATCAGGATGCCGAGGACGAGGGCAACGCCGAGAACGCCATTGCGACCGAGGAGGGCGAGGCGATCCCGGATATCGGTGGATCCGTCGAGCCAGCTGGCGAGTTTGAGACCTTTGGGAAGATCACGGTATTCTTCGACGACCTTTTTGCCCTGGTTGGAGGCATCGATCAGGTCGTCATTTCCTTCGGTCGTGATTTTAAGGCTGGTCGTGGGGAGGCCCCGGAAGCGGTTGAGGGTTTTCTGATCGACGAAGGCGTCGCGAACTTCGGCGACATCACGGAGCAAAATGCGGGTGCCGTCCGGGTTGGTGCGGAGGGGGATTTCCTCGAAGTCGCGCTTGCGGTAGGCTTGGTCCTTTGAGCGGAGCGAGATGTCGCCGCTGTCGGCGCGGACCACTCCGCCGCCGAGATCGAAGGAATTGTTAGAAACAGCCTGGGCTACTTCGGCAAAGGTAAGATCGTATTGACGTAGTTTGTCTTCGGAAGGCTCGATGGAGATTTCGTAATCGCGGGCACCGAAGGTTTCGACCTGGGAGATGGCAGGTTGGCGGAGGAGGGCGTCGCGGAGGCGGCGGGCTTCTTCTTTGCGGACGGCCTCGGGTGCGTCGCCGTAGAGCTCGATCCAGAGGACCTGTCGCTGGCGTTTGTTCTCGGTGATGACCGGTTTTTCGGCCTGCTCGGGGAAGGCCTGGATGGCGTCGATCTGGACCTTGACGTCATCTAACAGTTTTCGGATGGGATACTTTTCTTTGGCCTCAATAGTGACGGTGGCGGAGTTTTCATTGCTGACGGAACTGATGTGATTGATGCCATCGACCGTTTGTAATGACTCCTCGATGCGAATGGCGATCCCGCGCTCGACATCCTCGGGGGTGCCGCCCCGGATGGGGACGCGGACCGTGACTGAGTTGGCTTCGAAGGAGGGGAAGCCTTCCTTGCGGACGTTGAAGGCGGTGAAGATTCCGGCCGCGAGAATGGAATACATCAGGATGTTCGCGACGACCGGATTGGCGGCGAACCAGCTGATGAAGGGATGTTTTTTGAGAGGGTCCATCGCTTACTTTTTGGCGGGGTCGATGGGTCGCACGTGTGTGCCGGTTTGGAAATTGGTGAGGGGGCGGGAGACGATGCGGAGGGGCGGGGTGAGGCCGGAATCGGAGAGGGTGACGTAGGCAAAACCGAGGTCGCTGTGGATGCGGTCGGCCTCGATGCGGACGAGCTTGTCATCCGGTCCGATGGCCCAGAGGAAGGAGTCGTTGACAAGGGCGGCTTCGGGGATGCGGTGGGTTTGACTGAGAGGTCGGGCGGTGATCTCGGCATTGACGAAGCTGCCGATGGCGAGCGGCGGATCGTGGTCGAAAGGGTTTGTGACCTCGGCAATAACGGTGACGACCTGGTCGCGGGAGATGGTGGGGGCGGTGCGGGTGATTCGGCCGATCCATTGGGCCTCGGGGTAGAGAGATGACGTCAGGATGATGTCGAGGGCGGGGTTTTCTTTGGAGGGGAGATCGAGGCGGCGAACCTGATCAGGGGTGAGGGGAAGGAAGATTTCCACACGTTCGGTGGCGACGAGAGTGCCGAGGGGAGATTGGGGCGTGGCAATGTTTCCGAGGGAGGCGGAGCGTTCAGTGATGAGGGCATCGAAGGGGGCTGCGAGGGTGGCGCGGGAGAGATCGGCAGTGGCTTTGTCGATGTCGGCCTGCGCGGAGAGCACCGCTCCACGGGCGGCCGCGATTTGGGGTTCGCGGAGAACATAAGCGGGGGCGGATTTGAGATCGCGACCGGAGATGATCCAGTCTTCGGAGGCTTGTTTGGCACGGATTTCTTCTTCAGCGAGGGCGCGTTTGGCGTTGGTGAGATTGGCTTCGCGAGTCACGAGGGCGGCTTCAAAATCGGTCGGGTCAAGGCGGACGAGAACGGTGTCTTTTTTGACGGTACGGCCGAGGCGGAAGTCGGGTGAGACCTCGATGATCTGCCCGGTGATCTGGGCGTTGAGGGTGGATTCGAAGTAGCTCGAAACGTTGCCAAAGGAGCGGAGGGGCGGGGAGAATCCGGAGGCGGTGCTGGTGACGAAATCAGCGGCAGGAATGACCTCGGGCGGAATCTTACTCTGGGGGAGAGGCGCGGACGCGACCTGGGCTTTGTAGATGAACCAGGAGAGCGCCACGATGAGGATGGGTGCGATGATTTTGAGGGCGAGCTTCATATCTGTTAGAGGGCTTTGCCGAGGGCGAGGGCAAGGGCGACGCGGTTCTGGTAACGAAGGGCGCGGATGTTGATGAGGGATTCCTCGGTGTTGAAAGCGCGGCGTTGCGTCTCGAGGAGGGAAAGGAGTTCTAACAGGCCCGCTTCGTAGTTGCGTCGCACGCTGTCTTGGGCGCTGAGGGCGGCGGTGAGGGCGCGTTGGGTCGAGGCTTCGCGGGAGGCCAGATAGCTTTCCGAGCCGAGGGCGTCCTCGACTTCGCGCAGGGCATTGAGGACGGTCGATTGGTAGTTGGCGTAGGCCTGTTGGGCGCGGGCGTTGGCGGCGCCGAGTTCGGATCTGCGGGCCCCGCCATCGAGGAGGGGCGCAGTGAGATTGGCGGCGAAGGACCAGACGCTGAAGTTGGAGTTGGCGAGGTCTTTCAAAGTGGCCGATTGTTGTCCGCCGCTCGCGGTGAGGCTGAAGCGGGGGTAGAGGTCGGTCCGGGCGACGGTGATGCGGGCGTCGGCGGCGCGGATGCGTTGGTAGGCGGCATCGATGTCGGGACGTTGGGTGAGAATTTGGGAAGGAATGCCGGCGGGGACGCTGCGGGCGAGGGTGGGGAAGCCGGCGGCCCGGCCTTGGGCATCGGGGTAGTCGCCGGTGAGGGCGGCGAGACGGCGGGCGGCCTGGTCGCGTTCGTTTTGGCGGGCGGCGAGGCCGGCGCGGGTGTTTTCGATGTCGGTGCGGGCGAGGTCGACATCGCCGAGGTTGGCAAGGCCGCGCTCGAAACGTCGTTCGACGCGGCTGAAGGTGGACTCGAAGCTTTTGAGGCTGCGTTCGTTGAGGTCGACGAGCTGGGTGGTGGCAACGAGATTGAAGTAGGCTTGGGCGGTTTGGGCGGCGATGGATTGGCGGGCGGTGGCGGAGTCGGCAGCGATGGCAGCTTGGTCGCGGGAAGCGGCGGTGACGCCGGACTTGATGCGGCCCCAGACGTCGAGCTCCCATTGGGCATCGAGGGTGGTGGAGAAGCGGTCAGTTTGGGTGCCGAAGTCGGAGGAGGAAACACCGGCGTTGGCATCGAGGGAGGGGGAGAGCGAGGAGCGGGATTGTTGGGTGTTGAAGCCGGCTTCCTGGAGGCGGGCGGAGCTTGCTTTCAGGTCGGGATTGCGGGCGAGGGCGCGGTTGATAAGGGCCGCGAGCGCGGGCGAGGGGAAGAGGGATTTCAGGGAAGAAGCGATTTCGGGGACGGGCGGCTGCGAGGCATCGAAACGGGCCGGGAGGGCGGAGTCGTCGATACGGGTCGGGGCGACCTGCGGACCGCAGGCCGTCAGGCCGAAAAGAGGAAGGAGAACAAGGAAGCGCATCGTCAACAAAGCCACCGGTCGGAAACTTGTCAGGAGCTTAGCTTCTCTCTTCCGGAATGCATCCCTGAATTACGGGCCAGCTTGGCTTCGTTTTTTTCGTGGTGGGAAAGGTTGTGGTAGCCTTCGGAGATTTTGGCTCCGGGGATTTGGATGGTGGGAGAATTCAGGCTGTCGAGGAGAAGGGTGACGCTGCGCGTCGAGTCGGAGGCGATGGCGAGGTGGGCCATTTTATACATCAGCCGGGTCTTTTCCATGTATGCGCTGCGCTCGTTAGGATCTTCCGGTTGGGGGACGGGGGCTGTCGAGGCTGTCGGAAAACAAGATCCTTGCTGAAACGTTTTAAAAATCCGAATTTTTCTTAGGGCGCAAGATGTCAGTGGGCTTGATCGGACCCAGCCTATGCTTCTTCCCGCGAGCGTTGATGACTACGTCTCGCCTGAGAGTCCGATCCGCGTGGTCGATGCCTTCGTCGACTCCCTTGACCTGGTTGACCTCGGCTTCAAAACCCGCAACGATTTTAAGCTTCTAGCCTCCTGGCTGAGCCGCGTTCCGGCCAACGTCATCATCACAAACCACTCCGGATATCGCATTGAAAAAATCCTCCGGGCTTGCAAAAATGACCTTTGGGACGGAGAGATCT
>CAWUTG010000060.1:0-67487 GCA_963925135.1 uncultured Verrucomicrobiales bacterium | reverse complement strand
GACGACGTTGGCCGGAACGCGGCTCAGCTAGGAGGCTAGAAGCTTAAAATCGTTGTGGGTTTTGAGCTGGAGACTGGTAGCCAGAGAGTCGAGAAGAAAGGCGATGGCTTGCGGATTGATTCGTTTCCAAAAGGCTTGCTTTGACATTTTGAGAGGCTCGAATCCCCCGAGTCGATCTGCCATTTCATTGAAGGAAGCTTTGCCGCTCAGGATGGCTTTATAAAGCGTGAGGAGAAATCCTTCGGCGGAGAATTTGCGAGATCGATGAACAATCAAGGAACACTTGATTGCCAGAGAGTTGAGTTTCACAAAGAATCAATTGGAGCAGTCGGCGGGCTTGAAACCGCGAAGGTTATTGAACATAACAAGCCTGCCGACTTGCTCGTCACGTCAAGAAAAAAAGTGACTTTTTTAGGTTTAATTCATTATCGGTCAGTTAGTTAGGTGAAAAGTTGACGCGAATGTGCGGACACCTGCAACCTCGGTGAGATCCTGGGTGATCACGAGGAGGCCTTCAAAGCGAGCTTCATTGAAAACTGTCTGACCTCGAACAGCGTACTGAACAAGTTGGCGAGCAAGAGTCAGAAGGATGTCTATGCTGCCATGGCGATTGCAGACACAGGGTCGCAAGAGGGGGTGGATTTCGAAGGGAACTACACTCCGGCGGAGATCGATGAGTTTGCGAAAACGCTGCGTCATCTCTTCCGGGTGCGCGATTCCATCATGCGGGTGAATCTGGAGTATATTAAGAGTGCTGCGCAAGAGGATGCCTATCGGGTGGAGCCTCCCTTCAAGTTGCAAGGTTCCCACCGAAATATGGTAAGCATTACCGAAAAGGTGGTGCCGTTGATGACTCCGGGAGAGGTGGAAAGTCTAATCTTCGATCACTATCAGAACGAGTCGCAAACACTCACGACGGGAGCTGAGGAGAACTTACTCAAGTTCAAGCTGATGGAAGGCGTGATGAGTGATGAGGAAAAGGCCAGGTGGGACCAAATTAAAAAGGACTTTGGAAAGCAGAAGCTTCTGGGTGGGGCGGGCGAGAACGACCCCGTGGCGCGTGTCGTAGCCCAGATGATGAATTTCAATGATGGAGTAGAGGCGATTGGCCAGGGCTTAAGTCGACCGCAGTCTCTCACAGACGTCTCCCTGGTTCATCTTCAGAAAATCATTGAAGGCCTGCGGGCGGTGCCGGTGCAAGTCGTTATCAAGGTGGTCCCGGTTCAGGATGACGGCGACACGATCGAGAGCATCTCGAAGCGGTCACCGATCGATATTCAACCGGAAGTGACGCAGGGAGAATGATTACTCGCTCCGGCGGGGACGACGCGACATGATGAGTCGGATTGCGGCGATGGGGAGCAGGCCAACAAGTGCCGCGACAGCCGCGACTTTGAGTCCGGGGTAGATGCGGGGTTGGTCAAGAAAGAGGGAGCGCAGAGAATCCTCGACGACCTTTTCGGCAGGTATATAGAAGGCTTCCTGGACGGGAAGCTTGGTGGTGGAATCCCGCCTGGCGGTATCGCCAAAGCCGGTTTTGATGGGTCCGGGACAAACGGCAAGGACGCGGACACCGTGGCTCCGGAGTTCGAGGCGAAGTGCTTCGCTAAAGCTCGTAACGTAAGCTTTTGTTGCCGCATAAACGGCGAAGTCGGGAATCGGAAGAACGCTGGCGAGCGAACTGAGATTAAGAATAGAGCCCCGCTTGGCAATGAGGCCTGGGAGGAGGACGTGGGTGAGATGGGTCAGGGCCTCCATATTGAGGCGGATCATCTGCTCGGTCTTATCCCAATCGGAAGTACGAAACTCCCCGTAGTCGCCCATGCCGGCGTTGTTGAGCAGGCAGTCGGGGTAAAGGTCCTCGCGAGAGAGGGTGTTGATGAGGTGGTTGCGACCGGCCGGGCTGGCAAGATCGCAGGGGATGATTTTGATGCGGAGGGTCGGGTGGGTCTCAACAAGTTCTTTGGCGAGTTCCTCCAGAAGAGGTTCGCGCCGGGCGACGAGAACAAGGGTCTCGACGCGGGGCGCGAGTTGAATGGCATACTCCCGTCCGAGTCCGGAGCTGGCACCGGTAATGAGGGCGCAGTGAATTTTCGGATCAGGAACAGACATGTTTTGAGAGGTGATTAGGCCTGTCCCTGGGTCTCATCAACTTTGATGATACGCAGAGGAAGGCGCTGAATGAGTTCGCTATCGACGAGGATATCGACGGAGTAAACGCCGGCACGCGGGAAAGTGAGTCCCTGGAAACCGACGATGAGGTGGCGGGTCATGAAGGCGACGTTTTCAGGCATTTTTACGGGCATGCCACCTTTGATGGGCATCTTCTCGTTGATGGGCTTGCCATCTTCGTCGATGATTGAAATTTGCAGTTCGTGGTCACCATCATCTTCAGGTGTGAAGCAGAAACGCATTGCGAGGGAGCACTGCGGGTGCACGATAGGGGTGGCTTTGGCGGCGAGGGCGTCGAAAGTTCCGGAGATGACCATTTTGCCCTGATATTCAGCGGCGAAATCGCAAAGGGTAGCTACTTGTAAGTCCATAATTGAGTTCAGAATAGGGTGCCACTCTGGCACACCCAGTTCCTGAACGTTTGGGGTCTCCGCGTAAAGGGGGAATTCGATTTTCCGGGAACTATACCTTAGCGATCAGCAGGGACTTCCGGTTCCGGGCGGGGGGTGTCGGCAGGAGCGGGGGGGCTTACAGGAAGAGCCTCGGGGACGGTTGGAATGAGGGGGGCAGGGGAATCCGGAAGGGCGGGGACGGCGGTTGGAATTTCCGAGGGTTCATCTGTCACGGGCTCGGCGACAGGGATATCGTCGGGATCTTCTGCAACTGGAATCGCGACGGGGATCTCATCATCGTCGATGATCATGGCCTTGGGGATTTTATCAAAGTCGACATCATCATCATCATCATCTTCTTCTTTTACGATCATCGCCTTGGCGGCTGGCTTGAGGTTTTCTTGGATCTCGGTGCGGAAGTTACGGAAGAATCGGCGGACCATGGGGGCGGCGTTCCGGCCACCACTCACGGACTCGTTAGGAAGACCTTCGTAAACAACGGCAAAGGCGTAGCGGGGGTTCTCGTATGGGAAGAAGCCAGCGAACCAGGCGAGGTTTTGGTTCTTCTCCGGCTTCCACTGGGCCGTTCCAGTTTTGCCGCACATGATGGTGAAACCGAGGTCGGCACCTCTTCCAGTTCCGTATCCGGCGTGAACAACATCGCGCATGCCCTCGGTGGTGACTTCAAGAGCTTTTGGACTGAGATCAAGATCGTTTCTCTTCTTGAAGGATGGGGCTTCGATGACCCGGCCGTGGAAATCCTGGATTTGGCGAATGAGCTGGAGCTCCATCAGAGCCGAGCCGTTTCCGATCGCGGCCATGGATTGGGCGACCTGAAGGGGAGTTGCAGTGGCGAGTCCCTGACCAATGGAAAGGTTTGCGGTATCACCATCGGTGGTAGGGCGTCCCATTCTTTCCTCGATATATTCGGCGGTGGGTATGTTGCCTTCTTGTTCTCCAACCAAGGGAAGTCCGGTCTTGGATCCGTATCCGAGGCGTCTTGCAACTGAGAGGAAGGCTTGGGGGCCGGTCTTGATTCCGACCTGATAAAACCAGGGGTTTACGGATTTAGCAAGAGCTCGCTGGGCGTTGATTTGGCCTTGATGCCCCTTGACGTGATTACGAAACATCTTGTTGCCAATCTTAATCTCGTAAGGGCAGTTGATGAGTTCATTGTAGTCGATGGCACGGTTTGTAATGGCGGCGAGACTGACGACCGGCTTGAAGGTCGAAGCGGGGGGGTATTCGGCCATGAAAGCCCGTCCAAACAGCGGGGAGCTGGGATCTTCGTTGAGCTCCGCATATCGCTCGGTGGAAATATAGGGGACAAATTCGTTCAGATCGTAGGTGGGACGGGAAGCCATGACGAGGACTTCGCCGGTTTGAATGTCGATGACGACAAAGGCACCTCTTTTGGAACCTTCGTGAAGAACGCGTTCGGCGTATCGTTGCCAGTCGAGATCAATCGTAGTGACGATGTTGCCACCGGGTCTGGGGCGTTCGACGATTTCATCGAGAACCTTGCGGCCTTGATTGTCGAAGATCATTTTCTTGGAGCCAGCGGTGCCCCGGAGTTTGGCATCGAAGACCAATTCGAATCCCGATTTTCCCATGACAGATTGGAAGAGAGGATCTCCGTCGTTAATCGGACCGGATGGCCGAACTGTTTGTGCGCCCACATATCCGATCAGGTGGGCGGCGATGGATTTTTCCGGATAGTGCCGAAGATAAACGGGGAGGATCGTCAGGCCTACGGGGAGATTGGGTTCAAGGATCTTTGCTTTATCTTCATCAAAGACTTGGGAGATGCTCCGGGGGATCCAGCGGCGGTGCTCATAGTATTCGAGCAGTTTGTTGTCGCTGTATAATTGGGCGTCTCCAGTGAGGGTGTTGGATTGGGCAACGAGATTCTGAGCCCACGCGACCGCTTTTTCAGGAGCGTTGAGTTCGCTGAACTGGGTGAAGTCGAGGGCGAGATGGTAGCCCATTTTAGTCTGTGCCAGTGGGCGGCCTGCCCGATCGAGAATCAAACCACGCGGTGGTGGGACGGACAGGGTCATCGTCCGGGCTTCACCTTCGTTAAAAATCGAGGCGTTATTGGCTCCGGTGTCCTCCGGAGTGGCGGGCTCCACGCCGCCTCCAGGAACAGCCGGTGGAGTGTCCGACTTCACGGTGAGAGGTTCCTGGGCTTCCACTCCCCAAGATAGGAGAAAGAAGATCGCAGAGAGGCGCATCCAATACATGGGTGGGATCCTAGGCTGAATTTTGTAATTTTACCAGTCCCACTCACGAGGATCTCCACGAAAGCTCATTACGATCTCAGTGGGGAGGAAGACGGATTCGTTCTTCCACTTTGTTTCAGGCTCTAGTTCGAAAACAAGCCACGGGGTTTCGGTTTCCCCGGCAGCATTTACGCTGATGTTTAGGTGAATCTTCGTTTCGTTGTTTCGGTGGTGACCTTGGCCTTGTTGACCCGGAGCCACTCGTGAACGCCTTCCTGGCCTTCCGCTTCGACCCTCCAGAGGAATGGTCCGTCCAGAGTGCCGGTGCCGGTCGCAATGATCATGGCGGAGATGGCGAACCCGCGGCTCCCGCCCCGGGGCTTCAGAGCGCTCTTGACGCTGGCGCCATTGATTTCGACAGCCTCGGTCTTACGAAACCCGTGGTCTTTTATATACATGTGGGCGCAGCTCGTGAGTAAGAGCGGAGCAGCGACGAGGAGGGGGAGGAATCTGGTCACAACGAACGCAATCTGCTGCTGGCTTGCTCTCCCGTCACGTGTTGCGTCACGTGAAATGGGGGGACATTACCGCTTGCCTAATGAAACGGAAATCCTAACCTGCGCCTGTTGACGGTCGCGATGAGCGCCAGATCGCAGTTGAAGGAGCACTGACTTTGACGCCAGTTTCTCAGCAATGATGCGCGAATGCACTTGCATGGCGTCCCTATAACAGCGAAGGCACTCCCGCGCCCTAACAGCGCTGTCGGAAAGTTCTCTTTTCGGTCAAAGTCGAATCATTCAGAATTCCCGGAGACCTTCTCCTGCCGCACCCGATCCGCAACGATGGGACGGCCGACTCCGGACTCTCGTTTCACGGGCCGAAGCTTCCCGACACATTTGGGAACATAACCCCAATCGGAAACATGTCAGAACCGAATAGAAACACGTCAGCCGACCAGTCCTCATCAGGGTCGGGAAATCGTTCAGGTGGAAATCAAAACCGGAACAGAAATCGTAACCGCAACCGAAATCGCAATGGCGACTCACAAGGACAGGGAAACCGGGACCGCGGGGACAATAAAGAAGGTGGAGGCCCAAGCCGCCGCCGACACAACAACGCCGAAGGCCGCAGCAGAACCCCACGGGTGAAGCCGCTGACCGCATGGCAGAAGATTCTGAAGTTCTTCGGCCTCTATAAGCCCGAGACTTCAGCACCACGTCCTGCCAAAAAGGCCGCACGTCCCCGCAAGGAGAACGTCCGCGACGCCTCTGGGCGTTCAAGTGGTGGAGATAGAAGCCGCGATGATGGTGAAAGAAGCCGTGATGATGGTGAAAGAGGCCGCGATCGTGGTGAAAAGACCAGTGGTGGAGGTGGTAAGACCGCCCGCGCCCGCCAGAAGCCACGTCCAACTCCGGATAGCTCGACTGTTGAAGGCACCCGCCTTTACATCGGGAATCTTTCCTATGATGCCAGCGAGCATGATTTGGAAGATCTCCTCAAGGGAGTTGGCTCAGTGCGCAACATCGACATCGTTTATAACCGCAACACTCATCGTTCGAAGGGATACGGGTTTGTGGAAATGGGACGAGTTGATGAAGCTCGTCGTGCTGTCGAGGTCCTCCACGACCAACCCTTCATGGGACGCACGCTCATCGTCAACAGCGCCAAGTCCAAGGGACCTGTCGATGACGATGGTGATGAGGCTCCCCAGGAATCGCCACCAGCGAGCATTCCAGTGACCGAGGAGTAAAATTCCCCGGATTTCATTTCCAGCCCGTTCGGAGCTTTCCGGACGGGCTGTTTTTTTGGACGATCACCACCATGAGCCAGCAACCCTTTTATCTTTGCGGAACGACCGCTTCGGGGAAGACCTCCCTGGCTCTGGCGCTTGCCCGTGAAACAGGTGGCGAAATTGTGAATGGCGATGCTTTTCAGGTGTATCGTGGTTTGGAGATTCTCAGTGCAGCCCCCACGGCTGAGGAACAGGCCTGCTGTCCTCATCACCTCTTTGGGTTCCGTGATCTCGACGAGCCCATGGATGCCGCGAAATACGCGGCCCTGGCTGGAGAGGTGATCGCGGATATTTTGGAGAGGGGGAAGCGGCCCATTGTGGTCGGAGGCTCAGGATTGTATCTCAAATTTTTGACCCACGGGATCGCCGAGGCCCCTGGAGGCGATCCTGTCATTCGGGCGGAGCTCGATGCCTTGCCGGTGGAAGAGGTATTGAGGCGACTTCAGGAGCTCGATCCCGAAGAAGCCGCTCGTCAGAATCAGCAGAATCATCGCCATCTTTCGAGAGCTCTGGAAATTTGCCTGATCACCGGCGGCAAGGCTTCGGATTTGCGAAGAAATTTTGAAGATCCTAAGAAAATTACAAATTTAAGAGGGATTGCGCTATCCTGGCCCCGTGAGATTCTTTCGGAAAGGATCACTCAAAGGACCGCTCAAATGCTGGCAGACGGAGCGATCGAAGAAGTGGCGGGGTTGCCAGCGGATGCTCAGACCGTCCGGCAGGCCATTGGAGTGAAGGAGATCGAAGCCTTTCTCACGGGATCTATGACCCGGGACGAGTGTGAAGAGCGGATTGCGATTTCGACCCGGCAATATGCCAAACGGCAGCGCAATTGGTTCCGCCGGGAAGAGTGGCTGAAGTCCATTGATGGAAGCCTTGCGACGGAGGCCCGGGTCCGACTTTGTTTGGAGGTTTAGAACCTACTTTTCCGAGTGGAAAGGCCGCACCTTGCCATTTTCAAGGGAGCCCCCGAGCCAAGCGAGAAACTGGTTCATTTCGGGGTGATCATTCCGCAGCGCATCAAGGGATTCCCAGCCACAGTGAGTGCGAATCTTGACGGGAGCAATGCGTTCGATTTTGAGACGCCCCATCAAGGCTTCGGTCTCCCGGTCGATGGCGTTCTCGATCTGAGCAGGGTGGGGAAGGTCATCGAGAGCCTCCACGGAAAGTCCAAAGCTCGTGACGCCGATGCCAAGGTGGCTGGCGAGTGCACGGACCTGGTCGCCCAGTGATTCGTCGATGATTCCGCTGGCGAGATAGAGCTCGCCGGAATTAGCCCACATCGAGGCGCTCATCGTTTGGAAGAGGTCTTCGCGGAAAGAGTTGTGGGTGGTCTCAACCCGCATCCGGACGGAATTGAGTCGATAGGGAGGAAGTCCGAGAGTTTGTTTGAGGGCTAGATGAGCCGGGTCCAGCTCCAGGCAGTCGTCGATAAATTCACCGTGCTCCCAGTCGATCATGACGATCTCGGGAAACTTCCAGAGATTACCGAGCGGGGCTCCGGCAGAGAGGGATTCGCGAAACTCAAAGGTAAAGTGGCTGCGGGTTTCGGCATACTTCCGAATGATTGCGCGGAACTTGCTGAGGCGAAGCATGGCACGGTCGATGGATGTATTGGATCCGAGTTCGTCCAGTCGGCCCTGATGCATTGCCACAAGTTCCTGGGCTCCGGAAAGTGCCGGCATGTTGGAGCCGCGTTTGTAGTAGCCCTGACCCTTTTCGACCTTGGCGATCGGGGAGCTGGGGTCGCAGGACATGACCGAAAAATGGTAACGCAGTGAGGCATCCGAGTAGCGGCCATCTAGACGGATGCGAAGGAGACGAATCAATTCCGTCCCTTTGACTGCATCCTTGGGATTTGAAGGCAGGAGATCAGAAAGAATCTCGGAAAGCTGGGTGCGAAGGCTCATAGAATTTTTGGGGAAGGGCGGTCTCACCCCTTGCCGATGCAACTTGATGAAGAGCACCTCCGGCAAGCCTCAAAGTTCTGTTAGTTCAAAAAAGAACCCTACTCACAGGGTGCTCACACCTTATTCACAAAATGATTGAGGAATTCGATTGAATGAATCAATTCATCTTGCCGTCCCAATTACTGAACTGTTAAAAAACCAGCATGAAAGTAATCGCCGCACTTCTCCTCGCTATTCCGCTTTTGGCACACGGCCAAGAAAAGCCTTCGGCGGATGAAATTATGTCCTCTGTCCGTCAAGGTGCCGCTTTTCAGGATGAACAGGACCTCTCCGGAGTCATTCGCAAAGGGAGTGCCAAGACTCCCATCTCCCTCTTTCTCCGGGGGAAGGATATTCAATTTGCCCTCAAAGGGGGCGCCGAACGTTTTCACCTTCGACTCAACGAAAAGAGCCAGGATTTGTTGGAAATCCTAGCCAGTGGAAAGACCCGGCCATTTCCGGATGCCAAGATAGCGGCTCCGATCGCCAATACGGATGTGAGCTACGAAGATCTCGCTCTGAAATTCCTCTACTGGCCCAATCCGCAGCATGCAGGTGAGGAAAAAATTGAGGGGCAGCAATGCTGGCGTCTTCATGTGGCCAATCCTGATAAAACAGGCCGCTATCGTGAGATCAGCGTCTGGGTCACCAAAAACCAACGGGCTCTTATGCGCGTGGTGGGCTACGGAGAGCGTCCGAACGGCGGAAAGGGCCCCCCCCCTGCGATCAAGCAATTTGAAATCACCGAGGTGATGACGGTAAACAATGTTTATACCGTCAAAACAATGAAGGTGAGCACCTTTGGGAAAGACAATCGGGTCAGTGGCATCACTTACATCGAGTTTGAAAACCCCAAAAGCAAGATCCGCGATCGGACCGGTCGATAGAATTCTTAATGAAAAGAAAAGCCCGCGCCGGATGAACCGGTGCGGGCTTTCTTTTTAAAGTGGAGTCGTGAATTACGCGTCGAGTCCGAAGGCGGTGTGCACGACACGGGCGGCATCTTCGATCTGGTCCTCTTGAACGGTGACCGAGATCTTGATTTCAGAAGTCGAGATCATGCCAATATTGATGTTCGCTTCTCCGAGAGAGGCGAACATTTTGGCTGCCACACCGGAGTGGGAACGCATCCCGATGCCGACGCAGGAGAGCTTGGCGATGCCCGCTTCGGTCTCGATGGCGGCTTCGCTGCTCAGGCTGGCGAGAACCGGCTTGAGGGCGACCTGAGCGCGACCAAGATCATTGGTGTGCATCGTAAAGGAGTGCCGTGCGCAACGATCATTGGCGATGTTCGACACGATCATGTCGATGTTCACTTCTGCTTCGGCGAGGGCTCCTAGGATACGTCCGGACATGCCCGGAGTATCGGGGATGCCGGTAATGGTGACGCGGGCTTGCGAGCGCTCGATTGAGACGCCCCGGATTACGACTGATTCCATGGCTTCGTGTTCTTCGGTGACGATGGTCCCCGGATTGTAGTTGAGAGAGGAGCGAACCTCGAACTTTACGCCGTATTTTTTGGCGAATTCGACGGACCGCGATTGCATAACCTTGGTACCGACCGAGGCGAGTTCCAAGAGTTCATCATAAGAAATTTCGGGAAGTTTGCGGGCTTTTTGGACGACGCGCGGGTCGGCGGTATAAACTCCATCGACGTCGGTCAGGATTTGGCAAACGTCTGCTTTGATTGCCGAGGCCACGGCGATGGCGGAAAGGTCGGAGCCTCCGCGGCCCAGGGTTTGGATGAGTCCATCCGGGCTGATGCCCTGAAATCCGGCCACGACAATGGTTTTGTCTTCGGCGAGGTATTGGTTGAGAAGAGTGGCGTTGATCGCTTCGATGCGACCCCGGGTGTGGGAACCGCTGGTGACGATGCCGGCCTGCCGTCCGGTGGCGGAGACGGCGGGGACGCCAATCTCGTTCAGGGCCATGGAGAGCAGGGCGATGGATTGTTGCTCTCCTGAGGAAAGGAGAACGTCGAGTTCACGTTCCGAAGGATCGGCTGAGATTTCCTTGGCGAGCGCGATCAATTTGTCAGTGACTCCACCCATCGCGGAGATGACGGCGACGACCTGGTTTCCCTGGTCGCGCTCTGCTTTAATGCGCTTTGCGACGTTGCGGATCCGATCGATCGTGCCAACTGAAGTGCCGCCGTATTTTTGAACGATGAGTGCCATGAGCGAGAGCCTGCTTAAGGGGATTCGCGGGTTTAGGCAAGCTTCACGCGCAGAGAAAAATCAGAGATTTAGAGCGTCTCAATCCGGAAGACGACGGGCCGGTCGGTGAGGCAGGGGAGTTCTTCAACTTCAAAGAGCGCGGTCTTAAGCTGACCAAAGGGGCACTTGTGGAGGAGGAAGACCATTTCTACGAATTCAGCATCGGGGTTATCAGCATCGACGGGTGAGTGGGTGCCGGAGATGCCAATCTGGTGTTTCGCGAGGACGGTTGCAATGTCTGCGATGACCCCGGGTTGGTCGTTCACCGAGAGGCGGACGTAGTAGGAGGTGATGCTATCGTCGATCTCCAGGAGCTTTCCTTCCTCGTCGCCCGGGAGAAATCCCCGGTCGGCGCGGGAGTTGCGGGCCGCTTCGGCAAGGTCGGAGATCACCGAAGAGGCGGTCGGCCCCTGCCCGGCGCCGCGACCGTAGAAGAGGGCGTCGCCGAGTTGGTCGCCTTTGACCGCGACGGCATTAAAGACGCCGTTCACGGAGGCAAGAATGTGCTTTTTGGAGAGGAAAGAGGGCTGGGTGCGGATTTCAATCGCGCCATTGTCTTTCTTCAAGACGAGTGAGAGGAGTTTAACGACGTAGCCCAGTTCGGACGCAAAGCGGATGTCGAGTGGGGTTACTTTTTCGATGCCTCGGACATAGACGTCACGGTAATCAATGAGGAACCCGTGAGCGAGAGAGCCGAGGAGAATGGCCTTGTGGGCAGCATCCCAGCCATTGACGTCGAGGGTTTCGTCGGCTTCCGCGTAGCCCAGCTCCTTGGCTTCCTGAAGAGCTTCGGGGTAGCCGAGCCCGGCCTCCGTCATGCGCTGGAGGATGTAGTTGGAGGTGCCGTTGATGATTCCGGCGATGGCGGAGATGCGGTTTCCGATCAGCGATTCCTGAAGGGCTTTAATGATGGGAATGCCTCCGGCGACCGCCGCTTCGAAGTAAATCGGGGCGCGATGTTCTTTGGAGAGGGCGAAAAGTGCCGCGCCACGTTCGGCGAGGAGGGCTTTGTTTCCAGTTACGACGGGCTTTCCAGCCTTGAGCGCGGCGGCAACGAGGTCGAAGGCGGCATCGGTGCCACCAATGAGTTCGACCACGATATCGACGGCAGGATCGTTGACGACCTCCATGAGATCGGTCGTGAAAAGTTCGGCCGGGGCTTCGACATCACGGGCTTTGGTGAGGTCGCGGACCGCGATTTTTCGGATTTCCAATTGAACGGCATTCTGGGAACGGGCCCGGATGAGAGCACCATTTTCCTGAATGATTTTCCAAACGCCTGATCCAACTGTGCCGAATCCTGCCAAGCCAACCCCTGAAATTGTGCAACTCACGGGAGCTGTCTAGGATGGTTGGGCAGGGTAAAACAGTAAAAATCTCGCAGATCGTTGAATTGCACGTCCGTTTTGTTCCGTTATACTATCAACCGATGGCGCAAGAATATTCATGGGAAAGCACCAGCAGCTACGTTCCGCCTCGGCGGGATCCGTTAGGCTGGTATTTCCTCGTGGCCGTGATTCTCGCTCTCATCGTCCACGTTTTTCTCATCGTCTTCGCCGGTCAGCACTTTATCCGGGTGGAATTTACCGAGCCCCGGGAGTTGGTGACCGAGACGATTCGTTTGACCACGGTGGAGACGGAGATTGAGACGCCACCCGCTGAAGCGCCTGCGGAGGAGGAGCTTCTTGAACAGCCGCCCATCGACACCGAGCTGGTGGCTTCAGTCGAGGACGCAATCACGGAGCTTCAGAATATTGAGATCGATATTGATACCCAGATTGAGGACGCCGCTTTGCCGGAAATGAAGATTGAGAAGCCTGCTCTGGTGGGAGACGAGGAAGGTGAGCTTTTGAAGCCCACGATTGGTCCGGATGTGAATCCCGAGATTCCCGAGCCGGGCAGGATTAAGTTGGACTTCCCGGAGGTGAGTGAAAGTCAGTTGCTCGTCGCAGACGACGGCGCACCGCTGGCGGATATCGCTGATCCCAATGCGGTTCTTGCAGAGCTGGGGAAGGTGAAAGGCGCAGGAGGGGATTCCGAAGTGGGCGTGATCAGCGGATATACCGGCCTGGAAGCCTACGCCAAAATGTCTCCGGGCGATCTTCAGCGGAACAAGGCCTCGATTGGGAGTGACCTCCTTTTTAAGTTTAACGAATCGACGCTCAGGGACGACGCGCGTTTGACCCTGATGACGGTGGCGATGTTGATCGATCGGAACCCGTCGATGTATTGCTGGGTGGAAGGGCACTCCGATTTGTTTGGCGGTGATGAGTTCAATATGAGGCTCTCGCAAAAGCGGGGTGACGCGGTGAAGGATTGGTTGGTGAAGGCTCTTCAATTAAGCCCTACTCGAATCATCGTCCGTCCCTTTGGCATGACCCAGCCCATCGTTCTCGAGGGCGATGCCGACCAGCAGGCTCCCAACCGTAGGGTCGATATTAAGATGCGGAAGACTCTGCCCGAGTCCACTGCGCCGCCGGTAAAGATGCTCGTGAAGCCGGGTGTGGCGGTCGTCGTTGAGGAAGATATTTTTGATGCCAAACCTCTCGTTGAAGAGCCTATCCCGAAAGCGATTCCGGTGGCCGAGGATGACATTCCGAAGGCCATTCCTGTCAAAGAGGACGAAAATATCCCTCAAGCTGTCCGGGTTTCTGAAGATGAGTGATTCGGAATTGAGTCCTGTCGCGAAATACGTAGCTTGAGTCCGTGTTGAAAATCCTGCCCGAGCCCCCCGTTTGGAAAGCTGTTCTCGGTTTTGATTTCGACGACACCCTGGTCTTGAAATCAGGGGAGCCGGCGATTGATCCCCTTTTCTTTGATTGCGTGAAGTGGGTTCGTTCCACCTACGGCGCCGTTTGGGGGATTGCCACCGGACGTTCGCTTTATCAGTTGGTCGAAGGATTCAACGAGGCTGACTTTCCTTTCCTCCCTGATTTTGTGGTGGCTCGAGAACGGGAGCTTTATTTTCCTGGTCAGTTCGGGCGCTGGGTGCCCCATGATGAGTGGAACCGGAGCTGTGCGAAGGATCACAAAAAACTCTTTCGAAAGTCGAAGCGGGTCTTTGCCAAGGTGAGAAAGTTCGTGGAGCAGGAAACGAATGCCCAGTGGGCTTCGACCGAAGGTGATGAAGCGGGCATTATTGCTTCGAGCGATCTGGAAATGGACAAGATTCTCGACTTTGTGGAGAGCTTGTCACGTCCGGGTGATCTGACCTTTGAGCGGAATTCCATCTACCTGAGATTTAGCCATCGGCGTTTTAGCAAAGGCACCGGGTTGGTCGAAGCTGCCGATCGCTGGGGGATCGGGCCGGACCGAATTTTGGCGGTGGGAGATAATTTTAATGATATGAGCATGCTTCAGCCCGAGGTCTGTGAAGCGTGCGGGTGTCCGGCCAATTCCGTGGTGGCAGTCCGGGACTTTGTGAAATACCGGGGCGGGCATGTCGCCAGCAAGCCCGGAAGCCTCGGCGTGATGGAAATCATGAGGCATTACTTTGACCAATGAGCGGAGAGCTTTGGACCTTCGCGATCATCATGGTGATCGGACAATTTAGTCCGGGACCGGACATGCTCCTTCTCACCCGGACAGCGCTGGTAGAAGGGCTGAAATCGGGATGGCTGATGGTCCTCGGGATCGTCACCGGACTGGCATTTCACGCGACGCTCGCGATTGGCGGGATGGCCGTGATTCTGGCGCAAGACGGTTGGCTTTCGGCTGGAATGCGGATCGCGGCAGCGTGCTATCTGCTCTGGTTGGCGTGGGGACTTCTTCGACCGCAGAAAGGGAGCGGGGAAGTGATCATTCCGAAACGAAGCCCGTTTTTGAGAGGCCTGTTCTGCAATCTCTTGAATCCCAAAGTCCTCGTCTTTTTTGCTACCGTGGTCGCTCCGTTCCTGGATGGCGATTACCCTGACTGGTTGCCCTATGCACTCTGGGGATTGATCGTCGGTGAAGGGCTCTTTTTTTGGTGCCTCTGGGTGTGGCTCCTCCAAATCGAATCCATCCGTCGCGGCTATCAAAAAGCCGGACGGGTCCTCGATCTCCTTTTCGCGCTGGCGCTCACAGCTCTCGCCCTGAATCTCCTGATGGAAGCCTACGCGAGCAGGTTGGCCTGATGCTAGGAATTTGCTTTTGGCGGCTGGGCTTTGAAGGCGCATTTGGGCCGGAGCGGAGTCGGGAGAAAGGGGGTTGATTCTAAGAGGCCTCCGTTTGATCGGAGCGGAAGGGTGAGAACGGGGTGAAATTAGCCATCCTTGAGATCGCGGAGACTCCAAATCTCTCCGGCGAGCACTTTGAGAGAACCGCGCACCCTTCTTGCTCCGTCTTTCCGTTTTGCACTAAAGCGCTCTCGTTGGCTTTCGAAGAAATCGTTCACGAATTTCCTGCTCCCAAGGACCGCACCATCCCGAAAATAGCGAACCTTGCACTGCACCGCCTTGGCGATTTTGAGATCACGGGCTTCCTCCTTCTCCAATCGTTCTCTCTCCTTTTCAGCCACCTTGCGATTCATTCCTTTCCGGTGAGTCCGCTTCCGCCCGTCCGAGCAATCTTCCTTCTGCTCACTTCCGTTGGTGAGAAGGAGTTTGCGATACTCTTTTGAGATCCCGCCCTGGGCCCAGGCCCGCGAGGTTCCGGCGTGGCTCTCGTGTCCCCGAAGCGCTCGCACCAAGCCGCTTTGCGCCTTCGTTGCGCCACGACCGCCACCCACCGCTTCACCGTAAGAACTCCAGCGATAATCGGCGGGGTCTTGGCTAATTTCGGCCCGCACTGGATTGAGATCGATGTAGGCTGCCATCGTGCGTGCGGCCAATCCACTCTGCACGATGACGCTGTGAAAGCGATCCTCCCAGAGAGTTCCGCGCATTCCGTGTCGCTTGTTAAACCATCGGGTATAGCGTTGCAGAAGCCCTCTCATGAACTCGCTCAGGCTGTGCATCCGCTTGGTGTAGCGTTCAAAGATGGCCGCGAGTTGTGAGCGTCCATAGGCGATTTCCTTCTTTTGATCGGCCTTGCTGAGTCTCGAAAAGTGTTCACGCTTTCCCTCCACAATCGTGTGTGCTTCCAAAATCTCCGCCTTTACCCCGGCGACATAGACCCGCGAATAAAGCCCACCCAGTCGATGAATCAATTCTTCCTCCGAGATCCCAAATTCCCCGTCCGTCGGTGGGGGAGGGACCTCGAGCAAAAGGTGGAAGTGATTGGTCATCACGCAATAAGAGAGCACCCGGCACCCCGAAAAGCGCTCATACATCCGCATCAGGACCCTGAACTGCTCTTTTTCTTCGGCCTGGAAAAGAAACTGCCGGTGAACCACCCGGGAGGTGGTGTGGTAAATGGCCAAATCAGGCAAAATCCCATCGGAAGAGTGCGGAATGATCAATCGCGGCTTCGGCATACAGCAGACCTTGAGATGCCGAAACAACGAAGTCAAGATCTTCTCCGCATTTACTGCGGGATTTAGCGGCGTGGGAATCGAGGGCGCGGGTGACTTTGACGAGGCCATCGCTGTGGGGGATGGGGCGGGTGGTGTGTTGGCAGCCGAGGTAGAAGATGCCCCAGTCGTCGGGGAGGTTGATGCGGCTGATGAGTTCGCGGAAGTTGGGGTGGAGGATGGCGTCATCCTCGAGGAGAAGGAGAGCGGGGGCCTTTTGTTGTTTGGCCTTGCGGATGGCGAGGCGGATGGAGAGGGCGAGAGCATAGCGGCCTTTGTTTTCGTATCCGCGCGGGTTGCGGCAGAAGCGGGAGTCGATGGCGGGGAAGCGCTGGGCGGTCACGCCAATTTGATCGAGGCGGAATTCCAATTCGGTGCGGCGGTCCTCACGGCGTCCGAGGTTGATGTAGTAGCGGAGGGGGAAGGTGTTTTCGAAGTCCATCGCAGGTTGCAGTTTAGCTTTCCATGAGGTCGAGAAAGACGCCGTCTTCGTCGCCGAAGGTGCGCATCATGTGGAGGGCGAAGGAGAGTTTTGTTTTCTCGGTTGCCGTGCCACCGGCGAGGCTGACGACAGCGGCCTCCATGATGTCGCGGACGGGGCATTGGTCTGCGAAGGGTGAGACGACTTCGCCACGCTCGAAGGTTTTGGTGCTGAATTCCCTCGTGTCGATAATGGCTTGAAGGAAGTGGGGTGCGCCTCCTGAGGGGAGAATCTCGGGAGCCTTCCACGCCCCGAGAAAGTGAGAGGAGTGTGAAGCCTTAAGCGCGAAAAATCCCTCGTTCAAAGTGCCGTCTTTTCCGCGGGAAACGAGAAGGTCGGCGTCCTGATTCTCGAATAAATGATCCAAGTTCCGAAGGGCGAGAACATCGTGATCGGCGAGGATGATCCAGGAATAGCGGTGAGTGTGTTCGACGAGAGACTCGGCGAGTTGGAGTTTGGCCTTGAGCGAAATCTCGGCAAGGTCGGCGTCCTTTTTGAGAGGGGAACTGGGGACGAAATCAAACTCGTGAACCCCAACCCGGCCACCGGGATAGTGGATTTCGGGAAAGTTCCGCCAAACTATGATCTCCCCATTAAAGAAAAAGCGGAGAAGAGAAGAAATCTGGGTTTTTCCAAGTTGCCGCGCCGTCCGGTGTCCGGGAGGATCAAGAAGAAGAGTGGCGAAAAGGAGCGGTAGAGGTTCGGAAGAAATGGTCATTGATGATTGATGTTTCAAGGGCTTCAAAAAAAGTGTGTGGAAATGTCATCTTTTTCTTGTAGCCGGGTGATAAAATGATTATGAAATTATGAAATTATGAAATTATGAAAGACAACAATAATTTCATCCCACGCCACGGAAGTCCCTTGTTTTATCCGCAAGACCCAAGCGAGGGTTTTCAAGGAGGGGCGGGGGGAATGGGTCGAAGAAAGTTTTTGAAGCGGACGGGCGGGGCGACGGCAGGGGCGTTCTTGAGTTGGAATGCCCTTAGCGCGCAGGCTAGAGCTGAACAACAGTATCCGTATTCGGATTCCCAAGATTTGTATATGGTTTGTATTAAATCTCCTAAGGTGGCAGAATTAACATACGATTCTGGGAAAGTTTGGGATACGGGAGTCCTTGTTGATTGGGGCATCCGAGCTTATTATTCGGCGTCGGGGCCAACTGCGGGTGATTTTGTCAAGAGAGGGGGGAGTTTCCACTTGGACGGAGACTTAATGGTCCAGGTCTGGAGAGACGATCCAACTACGAGCGGAGACGAGGGGGTGTTAGTCGGGAGCGTTAATCCTAAGGAAGATCAAGAAGTGATTTTTGGAGGGAGCGGAGTTGAGTTTCACCCTCCATCTTGTGCAGATCCTCGATCCGATACTTATGATGAAGGGGGGGGTGGTATCAATCAAGGAACAGTTGAAGGAAACCTTGGCTTTGGTAATGGTATTCTCTCAATGATCGGAAGGGTGACTAGCGCTGATGTAGCAGGCTTTGGAGTTGGTGCATTTGGCGGTTCAATTTCGCTCCCTTCTTCAAATGACAATCTAGCCGATTTCAAGGCTCAAATCGAGTGGTCATTCTCTATAATGACTGCTGAGGAATACAAGAATCGCTATGGATCATATCCTGAATAATTGAGTTATGAATTCTAGGTTAATAGTAATTTCTCTTGGGTTGATCGCTGGGGGCGGACTGGTTTATTTCAGTGATAATGGTAAGCTCTCATCTTTTTTTCATGGTGGCAATGCGGATAAACCGGAATCTACTACCTCATCCACTACGAATCGTGATCAGAGTGATCGAAATTCTCAAAAACTGGTTGGTGTGCAGGAAGATATCGGATTGCAACTTCAGGCCCTCATAGATGATGAAGAGTTCAAACTCTATGATCTTCTGCGACTTGCCGAAAGAGCGGGAGCAAGGGGGAAAGAAGCATGTGCGGAGTTTCTCGATGAGGTGGATCGGAGGCTGGATGGAGAGCTAAGGGAATCTGCATATGCACGTGCTTTGGAGGCTTTGGTGTTCGATGATCCCAATTGGGTGTTTGAGCAGGCGGCTCGGCTAGGAGTTGGACGGCAAAATAGGAGCGCTAACTATAAATTGCTTTCAGCCCTTGCTGGCAAAAATCCTGAAACCGCAGTGGATATAGTGAATAGAATGGAGTTTCCGGAAGAACGAGAAAGTGGGGTTCGAAGTTTGCGGTCTGCCATGGTAGGAAATCCCAACCTTATTCGTATTTTGCTAAATCGTGACGGGGCAACTGACGAGGTTCGTAGCGGGCTTCTTTCAATCGCCGGGGATGTTTGGAAAGGAGATGTTGCCGACTTAATTAAGGAATCAGGAGTTGAAGCTCAACCTAGCTTTAGGGAGGAAGTTCTTTCATCACTGGCTGGGCGACGCCCCAGTGATGTGTTGGAATACTATGAGTCTGCAGTGGATGCTGCCCCAAGTCAAAAAACTTTAAGTAGGTTAGCCTCCGGATTAATGGCTGAAGGGGCTAGTAAATCCATGGAGGTGGTTATGGAAACTCGCGATTTTGCAAAACGTGATGAGTTGGCTGGAATGCTGTACGCTCGGTGGTTGATTGATGATTCACTCGGTGCCAGTTCGTGGTTGCAGACAACAGAGAATCTCGAGCAAAACCCTCAATTAAAGAAGCGCTTAGTTTCAATAATCGTGGAGCGAATGAAGGCGCAGGGAGAAACGGATCTTGCCAACGAGTGGTCGAAACTAGGAGAAAAATAGGGTTCCTACCCACTTGCAAGCGAACATCAATCAACCATTTCCCATCTTAATATTTCGTTTTATTAGACCGTTTTATTAGACAGACAAATGACATAATTCTCCGGTTGCCTTGGCTTTGGATGGTTTGGAAAAGGTATGCCCGGCATACCACGAGGAGAAAATCTCTCTATCTCTTTGTCTTCAATGGTTTCACGGTGGATCGGGGCAGTGTGAAGTGGGGCGAATTTCGGGGTGTTCGGCGTCCTGAGCCTGTTGGTGTGGCATTCTTGCCAGACAATTTTTTCATGCCATTTTCTCAGCTTAAAATACTGAATGTCCATGATCTTTTCTGCAACAGAGAAAAAGCCCTTCGAATATTTGTCCGAAAAGCACAACTACCCGCTCCACATCCATCACCACTTACCAAAAGACAGAAAGATTTTGAATTTTGAGGGAGTCACGATTCTTCATCATCACGACAGAATTGATCAACCGGATTGGTTCAACCTGTTGAAACCATTTCCGAGGCTTCTGGAGTGGCTGGGAGAATGGTCTGCCCCCTTAAAATTGGATGAGTGAGAGGTGTAGATTGGTGAGGAACCCAATCGCATTGATTGCGAGACGGTTGGAAAATAACGGGGGCGGGTTCAAGGGCCCGGCGCGCCGGGAGGGCGGCGTTCGAGGATCTGGTGAGCGCGCTGGGGGATCAGGTGTCGGTGGTGTTGAAGGGCGAGGCTTGGTTGGTGAGGAAGAATTTTTGAGTCGGAGGTTGCAGAGGTGTTTATTGAAAATGTAACGAATGATGCGGGTCAGCCAAACGGCATATTCTCTACGAGGTGCGTTTAGGTTCGATTTCCCTCGATGGGTGGTGACGTGGGAGGGGTGAGCGCGACGGAGGATTCACGATGCATTGAATTGAATCCGGTTTCTGTGAGGTGGACCTTCTGCCGCCCCTGCCGGGGCTCCTGAAATCACGGAGAGCGCTGAGAAAGAAGAGCTTCTGAGTTCTGTGGCTTCTGCTTCTTCTGTGGTGAGAATATTTCGAAATTAGGAATGCACGCGTTCCGCTACGGCCAGGCCGGCGAGGCGTCCGGTGGTCCAGGCGGCCTGGAAGTTGAATCCGCCGGTGACGCCGTCGATGTTGAGGACTTCACCGGCGAAGAAGAGGCCGGGGACTTGTTTGCTCTCCATCGTCTTGAGCTGGATGTCATCGAGTGAGACACCGCCGCAGGTCACGAATTCGTCCTTGTTCGTGCTTTTACCATCGACCTGGAATTCCGCCGCGACGAGTTCGCGGGTGAGGGCTTGCGATTGGTTTTTGGTGATGTTGGCCCAGGTCGTTTCATCCAGCGCTCCGGCGGTTTCGCACATCCGTTGCCAGAGGCGTTTGGTGATGCCGTCGAAGAGCGATCTTTTCTGAACCTTCCAAACTCCGTGATCGCGACGGTGCTTCGCGAAAACCTCCGCGACGGATTCGGGGCTTTCCACTCCGGTCCAATTGACGATGAGCTTGAATCGGTAATTGACTTCGGCGAGATCGCGCGCTCCCCAGGCCGAGGCTTTCAAAATGGCCGGGCCGCTCATGCCCCAGTGCGTAATGAGAAGAGGTCCGGCGGTTTGGAGTTTGCCGATCCTGACGGTGGCGTTGGGGACGGAGACGCCCATGAGATCGGCGAGCCTGCGGTCCTTGATTTTAAAGGTGAAGAGCGATGGTACGGCGGACTCCATCGAGTGGCCCATCGCCTCGACCGGGAGGCGGGCCTCCTTGCTCCGGATGCCTCCGGTGGCGATGAGGATGTTGCGGGCGTGGTAAACTTCGCCGGTCGTGGTTTCGATCTCAAAGCCCTCCTCGATTTTTCGAATTTCAGAAGCTCCGCAATGGGTCCGCCAACTGGCGCCGTACTCACGGGCGGAATGGGTCAGGCAATTGATGACGGTTTGCGAACTGTCAGTCACCGGAAACATCCGCCCGTCCTCTTCGACCTTGAGTTCCACGCCACGATCTTCGAACCAGGTTACGGTATCGGCAGCCTGCCATCGATGAAACGGGCCCATGAGATTTTTTCGGCCCCTCGGATAACTTTGGACCAACTCGCGCGGGTCAAAGCAGTCGTGGGTGACATTGCAACGTCCGCCACCCGAAATTCGGACCTTGGTCAAAACCTCGGCTCCGCGTTCCAAAATAAGCACCTCGGGCACTCCCGCTTCCGCAGCTGTAATTGCGGCAAAGAATCCCGCTGCGCCTCCTCCGATGACGATGAAGTCGCGCGTTCCGCCTGTGTTGTTCATGAACGTCTGAGCATTTCGGAAAATTCCCGGAGTGCAAATCTTGATTCACCCCGTAAAACAGCTTTGTGAAAGGCGAAGTCTTCCTGGAAATGCGTGGAATCCGAAAAAGCTTCGGCTCCAATGAGGTCCTTCGTGGGGTGGACCTGGATATTTATCGGGGCGAAACCCTCGCGCTTCTTGGTGGTTCGGGCGGAGGAAAGTCAGTGCTCATGAAGCACATGGTCGGCCTGCTTCAGCCCGATGAAGGGACGGTGACCTTTGAGGGGAAGCTGATTTCGGGATGCGACGAGCGCCAGCTCTCGTGGGTCCGCCGTAAGATCAGCATGATGTTCCAAAGCGGGGCGCTTTTTGACTCGATGACCGTTCGTGACAACATCGCTTTTCCGCTTCGGGAAGGGGGACTCAAGGATGAGGTCGAGATTGATCGGCGGGTGCGTGAGGCTCTCGAGATTGTCAAGCTGCCGGGCCAGGAGGACAAGATGCCGTCCGACCTTTCAGGTGGGATGCGCAAGCGGGTCGCCTTGGCCCGCGCGGTGGTGGAGAAGCCTTGCTGTGTTCTTTATGACGAGCCTCATGCCGGGCTCGATCCCGTCACGGGCGACTCCATTGATCATCTCATCAAGGCCCTGGCCCGCGATCACGGCATCACCAATGTCGTCATCACGCACGAAATACGGAGCGTTTTTCGAATCGCGACCCGCATTATCTTTATGAAGGATGGTCAGATTTATTGGGAGGGGACGGGGGATGAGCTGAAGGCCAGCCAGGATCCGGTGCTCAAGAATTTCATCGAAGGACGGGCCGAAGATTGAGATTTGTGATTCGCGCCCGGACGGTTCATATTCTCCCCATGGCGACGAACTCCAAAAAGACCGAAACACTCGTTGGGTTGTTTCTCTTCCTGGGACTCGCCTTTTTGGGAGGGTTGATTCTGCTCTTCGGGAGCCTCGATGACTGGTTTAAGGGTTATTACGAAGTCTCCGTCGATTTTTCAGAAGCCTCGGGGATCATTAAAGGGAGCAGCGTACGAATGCGGGGCGCTCCCATTGGACGCGTCGCCTCCAAACCCTACTTTACCGATGACGCCCGCATCCGCGTGGTTCTGGCGATCGAAGACCGGTTCGAGATTGCCGAGGGCTCCATGTTTCAGATCGGTCAGGCCAGCCTCCTGGGCGATAAGGAAATCATCATCACGCCGCCCGTCGAGCCCTCCGGAAAATTCATTCAAGAGGGCGCGGAAATCAGCGGGGGAGGTCCCAGTGGCCTCGAGTTCTTGCAAAACCAGGCGGAAGGGATCGCCACTGACACCCGGGCTCTCATGCAGGATGCCCGGTTAGCTTTGCAGAAGATTGATTCTTCCATGGACGACTTTACGTCGCTTACCAAGAAGCTCAAAACGGGCGTCGATACCATCAATCAGGGGATTCTGAATGATCAAAATCTCATCAATCTCAGTAAATCCTTGGCAAACTTCGAGCGTGCCTCGGCTTCTCTCGCGAAGCTCGGCGATACCATTGATCCCACCGTTGCAGATATCGAGTTAACCTTGGCTGAGTTTCGGGAAGCGGCCCAAATGGCCAAATCGGCCATCGCCCGGGTGGAGCCATCGATTGATAAGGTCCCGAAAGTTCTCAGTTCACTCGAGCGCACCGCTGATACGGCGACTGACGCCATCAATGATGTCAACAGTGGCAACGGAGCGCTTAAGGCTCTCGTTTCTGATAGCGAGCTGAAGAAAGACATGCAGGACTTTGTCCGAAATCTCAAAAAGAACGGCGTCCTCCGCTACAAAGACGAAGAAGAAAAGGAACCGGACCCCCGCGACCGCTTCCAGGGACGGCGGAGATAGTTGACTGACAGAAGGCGCGAACCTGCGCCTATTTTGGCTTTTTTGGTGGTCACATTGGGAGTCCGGTGCTAATTCAGCCCATATGAAATGGTTTAAGGTGACCGGGCGTTTGGCGCTCTTTTCGATGATTGCCCAGATCTCTTCGCTGTCTGCTGCAGAACTCCGCATCTGGACTTCTTCTTCAGGCACGACGATTGAGGCCAAGTTCCAGAAGATGGATGAAAAGGAAGTCCATCTCCTCACTCCGGAATCCAAGGTGATTAAAGTGAAGATTTCGGGCCTTTCGCTCGCGGACCGTCACCACCTCGTGGAATACGCCGAGGCTGACAAAAAGATTCTCACTGAGGTTGAACTGACCGTTCCCGAGGAAGATATTCGTTTTGATAAGAAGACTCTGACGAGTCTCGAAAAGAAGATGGGCTTCGGAGATCGCACCGAGCTCCAATTCGACCTTCTTGAGTCCGAGCACTTCCTCGTGGCAACCACCGGACGTTTCCGCCCACAGCCTCTCGCTGAGATGGCCGAGCGCCTCTGGCACGGAATGGCCTTCCAGCACATGAACTTCCGCAAGGATTGGGGAGATAAAAAAATGGTCGTGATCGTCACGACTGATGAAGAGATCTATGAATCACTCGGTAAATGGTATGCCAAGTGGCTCCTCGACAATATCACTGACGACGATCAGGCCGCCGCCGCTTCCAATCGCATCAGCAATCTCTGGATGCGCGTCGCCGGAACGTCCATTCGACTCCCTGAAGATCAGCAGACGGAATTCAATGCTTTCGATTCGGCCAAGGTTTTCCGCATCCGTGATGGTCGCGATGACAGCTACAAGAAGGTCTTCGGTCCTTTTCCAACTCATGGCTTGGCCGATATGCTCCTGACCCACCAAATGGGTGGCGTGAGTGAAATTTCCCCCACGGGCTATTTTGCGATTACGACCGGGCACGCTTATTTCAAGGAGATCCAGCTCGCCGACAAGTCCGAGACCCAGCTTCTCGATGCTTCGAATTACGAGGGCGACAATGAGTTCACCTCCGCGAGCGGATTTGAAGATGGCCGTTCCTGGGCCAAGACCCTTCGCAAGCTCGTTCGGAAGGGCGATGTGAAGCCCGACCTGGAGAAACTCCTTTCCTATAAATCAGCCGACCTCACTCCGGAGCAGCTCGTGCTGATCTACTCGTTCGCCTATTATATGGAGAGCGATTCCGCCCGCATTGCTGCTTTCGCAAAGATGGTGCAGCGTATCGAGTCAAACAACCAGGTGCCGGCACCCATCGAGATGGCCAAGATCTTCGGATTCGAAACCGTCGAAGCGTTCCAGAACGATTGGATCGAGTTCATCAAAAGCACGAGTTTTAAATAAGCAGTCATATGAAGTTTTTCACCACCCCACTTGTTCTCCTCTTCTCTTTTTGCACCCAGTTTGTCAGTGCGCAGCAGGAAGGGATCGAGCAGGAATACCGCACCTTCAAGGGCAGCAACGGCGTCGAGCTGGAAGCCGTCCTCCTGAACCGGGACGACGAAAATAGCACGGCTCAGCTTCTTCTGAAGAATGGCCGCCGCGCCACGGTTCCCTTTGACACACTGAGCGCTGAAGATCTGGAATACGTAAAAGCGTGGTCCAAGGAGAAAGCGATCTTCCTGATGTCTTGTCGTGGCTTGACCATTCGCCAGCTTCTCGAGCTTCGCGGATACGAGCCCATCAAATTCGAACTTGAGGGCAACGCCATCATGTTCGAAGGCAAGCTCAACGGAAGACCGGCCCGCATTCAGGTCGACACCGGAGCCGGAACGACGCTGATGCACGCTCCCTTCGTGGAAGCTGCCGGATGTAAGATGGGACCGCTTGAGCACAAGATCTGGGGTGTCGCAGGTTTCCAGCCTGCCGGGATTGCCCAGGTGCCCAAACTGGAGCTGGGATCCAGCGTTTTCCTCGACGAGGAAATCATGGCTGCCGACCGCGACTTCAACATGCCCAAGGGCTTTACTCGCAAGGAGGATATCCTCCTTGGCGCGGAATACCTGATCAAGCTGGAGGCTGTCATTTCTTACAAAGAGCGCGTGATTTTCTTCCGTCCTGACAACTCCGATAAAGTTGAAATTGAAAAAGGCGGCGAAGGGGATGACGACTTCAACTTCCGTATCTTCAAACTGAAGAATGGAAAAACCCTTCGCGGAAAGATGGTGGGCAAGACCGAGAATGGTGCCGAGCTCGAGCTTCAGAATGGTAAGACCCAGAATGTCGCTTTCTTCACGATGAACGACGATGACAAGGAATACGCCTTCGGTTGGAGTGAGCAGAAAGCAATGTTCATGCAGCACTGTCAATCGCTCACCGTCGAGGAACTCCTCGATCTCCGCGCCTATCAGTCCTTCCAATATAAGCGCGAGGGGAATCATATCTTCGTGGATGGCACCCTCAACGACAACGAGGTCGTCTGGATGATCGACACCGGTGCTGACAACAGTCTTCTCCACCTTGATTCCGCCGTGAAGTTCGGTTGCGAAGTCGGTGCCATGACCAAGAAGGTCTATGGAATCGGTGGCTCAGCTCCGGCTGCTGCCACTGAAATTAAGAAGATCACCCTCGGTGACGCCGTTCTGACCAACCGCACCTTGCTTGCAACTGATATGAAGCGCAATGAGGAGAACAAGGAACAAGCCTGGGTCGGCCTCTTCGGAGCTGACTACATGCGCGAGCTTGAAGCCGTCATCACTTATCGTGAGAGCCGGATCTTCCTGAAGCAGTAGAGTTCGCAAAAAGAGAACCCTTTCAAATGCGGTAGCCTCCGCGCTGCCGCTTTTTTTGCGTTCAGCTTCTTGAGGGCCCCTCTGGTAACCTGCTTTCGAAAAGAAAATTGTCGATATTTTCTCAGATCAAGGCGGACACCGGGCCTTTTGAAGGAATTCATAAGGTTTGTGACCAACGCTGAGATGGGGAAATCTGGGCGATTTTTCAGAAATGAGGTTGCCGGAGATGCCCTTGATTAATAGCGTGGGAAAAATTACCGCCGAGGTGCAGAGGTCGCGAAGTGACGCGGCGAAGATGATTTTAAAAACCTCTGCGTCTCTGCGGTGAAATCACGCTAGGATTCCCAGCTCCTTTAGTTGCCTCATGGTAGTCCCTGCGAAGTCCCGGTTGGCGGCCGGGGAGGCGGGGGAAGGATGGAGGATCTTACCGAGAGTCCGGTTCTGGTCGTTGACGGACTCTAGCTGTTTCTCCGCGAAGGCGCCGACGCCGATGAGCGAACTGGGCTCGAGAATTTCGATGACTCTCTTGAGGTGCTTGCGGCAGGCTTCGTCGACGGGCTCCATGCAGTTGCGCGGGAGTTTGTCGGGCGTGATGTTGGCGCCGGTGTCCTTCATCCAGACGAGCGGGCAAAAGTTGGCGACGAAGTGATGGGCGAAGAACTCTTCGGCAGAGCCGAAGGCTTCCGCGAAGAGGCCCCAGAGACGTCGGCCGGAAACCTCGGAGCGTTCGCAATCGAATCCCGTCACCGGGCGTTTTTTGTGCTCGGGATCGGGTTTGGAGACCGGACCGGAGATCTTCATCCAGTCGCGAACGTGGGGGATTTCCCCGAAGGGCACTCCGGTCTGGGCCATCCCGTAAGGGCCGGGATTCATGCCGAGAAAGAGGACCTTCTTCTTTCCCGAGCCAAACCTCGTGAGATAGTCGCAATGCCTCTCCCATGCGTATTCCAGCGGATTGTAGGTGCAGGAAACGGGGTCGGGAAATTTGAGGCCGCGAAGCTCCTTGCGGAGTTCGTCGGCCGCTTTGACGAGTGGCGACATGCCGGATGTTTACCTACTTTTTCTCCTCCAAGGAAGCATCGACGTGTCCCTTGATGGTGAAGATGTTGCGCTTTCCGGCTTTAAGTTCAGCTTCGCGGCGCTTGAGGTATTTGTTGGAAATGAGACGGTCCTTTTCACGGTCCTTTTCGTCATAGTCCCAGAACTCCTGGATCACTTTTCCGGTGGCAGGGAAGTGGGAGCCATCGTCGCCAACACGTTTGCGGGTTTCAGTGAGGCGGCTTCCGGAGGCCGAAATCCCGTGTGCGGCGTGATCGTCCGACATGATGTAGAGAATGTTGGGACGCTCGTCGTGGCCACCTTCATGATGATCGGCCTGTCCCACCAGTGGGAACAAAGCCAGGAGGGAAAGGAATTTGAATGACATCTTTTGGGAGACTCATTCAAAATTCGAGGCCTTCGCAACGAGAAAAAGACCGCTCTTTCTGAATCACCGCTCGACCATTTCTCTCCCGGTCGGCAGGTTCCTCCCGCCTCATGTTTTCGTTCATCCACGCTGCCGACCTCCATCTTGATAGCCCTCTCCGGGGACTTTCGCGCTACGAAGGTGCGCCCGTTGACAAGATCCGGGGCGCGACCCGGCGGGCCCTCGAGAATCTCGTGACCCTTGCGTTGGAGAGGGAGGTCAATTTTGTCCTCATCGCGGGTGATCTCTATGATGGTGATCAGAAGGACTACGATACGGCCCTCTTTTTCAATCGCCAGATGCAGCGGCTTCTGGCCCGAGAGATTCCCGTCTTTACGATTCGTGGAAATCACGATGCAGGCTCGGTCATCACGCGCACTCTCACCTCGCCCAAGAACGTGCAAGCCTACCCTCTCAAACGGGCCGCAACCGTTCTTCATCCCACCTTGCCGATCGCGATTCACGGGCAGGGATTCGCGAATGCCAGCGTGCAGGAAAATCTCGCCGCTGATTATCCCGCAGCCGCGCCGGATCGCTTTAATATCGGGCTCCTCCACACCAGCCTCGCCGGGAGCAGCGAGCACGATACCTATGCCCCGTGTTCGCTCGCTGACCTTCATCAGAAGGCTTATCAATACTGGGCTCTCGGGCACATTCATCAACCGTCGGTCATTCAGGAGTCACCCTGGATTGTGTATTCCGGGAATCCACAGGGACGGAAAATTAATGAGCTGGGTCCCCGGGGATGTTACCTCGTCGAGGTCAATGATGCGCTTGAGGTCAGCTCCCATACCTTCCAGCCACTCGATGTCGTCCGCTGGGCGCATCTTGAAATTGATTTATCCGAAGTGACCTCGCCCGATGTTCTTCGCGAAATGATCTCGGCTCGATTTGCGACCGCCTTGCAAGAGGCTGGTGATCGTCTTCTTGCCGTCAGGCTGACCCTCACCGGTGCCTCCGAACTCCATGGCCTCCTCCATTCCCAATTGGGGCAATGGCAGGCTGAATGCATGAGCTTGGCGGGCGAAATCGATCCCAATCAACTTTGGATGGAGCGGCTTAAGTTGCGAACGACTCCCACTTACGATCCCGCCGAGCTGGCGACCCGCGATGACCTGACCTCACTCGTCCTGACCGCTTTGGAAAACTTTGATCCCCTGGAAAAGCCCGCTGCCGTCTCGGCGCTTGAAAGCAAACTTCCACCTGCCGCCCTGGACGCTCTTGAAGCCGAGAGGAAGTCCGAGTCTCTGCGCGAGAAAGTCTCGGCCATCGTTCTTCACAGTATCGCCACCAGCCACACCGAATAAAGAGATGCGTTTCGATCAACTTAATCTCCCGGCCTTTGGCCCTTTCAGCGACTTCTCTCTGAAACTCCCGTCGTCCAAGTACGACGTGCATCTGATTTACGGTGCCAACGAGGCCGGAAAGTCGTCCCTCCTCCGGGCGATCCGGCATCTCTTTTTTGGAATTCCTACCCGGACCACCGACAACTTTCTTCATCCCAACGCAAAGCTCCTGATCGGCGCGACGGTTTCCCAGGAGGGAGAGCAACTGACCTTTCTCCGCAAGAAGGGGTCCAAAAACACCCTGCTCAACGAAGGGCAGAGTAGCTTGCCCGACAGCGCCCTTGATGCCTTTTTAGGCGCGGTGAACGAAGAGTTTTTCGAGCACATGTTTGGGCTCGATACCGACTCGCTCAGAAAGGGCGCGGCCAGGCTTCTTTCTGGTGAGGGTGATCTGGGGACTGCCATTTTTTCGGCCAGCCTGGGAGGCTCTCCGATTGATGACGCCATCAAGTCCCTGGAAGCCGAAGCGAATACTCTTTGCAAAGGAGCCTCGCGAAAAGACACGAGCATTCTGCCTGCTGTTACTGCGTTTAAAGAGGCCGAACGCGCTGCCAAAGCTGAGAGCACGACCGCGACCGCGTGGAAGTTTCTCAAGACGGAAATTGCAGCGTCCAAGGAAGCCTTTGAAGAAAAGGACGGGCTTCTCCGTGAGCATCGGACGCGTTGGGCTTTTGTCGACAATGCCCTGCGAGCTACTCCGGTCCTGCGTGCGATTCATGAACTCAAGGCGCAACTGGATGAACTCACCGGCCCCGAGTTGCCCTCTGATTTTACGACGAGAGTTCGGGAACTCGAAAAGGAGCTTTCGGGAAGTTCCCAGGCCCTTCGCTTGCGCGAATCACAGATCGAGGTGATTCAGAAAAACCTCGAGGAGATTCCAGAATTCTCCTCCGTTTTAGGATGCTCTGCGGATCTCGAAATCCTGCATCGTCGAGCTGAAAAATATCTGGAAGATCTCGATTCCCTGCCTGGCCTTCAAGTCGGGGTGGCCAGCCTGCGGGATCATCTCGACGGCGAGGACGACCCCGAGAAATATCCCGCCGTCCGGGCCTCTGATCTTACCGGGGTCAAGGAGGCTGCCGCGAACCTGACGGAAGTGACTTCCCGCTCCGGGGAGGTGGCACGTGAGCTTGAGAATCTCGATATCGAGCTCAAGGCGCAGCATGAGCAGCTTGCGAAGTTGAAGACCGCGACTGATCTCGATGATCTTGAGGAGCGTTGTCGTCGTCTCGATTCCTTTGCCACGGAGCATCAACTCCTCGATGGTTTGGAGAAGAGGGCGGGTCTTTTAAAGCGGGAGCAGGATCAGCTTACTCAGCGTCTTGCCATTGCGGGAGATCCACTTGCGATCAAGGTCGCAGGGCCGAAGGTGATTCAAGTCGAGGAGCGGCAACGTTTGCAGATCGTGGAAAAAATCCGTGAGCTTGAGAATCGCTTCGCGGATGTCCGGGATGCTCTCAGCGAGGAGAAGGCGAGCCTTTCGCATCTCGTCTCGCAGGGCGAAATCTACTCCCTGGCGGACCTTGGGAAATCCCGTGAAGAGCGGGATACTGTGTGGAAGAAGATTCTTAAAAGTGAAAAGATCGACCTAGCCTTGGGCGACGCCATGAGCTTGGCGGATACGATTGCCGACGCGCTGCGCGACGATGCTGATCACCTTGCCAAGGCCGCCGGACACCAGGCGAAAATTGCCATTCTGGAGGCCAGGCAATCAGACCTCAAATCAGATCTCGTGAGTTGGCAGGAGCGACTTACTGAGTGGAAGGCGGGATGGGAAGCTCAACATGCGATTGTGCCCGGCCAATCACCGGAGGAATTGTTAGAGTGGCGGGAAGACTGGGAAAAGGCCTGTCTCTTGCTTCGGGAGTTTTGCGAATGTGAGATGGAGGTTTCCGCGATCCGTGAGCGTGCAGATTCGCTCGTGAAGGAATTGGCTGGGACGGATTTTGCGCAGATTCATCGGGCGACAAGGTCGGCCTTGAACAAGGCTAATCAGGAGCAAGGAGAGTGGAGCGCGATTCAGAAATTATTTTCGAGAAATGAGGTCAAACATGAACAGCTGATCGGTGAATCGGCTAACCTTGCCGGAAAACTGGAGAAGGTGAAGGACGCCTGGAAAATGGCCCGCGAAGCGAGTGGCCTGACTGCCGAGGTCTCGCCTTCAGGAGCTCTCGAATCCTTGGCGGAACGGAACCGATATCGGGAAGAGATCTTGAAATATCGCGAGCTCAAGCAGGTTCTTGAGACCAAGCAAAAGTCCGTTGATGAATACACCCGGCTTCTCGAAGGAACGGCGGAAGTTTTGAAAGCGGCACCTTCGGAGGTGGTTCTGCATCGACTCTATGAAGAGGCCGTGGGTCATCAAAACCGAGCAGATACTTTGCGATCCCAGTTGGCGGAATCCGAGGAAGCGTTGCCGGCCTTTCGATTGGCCAATGAGGCTGATTTGGTAACGAAGGCGGCTCTGCATGAACAAGCGGGATCGATGGACTTGGAAAGTGTGCTGCTTGAGTTGGAGAAGCGGCACTCCTTGGCTGCGCGTTTACAAGAGCAGGAGACGACCTTGAAGAATCTCGCAGCGAGTAAACCGGTCGCCGAATTTGTGGCCGAGTTGGAATCGATTGAGATTGCCGCCTTGTTGGAGGAGAAGGCCAGCCTTGATGAGCAGGAACGCCACCTGCAAGGCGAGCGCGATGCTGCGAAAGAAGGGTGTGACGGCTTTCTGCGGCGACAGAGTGAGCTCATGAAAGCGAGTGATCTTGCCGCCAGTCATCAACAAGCGGCGGCAGATGCTTTGTCGACCATTGTGGCCGATAGCGAGCGCTTCCGCCATCTGCACTACGCGATTGATTTTTTAAAGCAGCAGGTCGAAGCCTATCGTCAGAAGACGCAGGGCCCGATGATTGAGAAGACCTCACGGTTTTTTCAACAGCTGACCGGCGGGGCTTTTGAAAAGGTGGTGGCCCAGCTCGATGAGAAGGGGAACCCCCAGCTGGTTGCTCTCCGTGCCGGCGGGGAATCGGTGGGAACGCCGGGGCTTTCCGAAGGCACGGCGGATCAGCTCTATCTGGCGCTGCGATTGGCGGCTATTGATTTGCATTTGGAGAATCATCCTGCGATTCCGCTCATTCTCGATGACCTTCTCATGACCTTTGATGACGAGCGCACTCGGGCACTTCTGCCAGTGCTGCAAGCATTGAGCCAGAAGACCCAGGTGCTGATTTTTACCCACCATTCCCATCTCAAGGGCCTCGTGGGCCCGGGGGTGGTTGTGCATGAACTGAGAGATGCTTGATGAAATTGATTAAAAAAGGGCGGTTCTACCAAGCCCTCCAAAGGGGGATTGGGTGGAATTGGGGCCATCTTGGATCGTGATCGTTCCCTCCTCGATGAGATCGCCGGGATGGTTCTCGGAGGCGGCAAATCGAGCCGTCAGAAGCGCGGTGGAATCATCCAATGGCTCCTCGGCTTGATCTTCAAGAGGAAGTGATGAGAATTTGCGGGTCAGATTATCATTGCTGATTATGGAGTTGGGGCGAGGGTAACATCCTGATGACAGAAATACGAATTGATCCCGAAGCCGCACGGGGAGCTGCCAAAAAGCTCCTTTCCCGAGCGGGTCTTATTATCCCTGCGATCGTGGTGATCGTCGGGGCGATGACGAGTTACTTTACCGTTCCCGCCGATTCCGAAGCGGTAATCCTCCGTTTTGGAAAATACAACCGGACTGCTCCATCCGGACTACACTTCAAGATGCCTTTCTGGTTCGAAACCAAGGAGATCATTCCAGTGGCCCGAACCCTAAAAATGGAGTTTGGCTTTGGCACTCCGGGTTCGACGAACGAATATCAAACCCGTCCGGGGGAACACGAGGCCGAGCAAACCATGATCACGGGTGACAAAAATTCGGCACTTGTCGAGTGGGTCGTCCAGTATCGGATTAATAATCCCAAGGACTACCTCTTCCGCGTCCGCGATCCGGAGGACACCATGCGGGACGCCTCCGAATCCGTAATGCGTGAAGTTGTTGGAGATCGCTCGGTCGACGAAGTCATCACGATTGGTCGTCAGGCCATCGAGGATGAGGCGCTTGTAAAGCTCCAGGAGCTTGTCGATTCCTACGGTCTCGGATTGCAGATTGACCAGCTTCAACTGAAGAACGTGAACCCGCCCCGGCCGGTGCAATCGTCCTTTAATGAAGTCAACCAGGCTCAACAGGACAGGGCTAAACAAATCAACGTTGCTAACGGGATGTATAACAAAGAAGTTCCTCGAACCCTTGGCGAAGCGGATCAAAAGATCAGCAGCGCATTCGGTGACAAGCTGAAGCGCGTCAATGAAGCGACCGGAGATGCCGAACGATTTCTGGCGCTTTTTAAGGAATACGAGAAAGCCCCGTCGATTACCCGGCAGAGACTTTATTTGGAGAAGATGCAGGAAGTTCTCCCGCGTCTCAAAGGAAAATTTATTATGGATGAAGGGACGACAAAGCCGGTTCCTCTTCTTGATCTGAACGGAGCTTTGAATGGAAAAGGAGGCAAACAATGAAAAAATTCTATGGATTAATTATCGCAGCGATCGTTTTGACGGTGTTGCTTTTTGTGACAGGTACGATTTATACCGTACGGGAGGATCAACAGGTGATTCTCACCCAGTTTGGTAAGCCGGTGGGAGAGCCTGTCTCCGAAGCAGGATTACATTTCAAAATGCCCTTCGTGCAGAAGGTGAACATTTTGGAAAAGCGGGTCCTGGCCTGGGACGGACAGAGCTCGCAGATGCCCACCCGTGACAAGACCTATATCCAGGTTGATACCTTTGCCCGTTGGGAGATTTCTGATCCTCTCGCATATTTCCAGAAATTGCGCGACGAACGGAGTGCTCTTTCCCGCCTCGACGACATTCTGGGTTCGGAGACGCGAAACGCGGTCGCCAAGAACGATCTCATCGAAGTGGTCCGCTCTACCAAGGACCGGGTTCCCAATACCGCAGGCTTGCAGGACGACGAATTGGTCGACTTTGAGCCGATCTCGATTGGTCGCCGTGCGATCGAGCAGAAGGTTTTTGAAACTGCCAGGGCCAAGCTTTCTGACTTCGGAATCAACCTCCTCGATCTTCGATTCAAGAGGATCAACTACAATAGTGAGGTGGCTCCGCAAATCTACCAACGGATGATTTCCGAGCGTCAGCAGATCGCAGAACGCTTCCGCTCGGAGGGTGCCGGTGAGGCCGCTCGGATCAAGGGTAAGATGGAACTCGAAGTGAAGAAGATTGAGTCCGAATCCTACGCCAAGGTGCAATCGATTCTCGGTGAAGCTGATGCGGAATCAACACGGATCTATGCCGAGGCTTTTGGGGGAACTCCTGAGCGGGAGAACTTTTATAAATTCGTGAAGACCTTGGAAGCTTACGATGAGATTCTCGATGAGAACACGACCGTGATCCTTTCGACTGAATCCGACCTCTTCCGCCTCCTAAAAGGGGAGGGGGAGTGATTTCTGGCTTTCGTTTTGATCTAGAACCGTCTTAGGACGGTGTCTTGATCGAAGCGGGACTCGGTCTCGGGATAGTCGAGGGTGTGATGCGATCCGCGTGATTCTTTTCGCAGGAGGGCGGAGTCAATGATGAGCGAGGCCGTTGCGACGAGGTTGCGAAGTTCGAGAATGTCGGGCGTCACGGTGTGACCCCAGTAGAATTCCTTCACTTCTCGGCGCAGGTTGCGGAGGCGGTAGGAGGCCCTGCGGAGGCGGTTGTCAGTGCGGACGATGGAGACGTAGTCCTGCATGGTACGGCGAAGTTCGTCCCAGGCGTGGTAGATGTTGACGAGCTCATCGGGCGGGGCGGCATCGCCACTTTCCCACTCGGGGATTTCCGGGGAGGTTGGAACCTCCTTACCGGGAGGGTAGAGGCGCATGATTTCGGCGAGAGCCCGGCGGGCCATGACGTTGCCTTCGAGCAGGCTGTTAGAAGCGAGCCGGTTGGCTCCGTGGAGTCCGGTGCAGGCGACTTCTCCGATGGCGTAGAGGCCCCGGATGGAGGTTTTCCCCTGAAGATCGGTGACCACGCCGCCGCATTGGTAATGGGCCGCAGGAACCACCGGGATGGGCTTTAGCAGGGCGTCGTGCCCGTAGGCGAGAAGGGTTTTGTGAATGAAGGGGAAGCGTTCGGCGAAATGTTCTCCGAGCGGGGAGACGTCGAGGAAGACGCAGGCGGCACCGGTGCGTTTGATCTCAGTATCGATGGCTCGGGCTACGATGTCACGGGGAGCGAGGGATCCGCGTGGATCGTGGTCTTTGACAAATTCATGGCCTTCTCCGTTGATGATGACGGCTCCTTCACCGCGGACGGCTTCCGAGACGAGGAAGGAGCGGGCCTCCGGACCGGTGGCGGCGGGGTTGTAGAAGCAGGTAGGGTGAAATTGGATAAACTCCATATTCGCGATGGAGGCTCCGGCGCGCCAACACATCGCAAGTCCGTCGCCCGTCGCGGAATCGGGATTGGTGGTGTAAAGGTAAGTTTTACCGCAGCCTCCGGTGGCCAGAATGACCCGCGGTGAGGTGAGGATGTGAACGTATTTGGTGCTCGTTTCGAGGACGTAAGCGCCGAGAACACGGTCGTCGGTGACGGAACCGAGTTTACCGGTCGTGATGAGATCGATGGCGTAGTGATCCTCCAGCAGGGTAATGTTGGGAGTATTTTTGATGGTTTCAACGAGGGAGGTGGCAATTTTACGACCGGTGGTGTCCTTGGCGTGGAGGATGCGGCGCTTGGAGTGGCCACCTTCCTTGCCGAGGGAAAATCGGTCGGGGTCTTCCTCGTCTTTGTCAAAATCGGTGCCCCAGTTGACGAGTTCCGCAATGGTTTCGGCAGCTTCCTCGACGATGGTGCGGACGGCGTCTACGTGGCAGAGGCCGGCGCCAGCATCCAAAGTATCGGCGACGTGCTTTTCGCAGTTGTCGCCGAGGTCGCGGAGATCTGGCGGGAGAACGGCCGAAATTCCTCCCTGGGCCCAAGCGGTGTTGGACTCAAGGATCTTTCCTTTGGTGATGACGGTAACGGTGCCGTGCTCAGCGGCCTTGATCGCGAAAGAGAGTCCGGCGATGCCGGTGCCGATAACGAGAAAATCACTCATGTCAAGGCACTACCCTGCCAAGGGATGCCCGCTTGGCAAAGGGTTTTGTTTTCCTAGAGGAGGTTCGATTGGAGTTTTTCCGGGGATAAGAACCCGCTATCGATGGGGGGCAATGTCATCGGACGAACAATCAGGACTCAAAGCGGAGGCGGATCCCTATGAAAGTCCCAATACAGAGATGTCCGCAGAGCCTTCGTTCGGGAAAGCGTGTCAAAAATGCCAGAGTTCCAAGACCCGGGGCGATGGTGATCCTAGCGATCTTCGTGACCCTGTTGCTGGCGGCCTACTTTGAGGGTTAGTGCTCGGCGAGGGCCGGGTCGGGACGGTCTGCCCGCTCCAGGCTGTGTCTGAAGTTCTCTAACATCTTAGCTTCGCGCTTCAGCATGCTGACGAGATCGGCTTCGTCTGCTTCGCCCATCAGGTCCCGCCCGGCGAGGAAGATGACCTGATTGGCGATGGAAAGGGTCGCTCCCCGGGCCTCGCCTACGAAGCTGGCGAACTCGTGTTTTCCGGGGCAACTGCTGCCTTCCGCAAGGATCCCGGAGATCTGGCAGGTTCTCTTACGGAGAGCGTTAGCATGGAAAGCCTGACCTTTGGAGTCAAGTTCTTCGGCAAGGTCACCCAGACGATGACCGATCTCGGTCGCCATTTTCCAGACCTCAAGGTTTTCAAAACGAAAGTCAGCCATAGGAGTGGGCTAACTTGCTAATGGGTTGTTGACAAGTCCTGAGTGGTCTTTTTCATCGGGACATGGTCGCAGTTGTCCCCATTGGAGATTCCTGCTAGATCATCTCGGGAGGAGAATGCGTCTCCTCCTGAACTTGATCACGACAATGTCCCGCCCATTAATCGCCACCCTCGAGTCCGGAGGAACTAAAATGGTCGCCGCCCTTGCAAGGGGGCCAGGTGAGATCCTTTGTCGTGAGCGGATTCCGACGACGACTCCCGGTGAGACGATTTCCCGCCTGGTGGCTTTTTTTACCCAAGTGTCCGCTGAGCTTGAGAAACCGGAGGCCTTGGCGGTGGGCACTTTCGGGCCGGCCGATCTTGATCCATCCTCTTCGACGTATGGGTTCATCACGGCAACTCCGAAGCCTCACTGGACTCAAAGCGATCTTCTGGGGCCCATTCAAAAGGCGCTTGGGGTGCCTGCGGTGTTCGAGACAGATGTCGCGGCTTCTCTTTATGGTGAGGCCACATGGGGCGCGGCCAAGGGGATGAAGCATGCGGCTTACTTCACGGTAGGGACCGGAATTGGCGGGGCGGTCATGATCGATGGCGAGATTCTCCATGGAATCGGACATCCCGAAATGGGGCACATGCGGGTCTCCAGACATAGCAAGGATGATTTCAAGGGGTCCTGCCCGTTTCATGTGGACTGCTTGGAAGGAATGGCTGCCGGGACTTCGATGAGCCAACGCTGGAATCTTCCGGCCGAGGAATTGCCGGTCGATCATCCGGCGTGGGAGATCGAGGCGTCCTACCTTGCGCAAGCTTGTCTCAACCTTCTCATGATTGCTCCGCCCGAGCGGATTATTCTTGGTGGCGGGGTGATGCATCAGGAGCAACTTTTCCCGCTGGTACGTGCCGGGCTCTCGCGTTTGCTGGATGGCTATCTCGCCTATGAGCAACTTCGTGGAAGCCTCGCAGACTTCATTGTTCCCCCAGCTCTGGGGGATGATGCGGGCGTGCTGGGTTGCGTGGCTCTAGGCCAGCGACTGCTTGCCCTTGCCGCTAAGCGATAATGAGCGGGCAAACCCGTTCATCCTGGAAATCGGGAAGGCCATCAAGTCGTCGGACGATTCGTTCGTTCACGTGGGAGAACTTTCCGCAGGCCTGGTAGCGCAGGTCACCGGAAGCAAAGTGAGCCGCGAGAGCACGACGGGGTTGGTCTCCAAAGTTCGAGGGGTTTCCGTGAAGGAGGGATTTACCGAAGAGGACGAGATCTCCCGCATGGAGCGCCATGCGGCGGTGGGTTTCGAGGTCGCGGCCCTCGGGAACCAAGGTGATGGGCCCCATTTCGGGCGTGAAATCAACGAGCGGAATCCAAGCGGTAATCATTTGGTCAGCAGCACAAGTCTTCCATCGGGATTCTTCACGGTGCCAGTGGTAGTTGATTTCACCAATTTCGCGCGGTTCCTCGTAGAGCAGTTGGTCATGCCAAAAGCGAACGTTTGGCATGTCGCAGGATTCCTGGATGAGGTGGGCGAGCCGTCCGTCGCGAAGGAGCTTGGCCAAGGCCTTCGAGAAAAAGGAGGCGTAGGGGTGTTTTCGGGCGCGGGCGCGGCATTTCCGGGGGCGTGGCCAGTCGAATTCCGGCTCGCGATCGTATTCGCCGCGATAGTAGGCATCCTGCGCTTTGGCGGCTCCAGCGATCTCGCTTGCCGAAAAAAAGTTTTTCACCACGAGGGAGCCCTCCTGCTGAAAAAACTCTCTACGACGATCCCGGGGACGCATCACCATGCGCTAACCTCGCTTCGCAAAAAACGCAAGAGTTGCGCTCGTTTCCCTACTTCAGACGGAAGGGGACGGGGATGGAATATTTGTAGCTGGTTGCTTCTCCGAGGCCGTTGCGGGCAGGTTTGAACTTCCACTTGCTGATGGTGCTGACGGCGGCGCTGTCGAGGCTTTGGTGCCCGCTTGATTTTGAGACCTGGACTGAGTCGATCCGGCCATTGGAGCCGACCGTGAAGGAGACGGTGACCGTTCCTTCGTGCCCGGCGCGTCGGGCGGAAGAAGGGTAGCTGGGCCGGGGCTGGCTGATGGCGGAAGGTTTGGTGGCGATTCTATTAGCGAGGGCTGCTCGGGCGGCGGCGGCCTTTTTACGAGCGGCTTCGGCTCGAAGCGCGGCAGCTTGCCGTTGCCGTTTTTCCTCCACCGCTTTCAAGGCGGCGGCACGTTGACGCTTTTGCTCGGCGAGGCGGGCGGCTTCCGCTTCGCGCTGCTTTTTGACAATCTCGGGGTCGATCTTGGGCTTGGGCGGAGGAGTGGGTTCCACGACTTCAGGTGGAGGGGGAGGCTCCGGCATCGGTTCGGGAATGGGCTCGGGCTCCGGTGCGGGCTCCGGCATAGGTGCGGGCTCCGGTTCCGGGGTGATTTCGGGCGCAGGTTCTTCGATGGCTTCGGGAACGGCTTGGAGCATGCCGAGGTCGATGATGGCCAACTCCTTTTTCGCGGGTTCCTCGATGGGAATGCGAACTTTGATCCAGGTGTAGGCACCGGCGTAGAGCGCCGCCGTGCAGAGGGCGACGGACGTCCAGATCAGGGGCTGGCTACTCCGGGGATTCATTCTTTTTATCGTAAGCGAGGCTTAGAATACCACTTTCCCGCGCAATTTCCATCACGGGAAGGAAAGTTCCCACGTCAGCGGTCTTGTCGCTGCGAATGACGAGCGAGGTGATTTTGGTGTGCCAGATGGCATCACGAAGCATACTGCCGAGCTCCTCTTGGGTCGTTTTTTCCCCTTCGAGAAGGAGGGTGTTGTCGGCGAGGATGACGAGAGAGAGAGTCTCCATGTCTGAATTTGCAGTCGCGGTTTCCAGTGGGCCGCCGGGAAGCTCCACCCGGAGGTCGGGCTTGATGAACTGGCTGCTCACCATCAGGAAGATGAGGAGCTGAAAGACCACGTCGATGAGCGGGGTCATATCGATCCCGGCATCAATGCGGCGTTTGCGGGTGATGAGCATGGCTCAGGGCCTGGAGAAGAATCGTTCGCGGAGATGGGAGGTGACCTCGTTGAGATCGTGGACGAGCTTGTCGACCTTGGCCTCGAAGATCCGGGCCATGGACATCGCAGGAATGGCGACGAGGAGTCCGGCCACGGTGGTGAGGAGGCCGGTCCAGATGCCGTCGGCGAAATCGGCGGGAGTGACAGTCTCGCCGAGTTTGGCGATTTTCGAGAAGGCGATGACCATTCCCCAGACGGTGCCGAGGAGGCCGATGAGTGGAGAAATGGCGGCGATGAGCGCGAGCATGCGGAGCCCGCGTTCGTGATGGTTGATCATTCGCGAGGCGGCCCGTTCGGTGACATTGAGGCAGTGCTCTTCGCCACCGCTGGCTGATTCAGCGAAGACGCGGCTCACTGAAACGAGGGGGTTTTGTTCTCCCGAGGCGAGGTGGCCATTTTCGAGATCTCGAATCACCTGACCGGTCCGATAGCGATGAAGCGAGTAGTAGATGAGGCGCTCAAGGACGATCACCACCGTGATGATGGAGAGTATGAGGATCGGCCACATAAAGCCGCCGCCTTTGAGAAAGAGATCTTGGATTGAAAATTCCATGAGGAAGGGGGCGAGAGTGCCTGCCAATTTCCACAAGCAAAAGGCTGAAATTGTGATCTGTGATGAGGCCTCGAATGCCTGGTTTTGTGTTTCAAGGAATGATCGAGCAGGTCATCGCAAACAGGAAGCAGCGTGGATTTAATATTCAGGTCGAGATCACGGCGAGTTGACGTTGGCGGAGAGCCCATCATGACTGCTCCTTTTTTTGCGGAATTTGACGGTACCGCCCTTGCCGTGGTGTTGGATTCCGAAGTAGCCCTTGAGCTGTTACTTGTCGTGGAGGTCGGAGACTTTGACTCCGTTGACCCAGGTTTGAATGTGGTCGCCTTGGGCCATGATGCGGAAGTGGTTCCACTCGCCCTCTTTGAGTGTGCCCTTCTTTTCGCTGAGCCAGCCGCCGAGGCCAATGCCGTAAACGCCGCCGGGAATGGCGCGGTCGATTTCGATTTGGTAGCCTTTGGGTTTTCCCTTCGCGCCCTGGCAGCGGAAGGCGAGGCCCGAGTTGAAGCCCGGTTCATCGGGGAGGAAGACTTCGAGTTCGGCTTCGAAGTCGGTCATTTCGATTTTGGTGGTGACCCAGACGTTAACCTTGGAGAGGAGGTGGAGTTCGCCGTCTTTCGCTTCGAAGCTTTCGACCTTTTCGCGGGGAGTCCAGCCGCCGGTGGTTGTTCCGTCGAAGAGATTGATCCATTCGGCCTTGGCGAAGGAGATCGTAATAAATAGGAGGGCGAGCGCTTTCATCCCTTCATCCCATCTCATTCAGAGGAGGAGGGCGAATGAAAACTTTCGGGGAAAGATGACCGCGTTTTGGAAATGAAAATGCCTCTTGCTGGCGGTGAGACGTCCTGATCATATGCGGCAAGTTCGCTGCGCCATCATGACCTGGGAAATTATCGTCATTTTATTTTTCGTGGGCCTGAGCGCCGGATTCATTGATTCGATCGCCGGGGGCGGGGGGCTGATATCCGTTCCGGCTCTATTGTGGGCGGGTCTGCCACCGCAGATGGCGCTGGGAACGAACAAGATGCAGTCGAGCTGGGGGACGATGATGGCGGTGAGGAGGTATGCCAAGGCCGGGTTCGTGGCGTGGAAGGACGTGCGGCTTGCAGTATTGGTGACTTTTGTTTTTGCCTCACTCGGCAGTCTGGCTGTGACGCAAGTGAGCAACGAGGTCTTGAAAATGATCGTGCCGTGGATGCTTCTGGGCGTGGCAGTTTATGTCTTGTTTAGCCCGCGTATGGGCGTGCATCCCATTGCGTCGAGATTGGGCGTGGGAGCGTTTGCTTTGTTGGGCGGGAGTGTGCTGGGGTTTTACGATGGATTCTTTGGTCCGGGCACGGGTGCCTTTTGGACGATTGCCTGTCTTTCCTTGGTGGGAATGGAGCTAACGCGGGCCACGGCATTTACGAAGGTGGTTAATCTCACCAGTAATCTTGCGGCACTCATCGTCTTTGTGATGATGGGGCGGGTAAATTACGAGATTGCAGGGGCTATGATTTGCGGACAGTTGATTGGTGGAAGGTTGGGCGCGGGCATGGCGATCCGGCACGGCGCACCGTTTATCCGCGTGATCTTCATTGCGGTGGTGCTCGCGATGGTCGCGAAGCTGTTGTGGGATCAGTTTATGACAGGACGTTAACGTCCATCGCCGGTGTAGATGATTTTTCCGTCCTGGGGGGCTTGCGGCCAAGGGGTTTCTCCGGGAGCCCAGGTTTTAGGTTGGGTGGCGCGGATTTTTTCGACTTCGACTTTGATCCAGTCGGCGGCGGTGGCGTTTTCTTCCTTTCCGTAAACCCAGGGGAGAGCGGGAGACATGAGGCGATTCATGCCGGTGAGGGGCGGACGTTCTTTACCGGCTTTGTCGACGATGGCGGTGAGCTCCTTGACGATGTCGGGATGCTGGGCGGCAACGTCGGTCTTTTCGGACGGATCGTTTTTGAGGTCGAAGAGTTCCTTGCCGATGAGCTTGTATTGGCCCTTGAGGATGGCGGGGAAGCGGACGCTCCCGGAGACTTCGTAGATGATCTCATCGCGCGGGCTCGGGGCTCCGGCGAAGAAGGATTCGGTCATGTTTTTGCCATCGAGGGGGCGCTCCTGTTCGAGTGATCCACCGGCGAGGGTGGCGAAGGTGTTGTAGAGGTCGGTGATGTGGACCATGCCTTCGTGGGTGGAATTGGGTGCGATTTTTCCAGGCCAGCGCATCACGAAGGGGACGCGGACGCCGCCTTCGAAGTTGGTGTTCTTGGTGCCACGGTAAGGGGCGTTCATTTCCTCGGTGAGGCCGCCGTTGTCGTTGGCAAAAATGAGGAGGGTGTTATCGCCGAATCCGGATTCATCAACGGCGTTGACGATGCGGCCGATGGCGTCATCGAGGCATTTGAGGGCAGCTTGCCGTTTTTCGTAGCGGTCGCGGTAGCGGGGGATTTCTTCGAGCGGTCCGTGAACGGCATTGAAGGCGACATACATGAAAAGAGGTTGTTTTTCGCGGGTCATGCGGTGGTCGGAAATGACGCGGACGGCTTCGTTGGCGATGAGGTCGGTGCTGTATCCGGGTTCGAAGAGAGGTTTTTGGTTGCGGTGCCAATCATAGACGGCGAAGCGGGCGGGGGCGTTGTGAGGGATGGTTTTGTTGTTGTAGTCGATGCCCCAGCCGTAGTGACCGTATTGGTGCATGAAGCCCTGGCCCATGGGAAGGTGTTCGGGGAGCCATTCGCCGCAATGCCATTTACCGGCAATGGAGGTGAAGTAGCCGGCGTCCTTGAGGACTTCGGCGATGGTGCGCTCGTTGGTATCGAGGGCGTGAATGCGACGGGTTTCCTCGCCCCCGGGATTTTTGGCGAGGGTCATGTCGAGCATGGCGAGGTAGCTGGGCTTGCCGAAGTCTTCGGAGCGCCAATCGGACCAGGTGCGGAAGGCGTATCGTCCGGTGAGGAAGGCGGCGCGGCTGGGAGCGCAGACGGCGTGGACGTAGAATTGCTTTAGGCTGACACCGCTTTTTCGAAGGCTGTCGATGTGTGGCGTGAGGGCGGGGTCGCCGCCGTTGAAGCCGGGTTCATTCCAACCCATGTCATCGGAGAGCATCACGATGATGTTGGGGCGGGAGCCATCGACCGGAGCCGCGGAGGCGAGGGTGGCGGAAGCGAGGAGGAGGGAAATAAGTTTTTTCATAGATGGGGGATTTTAAAGGTCGCAGATTTCGATGGCTTCTTTGAGTCCAGTGAGGGCGTCGCCGGTGGGGATCCATTCGTGGCCGATGTAGCCTTGATATTTGATGTCGAGGAGAGCCTTCATGACGGCGCGGTAGTTGATTTCCTGATCGGCTCCAATTTCGCCGCGACCGGGGTTGCCGGCGATTTGGACATGGCCGATGAAATCCTTGTGATCGTGAATGCGGGTGACGAGGTCGCCGTCCATGATCTGCACGTGGTAGGCATCGAAGAGGACTTTAAAGTTGGGCGAGGAAACGGCGCGGACGATTTCGACGCAGTAGTCGATGTGGTCGCCTTGATAGCCCGGGTGGCCTTTCATCTCTGCGGTGGCGCGCGAGTTGAGGGGTTCGAGGACCATGGTGACCTTGTGCTTCTTGGCGAACCGGGCCATTTTTTTGAAGCCTTCGATGCAATTTTTGGTGCCTTCTTCGAGGGAGACGACGCTGCCATTTTCCTGGTCGCTGGTGTCGGCCATTCCGGTGAAGGTCATGACATTGGGGAAGCCTGCGGCACCCGTGGCGGCGATCGCTTTTTCGAGAGCGGCGAAGCATTCGGGGTGGTGACCCTTGTTGTTCATGCCGCGAACGAAGGAGTGGGTGCGGGTAGCGGCGCAAACGAGTCCAGTGCCTTTGAGGAGGGGGAGTTCTTCAGCGGAGAAGAGTTCGACGCCCGCGACGCCGAGGTTTTGGGCGTGTTGGATGAGTTGGGCGTGGGTCCAACCGGCCCCTTTCATGAAGGGCCAGGCGGCGATGACTTGCTTGATATTGCCTTTTCGGGCGATGGGAGTGGCGGCTTCGTCGGCCCGGATTGAACCGAGAGCGGCCATCGAACCGAAACCAGTGAGAATGTTGCGTCGCGAGGTGGTGTTCATGGGTGGGGAAGTTGTATGATAGAATTTCCCGTTTGATGAGCAAGGACGAAGGATGGTGTTTGCGATTTTCCGGTTTTGAGAGGCAGAAGGGTTTGGCGTGATTTGACTGGTGAATCACGCGTCCCTTTGCGGGTTGATGTTTTAGTCCCTGGTGAAGGCTTCGTGCTTCTTGTTACCGCTCGAGATAAGGTAGGCGATGAGGTCCATGAGTTCGTCTTTGTTCATGGCGTTGATGGTTCCGGCGGGCATCATGGAAATCTGGGAGGGTTCGATGTTTTTGAGCTCTCCGACGGGCTTCTTTTGGAGCTCGCCATAGTTGAAGGGATTGGGGGCGATGGCGATTTCGCTATCGTTCTTGTAGATGAGCCTGCCGTAGAGCGAGGAGTCGTCCTTGAGGGTGACGATGCTGGCCTGGTATTGTTCGGAGATGGATTGGCTGGGTTCGCAAATGGCAACGAGGATGTCGCGGATGGAGTAGCGACTTCCCACCGAACCGAGGTCGGGTCCGGAGTAGCCTCCCGAGCCTGAGAAACGATGGCAGGCCACGCAGCGTCCGGCGGAGAACATTTCCTTTCCGTTTTCGAAATTTCTTCCTCGCAAGGGTTTGTCGAAATGGGTCATGGCGCTGTCGATGGTCCAGGCGACGGGAGGGCCTTTGGGCTGGGGGAGCTTGCTGAGGTCGATGCCGGCGATGTCTCCGAGGAGCCAGGAGACGGAAGCTTTCGTTTCGGGTGGAAGATGGTCGATGGCGTCCTGCCGGATGGCGCGGATGTATCCGGCGAAGCTTTTGCCGCCGCCTTTTTCGAGGGTCTCGTTGAGCCAGCCGAAGTAGTATTTGCGGTCCTCAAGGGTCCAGCCGCTTTGCACCCGGCGTAAGGCGTAAGCGTAGTGAATGTTTTGGCTGTTGGGCGTGTTGCTCATCATCTTGAGGATGTCCTGGCCGTAGTCACCACTCCGTTCGAGCATCGCCTTGTCATAGGCAACGGTTTGGGTCTGGGTGGACTTCATGAGCTTGATGGTATTTTTGACGACGGTAGGAGAATCGAGGAAACTTAAGACCCGGCAGAGTTCGGAGTTGGTGAGCTTGTCCTGGGCCGGGTAATGCGGACCCAATCGGGAGATGGTTTTTGTGATCTCGTCGGGCCTGGGTTTCTCGAGCCGAAGGAAGCACAGCGAGTAGGCCCGCAGGAGGCCGAGGCGGTCATCGAGTCCGAGCGAGGCGAAGGCAAGCGAGTTGAGTTTCTTGAGGATCTGGCTGGAGAGGGTGGGCGCGCCGTGTCGGCAAAGAGCGATGGTTCCATAGATCACGCGGCGGGCATCGGTTTCGGAAAGAACACGATCCTGCCACAAGGCGAGGTCTTGGTTCTCAATCGCGAGGCGGGCGGCATAGCGAATGTTGCGGTCTTCGTGGCCAAGGTAGGGCCAGGCGGCTTCGATGGCTTCCGCGCCACCCTTGTTGGTGCCGTGGAATTTTTCCAGGGAATGACGCAGGTCGCGAAGGGCCTGGTGGGCGGTGAGCTGCCGCACGGGAGCGTCGGATTGTGCTCCGGTGTAGCGGATGCGGTAGAGCTTGGAGTCGGTGTTACGCCCTCCTGTTAGAAAATACATGTGGCCGTCGGGCCCGAAACGCATCGCGGTGATGTTGAGGGGATTTCCGTGCAGAAATTCCTCCTTGGTTCCGGTGTAGCTGGAGCCCTCTTCTTCCAGATTGATGGTGTAGAGAGTTCCGAAAGTCCAGTCGCAGACGAAGAGCTTATCTTGGTAACTCGCGGGGAAGTTGGAGTGGTGTCCGAAGCTGATGCCGGTGGGTGAGCCGGGCCCAACGTTGATGACGGCGCCATTGCTGTCGGCAAAATATTCGGGCCATTTTGCGGAGCCATCGCGCCAGCCGAATTCGCTCGCGGAGGTGACGTGGCAGACGCGGGTCGGTCGATACCAGGGGCTTCCGACATCGAACTCGAGATCGGAGTCGAAGGTGAAGAGCTCGCCTTCGCGGTTGATGGCGAGGTCGACGGGATTGCGGAAACCGGACGAGATCATGGTCCATTCGGAGCCATCGGGAGAGATGCGGCTGACCCATCCGGCGGGGACTTTGATTGAAACGGCGTGGCCCATTTGGTCGGGCATGGACGGGAGGAGCGAGTCCTTGGCCCAGACGGGCGGCTGGAGGGAGGGGACGCCCTTTGGGATGGTCCCGTAGTTTCCACTCACGAGGTAGAGGCCCTTGCCGTCTTCGGTTTTGATGATGTTGTGGGCGGAGTGCTCGTAGCCTGCTTGTAGTTTTTTGAGGAGTTTGAACTCGTCGTATGTGTCGTCGCCATCGGTGTCGCGGATGCGGTAGAGGCCCTTCATGGTGACCATGTAGAGGCTGTCGAAGGCGTGGAGGAATCCGAGCGCACCGCCGACTTTTCGCTTGCCCCAGTCGATGGGCTCGTAGGGAAATCCTTTGAGGGGCTCGACTGCGATGGCCTTATCTTTATCCGGGAGGGTGACGCGAAAGACGCCCTTGTCATCCTGATCGGAAACGACAAGGCGGCCTTTGGGATCAAAAGTCATGGCGACCCAGGAACCTTGTTCGGGAGGAATGTCGTAGAGTAATTCCGCATCGAATCCTTCCCTCAAGGTGATCCCGGTGTCGGAGTCAACGACGAGCTTTGTTTCGTTGTCCGCCGCGCCTTTGAGGCAGCAAAGGAGGGAGAGAGTTGGAATGAAGAAGGACGTGGGGATTTTCATGAGTGGAGTGAGGGAAAAGTTTTGCGCGGGCGATTAAAGGTTTCCCGTTTATTAGCAACTGGATCAGAGATGGCATAGCCTCGAAGCGATACAAGTCGGAAGTCCGGAACGTCTCTCATAGGAGTAGAGTCATCGTGGTGGTTTACGAAGTTGCGAGGTCGGCCTGACCTTAGGAAGGCAAGATCAGTGATTGCGGCGGCCTTGGCTTGGGCATAATTTGGCTGGAGGGGCGGATGGTCCGATTGCGCCGCCTCGCTAACCAATACAGTTCGGCAGAAATATGAAGATCTTGCTAAAACACCTCGTGGCATCGTCGCTCTCTGTGGTGATTGCGGCACCGATATTCGCGGTCAATAGTGTCTACGGTGAATTCGCTGCGGGACGGATTCCATGGATTACGGGATCGATTTTTGTGGCCGCCCTATGGTCTGTATTTCTGTCCATTTTGGTTTCCGCACCAGTCGCGACGATTTCCGTCTACATTATTGAGTATAAAGTCTGGGTGAAGTGGCCGCTAGAACCGTTGATCTTACTTGGTGTCACCACAATTTACGGTGGCCCCATCCTTCTCTTCGCATTTGGGGGGAGTCTGCCATTGGCGGTCGCTGGCGTCTTGTCCCTCTATTTTCCTGCTCTGATCTATTTCCTCCTTCTACGGGCAATTAGCCTGAGAGAGTGCATTTGATCCAGGAATAGTCGAGTTCCTGACCGCACCTCCAGAGTTCTTGAATTCGCCCCAGAGGATTCGAGACACCGCATTTCACAACTGGCTCTGCAACCCGGATCTCCAATAGCGAACAAGACCCGCCCAATCGCGGGCGCGGGCAATGGGGAAGGATACGAGGTGGGGTGGCGGCCGGGGACGATCCGCCTTGCCATCGTGAACGGGGGGACATACCAATGGCTTTGGACCCATATGGCGGATATTTCATCGAAGACCAAGGGCGTGGTGACCGAGTGGGATACCATCAATCATATCGTGGCCTGGGGGAATCATACCTACGAAAAGGAATACGGCGGTCTGGAGATTCTCGGCGAGATCATGGCAGAGGGCCGACGTCTCGCACCCGGGGCGAAGCATGCCATTAACGAGGGGAAGTATTCGTCGACCTGGTGAAGAAGCAGTGGTGGACTGATGAAGTAATCCAGAGCAATGCCAAGGGTTTGGGAGAGGTTTGCGGTTTCCTGGGAGACTACAAAGTGAGTGTGACCTGCAACGGTCAAACGACGGTGCGGGAGGTGAAGCTGGGTTCCGATGGCGGGAAGATCACGCTTTCGTTGCCCGCAGAATGAGGCGCGGATTTTCCCGTCGGGCGGAGATTGGTCTCATTGTTCGTTGAGTTCCCTGTTACCTTTTTCGGTGAGCGCACGTAAGCGTGTTAGAAATCGAAACATGGAAAGGGAAACAACGAAATGATTATGGCAGACGTCCTGATGACGACTTTTTTAATTTTAGGCTTCTACGTCATTTTTGTGGCGTATTGGGTCGCGGCGGCGGGACTGGCTCCGCGTTTGGTGGAGGGGAGTTGTGAGCGATTGGGCTCATCGCCCTGGAAATCGCTTCTTTTGGGATTCGCGATGGGAATTCCGGGGATTGGGATCGGGTTGGTGATTGCGAGGCTTGGCTTGCCGGTGGCCCAGATTGCGGGGTTTGCCTGGGTGTTGTTGATCTTCCTGGCGGGGCTTTGCGGGTCTGCTGGCTTGTGTTTGCGGATCGGGAAAGGTTTAAAGTGTGCGGTGGATGTGGAGGAACCTTGGCGAAGGGTGAAACGTGGCGGGACGGTGCTGGGGCTGATGTTTATTTTTCCGGTGCTGGGTTGGTTTCTGATTTTTCCGGCGGCGGTGTTTTCGGGCATCGGGGCTTTATTTTTAAGCTGGCGTGATGGCCGGAAATTGCCTCCGGCACTGGAGACTGGCGAATGAAGAACGAGCGGTCAGATAAACTCTCGCGGCGTTTCTTTTTACGCGGTGCGGCGGGGGTGGCCCTGTTCTCAACCTCGAGTTGTGACCGGGTTGAGGATTTGCTGGGAATGGGGCCAAAGATTGGTCCGTGCGTTCCGCCCACGGGTGAGGGTATTGATTTGATCTCGCATGTTTTGAATCGGGTGAGCTTTGGGCCGACTCCGAGTGAGTATGCCAGGGTCAAGGGGATGGGAGATTCGGAGGGATCGGCAGTGGCGGCTTACTTGGAAGAGCAGTTGGCCCCGGAGAAAATTCCGGACATGCGGGCGCAACGGGCGGCGCGAAGGTTTGAAGCCTTGTATGCGCCTTTGGGCGAGATGTATGAATACAAGGAAGAGTTTCTATTAGAGCAATTGACGCGGGCCACCCTGGTCCGGGCGACGCGCAGTGAGCGACAGTTGTATGAGGTGATGACGCATTTTTGGACGGATCATTTTAACATCGATTCCTCGAAGGAGGACTGCAAGTGGTTGAAGGCAGCGGATGATCGCGAGGTGATTCGGAAGAATGCGCTCGGGAAGTTTTCGGATCTGGTGCAGGCCTCGGCGCTGAGTCCGGCGATGCTGTGGTATCTGGACGGGCGGCAGAACCGGACGCGGAAGGAAAGGGAGAAACCGAATGAGAACTATGCGCGCGAGCTGTTAGAGTTGCATACGCTGGGAGTGGGCGGCGGGTATTCGCAAGAGGATGTCATGGAAGTGGCGCGGTGTTTGAGCGGTTGGACGGTGCGGGGGAAGAAGAAGTTTTTTAAGGGGAAGGTGGAGTTTCATGCGGGTTCGCATGATGACGGGGCGAAGCGGGTGCTGGGTCATGAGCTCGCGGCGGGGGGAGGAAAGAAGGATTTAGAGGCGGTGTTGGACATCGTTTGTAATCATCCGTCGACGGCGCGTCATCTCGCTGAAAAGTTGTGTGTGCGTTTCATCGCGGACGAGCCGTCGGCGGAATCGATTGAAGAAGTGGCGAAAGTTTTCACCGGGAGTGGCGGGGATGTCCGGACGACTTTGAGAGCGGTTTTTGCGACGAAGGAGTTTTTGAGCGGGGCGCGCGGGGCGAAGTTGAAGCGACCCTTTGAGTTGATTGTTTCGGCTTTGAGAGCGACGCGGGCCGAGGTGAAGGACGAGATGGATTTGGTCGATTATCTGGTGAGGATGGGGCACGCCCCTTTTCAGTATCCGACGCCGGATGGTTATCCGGACGTGGCCTCACCTTGGACGGGAACCTTGTTGTGGCGTTGGCACTTTGCGGTGGCGCTGGCACGGAATGATGTCAGCAAGAAGATTGTCGTGGATGAGAAAAAGCTGACGACAGAAGCGGGTGGAGTTGAAGGTTTGGCCGCGAGTTTGTTGGGGCGGGTTGCGACTGCCGGGGAATTGGAAAGCGTCGAGCGGACGGGTGAACCGCTGGCGATGATTTTAGCTTCACCGGGATTTCAATGGCGATGAAGACGACCGGGACAGGATTACTTTCGGGGAATGGCGACGAGCAGCGGACGCTGGTGGTGGTGTTTCTTCGTGGGGGCGCGGATGGGCTGAGTCTGGTGCCGCCAGTCGGGGATGACGGATACTATTCGGCGCGGCCAACGCTGGCAGTTTCGGAGCGGGATGTGTTAAAGTTGGGCGATGCGAATTGCGGGTTGAATCCTGGGATGGCAGCCTTGCACGAGGTCTTCGTGGAAGGGGGTTTGACGGTGGTTCCGGCGGTGGGATCGAACGATGAAACGCGCTCGCATTTTTATGCCCAGGATTTGATGGAGCATGGCGGGACGGTGGCCGGAGGGTGGCTGGGGAGGTTTTTGCGTTATCGCGATGGCAAGGCTCCGACGGCGCTTTCTGCGATCGCGCTGGGGAAGGCGATGCCCGAGGTGTTGCGGGGAGCTCCGGCGGCGACGGTGATGGAATCGATGGAGACCTTTTCGCTTGGTAAGGGCGGTGGATCGACGTCGAAATTGCAGGCTGAGTTGGCGACGCTTTACGGGAAGGATGCGACCATTTTAGGACCGGCGGCGCGGGATACCTTGCAGGCCTTGGACCGGGTAGCAGCGATTGGGAAGAACGGCGGTGGGCCGAAGAACGGCGCGGAGTATGGTGAGGATTCCTTTTCGAACGGGCTGCGTCAGACGGCGCAATTGATTCGGGCGCGGGTGGGCTTGGAAGCGGTGTCGCTGGATCTGAATGGTTGGGATTCGCACTTGGCGCAGGATACCTTGATTACCCCGATGATGACGCGTCTGTCGGAAGGCTTGGCGAATTTCCGGAAGGATTTGGGGAGCATGATGGAGCAGGTGACGGTGGTCGTGATGACAGAATTTGGACGCCGGGTGGCCGAGAATTCTTCATTTGGAACGGACCACGGACGGGGCGGGGTGATGTTCCTGATGGGAGGCGGGGAGCGGGGAGATGTCCTTGGCAAAATGCCTGAATTGGAGACCGGGATCCTGGTCGGGCCGGGCGATGTTCCGGTGGTGACGGATTACCGTGATGTTTTGAAGCCGGTGCTCATGAAGCACGGAGTGGGCGGCTCGATGGCGCAGGTGTTTCCGGAGGGGTGAGGTTTTACCAATAGTTTACGGGAATAGCTTCCAAGGGTGATAGACGCAGAGAACATAGCTTCTGATGCGATTCCGGTTCGGATTGACTGCGCAGTGATATTATAAAAAAATGAGATGGTTTCAGTTTAGTTGATTCAAGAGCAACCTTTCTATGACAGTTTGACCAAGGTGACTCCGGAGGCCTTTCTTGGCTTTGCCCGTGATTATTATCGCAAGATCTTCGGCCAGAATTTACGCGGAGAAGCTAGATTTGAGAGAGACGGTGAAGGCATTAAGCATCGCCAGGCTGAATCAGCTTATCTGACAAAGATTGTCGAAGGGGTTAAGATTGGGGGATCAAGCTTTACGATTAGAAAAACTGGAGACGGCGGATATTCGCTTTCTTGCTCAATGGGGCGTGGCGAAGTCGAAGCGGCACGGGTAAAATCATATTTAGCTGCTCATTCGATGAATTTTACCCAGCGCGATGCGATGTCGCTTGTGCAGTGCCAGACGCAGAAGACAAATCACGAAAGGCTTGAGGGTTCTTCATTGCATTTTGATAAAATATTTTGGGGGAATCCTTGTTCCAGGTGGGGGAGGAGCCCCAGAGGGGGACGGTGGCGCGGAGGGCTTCCCATTCGGCAAGTTTCTGAAAGAGGTCGTCGCGCTTCTGAAGGTAGTTGGCGGTGACGTCGTTACGCTCGCCGGGGTCGGTGGCGGGTTGGAAGAGTTGGGCGGGTCGGTGTGAGGGGCGGATGAGTTTGAACTCGCCGTCGAGGATGGCGGTTTGGCCCTGGAGTCGCCAGAAGAGGAGGCGCTCGGGGGAGGGGCCACCGTTGAGGGCGGGGAGGAGGTCGCGACCATCGTATTCGCCGTATTTTTCGTTGGAGCGGTTGCGGTTACGGACGTCTTCGTGCGAGGGTGCCTTTTTGAGCGGGAGGGGTTTTCCTCCGGCGGCGGCGGTGAAGGTGGGGACGAGATCGAGGGCGGAGACGATGAGGGTGTCCTCGAGCTGGTTCGTTTCTTTGAGGGTTTGGACGACGCGGCCGATACCGCGGTCCATGGCGTGTATCATGGCGGCGTATGTGCGGCGTATGTGCGGCGCTTTTTATCGGCGAGGATGATGAGGAGTTTGGGTTTGGCGAGAAGTGATCCGGAAAGAAGGAGGGTGAGGAGGAGGGTGAGGAGGAGCAATTTTACGTTGGGGAGGATGGCGGAATGTGCGGCGAGTCGAAGTCTAAAATCAAATTGGGGACCTTGCGGCTGAGAATTCGACCCGGGACGAGGCTTTTCCGTTGAGATACGACAATAAGTGGTGTTCTCTCTGGTGAAAAGATGGCGAGTTGGAACGATGACCGGCTTGAACTGGCGCTTAGAGCGTCCAAGGAAGGGGTGTGGGATTGGGACTTGGAAAAGGGGTCGATCCGTTATTCCCGGCGGGCCTTGAGGTTTTTTGGGTTTCGCCGTGATCTTGCGCCCAATGTTTTTGCGGAACGTAAGGACTTCATGGATGAGGAGTCGGAGGCGGCTGTCGATGAGGCCCTGCGCCGGGTTTGTCAGGAAGGTGAGGATCTTTTTGCGGTGGAGTCGCGGATCAAGACGGTGTTGGGGAAGTGGAAGTGGTTCCGCGTTCGGGGGACTCCGGTTCGGAGTGGTCTGGGGAAGGTCACCCGGATTGTCGGGAGTCTGATTGATATTTCGAAGCGGAAGTCGGCAGAGGAAGCGCTGGGGGAGGAGCGGGCCTTGATTAAGACCCTCCTCGATAGCATTCCGATGAATGTCTATTTTAAGGATTTGGAATCGCGTTTTGTGATGGCGAATCTTCCGACGGCCCGGAAGATGGGGCTGTCCACGCCGGAAGAGCTCCTGGGGAAAACGGACTATGATTTCTTTGGCGCGGAGCATGCCGATCATGCGAGAGCAGTGGAGAAGGAGATCATGGCGACCAGGGTGGGCTTCCCTGATGTGACCGAGCACGAAATCTGGGACGATCGTGAGGATACTTGGGTCAAGACGACCAAGCACGCGTGGATTGGGCAGACGGGTAAGGTCAAGGGAACCTTCGGGGTGACCAGTGATATTACCGATTTGATGCGGGCCCGGGCTGAGCAGGAGAGGGTGGCGTCGGAGCTGCAAGCGCAGAATTCCCGGATCGAGGAAGAGCGGCAGCGAATGCGGCTCGTGATCGACGGGGTGCCGATGAATGTCTATTTCAAGAATCTCGATCACCAGTTCGTGATTGTGAATCATTCCATGGCTGACTGGGTGGGGTGCGAGCAGCCCGAGGATCTATACGAAAAGAGCGACCGCGATTTCTTTTCGGAGGAACATTGGCGGGCGGCTGAGGCCGATGAGAAGCGGATCATGGAGACCGGGGTGCCAATTATCGACCAGGTCGAGAAGGAGACCTGGAGCGGGAAGGAAGATACCTGGGTGATGACGTCGAAGTATCCCTGGAGGGACAGCGAGGGAGCGGTGATGGGGACCTTTGGGGTTTCCAGTGATGTTTCGGATCTAGTGCTGGCCCAGCAGGAATTGAAGGCAAAGGCTGAGACTTTGCGAATAAAGAATTTAGAAATGGCCGAAGAGCTCGAGCTTGCCCGCGAGATTCAGCAGGCTCTGCTGCCGGATGAGATTCCGGAGTTCGCCACGGACAATCAGGTCTTGCGGTTTTCGAAGCTTTACCGACCGGCCCCTGATCTCGCCGGGGACTTTTTTGAAGTGGTCTCGCTGGGACCGGATAAAGCAGGTTTCTTTATCTGTGATGTAGCGGGCCAGGGGGTGCGCTCGGCTTTGATTGTGTCGATGCTGCGGGGATTGATTGAGAAGCAAATTTCGACGGCGGAGTCACCGGGTGAATTTTTGACGGGATTGAACGAAGGGCTGGATCACCTCTTGGTCGAGTCAGGCGTGGAGATCCATGCGACGGCGGTTTACGGCGTGGTGGATCTTGGTGAAGGGGTGATTCAGCTTTCGGTTGCGGGGCATCCCAATCCGGTGGCGGTTTTCGAGGATGGAGTTCGGCAGTTGGTGCCACCCGGCGGGGTTCGGGGCCCGGCCCTGGGGCAACAGCCGGGCGTGGTCTATCAGTCGGTGACGGCGCCATTGGAGGGGCTTTGCCGGATGATTTGTTTTTCAGATGGGATTCAAAGAGCGACGAACGTCGAGGGGGAGGAGTTCGGGGTGAGCCGGATTATTGGGATTGTGGAGCGGGGCGGACCGATGCCCCGGGTGCTGGAGCAGCTTTCGAAATCGGTCTTGAAATTCTCGGAAGGGAACGGGGAGTTCCGAAATGCATTATGCCTGTTGGCGTGGGAAATTGAGAAATGAGTGCCAGGGTAGAACGACTGAATCTTGCTTTCAAAGCCTCGAACGAAGGCGTTTGGGATTGGGAAGTAGCGACCGGAGAGATTTATTATTCGAACCGTGTTTTGATGTTTTTGGGATATGGCCGGATTGGCGCTCCCAATTTCTTTGTGGATCCGGAGAGCTGTCTCCATCCTGATGACCTGGAGAATTTTAAAGCAAAGGTGGATCGGGTGGTCTCCCGTAATGGGAAATTCATCGCGGTGGAGCCGAGAATTCGCAGTCATGATGGAATTTGGAAATGGTTCCGTGTTCGGGGGGTGCCGGTCCGTGATCCCGATGGGAAATTGATCAGGGTAGTCGGTAGTCTCATCGATATCTCAAAGAGGAGGATGGCCGAGATTGCGCTGGCGGAGGAGCGGAGTTTGATCAATCTCCTCCTCGATAACGTTCCGGTGAACGTCTATTTTAAAGACACCGAGTCCCGCTTTGTGAGAGCGAATGTGGCGACGGCGGAGCGGATGGGGGCGGGAACGGTGGAGGATTTAATGGGGAAAACGGATCACGATTTCTTTGAAAGTGAGCATGCCGATGCTGCAAGGGCAATTGAAGTTGAGCTCATGCAAACCGGTGAGAGCCAGGAAGATATTATGGAGCACGAAGTCTGGGGAGGTGGTCGTGAGTCCTGGGTGCTGGTGACGAAGAAGGTTTGGTATGGGATGAACGGTGACGTCCGGGGGACCTTTGGGGTGACGCATGATGTCACCGAGTTGATGGAGACCCAGTCGGAGTTGGAGAGAATCGCGGACGAGCTCTTGTTGGTGAATCAAGAGATCAGTGAGGAGAGGCATTTGCTTCGCCTGGTGATCGATAGCATTCCGATGTTTGTTTATTTTAAGGATCGTGAGTCGAAATTCGTCTTGGTGAACCAGGGAATGGCGGAGCTGATTGGTGAGAGGTCACCGGAGGATGTCGTGGGCAAGCATGACCGTGATTACTTCGCGACGGGTCTTGTGGAGGGGGCGAGCAAGGACGAAGTGGAGATTATGGAGACGGGGAAACCCATCATCAAGAAGTTGGAACAGATTGCGTGGAAGGATCATCATATCACCTGGTCGATGAGTTCCAAGTTTCCTTGGACGGATCATGCCGGGAAGATCATCGGAACTTTTGGGGTCTCGGGAGACGTCACCGACTTGGTGGAGACCCGGAACAAGCTTTCCGAGATTACGGATGCCATGGAGGCTCAGAATGAGGCCTTGGAGGAAGATCTGAATTTGGCCCGCGAGATTCAGCAGGCGGCGGTTCCCCGTTCCCTGCCTACGATTCAGTCGGACTCCTGGACGGCGGAGTTTCATCATTGTTACCAGCCGGCGAGTGACTTGGCGGGAGACTTTCTTGAGGTTGTTGATTTGGGCGAAAACCGGGTGGGGTTTCTGGTGTGCGATGTGATGGGCCATGGCGTCCGGGCGGCCTTGATCGTGTCGATGTTGCGCGGCCTGATCGAGAAACAACGTGCTTCGGCGGGAGAGCCGGGCGTATTTTTGGCCGGGTTGAACGAGGGACTTTCCCACCTTTTAGAAAGGACCAAGACCGAGATGTTTGCGACGGCATTCTACGGGGTCGTGGATTTGAATGCGGGGGAGGTTCGCTTGGCCTCGGCCGGTCATCCGTCTCCGATTTTGAAGAGAAATGGAGCGATTGAGGTTTTGAATCTGAAGGGGAAGTTGCGTGGTCCGGCCCTGGGGATGGTGCCGGGAGTGCCCTACAATGAGACGGTGCTGCCTCTGGAAGGGTTGGAGGGCTTGTGGGGCTTTACCGATGGAGTCTTCGAAATGAGAAATGGAGTCGGCGAGGAGTTTGGGGTGCCGCGAATGTGCGAGGTATTGGGTGGTTCGGAGAGTGGACCGTTGCTGCTGGATAAGATCGTGGCGGCGGCTTTGAAGTTTTCCGGGGCGAAAATTTTTGAGGACGATGTTTGCCTTTTGGGGATAGAATTTACCGGCGGGGCTTGAGCTTGGCCGGTCGTCTGCTACATCGGCACCATCTTGAGTGAGAAAGTTGCCATTTTAACGTCTGGTGGAGACGCTGCGGGGATGAATCCTGCCGTGAAATCCGCTTGCGATTATGCCTTGCAGAATGGTTTGAAGCCTTATCTCGTGGATTGGGGGTTGCGTGGCTTGATCGAGGGCTGGATTTACGAGGCAACGAGAGACAAGCTCTCCGGGATTTTGCACCGCGGAGGCACCGTCCTGGGGTCGTCGCGGTCGAAGAGGTTTTACGATTATCAATTCCGGGAACAGGCCTACAATAATCTCAAGAAAGAAGGGATCACCAAGCTGATCGTGATTGGAGGAGATGGTTCATTCAATGCTCTCAATCAGTTTCACTCAGATTTCGGAGTCCCTTTTGCGGGGATTCCAGCGACCATCGACAACGATATCCCGGGAACGGATTACTGTCTTGGAGTCGACACTGCGCTCAACATGATTCGTTGGAGCGTCGATAGTATTCGCGATACCGCGGCGTCATTTTCGCGGGCTTTTGTGGTGGAGACGATGGGGCGGCATTGTGGTTACCTTGCCATGACGAGTGCGCTCGCGACAGGGGCTGAAGTCTGTCTTGTTCCTGAAATCCCTTACGATTTGGATTCGATTGCGGAGCGTCTTCGCAAGGAGAAGGAGGAAGGGAGAAAGTATCTTTTGGGAATCGTGGCCGAAGGAACGGGAATGGGTGAATCATTGACCCGCTGGATGAGCGATGCGCTGGGAATGGATGCCCGTTTGACCGTTCTTGGTCACGTGCAACGTGGGGGCTCACCGACGGTTTACGATCGCATCATGGCCTTTAAATTCGCCAATGCGGCGGTGGAGTCCTTGCAGTCCGGTGAGACCAATCGGGTCGTGACTTTCAAAGATGGCACCTACGGGAGTGCGTCGATTAGTGATATCACGGATCAAAAGCACCACGTTGATCCGGAATTGATCAGGCTGTGCAAGCCGATGAGCCACTAGATTCCCTAGCGGATAATGCCGCGCTGTGAGCCTTGGATGAAGGCGATGAGCTTGGCGATCTGTGGGTTTTCACAAAGTGCCGGGTCCAGAGCTTCGAGGGCGCTCGCGAGGTTGGTTTCTTTTTTGAGGAAGATCTTTTTGTAGAAGGTTTTGAGGGCGCGGAGATCCTCTTCGCTGAAGCCCCGGCGTTGCAGACCGACTTGGTTAATGCCGCGGACGCTGGCGGGGTTGCCATCGACAATGGTGAAGGGCGGGATGTCCTGGACAATCTTGGAGATGCCGCCGGTGATGCTGTGGGCGCCGACGCGGCAGAATTGGTGAACGGCGCTGAGTCCGGAGATGATGGCGTAGTCATCGACCTCGACGTGTCCGGCGAGGGTGCCGTTGTTCGAGAGGATGACGTGGTTACCGACCTGGCAGTCGTGGGCGACGTGGGAGTAGGAAAGGAAGAGGTTGTCCGAGCCGAGACGGGTGGGCGACCCGTCGACGGTGCCACGGTGGATGGTAGTGTTCTCGCGAAAGACATTGCGATCACCGGCGATGAGCGCGGTGGGTTCGCCGGCGTATTTGAGATCCTGGGATTTGGTGCCGACGGCGGCGAAGGGAAAGAATTCGTTGTCCTCTCCGAGTTCGCTGTGGCCATGAATGACGACGTGCGAATGGAGTTGGCATCGATCTCCGAGGCGGACGTTGGCCTCGATGACGCAGTAGGGGCCGATTTCGATGTCGTGGCCGAGTTCGGCCTTGGGTGAGATGACAGCGGTGGGGTGAATCATGTTTTGTTAGAGGATGCTATCCTCTCCGCTAGGAAAAAGCGAGCGTGCTTCAACGCTGGCTTCGGTGAGCTCCCATTGGCGGTCAAGATTGAGACGAAAGCTGGCGAGGTGGCTGTAAGGCCACTGGTCGGGTGCAATCATGGACAGGGTGTTCTTTCCCCGGATGGAGTAGAGGTGATAGGTCTCGCCGACCACGGGCTCGAAATTGATGTCGGCTTCATAGACGAGCTTGTTCCAGTTGAAGTGCTCGATGGTGGCGATGTATTCCTCGCGCATCTGGACGAGCTTTTGCTGAAGGTCGCGCTCGACCTGGCTGATGCCGCGTGATTTGAAGGTGGAGAGGTCGTTGGGAACGATTCTCGGGCTGAGGGTCGAGACGGGGTAGGGCAAAAAGGCTCCGCGGTTGACGATGTTTTCAGTGCTGAGTTCTTCCATCATGATTACCGGCCAAGGTGCCAGAGATTGGGGATTGGGCAAATGGGATTTTTGAGGGAATCACAGAGGGTGGTGGTTTACGGGAGCTCCAGCGATTGGCTTTTGGCGGTTAGCGGGGAGCCTTTAGGGGCGGGCAAGGATCAGCGGGGCATTTTGACGTCGGGGACGTCGTCGTCGAAGATGGAGCCTAGGCCGGTGCCAAAGAGGCCGTCGGCTCCGCGTCCTTTCACGATGGGTTTGCCTTCTTTGCTAATCTTGCCACCAGAAACCGCACCGTCGGGGGTGAGGTAGATGTATTGGCCTGCGAAGGGCTTGTCGTCGAAGGTGGGGTCGGAGCCACCGGTTTTCAGAGGGGCGACGACGACGGGGACGATGCTTCCGGGCGAAACGAGCGGCTTTTCACCCTGGAGCATGACGTAGCCGAAGCCGTTCTCGCCCTTGGCGAGCATCTTTTCAGGAGTGCTGTAAATGCTGTCTCCTTCTCGCGAGGAGATGCCTTTGACGTAGAAGATTTTTTCGGAGTCGACGGATCCTGCTGCGAGGAGCTGGCCCAGATAGGAGTTGGCATCGTTCCCGATGGGGAGGACTTTGGCTCCTTTGGCTTGGAGTTGGCGGAGGGTGTCCTGGGAGGGGTAGCCGCCGTATTCCTCAATGAAACCGATGAGAGCGCTTCCGATTTCTTTGGCGTTGGAGGTGGCCTGGGCTTTGGCCGATGCTTTTGCGGCCTTCAGACGAGTGGGGAAGCGCAGCCCTGCAAGAACTGCGATGACGACGAGGATGAAGACGATTTCTAATTTTGTGATTCCGCGTGTGGATTGATAGCTGCGCGTTTTCATCGTTCTGATCGTTTGTTCGGCCTCATCGTTTCGGGCCAAAAAAAGCGGACCTCTTTTGAGGTCCGCTTTGGAATTTTTTGCTCTGTTGTCTTAGAGACCGCGGGGAGCTTTTACATCAGGAATGTCTTCCTCGAAGATGGAGTCCTTACCGGCTCCGAAGAGTCCGCCGGCTCCACGTCCTTTGGCAATAGGCTTTCCGTCTTTGTTGATCTTGCCACCGGAAACAGCGCCGTCGGGGGTGAGGTAGATGTATTGACCAGCAAACGGGCCTTCGTCGAAGACTGGGTCCGAACCGCCGCTCTTCAGAGGGGCGACGACGACAGGAACGATACTTCCGGGTGAGGAGAGGGGCTCATCACCTTCAAGCATGACGTAGCCGAATCCGTTTTCTCCTTCAGCGAGCATTTTTTCAGGAGTGCTGAAAATATTATCGCCTTCCTTGGAGCCTTTTACGCCTTTGACGTAGAAGATCTTCTCGGAGTCCACGGAGCCTGCTGCGAGGAGCTGGCCGAGGTAGGAGTTGGCGTCATTGCCATCGGGAGCCGTCTCGGCGCCTTCGTCAATGAGCTGCTGCTTAGTGGATTCGGAGGGGTAGCCGCCGTATTGCTCAATAAAGCCGATGAGAGCGCTTCCGATCTCCTTAGCGTTACTCGTTGCTTGTGCTTTGGCTGCCGCCTTTTGCGCTTTCAGAATTGCCGGCGTCGCAAGGCCCGCAAGGACCGCGATGATGGCAATGACGACCAGGAGCTCCACAAGTGTGAAGCCCTTCCGCATTGGGTTTTTCTTTAGTTTCATGTTTTTTGTCTATGGTTTGGAGGGAAAACCCTCCGTTTTTTATGGAGGGAGGTAGGAATACCAACCTTCCAAGGAAAAATAAGCTTCCGTATCTCTTCCGCAAGTTAAAAGGATGCGAACTCCTATCGAAATGCGGCAGCGAGTCCCTCAAGATCCTCGCCCGTGGCCTTGTCGGCTGCCAGAATGGCTTCTCTCTGGAGCACGACGAGTTGTTTGATCCCCTCGCGTGAGAGATCGAGCATGGCGGTCATTTGTTCCGAGGTGAAGACGCTCTCCTCGCCACTGCCTTGAAGTTCCACGAAATCTCCGTCTTCGGTCATGACGACATTGAAGTCGACGGCGGCATCGCGGTCCTCGGGGTAGTTGAGGTCGAGGATGGCTTCATTTTGATAAATGCCGGCACTGACTGCGGCGACGAGCTTGCTCATGGGGAAGTCCTTGAGCTTGCCCTGCGCCATGAGGCGATTGAGGGCGATGGCGACGGCGACACATCCGCCGGTGATGGAGGCGGTGCGGGTGCCTCCGTCGGCCTGGAGGACGTCACAGTCGATCCAGAGGGTTCGCTTGCCGAGCTTCTTGAGGTCGATGACAGCGCGGAGGGAGCGGCCAATGAGGCGTTGGATTTCGGAGGAGCGGCCATCAAGCTTTCCGCGGTTGATGTCGCGGTGTTTCCGGTCGTGGGTGGAGTAGGGGAGCATGGAATACTCTGCGCTGACCCATCCGCCTTCGACTTTTTGATACTTCATCCATCCGGGAACGTTTTCTTCGATGGTGGCGCAGCAGATGACCCGGGTGTTCCCAAAGGAGACGAGAACTGATCCCGTGGCATTGGGAGCGACGTTCGGGATGAAGGAAATCGGGCGGAGTTCTGGGATTTTGCGTCCATCGGGTCGGTCCATGAGGCGGATTAGTTTCCAGAGGAGCCCAAAGCAAGAGGTTTTGAACGATGTTCGGTAGTGTTTTGGATTTCTTAATGAAAATGGGGTTTAATAACGAAAAAGGGCAAACTTTGGAAATTTCTCTCTTCAAAGCCAAATAAACCTTGCCTCGGGAACGGTTTCGGATACTTCTCGCCGCCCCATGGCAAGAAAATGCTGGATAGAGCGCGACAAGCGCAAAGCAAAAACCGTCGCTAAGTATTCTGAACTTCGTCACCAACTGAAGAAGGAAAAAGATTATGTTGGCCTGACAATGTTACCTCGTGATGCAAGTCCGACCCGTTTGGTGAATCGCTGCGAAGTGACCGGCCGACGTCGTGCCTTCTTGCGCCGTTTTCGTCTTTCCCGGATTACCTTCCGTGAGATGGCATCCCACGGTCTGATTCCCGGAGTGACAAAGTCCTCCTGGTAGGTTAGAGGTTTGGGTCGGATAGGATGGGATGTTGCTCCTAGTATGTAATGCTGCGTCCCCGTCTGTCTCACGCCCATGCCCATCTACGAATACCAATCTGAAAACCCGGACGATCCGGAGCATAGTTGTCGTATCTGCGCCAAGGGCTTCGAGTTACAGCGTCCAATCGATAGGGAAGCACTCGTAAAGTGCCCCCTTTGTCGTCATCCGGTTCGCAAAATGGTGAGCCGGATTAATACCCCCAAGGTGAGTAAACCTTTTTCTGATTCCGATGCCAAAGCGGCCGGATTTCACATCCTCCAGAAGAATAGCGATGGAGGCTATGATAAGATCTAACGCAGAACTTTGATGAGTGAATCTTTTCTAGTTCTAGGCAGTATTACTGAGATCCCCAAAGCGTTTCCGGAGTGGTGGGAATCTGCGGCTTATATTGCCGGGATCTTTTTCTTGTTGCTACTTAACGGCTTTTTCGTGGCGTCGGAATTTGCGATCGTAAAGGTGCGTCCCAGCCAGATTGAAGGGGCGCTGGAGTCCAAGCCGCGACGTGCTGGAATTTCAAAGCATGTTGTTGGGAACTTGGATGGCTATCTCTCGGCGAATCAACTTGGGATCACCATTGCCTCATTGGCTTTGCCTGTTGTTGGTGAAAGATTTATTGCGTTGCTTGTCGGGCCGGCATTGTTCCATACCGGTTTATCGGCGGAAGTGATCAAGGTCATTACGATCAGCACGGCGATGATTCTCTTTACTTTCCTCCATGTGGTGGTTGGAGAGCTCTTACCGAAATCGATTGCGATCCGGAAATCGCTGGCGACAACTCTGTTGATTGCCCGCCCGCTTCACATTTTCTATGTCGTTTGCAGACCTTTCATCTGGGTGCTCAATGGCACTGCCAATTGGCTTTTGAAGACAATTTTTAAAATTGACCCCGTTTCCGAAGGCGAAGCTGTCCATAGTTCCGAGGAACTCGCTTTGTTGGTTGAGGAAAGCGAGCGTCAGCAGGAGGTGACCGAAACCGAGCGCGAGATTCTCATCAACGCGCTCGAGTTGAATGATGTCTCCGTCAAGGACGTCATGACTTCACGCAGCGATGTGATCTTTCTTGATCTTGATCGGGGATTTCCTGAAAATCTGGAGCACGCCATTGCCTCCAAGCATACCCGTTTCCCCCTGGTTCGCGGTCACCTTGATCAGACTGAAGGTCTTATCCACATCAAGGACGTGCTGCGTTTGATGAACGAGCATGACCAGGATCTCATGCACATCTGCCGCCCGCTGAAAGTGGTGCCGGAGACGATGAAGCTGGATGACCTCTTGCAGGTCTTTTTGAAGGAGCGGGCCCAGCTTGCGTTGGTCGTCGATGAGTTCGGCGATCCTGCCGGTCTTGTCTTCATGGACAACATCATGGCGGAGCTCGTAGGAGACATTCACGACGAGTTCGACGAGGACGAGGAGCCGGACTTTTTACGAATCAATGACGATGAATTTGTGGTGGAGGGTGGTTTGAGTCTCATTGACCTTCATGCCCACGAATCATCGATCGATATCGAAAGCAACGATGTCAGCACGATCGGCGGATATGTTGTCCAGCAACTCGGCCACCTCCCGGATCCGGGTGAGACGGTGGAGGTGTTTGGATTTGAGGCTGAGGTGACCAGCACTGATGGTCGCCGGATTGAGCAACTTCGCTTCACCAAGCTTCCCGAGCCTTCGGAGGTGGAAGAAACGAGCGAAGCATCCTAATGTCTGTCGAAACGGTCGAACTCGTTCTCTCGCTGGCCGAGGCCTCCAATGAGCTTCTTTGGCCGCCGCGAATTGCCCGGCAATTGAAGGTTAATCCCAAGAGGGTCCAAGAATTTCGTCTTCTCAAGCGCTCGCTCGATGCCCGGAAACGTCCGGTGCGATTTCGTCTGCGGCTTGAGGTAGGGCTGGATCAGGCGCTTGAGCCCATGCCGGAGCTGACCTGGTCGGCACCAGTGCTCAAGAAGGAGCCCGAGGAGATTGTCATCGTGGGATGTGGTCCGGCCGGAATGTTCGCGGCCCTGCGTTGTCTGGAGATGGGCTACAAGCCGGTGATTCTAGAGCGGGGGAAGGATGCCTCGTCGCGTCGATTTGATCTGGGACCTATTCTGAAGGAAGGGCGGGTGATTGAGGAATCGAACTACTGCTTTGGGGAAGGAGGAGCGGGGACCTTTTCCGATGGAAAACTTTATACCCGGGCGACGAAGCGGGGACCGGTGGCCGAAGTTTACCGGACCTTGGTGGCGCATGGAGCGCCCGACGATATTCTCGTGGATGCCCATCCGCATATTGGGTCCAATCTCCTCCCAAAAGTGGTCATGGCGATGCGCGAGTCGGTAAGGGCGGCTGGAGGCGAGGTCCATTTCGGGGCCAAGGTGACGGAGTTTTTACTCTCGGGCGGAAAGATCGAAGGCGTGGCAACCGCAGATGGTCGCGAATTTCGCGGTAAAGCGGTGATCCTCGCGACGGGGCACTCGGCGCGCGATATTTACCGGCTCCTTCACGAGCAAAAGATTCTTCTTGAGGCCAAACCTTTCGCGGTGGGCGTTCGCATTGAGCACCCGCAGCCCTTCATCGATCGGATGCAATATCACCTGCGCGAAGGCGAGGAGCGCGGACGTGATTTGCCTGCTTCGCGGTATCGGTTGGCGACCCAAATCAAAGGGCGCAGCGTGCATTCCTTCTGCATGTGTCCGGGAGGATTCATCGTGCCGGCTTCAACCGAGAATGACGAAGTCGTCGTGAATGGCATGAGCCTGAGTCGTCGCGACTCGCCCTTTGCGAACAGCGGAATGGTGGTGGGGATCGAGCCCGAAGATGTGCGGAATTTTGAAGGCAACGATGTCCTCGCGGGGATTCGTTTTCAGAAACACATCGAGCAGCTTTCCAAAAAAGCCGGCGGCGGCGGACAGGTCGCGCCGGGTCAGCGCGTGACCGATTTTCTGGCGGGCAAGGTTTCCCGGGAGCTGCCGAAGACGAGCTATTTCCCGGGCCTCAACTCGGTGCGTCTTGACGAAATTTTCCCGAAGCAACTCAGCGAGCGGCTCGCGGGTGGATTGCGGAAGTTTGGCAAAATGATCCGCGGCTACACCGGGCCGGACGCCTTGCTGATTGGCTTCGAGACGCGGACCAGTTCGCCAGTGCGGATTCCCCGAGGCGAGGATTTACAGCATCCCGAGGTCAAAGGTCTCTACCCTTGTGGCGAAGGAGCCGGATACGCCGGAGGAATCGTCTCCGCAGCCCTCGACGGCCGCCGTTGCGCCGAGGCCGCGATGGGTGGGGAGCTTGGACTTTAGTCCGAGTGACTTGGGTTGTGGCCACTCGGACTGAAGTCCAAGCTCCGTAGAAGATTACCCGACCCGATAAGTCGGCACCGGTTTCCCCGGCTGAAAGGCCGCTTCTTCCCGGTAATCAATTTCGGCCTCTTTCTGCCCCTCCAAGACCCCACGAACGATCTCTTGGAGGATCACCGCATCTCCCTCCGCCCGCAGATTCACGAGCAGCCGCAGCTCAGGCCTTCCGCCAACCCCGTCTCCCAAGTTCTCCTCAATCAACTCCACGTCCTCTCCGCCCATCACCTGATGAATCCGCCAACGCTTTCCCTTGCCCCTCAGACTCATCTTAAAATGCCCCACTTCATGGCCCTTCTCATCGAGGGATTCCGCAATCTCCTCGCCTACCTTCTGAAGCCACGAACCGGGATCGCCAGCAAGAGACACCCTGGCCTCCATGTTCACCCAGCCCAGTAAAGCCTCGCCATCGGCATATCGTTCGTAGTCCATTTCAATCGATTCAGCGGATGTCCTTTCAGAGTCCAACAAATCGTTGAGGAGAACCTCCAGGCCGACCCCGGTCTTCGCTGAGATGGAAAAAATCTTTTTACTAGGATAGTTCGCATTCGCGTCAGGTTAAGCTCAACTCATTGATTAGCAGTCTGATAAATCAAAATTAAATCGCTTTTAATCTTGACTGGGTGAGCGAGCCAGCAGGATTGGAATGCTTACAACTTCTCCCGCCGACTGCTCGGCGTTGATCTTGCCAGACCTTCACCAGCTCGCAATCCAAACCGGTCTCATCTCTCGAAAATCCTCCAAATTTACCGCCGACGGATTTCTCCAATCACTCCTCAGTTCGGTCGTCACCGGTCAGGGATCTTCCAATCAAATCGCTTCCGAATTAAAGGAGAGGGTCGGCCAAGCCATGAGTCGCCAATCACTTCACGAACGCTTTAGCCCATCTTCCACCGCCTTCCTTCTCGCCGTGTGCGGTCACTTGATGAAGCAACGTTTCGAGCCTTCCTGCGAAGCTCTTAGCCAATCCGGGATTACCGAAATCTTTGTGGAAGACGCGTCCGGACAAGCCATGCCAAAAGCAAATTCGGAGTCCTTTCCGGCTCACGGGAATCATCATGGAAAGACCGCCGGAGTGAAGATCGATTTCGCCTACGATCTCCTCTCAGGGGCGGTTATTTTCCACTCCCTGGAGGGCGCCACCACGCAGGATAAAACCATCGGCAAGGAGGCCATCGCCGTGCTCAAAGTCGGCACCCTCGTCCTTCGCGATATGGGATACTTCAGCCTCGCCGAATTCTCCGAAATCGAGAGGCAACTCGCCTTTTGGCTCACCCGTCTCCCGTTGACGACAGGCGTCGTTTTTGAAAACGGGAAGGCCTTGGAAACCCGCCTGAAAAGTCGCAACCAAGACATCTACGACCTCACAGTGCGCGCCGGTGAAGGGAAAAAACGCTGCCGCCTCATCGCCGTGCGAGCTGACGAAAAGACCGCCCAAAAGCGTCGCTCCCAGCGGCGTAAACGAGCCCAAGAAAAAGGAACCAAACCCTGTCCCAAGGGATTGGTCAGAGACGGTTGGCATCTCATGCTGACGAATCTCACCGCGGCCCAAAGCCCAACAAGTCAGCTCGTCAAACTCTACCGCGCGCGCTGGGCAGTTGAGATTCAGTTTCGGGCGTGGAAGCAATCCTGCAACCTGGACAAAGCCCTCAACCGCAGAAGCAATGAGGATCACCTCACCGCCTTGGTCCTCGCTGGCATGATCTTACATCAGCTGGGAATGAAAATGGCCCAAGTGATCGGAGCACGAGTGGGCCGTTGGCGACTGAGTTATGAAAAGCTCTACGATCTATTGGCAGTCTATATGGTGAAAGCCAAA
>CAWUTG010000059.1:0-11562 GCA_963925135.1 uncultured Verrucomicrobiales bacterium | reverse complement strand
CAGGCGTGGTGGCCCAACTCTCTTTCCTGCGCTGGCGGATCGAAAAGAGCTTCGATGAGATCAAAAACAAACTTCATGAAACAAAGGCTTGGGCAATGAGTTTCGATGCCAAGCGGATGCAGGCGGCCTTTATCGCCCTCGGGCGACTAAACCTTATAAACCTTATCTACGCCCAATATTAATCAGGACTTTTGGACACCGATGTCCACATTCTGACATTTCTCGGCATTTCAGGATCATGGCACTCCAGTCATCGAAGAGCTTTTCTAAACTCATTCGTTCTCCAGGCGCCAGATTTCGGACAAATCCCATCACCCTCAAGCTCAGAACTTGGTCGATCATCGCAGCCAACATGAGGACTTAAAAATGATCTTCGTTACTCGTGCGATTCAAGGCTTTGTCGAGGTTGCCAGATTGTTTCCATGCCCGGAAGACAATCTCGATCTTCCAAGGGCAGCGATCGTGTTCTCCCACGGCTCGGGCGGGCATTTTCTCGCGTGGGATGTTGGTCGCCACGAGGTGCCATTGACAACGCAGGAGTTTCGATTTGCTGAGCGTTTTCCCCTCGATGCGCGCGTCTTCGTTGGCCGCGCGCGGGTCCTCTTGGCCACTTCTTTGGTGGCGCGGATAGCGATCAAGCGGGCTTTATATCCGCTCTCTCCAAGCTCGACGATGAGATCGAGGGCGAGGTCCACTTTGATCCCGGCGGTGACGCTCTTGCGGTTGCCGTGGGCGGGGAAATGTTCGTGGTTGGATTTGGGCAGTTTTTGTTGGGAGGGATCTTGGACGAGGACGCGGCTGAAGGGGAGCTTGAGGTCGGGGATTTGGCGGGTTCCATCGCGCCATTTTTCGAGCAAGGAGAGGGCTGGCTTGATGATAGAGAGGAGGGGCTTCCGGCCCGGGTGATCAGTGTGTGTGTTTGGGTGACCGCTTCGGAGGGGAAGCGATCCGGACCGGAAGCCTGAATCGAGAGAGTGGTGAAGCATCGCAGTCATGGCAAGCTTGTCTGCGATTTTGGGGTCGGTTTTGGTGAGACGGTTAAGCTCTTCTTCTTCAATGGGCGAGAGGGTGCCGTCGAAGTATCCGTGAATGAGTTGCTTGGTCGAGGGCTTCATGAAATAGGGTCGGGTGAGCGTTCGATACAAGACCGGAGCTGTTCGCGGATGCGTTGAAGGGATTTTGCGACGGTGTTGGGGGCCATGTTGAGCTCGGCAGCGATGGCGGCTGGCTTCATGTCATAGGCGTAGCGGTATTCGCAAATTTGGCGGGCGCGGCCGTCGAGGAGGGCGAGGCATTCTTCGAGTCGGGTGAGTTTGTGTTCGAAGTCGGGTTTGACGCGGGAAAAGGCATCTACCAGAAGATCGATGGGGTCGTCGTCGAAGACGTGGGGATCACTGGATTTACGACGGAGGTAGAGGCGGACTTGATTGCGGGCGACGCCGATGACCCAGCCAGCGAAGGGGCGGGAGTGGTCGTAGCGCTCGAAGGAGGTCATGGCGGCGACGGCGCAGTCCTGGAGGACATCGTCGCGGTCACTGACGTCGTAAACCATCGAGCCGACAAAGGCAGCGACCTTGGGTAAGGCTGCGGTCCATTGGCGGGTGAAATCGGCGGTAGACGGGTCCATCTACCCATTACTTACTAGGAGGGCCAAAATCGTGACGAAGTTTTTTGTTTTTTGTCATCGTGAGTTTTTTTATGACGAACAGGGTAGTGCGATTAGCCATGGGTCAACTGAAAGCTCACGAGAGAGGGATCAATAGAAGTCTGCTCTAGGCTCCCTTTTCCGTTGTGCCTGATATCGCCGATAATCCTTATGGCTTTCACCTTGATAATGGAGATGGCGGCAGGAGGCCGGGTGCCATTGATGCTCCAATCCCGCGAGTTTAAAGCGTTCGACGCGCGAAATCTTAGACACTTTCTCATAAAGGATTTCATCTTCACCTCCCCAATTTTGGAATTCGGGAATTCCTCCTGCCGAGAGAAAGGTTTCCTTTGGCAGGAACACCATGCCGAAGCTGGCATCATACCAGTCATCGGCTTTTCCGCTGGAATCCAGTTTCTGGATGATTGGGAAAAAGGCTGTCCCTTCATCTCCTTCCGCCAGGATCGCGAGGCCGGTGATGAAGGCGGGTTCGTCCATCACCATGTCAGCATCGTAGATCAGGATATGGAAACTTTGCGCCGCCCCGACGGCTGCGTTCATGCCGCGCCCTCTTGAAAAAGGCCCGTCCATTTCAAGCCGATGCACCTTCATCGCTCCCGCTTCCTCTTCCAACCACTCCGCCAGCGGCCAGTCATCGGAATGGAAATCAGCGACGACCAGCTCGATGGGACCGACTGCTTCATTAAGTCTAGCGAGGGCGCGCACGCAGTTTGGGAAGAGTTCCAGGATTCCCGCTTCACTGGGAACACGAGAACGGTTTTTCAGGGCGACGCACACGGAAATGAGGGGTCTTCCTTCCTCTGTGAGTTTCTCGACAACTTCCGATGTCTCTTCCGGGGACCAGGGAAATTCAGGAACGTCGCTACGCCATGGTTGGCCAAAGTGGATGATTTCCGAAGCCGGATTCGCCTTCATGCAGTGCTCGATATCGAGGGCAAACCACAAGCACTGGCTGGTATCGCGACGGCTCAGCATCGTCAAAATCCCCTCCTTCGCGGCTCGCGGAAAAATGGCGGTGTTCAGGAAGTATTCGTCGAAACAATAGTCAGGCCACTTTCCTCCCGCGTAGGGGATCTTGCGCCCGCCGACCGTGCATTCGCTCCCGAGGTGGCCTTTTTCAAGATTCCAAAGCAGAGCCTCGGCAAGGAGCTGGACGGGAAGCTGCAAGCTGGCTCCAACGCGGCTCGCGTTGACGCTGCGATAATGCCCCGGATTGCCATGATCGGCCTGACCGGGTCCGGGATGATACGGCATGCGCCAGAATTTCAAACCACCCTCCGCCATCACTTCGGTGCGCTCGATATTGGCGAGAAGGTCTCCGGCGAGATCAGCATCAAAGACCGTCACCAGACCGCCGCTCTCCATCGGCAGGAAGCGCCACATCGTCCCCGGGCTGGCCCGGAGGGAGGACGACTTCATCAAGGCAACCTCACATCCAGCCGCCACCAATTCCTCCATCACGAAAGCGAGATCGTGGGCGAGATGCACCCGCAGCACGACGTCCGGTCGGCTCTTGCCGAGTTCAACGGCGGCCAGCAGGAGCGGCTCGACATAATGTTCCCACGGGTTTGTGATGCGAGACACCAGCCCTTCGCGTGCCGGATTCTGCATCAATTCTTTGGTCGGCGGTGGATAATCAGGATCCCGGAGCCAGGCCGGCTTCCAGAAGAGCGAGGTCGAGGCGACATGCCCCGACTTCTGCTGGTTGACCAACCGCTCCACTTCAAAATGCTCTCCCAAACGAACCTTCTCATCCTCCGTGGCCTCCTCTTGATAACGCACCACCATGTCATCATCGAGGACTGGGAAAATGTCTTCCCAACTCATCAGTCCAACTTGTTTGGGTTCACCGTTTCCAGATTGGGATCATCCACCGGGATCTCATTGGGATCACCCCAGAACATGATCTCCGACTTGGGATTGGCCCAGGTGCAATACTCAATATCGAGCGCGAACCATTGGTTGAGGTCGGTGGCCCGCCAGTTCACAAAGGTCATCACTCCCTCGAAGGCGGCACGAGGGTGGAAGGCGGCGTTGAGGAACCATTCGTCGAAGCCAAACTCAGGCCACCTCGAGCCCGGAATGGGAACCCGACGATCCCCGATCCGGCATTCATTTTTGAGAATCCCCTTTTGACAGCACCAAATGAAAGCTTCGCAAAGGAGACGCATCGGCATGGGCTTGGCACTTCCCATCGTCGCGGCATCGTAGGGATGATAGCCCCCCGGCGATCCCAGATCCTTGCACTCCGTGGTGCCCCACCGGTAGGGACGACGCCAAACATTCAGCCCGCCTTCTGCCACCAACTCGGTGCGCTCGATATCGTGGAGCATTTCACCCGCCCGGTCCGAGTCGCTCATCGTGACGAGGCCTTCTTCCTCCATTGCGAGAAAGCGCCACATCGCACCGGGATTGTGGAGAAGGGAGGACGACTTCATGAGATAGACCTCGCAACCGACCTCCACCAATTCCGGAATGAGAAAGGATAAGTCATTGGCGAGATAAACCCGGTAAACAAGATCAGGCCGGATGGTCGCCAAGTGTCGGGTCGCCTCAAAGACGGGCTCCACATAGTGTTCCCAGGGATTCTTAAAGCGGGAAGAGAGACCGTGCTTCCCCGGATTCTCCATCACGTCCTTCGAGGGCGGGGGATAGTCATCTTCTCCGGGACTGGCAGGCTTCCAAAAAAGACTGGTCGCCACGACGTGCCCGACCTTCTTCTCGTTGTGAATGGAGTCCACCGTGAAGAGCTCGCCCATCGCCGTTTTTTCTCGCTCGGACGCCTCCTTTTGGTAGCGTTCCAACATGTCATTATCAAATATCGGAAAAATTTCAGTCCAACTCATAAATATCCTTTGACAGAGTCGTTTTTTTTTTTTGCAGACTGCAAGCGAATCAAAAAATAAATATGAGTTTAACAAGAAGGTCATTTGTGAAGAAGAGTGCGTATAGTGCGGCAGCGGTGACTGTGCTGGGGACGGGAGTTGGGTTGGCAGAGGAAACCTCTTCCGGTCCGACTTCCAAGCCTTTAATTCGAGTTTATACTGCTACTTGCCCAGTCACGAGCGGACCGGATGGGTGGACGCATGGTGGTCCGGCGGAATTTAATAGTGGGGTGCCGGCGCCACCCGCAGAATCGCCTCCAAGCTTTCCGACGCCAGCTCTACCCGCGATTGACCCTATTGGACCGAATGACGCCCCGGGGTATGTCCTAACTATGTCACAGAATACAGTAACGGATAAGAATGGCACGGTCTCTATGACATTCTCGGGAGGGACTCGACAGAAGGTTACTTTACCTAATGGGAGGGATACTTACTACTATGTGTTCACGGCTACCTACACTTGGACTTATTAAATAATTCGGTTCCATCTTGCTTTTGCATAATGCCATCTTCTTTAAATGCTTTACTTAGTTAAGTCGATGGGAGATCAACTTAAATAGTAGAAATGTGCTAAGACATTTGGGGTGCTTCGCCGCTTTTTTAGCTTTGGATTCTTGAGGTTCTATGCATTACTGTTGAATTATGAATACAAAACTGGTTTTACCTTTTCGTGTAGGACTTGCATTACTGATTTTATTCTGCTGTGTCGTCGCCTTCATTTCTTACCGCAGATTAGTCCCGCCGGAATCGTCCTTGATACCCACTTCATTAACTTCTCGATCTACCGACGAGTCTACGACTCCCAAGAGGAGTTCTCGTATTTTGCCATCTGAAATGGGGAGGGGATCGTTAGATCAGCCAGAATCGCAAAGAAACTCTTTTAGAGCAAAATTGCTGTCTCTCGGAGACAGTTTTCAAGGGGCGGAGCTTAACAAGCAATACGTTTCCCTGCTCACAAAGGCATCAGTCTCCCTGAGCTCAGAAGAAATGATAAATTTGATGCCTACGATATTTTCAACGGTTCCAGATCTCGTTTTTTATCAGGTTGCTCATCTTCTAGCTGGTGCTATTTTGAGTGGTCCGCAGGAGGATTATTATAAATGGGCAGCTAGCCTGGATTCTGGAAAATTTAATAGGGCTCTTTTGAGTAGCGCAGTTGCTACACTAGTTTCAACCGACAGAGTTGACAACGCCGAACATATGATTAAGGATTTGAAAGGTGAAACTAAAAAGGAGAGCGCTCTCTCGTTTGCGCGTGCAATCGCTAACCGAGACGGGGACCGAGCTGTCAACTTTTTGTTTGATAATCAGTTTTTGGAGAAATATAATAACAATGAGCTTAAAGAATTGGTTTTCTTGTTAGATAAAGACACTTCCTTCCAGAAAGTCCTTGAATTTGGTGGAGATTTTCCTGCTGCGAAGAAAGAAAACTGGGAATACTCGGTTTTTAGGAAATGGGCCTTTCACGATCCTGTCGGAGCTTGGGATGGTCTTCGGGCCATTGAAGGTCCTTCGCGCCTTGTTACGCAGAAAGCAGTTATCGAGTCTTGGTATTCTTCAAATTTCAACAGTCTTGCAGTCGAGATCAATGCAATGAAGGAGGGCTCTTTAAAGGATAATGCTTCCGCAGAATTTGCTCGCCATGCCTTCGACAGGGATCCCGAAACTGCACGCGAATGGGTTGATTCTATTGATAATTCGGACTTAAGGGAAAAAATTGCAGCCGAACTGTTCAAGTGATTGTGTGCAGGTAGTTCAAGGGCCATCTAATCTAGGCTCTCGAAGGAGGAAATAGTTTCCCGGACTTGTTACAAGAAGCACTTATCGTCGGGCTAAGCCGTCCCTCCTAGGTCACCGCAACCCACCCCAGAAGCATTCTGGGCCGTTTCGACGTCATGCTATTCCAATCAAATCCGTTAGCTCCCTAATGAAATTGCTCTGGCTAGTCGGAATCGAAGGGAGTGGACATCACATGATGCGCGATGTCTTGCGTGACTTTCTGACGTCGAGAGCGGTGATTGACAAAGGGGCCTACTATCCGCTGTGGGTGCAACGATGGGATGGGGAGCAGGAGCCGCTTCCCCGGCAGGCCGTGCGGAATGTTCTGGAGGAGATTTTGGGGGAATACCAATCCTCGGATTGCACTCACATTTACGAAGATACCTCATTTCCCTTCGGGGGGACGGAAGAAGCCTTTGCGACTTGCGTATCGGGGACAGAAAATCGTGGGGTTCATCGCAAGCCGGATGTTTCTGATCTGATCGATCTTATCGGAGATTTGGTGGACCTGAGGATTTTGGTGATGCATCGATCTCCGCAGGCCACCGTGAACAGTGCCCTTCGCCGAGGGTTTTCGAGCGATCCGGGATTCGAATGCGAGCTGGCTGAGGGGATCAATGATTATTTGAGCGGGGAGATTGCCCGGCTTCCTCCAGACTGTTATCGGACCTGCCACTTTGACGATTTCATCAAGTCTCCCTTGAAACACGTCCTTCCCCTCGCGGAGTGGTGGGGCATTCCTCCCGACCTGATCCGCGAGGGCCTGTCGCGTCTCAAGGAACCAGCCGCCGCGCACGAGAGGCCCCCGGAGCGACAGGAAATCCTGGAAAAGTATTTCACGGCGGAGCGCGTGGCCCCTTGGTTGGGCGCTTATCAGCAGAACCCTTTGGTGCCGGCATGATCCTCATTCCCCACAGCCCGGAGGCAGGGCTTTTCAGCCAGATCAACTTTCTCATTACCCACATCGACGCCCTGGGTCATGCCGAATTCTTCGTGGATTGGTCCGAAGGGATTCTGTATGCGACAGGCGACGGGACAAACGTGTTTGAGGAACTCTTCGTCCAGAAGAAAGTCCGCGATGAAGACAGCGAGATCGTGCACGAATGGCCGCACCATCGCTACACCGGACCGGGAGCCGATCCGCTCTATCTCAGCGGGAGCTGGTGGCGGGCGAGATTGCACGATTGTTGGGAACAACTGACGGTCCGAAAGGAGTTGCTCGATGAGGTGGAAGCCTACTGTGCCACCTGGCAGGAGAGGCCCACCGCCCTGCATGTGCGAAATTCCCTGATTGGGGCCGAGTGCCCACAGGGTCAGGCTCCTTCGCTGGCGGACTACGCCGCCGTGGTGAGAGGAATCAGCGGGCCGATCTTTTTGGCGACCGATAATTCCGAGGCTCTTGAGTTCTTTCGGAAAATGCTGGGGGACCGCCTGTTGACCCGTGAGGTTGGGCGTTCGGGTGACATGCAGACGGAATACCACCTGAGCGAGCGGCAATCTATTCGTGACGCCCAAAATTGCCTCATCGACGCTCTCATCGTGTCGCGATGCTCGCGCTTGATCCATTCCGTTTCAAACATTGCCACGGCCGTTCTTTCGATCAACCCGACGCTCGAGCAACTCTATGTGCGACACGATGGAGTCCTTCGGATCCCTGTGGGGAAACCGGAACCACGATACCAGCTGGTCCGGCAAACCTTGCAGGAAGAATCGCCCGTCTCGGTGCTGCACGTCGAGCATCCCCATTGGAATGACTGGATACAGGTTTTCGAGAATGGCGTTTTCAAGAGGAATCTGAGCGGCGAGGCGGGAACGTTGAGTTATTTGGAAAACGGGGAATTGGAACTCGACTGGCTTGATTGGGACAAGGAACGTTTTGCTCCCCTTGAGAGTCAGGATGATCGCTGCCAATCCCAGCCCTTTCGCTACCGCCTTTCGAAAACATCGCGAGTGGTGGTCAGCTTGAAGCACGGGCTTGGAAACCAGATGTTTCAATACGCCTTCGGTTTAGCGGTCGCCCGGGCCCGGGGATGCGAGTTGGCGGCTGTTCACCACGGCTGGGGGCCACCCTTCGCGCTGGGAACCTTTGGGATTTCTCCCACCCGTTCACTCGTGGAACGCGATTTCGATCTCTCGTGGGAGGAGAGTTATGAAGAGGGGATGGAGGAGGAAATGCTGGCCGATGCCATCGACGTCGGGGCGGGAACGCTCTGGGTGGAGGGCTATTTTCAGAACGAAGCTTTTTTCCTCGGCGTGGCGGATGAAATTCGTGAGCTTTTCCTGATTCCGGTGGAACTTCCGGAAGAGTGCAAAGGGCGGACTAATGTCGCGGTTCATGTGCGGCTGGGCGACTACCTGAACAGTGAAACCCACGCTCCGCTTCCAGCTTCGTACTATCAAGAGGCGATGAAGCTGATGAGAGAGAAGTTTACCGATCCGGCTTTTTTGATCTTTTCCGATGAGCCTGAAAAAGTGAGCCCTTACCTCGATTGGGGGGATGATGTTTTGGTCATGCCTCGCCTGGATCAATTTCAGAGCCTTGGATTGATGCAATCGTGTCAGGCTTTCATCATCGCAAACAGCACCTTCAGCTGGTGGGCGGCTTGGGTGAGCGACTCGCCCGATGTCATTTGTCCGGACCGGTTCTTTACCAGTCGCGAATGGAAGATCTGCCCGTGTCGTTGGACGCATCTTCCCTGGTCTGGAAGCACGTTCGCCGGGTAGCCAGCCTGGCAATGGGAATAGCCTCGGGGCTGGGGATTTGGGGCGAAGGAAGCTCTGGGACTGGTTGCGATTGACGAGACATGGGTGCAATTCCAGTCCGGGATGCCGGCTATTGGGTGCCCCAGCAGGGGAGACAGAGTTTCTCAAAAAAAGACTGGTCGCCACGACATGCCCGACCTTCTTCTCGTTGTGAATGGAGTCCACCGCGAAGAGCTCGGCCATCGCCGTTTTTTCTCGCTCGGACGCTTCCTTCTGGTAGCGTTCAAGCATGTCATCATCAAATACTGGGAAAATTTCAGACCAACTCATAAATATGCTTTGACAGAGTCGTTTTTTTTTTTGCAGCCTGCAAGCGTATCAAAAAAATAATTTATGAGTTTATCGAGAAGATCATTTGTGAAGAAGAGTGCATATAGCGCGGCAGCGGTGACGGTGCTGGGGACGGGAGTTGGGTTGGCAGAGGGAATCTCGAAACAGACTAGAAAGGTTTATCAGTACGGAATTTACCTTATCGCGTATCCCTTGAACCCAGACCAAACCTACAAAACGACAGGGAATTCTAAAGTGCCAGTGCGTGCGGACGGTACGACTATAGGCCATCTGGAAATCGACGTTGAAGTTGCTACTGCACCTGACCCAGCGAAAAAGGTGACGCCTGCTGAAATGACCAGCGGAATTCCAAACGAGAAAATCTTATCGTCAGTCGTCCTAGGGACGAAAGGAAAAATCACATATGATGGATCAACATTAGCATTTTTGCATGAGGATGACTACTCGTTGCCATCAGAAGGGTGGTCAAACACGCCAACAGTTACGCAAACGTTGAGTTTTACACAAAAAATAGTTGAAGATGGTGGTTCTGAGCCAGATGCACCTGTGTTTGTCGATAATCCTGATGACGACGCAGCAAAAAACACAGCACCAGACAGCGGCGGAATTGCAATGGTAGCTGGTTGGAGTAATTACGGTTGGTCATGGATTGGCCTTCTCGAAAACGAGTCAAACGTTACCCTTAATCTCGCTGATGTGTTGGGGTGGAGTCCGGACAATAGCGAAGCCAAAACAGGAACAATAACTCTTACATGGCAGATTGGAATAGCGAAACGCCACAAGACCCAAGTAAGGTGGGGAAACGGGCAGTGGTATGATCAGGCTATTGATAATATCAGTCCTGACGTTTGGACTCCGTGGCTACCTTAATTGCCAAAGTGTTGAAATATGAAGAAAAGAAATATTACGTATGGAGTTTTAGCGCTTCTGCTCCTTGTAGGGTGTGTGCTTATTTTTTCTGCCGAAAATCGAAACGAAAATAGCAAGGTTGGTCCTAATAACTCAAGTGTGGAGCGCTCCCAAAATTCTCGGAGAATCAGCGGGGAATCTTCCAATCAAGTGAAACCATCGACTAGGGATGAGGAGGTTATGGAAAATGTAAGGAATGTTTACAAAGCAATTCCCGGAATGTCCTTGGGTGAGCTTGGCAAGCTTGATCGCGAAATAGCACTACTAGCTAGAGTTAACCTTAGAGAAGCTCTGTTGTTTGCTGAATCATTACCTCCCGGAGAGAAGCGGAAATTATATCTAAGAATGATATCCAGTGAGATTCCGGATGGGAATGCTAGAGAATTCGCAGAAATGGTTCTGAAGTTGCCCTTAAATGAGGATCACGCTGCGATAGCTAACATACTGAATTCCACGAGTCGACCATATGAAGGGCTTGAAGCGATTAATCTTGCAGCAGAACTGAGAGATACAGATGAGTTCACGAGCGCATTGCTAACCAATTACGCGGCAAATCTTTTTGGTGAGGAGTTACCGATGTCAGAGGCCTTGAAAGCAGGCGAGTTAATTCCTGAAGATGACCGCCCTAGCTATAGAAAATTGGTGTTGCTCGCTAATATTGCGGCTGATCCAGCAGGATCGCTCGATTCTGTCATGAATACTATTGTTAAATTTGATGATGACAAATCAGGGATCTATCCCGGAGACAAGGATGACATTGTCCGACAGTTGTCGACGAAGCTCGGTGGCGAGGGTGTCGATCTTGTCCGCAGTATCAGCGAAGCTAGTGGAGGTTTTCGACATTTGAAAACTTATCTTTCCACTTGGGTGAGGGCGGATTCCCTGGCCGTGGGCGATTGGGTTCTCGAGTTGCCCGACGACGAGTCGAAAAAAATCGGTAAGGAGGTAGTTAGAGGTTATCTACTTTCAATCGGGCAAGCAAAGTTAGCTGATGAGTGGAGGTAACCCTACCAGTCATTCGCGTCAGGTTAAGGAGATGAGTGCTGATTCTATCGGGGATTGGCGGGTCCGTTTGTCTCTTGTGATGTGGCGGGGATCGGGACTGAAGTCTCGCAGGATTTGGGACGTTTTGGCTTTCACCATATAGACTGCCAATAGATCGTAGAGCTTTTCATAACTCAGTCGCCAACGGCCCACTCGTGCTCCGATCACTTGGGCCATTTTCATTCCCAGCTGATGTAAGATCATGCCAGCGAGGACCAAGGCGGT
>CAWUTG010000058.1:0-42977 GCA_963925135.1 uncultured Verrucomicrobiales bacterium | reverse complement strand
CAGGGTTTTTTAGTGGATAAATAATCTCTCCAGAATCGCTGCATCTGTGGATTTCCTCCTTTCCAATCAAATCATCCATTCTAGCGTCCCTAATTATGCGAATCATCACGCAACTCATTCTACCCTTCCTGCTTGGCTCTCTTGCCTCAGCCCAGCTCAAGGATTTTAAGCCTCTCGCTCCAAAACCCACTCTCTATGATTCCGTCGTAAAGATTGAAATCGCCACCCAGACGCCGGACTACCAGACGCCTTGGAACTCCGGGCGCTTCTCCGGCGGCACCGGGACGGGCTTCATCATCGGGCCCAACCAAATCCTCACCAACGCCCACGTCGTCTCCGACAATCGACGACTCCTTGTCACCCGGCGTGGTTCGTCACAGAAGCATGTCGCACGAGTGAAACACGTCGCGCACGACTGCGACCTCGCCCTAATCGAACTCCAGGACTTCACCCCCTTCGAAGGCCTGCCCATCATGGAAATCGGAGGAATGCCGGAACTCGAAAGCCGCGTCAGCGCCATTGGTTACCCCGTAGGCGGTGAGCGCCTCTCAGTCACCCAGGGTGTCGTCTCTCGAATAGACTTCAGTAGCTACAGCCATTCCCGTGCCGATTCCCATCTCGTTATTCAGATCGATGCCGCCATCAACCCGGGGAACTCCGGAGGTCCCGTCGTCCAAGACGGCAAAGTCGTTGGCGTTGCCTTCCAGGGTAACACCCAGGCAGACAACGTCGGCTACATCATCCCCACTCCGGTCGTCAATCGCTTCCTCAAGGACATCGAAGATGGAACCTACGACCACTACATGGACATCGGTATCAGCCCCTTCCCGCTTTTCAACCCCGCCATGCGTCAGGCCTACAACATGCCTGCCAATGGAAAAGGCGTCCTCGTTGCCAACGTGGTTCCCGAAGGACCGGCAGATGGCATTCTGGAGCGCGGTGACGTCCTCCTGACGATCGACAAAAACGAAATCGACAGCGCCGGAAACATCCGCATCGGTGGCGAATTCGTCGACATGAATGAAATCGTCGAGCGTAAATTCGCAGGAGACAAAGTCGCCCTCACCGCCCTCCGCAACGGAGAGAAACTCGATAAAGAGATTACCCTTAAGGCCTTTCCCTATTCCAGAATCTACTCCATTCAGTATGAGAAAATTCCGCGCTACTCCTTCTTCTCAGGACTGGTCTTCCAACCCCTGGACCTCAACCTTTTTGCGACCTTCAACTTCGATAATCGCCGTCTTCGGCAACTCTTTGCCGACTACGTCTCCGAAGGTCACTTCCGTGAACTTGAAGACATCGTCGTTCTCACCCGTGTTGAAAACGATCGCGTCACCACCCACATGGGTAAATTTTCCGGCATGGTGGTAGATGAAGTCAACGGCGTGAAAATTAAAAATCTTCGCCAGCTTCACGATGCCCTAAACACCGAAAACCCTCCCGAATTCCACGTCATCAAATTCAACGGAGCCTCGGTGCCGCTCATCATCCCTTCCGCTGAAGTGCCCACCGCCCAGAAGCGTATCATGTCGCAGGTCGGTATCACGAAGGCCGCCCAGCTCGACTAATCTCTTATTTTCACTGTTCATGAAACTTCTCGCCGTTCTTGCTCTTCTGATTGCCCAACCTGTTTTCGCCGCCCCCGGCAACTCATTGGTCCGCATCAACTCCACCATTCAAACCTACAACGCCGCCCAGCCTTGGGAAAAAAACCCACCCCAAACCCGACGGGGCCTCGGCGCGGTGTTGTCCGGAAACCGTATTCTTACGACCGCCGCCATGGCGGCAGACTCGATCTATATCGAACTTCAATCCGCTGACAGCACCCTCACCGTTCCCGCCAAGGTTACCGCGATCGACTATGACGCCAACCTGGCTCTCCTGGCGCCGGATGCAGACGCCGGATTCCTCGAAACCCTGACACCAGCAGAGTTCTCCGCCCACATCAAAGCCGGAGACTCCCTGAGCTTTTTCCAACTCGAAGACAACGGAGCATCGCTCGAGACCCAAGGAACGATTCGCAGCATGGAACTCCTCAACACCTTCGTCAGCAGCCGCTACTTCCTCGGATATGTCGCCAAGGCTTCCATGCAAACCTCCGGGAACTCCTTTACACTTCCGGCGTTTCACGACGGAAAACTTGCAGGAGTTTTGACCAGCTACGATGCCAAGGATCAGCTCTGCGACGTCATTTCTATCGATATCGTCTCTGCCTTCCTCGAAGATGCCAAGGACGGCTCCTATGAAGGATTCCCAAGCCTTGGGGTCGGAACCACCACCACCGAAGATCCTCACTTCCGGGCTTGGCTCAAGCTTCCTGAAAATGGCGGCGGACTCTACGTCACCCGCGTCCTTCCCGGTGGATCGGCTGAAACAGCCGGCCTGAAGGAAGGCGATGTCATTATCAAGGTCAGTGGCTTTGAGATCGATCGACGCGGATACTTCCAGCACCCGGAATACGGAGTTCTCTATTGGCCCCACCTGATTCGTGGCGCGGCAAAAATGGGTGAGAATATGAAAATTGATCTACTCCGTGATGGCGAGATGGAAACGATCGAAGCGAGCCTCAAGGCTTCGCCCGATCCCCTCATCCCCACTCACGCATACGATCAAGCTCCCCCCTTCCTCATCAAAGGCGGGCTTGTTTTCCAGGAGCTTTCCCGGGCCTACCTCGAAGCCTTCGGCAAGGATTGGACCAAGCGCGCGCCGTTGAACCTCCTCGATGTCCTCAGTAACCCCGAGGACTATGAAGAAGGGCGCCGGCGGGTCGTCATCCTCACCCGCGTTGTCGCGACTGAAGCCACCATCGGCTACGATCGACTCAATAGCCAGATCATCACATCCGTGAACGGGAAACCGATCGCCGGACTCCCCGAACTGGCCGCCGCCCTCGAGGCAGCACCAGAGAATGGCATCCACGCCATCGTCACCGATGAGGAACCCTATACAATCTTCCTCGATGAAGCGATCTCAAACACCGTCGATGCCGACTTCCTAAAACGAGGCATCCCAACCCTCTCCCGCCTTTACAAAGTCACTCCATAACAAAGGAAACCTTCCTGTAGAACAGGGATCACAATTCTTAAGAAAAACGGGAAGGATCACCTTCCTGTTTTTTTTGGACCTAGATCCCAACAGCCCTTCAGCACGGGACCAAGGGATCAGGGACACTTACGAAATTTTCACCAGCTAGCTTCCTGTAAACCAGCAAGAGTAATCCGCAGATGAGCGCGCTGCGATGCTCAACAGAATATCCGGTATCGTCCCACATTGGACACCCACAAATCGCAAACCTCCTCCCGTAAATACCAGCCAAACAAAGCCGATTGCTCGTGTCAAAATCCTGTCGCTATTCATCGCGATACCAAACGCAATCATCGTAAACACGAACCGGATCACCTCGCTCATTGGATTGAACGTGGCAAAGACCGCCGGAAGCGGAGATTCGAGGAATCGCAGATGATCCAGCTTCAATTTTTTACAACTCTTTCTGACATTCCTTGGAATAGCGGGCCACCTCAATAACAGACCGAGATCAACCAACGACAAAAAAGCCCCGGGAGCTTTCGCTCACCGGGGCTTTGAAGTTTTGTAGCCAGGAGGAATTACTCTCCAGTTGCTTCTGAGATCACTGTAGTCTCATCGTCAATCGACTCTTCAGCCGCTTCAACGACAGGCTCCGGCTCTTCGACCATCATGTCGAAGTCTGAGTTCTTGTGGATCGGGAATCCGGTTCCAGCAGGAATGAGGTGTCCGAGAATCACGTTCTCTTTGAAGCCGCGGAGAGTATCCACTTTTCCAAGAGTCGCTGCATCAGTCAGAACACGGGTGGTGTCCTGGAAGGAAGCGGCAGAGATGAAGGACTCAGTCTCGATTGATGCCTTGGTGATACCAAGGAGAACGGGCTCGGCTTCTGCGGGCTTACCACCCTCGTCAGCAACTCGCTGGTTCTCCAGCTTGAAGGTCGTCTTCTCGATCTGGTCACCCCAAAGGAACTCGGTGTCACCAGGCTCGGTGATCTTCACCTTGCGGAGCATCTGGCGAATGATGATCTCAATGTGCTTGTCATTGATCTCCACACCCTGTGAACGGTAAACGGTTTGAACTTCGTTGTTCAAGTGTTCCTGGAGCGCTTGTGGTCCGCAGGCCTCGAGGAGGTCTTCGGGAGCCACAGGGCCTTCGGTAATTTGATCACCGCGAACAACCATGTCCCCTTCACCAACGATCATGTGCTTGCCCATCGGGACAAGGTGATCGGCAGTTTCGCCGGACTCGGAATGGGTGACAACGACCTTACGCTTTCCGCGAACGGTGCCTCCAAAGGAGATTTCTCCGTCGAGTTTGGCAATGACACAGGCGTCTTTCGGACGGCGGGCTTCGAAGAGCTCGGCCACCCGCGGAAGACCACCGGTAATGTCACCGGTCTTGGCAACCTTACGAGGAGTTCGGGCGAGCTGAACACCACCAGCAATCTTGCTCCCTTCCTTAACGGAAAGGTGAGCACCCACTGGAATGGAGTAGCTGTGAAGAACTTTGCCGGACTTGGCATCGACGATGACCACCTGCGGGTGGAGATCCTCTTTGTGCTCGGTCACCGTCATTCCCTTCTTACCGGTTTCCTTGTCAGTCTCGGACTGAACCGTAATTCCGGAGATCATGTCGCGGAACTCCACCTTACCACCGGACTCGGCGATAATGGGGACGGAGTGAGGATCCCAAGTCAGAATTTGCTGACTCTTCTTAACATCGCCACCGTTGGCGACCGAAATCACCGAACCAATAACAACATTGTAAGACTCAAGCTCAAGACCCTTGCCATCACGAAGTGTCAACGAACCGTTCTTGTTGAGGACGACGAAGTTGCCTTCGACATCTTCCACCGTGCGGAGGTCCTTATAGTAAGCGACACCCTTGTTCTTAGCTTTCACTTCAGGCTGCTTGGTCGCACCAAAGGCAACACCACCGGAGTGGAATGTGCGCATGGTCAACTGGGTTCCTGGCTCACCGATGGACTGGGCCGCAATAATGCCGACCGCTTCTCCGATTTTACCAAGTTTGCCAGTCGCAAGGTTCAGACCGTAGCAGGCCTGACAAATTCCACGCTCCGACTCACAAGTAAGCGGGCTCCGAATCTTGAGACGCTCGTGGCCAATATTCTCGACAGCGATTGAAGTCGCCTCGTTCATCAGCTCACCAGTCTTCACGATGGTGTCGCCGGAAACTGGATCCTTGACTGTCTCACAAGAAGTCCGGCCATGAATGCGGATCTGCAATGAAGCGGCTTCCTCGTCACCCGAGTAAATCGCGTGAACGGTGATTCCCTTCACCGTTCCACAATCCGGCTCAGTGATGATGACATCCTGGGAAACATCGACCAACTTACGGGTCATGTATCCGGAGTCCGCCGTCTTGAGCGCGGTGTCGGCAAGTCCCTTTCGGGCACCGTGGGTGGAGATGAAGTATTCCAACACGGAAAGACCTTCACGGAAGTTCGAGGTAATGGGTCGCTCGATAATCTCACCGGAGGGCTTGGCCATCAGACCACGCATTCCAGAGAGCTGCTTAATCTGGTTCTTGTTACCACGGGCACCGGAGTCAACCATCATGAAGAGTGGGTTGGCTTTCTCGGAACCTTCGTTGTATTCCAGCTTACGATAAAGAGCATTCGCGATGTTATCGGAAGCACGGGTCCAAACGTCGACCACCTTCTGGTAGCGCTCACCATCGGTGATGACACCATTACGGTAGTGCTTGGAAACGGTCTCGATCTCGGCATAGGCCTTACGGAGTTCCTCGGGCTTCTCCTCTGGAATCACCATGTCGACGATACCAATGGAACAACCGGAACGGGTCGCCTCCTTAAAGCCAAGCTCCTTGAGCTTGTCCATCGTGATGACCGTTTCCTTACCACCAGCGCACTGGTAGCAACGCCAAATGATGTCGCCAATCTGTCCCTTGCCAACGTTGTTGTTCACGAAACCAACGCCTTCAGGCCAGATCTCGTTGAAGCGCACACGTCCCGGAGTGGTTTCAAGAATCTTGGATTCCTTGTCACCAAAGACAGTGTCCTTACCGTAGTCAGGGTTCCGCAAACGGATATACTGGTGGTAGGCAACCTTGCTGTTGGCCATCGCGAACTCAACCTCGGTCGTGTTCTCGAAGAGTGGCAGGTGGCCCTGCTTCTCGAGATCCTTGGGTGTGCGAACACGGGCCCAAGTGAGGTAGTAAGTTCCGAGAATAATATCCTGGGAAGGAGTGATCACGGGACGTCCGGAAGCAGGCGAGAAGATGTTGTTGGTCGCAAGCAGAAGCTGGCGACACTCCAGCTGGGCTTCCACGGAAAGTGGAACGTGCACCGCCATCTGGTCACCGTCGAAGTCGGCGTTGTAAGCACCGCAAGTGAGCGGGTGCAAACGAATCGCAGATCCCTCAATCAGGACAGGCTCAAAAGCCTGAATCGAGAGACGGTGAAGAGTCGGAGCGCGGTTCAACATGACAGGGTGACCCTTGGTCACTTCGGCAAGAATGTCCCAGACCTCGGTGGTCTTACGGTCGATCATCTTCTTCGCAGAACGAACAGTGTGGCAGTAGCCAAGCTCTTTCAAACGACGGATAATAAACGGCTCGAAGAGAGTCAGAGCCATCTTCTTGGGAAGACCACACTGGCTGAGCTTAAGCTCAGGCCCAATCACGATCACGGAACGACCGGAGTAATCCACCCGCTTACCGAGAAGGTTCTGACGGAAACGTCCGCCCTTACCCTTGAGCATGTCGGAGAGTGACTTGAGGGCGCGGTTTCCAGCACCGGTCACTGCACGTCCATGACGGCCGTTGTCGAAGAGAGCATCGACAGCTTCCTGAAGCATGCGCTTCTCGTTGCGGATGATGACCTCAGGGGTCTTCAACTGCAGGAGGTTGCGGAGACGGTTGTTCCGGTTGATGACACGACGGTAAAGATCGTTCAAGTCGGAGGTCGCGAAGCGGCCACCTTCCAAAGGAACCAACGGACGAAGGTCCGGAGGAATCACGGGTAGGATCGTCATGATCATCCACTCGGGACGTGAATTCGAATGGAGGAATCCACGGGCAAGCTTCAATCGCTTGGCGAGTTTTTTACGATTCTGTTTCGAACGGGTCGACTCCATCGCCTCCTCAAGCTCCACAATGAGAGTCTCAAGGTTCACCTGGGAAAGAAGATCACGGATAGCCTCGGCACCCATTCCGGCACGGAAGGCTTCATCACCGTAGTCATCCTCGGCGTCACGGAGTTCACCTTCAGTCAGAAGTTGACCCGACTCCAAAGGAGTCTTGCCGGGCTCGGTCACAAGATAGTCCTCGTAGTAAATGACACGCTCGAGTTCACGGGCAGTCATATCGAGAACAAGACCGATACGGGAAGGCATACACTTGTAGAACCAAATGTGGCTCACGGGAACCGCGAGATCGATATGGCCCATGCGCTCGCGACGGACGCGGCTCAAGGTGACTTCAACGCCACAACGGTCACAAACAGTGCCCTTGTGCTTAATACGCTTATACTTTCCGCAAGCACACTCCCAGTCACGGGTAGGTCCGAAAATACGCTCACAGAAGAGACCGCCTTTTTCGGGCTTGAAGGTCCGGTAGTTGATCGTCTCGGGATTAAGCACCTCGCCCTGGGACCATCCACGGATGGTCTCGGGATTTGCGACAGTGATGGAGACCTGATCGAATGGCTCAGGCTTTTGGTCGACTCCGTAGAGTTCGCGAAGATTAGTTTCAACACTCATGGGATAATTTCCTGGTTCGTTGTTAGTGGTTACTGGTTTGTGTTGAGTTCTTAGAGAGTAAGGTCATCGAGTGAGAAGTCGGTCGGTAAATCGTCTCCCGGCTTTTTACCGGAGCGACCTGGCTTCACATCCAAACCGAGTGACTGCATCTCCTTAATGAGAACGTTGAAACTCTCGGGAGTTCCTGCTTCGAGATGATTATCCCCTTTCACAATGGCTTCGTAGATGCGCGTGCGTCCTTGCACGTCATCAGATTTCACGGTGAGAAGTTCCTGAAGGGTGTAGGCGGCACCGTAGGCTTCGAGAGCCCACACCTCCATCTCACCAAATCGCTGACCACCATACTGAGCCTTACCACCAAGCGGCTGCTGGGTCACAAGTGAGTATGGCCCAACGGCACGTGCGTGAATCTTGTCTGCCACGAGGTGACCGAGCTTCAGCATGTAAATAATTCCAACCACCACTGGCTGGTGGATGGCATCGCCTGTCCGTCCATCATAGAGAGTGGACTTACCAGCGATCGTCCCGTCTTTGCCGTCACCAATCCAGGTGAATCCCGCTTGGATAGGCTCATCCGGTCTACGTTCCCGAGCTTTATGTGTGATTCGGTCACCGATCATCTTTTGACCGTCGACTTTCTTCGCTTCGCTCATGTATTCCCAAATCTTGGCTTCCGGGATACCGTCGAAAATCGGAGTCGCAACCTTGAAGCCGAGCGCTTTCGCGGCCACTCCCAGATGAGTCTCCAAAACCTGTCCCACGTTCATCCGTGAGGGCACCCCGAGCGGGTTCAAGCAGATATCGACAGGCGTTCCATCGGAAAGGTAAGGCATGTCTTCTTCCGGCACGATGACCGCAACAACACCTTTGTTTCCGTGACGTCCGGCCATCTTGTCACCGACGCTGAGCTTACGCTTAGCGGCAACGAAGACCTTCACCTCTTTGACAACGCCGGGATCGACTTCATCACCACTCTCGATCTGATCAAGACGACGCTCACGATCTCCATCGAGTTCGGAGAAGCGACTCTCGAAGCTGGAAATGATCTCGAGGATCTTGTTCCGGATCGGCGAAGGATCGATTTCGATGTGATCATAGACTGAAGCCAACTTGCGAAGGAGGGTCTTGGTGATCTTGCGGTTTGCGGGAATGATGATCTCGCCGGATTGGGCGTTCACAACATCGAGAGGAATCTTCTCTCCAAGAAGAATATCGGACAGTTTCTCAGTGAGCTGGTCAGTGAGTTGGTCGTTTTTCTTCTTGTAATCGTCGTTAATCTTCTTGAGCTGCTTCTTGAGCTTGGCGGGATCTCCTTCGATTTCCTTGCGACGGGCCATGCCGTGTGTCGCGATGCGGATATCCTGGACAATGCCGGTGCAGCCGGAAGGAACACGAAGCGAGGTGTCCTTCACGTCAGCAGCCTTCTCACCGAAGATGGCTCGCAAAAGGCGCTCTTCCGGAGCCAGCTCGGTCTCGGACTTAGGAGTGATCTTACCGACAAGAATGTCGCCAGGCTTCACTTCTGCACCGATCCGGACGATTCCGTCGTGATCAAGGTTCTTAAGAGCTTCTTCACCGACGTTTGGAATGTCGCGGGTGATTTCTTCAGGTCCCAGCTTGGTGTCACGCGCAGCACACTCGAACTCACTAATGTGAATCGAAGTGTAGATATCGTCCTTCACCATGCGCTCGGAGATCACGATAGCATCCTCGAAGTTGTATCCGTTCCAAGGCATGAAGGCGACGAGTACGTTGGCACCAAGAGCGAGTTCGCCAAACTGGGTGTTGGGACCGTCGGCGATGATTTCGCCAATCTTGATCTTCTGACCGGATTGAACAAGCGGCTTCTGGTTGATGCAGGAACCGGAGTTCGAACGCATGAACTTACGAAGCGGATAAACGAAGACTCCTTTTTCAGGGTTCGACTTGATCGACTCGGGCTCGGAGAGGAATCGCTCGTCTGAAACGGGCAACTTTCCATCCTTCGTCGTGATAATGTACTCAGCGGAAGAAGCAGCCACGATACCGTCGGCTTCTGCCACGATGACAGCGCGCGAATCACGGGCGGCCTTTTCCTCGAGTCCGGTGCCAATGTAAGGCGAATCGGAAACAAGAAGCGGCACTCCCTGGCGCTGCATGTTTGAACCCATGAGCGCCCGGTTGGCGTCATCGTGCTCAAGGAATGGAATGAGACCGGCAGCCACCGAAACAAGCTGTTTCGGTGAAACGTCCATGTAGTCAACACGATCGGGAACAACCTCAAGGAACTCACCACGCTCGCGGGCTGTGATACGTTCGTTCAAAAAATTACCGCCTTTGTCGATCGCATTGTTGGCCTGGGCGATGAGGTATCCCTCTTCCTGGTCAGCAGTGAGATACTGAATGGTGCTGGAAACCTTTCCCTTCTTAACGACACGGTAAGGAGTCTCAATGAATCCGAACTCGTTAATACGAGCGTAGGTGCACATCGAATTGATCAGACCAATGTTTGGTCCCTCCGGAGTCTCAATCGGGCAAATACGGCCGTAGTGAGAGGTGTGAACGTCACGAACTTCGAAACCAGCACGGTCACGGTTGAGTCCGCCCGGTCCAAGAGCCGAAAGACGGCGCTTGTGGGTGAGCTCGGCGAGCGGGTTGGTTTGGTCCATGAACTGGGAAAGCTGCGAACGACCGAAGAAATCACGAACCACGGCGCTAAGAGCCTTCGGGTTGATGAGTTTCTGAGGTGTCATGCCTTCGATATTCACATCAAAGAGGGTCATTCGCTCTTTCACGAGGCGCTCGGTGCGGGCAAGACCGACACGGCACTGGTTCGCAAGAAGCTCACCAACGGCACGCACGCGGCGTGAGCCAAGGTGGTCAATATCATCTAGGACACCCTCCCCTTTCTTGAGACCGAGGAGATACTTGGTGGCGTGAAGGAAATCCTTACCGACCATCACGCGCTCATTAGAGTCAACGTCAATACGAAGCTTTTGGTTGATCTTGTATCGACCAACACGGGTAAGGTCATACTTCTTGGGATCAAAGAAAAGACGCTTCAGAAGCGCGCGGGCATTTGCTGCCGTCGGTGGATCACCAGGGCGAAGCTTACGATAGATGTCCTTCAGTGCGGACTCTTCATCAAAGGCGGGATCCTTCTTGAGGGACTTAACAAGAACTTCATCTTCGCTGGAGTCGATCACTTCGACCGTCTTCTGACCGAGAGCGACCAATTGACGAATAACACCAATGGAAAGCGGCTCATATGAACGGGCGACGACGACTTCACCATCAAGAATGTCCTCGAAGGGCATGAGGGAAGCGAGGGACTCTTCGTCCATCTTCTCGCTGATCTTAAGCTTCTGAATATTGTAGAAGTTTGAAACAAGATCGCGTTCGGTGGGATATCCAAGAGCACGCAGGAACGTCGTTACGAGGAACTTACGACGGCGACGACGACGATCGAGATAGACGTAGGCCAGATCGTTTGTGTCGAACTGAACCTCAAGCCATGAACCGCGGTCTGGAATGATACGGAAAGAATGAAGAATCTTGCCATTCAAGTGAACGGACTTCTCAAAGCAGATACCCGGGGAACGGTGAAGCTGTGATACGATGACACGCTCGGCGCCGTTGATCACAAAAGTTCCGCGGCGGGTCATCATGGGAAGTTCACCCATGTAAACACGCTCTTTTTTGGTGCCCGTGTCATCCTTCAAATTGAAGGTCACGTAAAGCGCTGCAGAAAAGGTCTCCCCTGTCCGCAAGGCATCGAGGGCACTCATCTTGGAGTCCTCGATATCGTATGAAACGAAGCCAAGTTCGATCGTCTCGTCATAAGACTTAATCGGAAAGACCTCCTCAAAAACGGCCTGAAGACCGGTTTCGATTCGCTTTGACGGTGGCACGTCTTTTTGCAGGAAGTCCTCATAGGACTTGGACTGCACCTCGATCAGGTTGGGTGGTTCAATGACCTCCTCAATGGTTCCAAAGTATTCTCGCTTCAACATAATGATGGGATCCGGATGAAAATTTGCGCCAAGCCCATACGGGATTGACGACTGCTGTGGGACTGGAATTGTATTTCTGTATGTGACAAAGTTGTGAGACTGGGCACGAACGGAGGGGAAATAATCGTAGGGCTTTGATTTCTTCTCCTCCGGCCGGGCCCAACTCCAGCCGAAACTGGAGTTGGGTGAAAATCCGGAGATTGTTACTTGACCTCAACCTTGGCACCAGCTTCTTCAAGCTTGGCCTTGGCTGCTTCAGCAGCATCCTTGGGAACACCCTCGAGGACGTTCACAGGAGCGCTTTCAACAAGCTTCTTGGCATCGGCAAGACCGAGTCCGGAGGCAACTTCACGCACCGCTTTAATGACGGCGATCTTGCTACTACCAGCTTCAATAAGGACGACGTTGAAGTCGGTCTTCTCTTCAGCGGCCTCGGCTTCTGCTGGTGCTGCTACTGCGACACCGGCTGGTGCTGCTGCGGAGACGCCCCAGGCTTCTTCGAGGTGTTTAACGAGTTCAGCGGCTTCCAAGACGGTAAGCTTGCCGAGTTCTTCTGCAATTTTTGTAATGTCTGACATTGTTTTTTTGGGTCGGTATCGTCGCGCCCGGAGCATCCGGGCATTTCAGTCTTACAGCTGTAGGCCCGACGAGGAACCAGTTTTGTTTTCCAGGAATTCCGTTGCTCGCAGAGCGAACTCGGGAAAACCATCCGTTCAAATTGTTTTTGTTTATTCGCCGCCGTCGAACTTGGCCTTGATGACGCGTGCAAGTGACGCGCCTGGTTCGTTGATGGTGCGCACCAACTTGGAGGCCGGGGCGTTAATCACTCCAAGGAGTTGAGCGAGAAGGACTTCGCGGGCCGGAAGCTTACCGAGTTCGGTAACCTGATCGGCTGAAAGGACGCTGCCATCGAGAATTCCGGCTCTGACCTGGGGGTGCTTGAATTCCTTGTGGAAATTCGAGATTACCTTGGCAACCGCACAAACATCACTGTCTCCAGTAACGAAAGCAGTTTGGCCAACGAGATCAGCGCTCAGGTCGGGAAGACCAGCATCGGTGAGGACACGCTTCATGAAGGAATTCTTGGCGACATGACACTCGGCGCTGGTCTCTGCGAGACGTCTGCGGAGTTCGTCGAATTGCTTCACCGTGGTGTTGGTGTAATCGAGGACGATCACGAAGGCGGAGTCATCAACGCGGCCCTTGATTTCATCGAGAATATATTTCTTATCTGGGTTCATGGTCTTCGCGTGAAATTATTGAGCAGAAAATGCGGAGAGATCGAGACGGACACCGGGAGCCATTGAGGCATTGACGGTGAAGCTCTGGAGATAGTTACCTTTGGCCGAAGCGGGCTTGGCCTTGACGATGCTCTCAGCGAGAGCGGTCAGGTTTTCGATAAGTTGGCTTTCGGAGAATGAAACCTTACCAACCGCAGCCGCGATATTGGAGCCCTTATCGACCTTGTAGTCGATGCGTCCAGCCTTGACGGCTAGAACAGCTTTGGCTGTATCATCGGTCACCGTGCCGGTCTTTGGGTTTGGCATGAGGCCACGTGGTCCAAGAACCCGTGCAACCTTACGAACTTCCGTCATGGCGTCAGGAGTCGCGATGGCGGCATCGAAGTCAACATAACCTCCCTGAACCTTCTTGATGAGATCTTCAAAACCAACCTCATCGGCTCCGGCTTCGAGGGCTGCCTTTGCAGCATCACCCTGGGCGAAAACGATCACCTTGACGGCTTTACCGGTTCCGTGTGGAAGTGCCACAGATCCACGGACCATTTGATCGCTCTTCCGGGGATCCACACCAAGGTGGGCCGAAAGGGTGACGGTTCCGTCGAACTTAGGGGCGGGAAACTTCTTCAGAAGTGCGACTGCATCGGTGAGGGAATAGGTCTTCCCTTTTTCGACGAGTGCCGCTGCCTGAACGTATCGTTTACTACTTTTATTACTCATTGCTGTTTTTGCAGTGCGATCGGAGAACTCAGTCTCCTCCTGCTGTTTCCAATGCCGGATCGATCCGGCATTGCTGAAATTAACCTTCGATCGTGAGACCCATCTGGCGGGCCGTTCCCTCAATAATGCGGGCGGCTGCCTCGCGGTCGTTGGTGTTGAAATCGACAATCTTACGATCGACAACCTCCATCAACTGCGCGCGGGAAATTTTTCCAGCAGGCACTTTATTAGGCTCCTTGGAACCACTGGCAAGTCCGGCGGCCTTCTTGAGAAGAACTGCTGCGGGTGGTTGCTTGGTAACAAAAGTGAAACTCGAATCTTTAAAGACCGTGATAACTGTTGGGAGAAGATCACCGGCAGATGCCTGTGTCGCTGCGTTAAATTCCTTACAAAATCCCATGATGTTCACACCAGCCTGACCGAGAGCAGGTCCGACGGGTGGAGATGGGTTTGCTTGACCAGCTTGGATCTGGAGTTTGAGGACTTTTTTTACTTCCTTGGCCATGGTATGTGGTGGGTAATTAGATTTTGCCGCGAGCGGCGAAGAGGGTTTGGATGATTTCTTGAGAAAAAGTCAAGTACTTGCTTAGGCTTTTTCGACCTGCCAGTATTCCAACTCAACGGGAGTGGAGCGACCGAAAATGGAGACCGCGACGCGCATCTTGCCTCGCTCGGGGTCGATTTCCTCGACAATTCCGGTCTGAGACTCGAACGGGCCGTCCGAAACCTTTACTTCATCCCCCACCTCAAACTCGATGGATGGGCGAACGCTTCCTTCACGCTCCTCAATCTGACTGAGCATGCTGGCAACTTCCCTGGGACGCATTGGAATGGGCTTATTCTTGGCTCCTGCAAAACCAATGGATCCATCAAGCTGCTGCATGAAGGTCCAGGTATCATCAACGACATCATTGGAAGAATCCAAGAGGTGCATGTTGATAATGACGTAACCAGGAAAGAACTTTTTCTTCGACTCGGTCTTCTTTCCGGCACGAACCTCTGAAACCAGCTCGGTAGGAACGAGAACATTGAAGATTTTATCTCCAAGCTCTTCTGATTCAACGAGGCGCTCGATACGAGCCTTCACTTTCGCCTCCTGGCCGGAGAGAACGTGAACGACATACCATTGGTCTTTCGGTGCGGGAATAGTCGGCATTATAAATAGAGTGTTTTCAAACGGGTTTGAAACGAAAATTGTCGGGAGGACGCCTTACTTGGCGAGACCTCCGAGAAAACCCACCGCTTGGGTATGAATGAGATCCCAAAGGGCGACATAGCCGGCCATGAGGATGATAGCGATGAGAACAACGACAGTGGAGTCGATGAGTTCCTTGTATTTCTTAAATCCGCGAATTTTTGGGTCGGATTCCCACGGCCATGAAGCTTTACGAAGCTCAGCCTTAACTTCGCCGATGAATTTGAAGAGTTTTTGGAACATGTTAAAAAGTGGTGTGATCTTGAAGATCCTAAAAAGTGGCAGGACAGATAGGACTCGAACCTACAACCCTCGGTTTTGGAAACCGATGCTCTACCAATTGAGCTACTGTCCTATGACTTTTAAAGGATGATTGTTTTTTGAGGCGACTGAGGGGCACCCCGTTTAGAGGGTGCCCCTATAAAAACCAGCCAACAGATCAATTTCTCGAAAATAAGAGATCAATCTGCCTGAAATCGAGATTACTCGAGGATGTCGCCGACGCGTCCCGCGCCAACGGTGCGGCCACCTTCGCGGATTGCGAAACGCATAGCTTTCTCCATTGCAATTGGTGTGATGAGCTCGATCGTAACGCTCACATTATCACCAGGCATGACCATCTCAACGCCGTCTGGGAGGCTGATGGATCCGGTCACGTCAGTTGTGCGAAAGTAGAACTGAGGGCGGTAGTTGCTGAAGAAAGGAGTGTGGCGTCCACCTTCGTCCTTGGAGAGGACATAGACCTCTGCCGTGAACTTAGTGTGGGGCTTCACGGAACCGGGCTTAATGATGCACTGGCCACGCTCAAGGTTGTCCTTCTTAAGTCCACGGACGAGAAGACCAACGTTGTCACCTGCACGACCTTCGTCGAGCAACTTGCGGAACATTTCGATGTCAGTGATGATGGTTTTCTGTGTGTCGCGGATACCCACGATCTCAACTTCACCCATCTTCTTGATGATGCCACGCTCGATACGACCGGTAGCAACCGTTCCACGACCTTCAATCGAGAACACGTCCTCAATAGGCATGAGGAAGTCCTGATCGATGGGACGCTCGGGCTCAGGAATGTAGCTGTCGACAGCGTCCATGAGCTTCATGATATTTGCCTTGTGCTCCTCGTCTCCCTCAAGAGCCTTCAGGGCAGATCCTTTCACAAAAGGAATGTCGTCGCCGGGGTATTCATACATGCTGAGAAGTTCGCGAACTTCCATTTCTACGAGTTCAAGAAGCTCATCGTCGTCGACCTGGTCGACTTTATTGAGGAATACAACGAGAGCAGGAACACCAACCTGACGAGCAAGAAGGATGTGCTCACGAGTCTGAGGCATTGGGCCGTCAGCAGCGGAAACCACGAGAATGCCGCCATCCATCTGGGCAGCACCGGTGATCATGTTTTTTACGTAGTCGGCGTGACCCGGACAGTCAACGTGTGCGTAGTGACGAGCTGCGGTCTCGTACTCAACGTGTGCAGTGGAAATTGTAATACCGCGGGCTTTCTCTTCTGGAGCGGCATCGATCTGATCGTATGCCTTAGCTTCGCAACCACCTGCTTCTGCGAGGACGGTGGTAATTGCGGCGGTGAGGGTGGTTTTACCGTGGTCAACGTGACCAATCGTGCCGACGTTAACGTGCGGCTTGTCTCGCTTGAACTGTTCTTTAGCCATTTTTTTGGTTTTTGGATTTAGCTGGTTTTGGGTCGTCTCACACACTTCTGGAGCTTTTGGCGGGAATTGAACCCGCGACCTCGTCCTTACCAAGGACGCGCTCTACCCCTGAGCTACAAAAGCATTACCAGAAAGTGTTTGTGAACGCATTCAACTTAGGATTGAGAAAGGGAAATCTTCGCTTGAAGTTCTTCGTCCTCGCACCGCTGCTGAAAGCGAGGCGGAACCTAGCAAAGTCGATCATTCTGTCAAAAGTATTTTCAAAAGAAAGCATTTTTTGCCCAAGTCCTATATTCACAAGGGTTTTGAGCGCCTCCCAATCCCTCCAAAACAGCCATTTCTTGAATAAGAAAAATGCAAACTGTCGCTTTTTATCAACAATCCGACGCGATTCGCGCGATTAGACCTTCGGCTGACTCTCAATTAACTCAGAGAATCGCTCGATTGAGAGAGCCCGTCCGCTTTCCTCATCAACATCCACAATCACGCCGCAGAGCCGAACATCACCCTTTGCCACCGGGAAGCGCGTGGGCAATCCGGTCCGAAAACGCCACACGACAGCATCAACCTCCCGCCCCAGCACGGAAACCTCGGGCCCGCACATTCCAGCATCGGTCAAATAGGCCGTCCCTCCGGGGAAAATTGACTCGTCCGCAGTTTGCACGTGGGTGTGGGTTCCCACGACCAGCGAAACCTTGCCATCAAGCGCCCGGCCCATCGCAATCTTCTCACTCGTGGCTTCTGCATGAAAATCGACCAAAATCATCTTCACGCCTTCCTCTTCCCGAAGTCTTGCAATCTCAGCCTCCAACATGGTCAGGGGGTTCTCAAGTGGAGGGTTCATGAAGGTCCTTCCCATCGCGTTCATCACCGCCACCTTGCCCTTAGCCGTTTCCAGGACCACCGATCCCCTCCCCGGCGCTTCATCAGGAAAGTTAATAGGGCGCAGAAGTCTCGGCTCCGTGGGGAAATAGTCCAAAATCTCACGCTGATCCCAAACATGATCACCCGTCGTCACCACCGCCGCCCCGGCACGCAACAAATCGATACAGATTTTGGGGTTAATCCCCCGCCCTCCAGCCGAGTTCTCACCATTAATGACAATAAACTCAATCCCCCGCTCCGCCTTGATTCGCGCAAGGTTCCCAATCACCGCATCCCGACCCGGCGAACCCACCACATCTCCCAAAAATAACATTCTCATCATGACCGTGTAATTTATTTGAATTTGCGAAAGCCTCCGCTCCGCTGCATCAGTGATGCATGAGTCTGGGAAAAGTAACAACGCCATTTCGCAGGCTCGTCGCACTGCCGATTCTCTTAATTGTTTTCGCCCTCATTTTTTGGCCGAAAAAAATTCCCCTTCCACCTGCCTCCCCCCTCCCCGTTATAGAACTCGCGGATCTCATTCCTCCGCCTGACTGGAGCCAGCTGGATCAGTTTCAAAACATCGTCTCGAAGGAGACCTTCCTCGAACGACTCACCACGGTTTACACCAAGTCCGACGCCTGGAAACAATGGATCCGCGTCGAAGACAACCACGCTCAAATCGGCGCCTACCGACTCCAATTTTCGCCATCCGACAAACCCGCTCCCGGAGCTCTCTGGAACTGGAAAAGCACGCCGACCTCTTCCGCCAATCCCCTCACCGGGCTACACATCGCCATCGACCCGGGACACATCGGCGGCGACTACGCCAAGCTTGAGGAACGTCATCACGAATACCCCGGAATCCCACCCATTCAGGAAGGGACGATGACCCTGAAAACCGCCCAGCTTCTCAAACCACTCCTCGAACAACAAGGCGCACGCGTCACCCTCGTTCGCGATCAACTTGAACCCCTGACCCCCTACTCACCCGACAACTTTAACAACCCCGTTCTCTTCTATCGAACCTCCGAGATTCGCGCGCGTGCCCGCCTCGTGAACGAGACCATCCAACCCGACCTCGTCCTCTGCCTCCACTACAATGGCACCGCCTCCAAAACCCCCATTCCGGGACAACATTTCCACATCATTCTCAACGGCACCTACGCACCCGGTGAACTCGCCAACGAAGACGAGCGCTTTGGCATGCTTCAACGTATCCTCTCCGGCGTCATCACCGAAGAGGTCCCCCTCGCAGCTCGCATTGCCGACGTTTTTTCAAAAGCGACCAAGCTCCCTCCCTATACCTATCCCTCTTTCTCAACGACCTCCCAAAACGTTGAGAACAACCCCTTCCTCTGGGCACGCAATCTCCTCGCAAACCGCCTCTACCTTTGCCCCGTCATTTTCATGGAGCCTTATGTCATGAACAGCACCGAATTCGTGGCCCGTTTCCAGGCAGATCCGGATGCCCTCTATCGCGAGTATGCGCAGGCAGTTGCCGAAGGCATCATCAGCTACTACACTCACAAATCATGAATCATCTCCTCATCGCTGGAGCCGGATTTCTCGGCTCCGAAATCGCCCGCCTCGCCGCGCCCGACTTCCTCGTCTCCACTCTCACCAAAAGCGGGGGCGACGGCTCCCTCGCCTGCGACCTTTCCGACCCCTCCGCGATCAGAAACCTCCCCGCTCGGATCCCCACGCCCGACCTCATCATCTTCTCCGCCAGCTCCGGCCGCGGCGGTCCAGAGGCCTACCTCAGTATCTTTCTCGACGGAACCCGCCTCCTCAAAGAGACCTTCCCCAACGCCCACCTCGTCTTCACCTCCAGCACCTCGGTTTACCACCAAACCAACGGCGAAGAAGTCAACGAATCCAGCCCTACCGACCCCGATCGCGAGACCAGTCAAATCCTCCTCCAAACTGAAGCCCAGGTCGACACCGCTGCCCGCCTCGGCGGACTCTACGGTCCCAATCGCAGCGTCGTTTTTCGTAAGTTCATGGACGGGTCCGCCATCATCGAAGAAGACGGGCGCCGCATCCTCAATCAGATCCACGTTACCGACGCTGCCCGCGCCTGCCTCTTCCTCGCCACCGGCAAACATCCAGGCACCTTCAACGTCACCGATAACGCCCCCATGAGCCAACTCGCCTGCTACACCGCCATGGCAAATCACTTCCACAAAACCCTCCCACCCACCGGAGAGCGCAACCTCTCCCGCAAACGCGCTTGGACTCACAAGCTCGTCAAAAATCACAAGCTCCGCAACCTCGGCTGGGAACCCGTCTTCCCAAGCTTCCTCGATGCTCTCGACAGCCTCGCTTCAGCCTCGCTTCAGCCACTTAACTTGCAGGAAGAATGAGGTCCATCCTGCTCATCATCGCCATCGCTTTGAGCTACGCCCTTCTGCGTGGATGGCCCGATAACTGGCACCCCATTCTCCGCGTTTGCCTCGCCGTCTCAGCCTTGGTCGTGGCCTTCGGAATCTGGGGCCGGACCGACAAATCATCGGCACCCGAAGCCCGCCCCGCCCGCTCCCCCCGGTGGCTCGATTACCTCACCGTCGGCATCGCGGTTCTCCTTGTCGAAAGCTTCTTCCTCATCTTTCTCTCCACAGCCCCATCCGTGGGAGAAAACCTTGCTGATTCATTCGACGAAGCCCTTCACCCCGAATCCTACACAGCCGCTGTTGAAGCTCCTGAAAACCAACCCACCGGAGGCCCTGGAAAAGGAGACGACCTCACCACCGGCGGCAACTGGCTCTTCCCCGGACTCGGCAATCGCCCGCTCAACAAAAGCGCCAACCTGCGCCCCTCCAACCGTCCCGAGGTTTACCTCTTTCCAAAGACAAAAAAAGACGCCCGCCAACTCCTCGCCTCCCAGCGCTTCCTCCGCATGTTCACCCTCGCCACTTATGAAAACGGCGAATGGGCACCCGACAGCATCATTCCCGTCACTCGCAGAGCCCAAGGGGACTCCATCATCTTCCTCGCCCCCCCCCCTTCCCCCGTGACCTACGAGGTCTCGCACCAGGCCAGCATCAGTGGACAAACACTCGCCGTCACCCTTCCCGATATCGCTTCCATCCGTGTCCCGGCCCTTCGCGAAACCGCACCCGACACCTTCCGCCTGCCACCCATTTCCGAAGGCCAAACAACCTACCGCTACCAGGTCACCTCCGTCCTCCGCACCCTCGACGAAATCCCTGCCCCCGCCTCGCCCGGCGCCAGTCCCTCACCCGACTACCTCGCCCTTCCTGACGACCCGCTCCTGCGCGCAAAAATCGAAACCCTCGCCGAATCCTTTGGCCCGCCCACTCTCACCGCACTCATCAATCTGCGGAAAACCCTCAACGCGACCTGCCAATATTCCCTCAAGGTCGACATGCCCGATGAGGCCGACCCGCTCGACTCCTTCCTCTTCGAAACCAACATCGGCTACTGCACCCACTTCGCCTCCGCCACCGTCATGCTCGCCCGCGCCCTCGGCTACCCTGCCCGCATGGCCTACGGCTGGTCGGGGGGACGCTACTTTGCGGGCCCCAATCTCTTCGTCTTCCGCGCTCGGGAAGCCCACGCCTGGGCCGAAATCTACCTTCGTAACTATGGTTGGGTCATCTTCGAAACAACCCCCGTTGATCGCACCGAAGGAACCGCCACCATTGCCGACGCCGACGAACCTCCCCCCCTTCCCAACTACTCGGACAACGACGAAGAAGACTCCGCCACCCCGCTCACCCCACTCCTGAAAACCGCCACTTGGATCGCGGCAGGCTCACTTCTCGCCCTCATTCTTGCGCTCCTGATCCGACGCCCTGCCGACGCTCCCGGCGATCACTCCCCCGCCACCAGCATCCTACCGGATCCTCCCAACTATCTCGCCGCCTTCCGTCGTGCCTGCAAAGCCCACGGCCTCCCCATGCCACCCGGACGGACCCTGCGGGCCCACCTTGAAGGCATCTCCGATCCTTCATTCACCGGAGACTTGCTCGCCTACCACTACTCCGTCCAATACGGAAACTCCCCCCGGGAAAAGAGTCGGGAAAAACGCCTCCTCTCCCAGATTCGTCACTGGGAAAAACAAGCTCCCCCCCCCGTCTAGTATCGCTCCTTTCGCTTGCGCCGGCCCCGAACTTCGGCACACTCCCCCGCATATGAAGTTTCGGGAATTTCTCGCAGGGATCATTTCCCTTACCCTTATCGCATGCAGTGCCCAGCAACCGCCTGCCCAGGCATCTGGTCCCCAAGCCATCCAGTCCGCGCCGGTCCTCATTAAGCCGCAGAACGTCCAACCAAACCTCCCCTCCGTCGGAAACCCGGTCGTCCGTGCCGAAAGCGCCATCGTCATCGACATGGTCACCGGCCGCATCCTCTTTCAAAAGAATGCCCGCGCCCCCAGGGCCGTCGCCAGCACTCAAAAACTCCTCACCGCCCTCATCGCCACCCGGAGCGGTTCTCTCAGCGACCCCGTCACCGTCGAACGGTCCGACACCCTCGTCGAACCCTCCAAGATCTACATCAAAGCCGGAGAAACCTACACCCGTGAATCCCTCGTTAAAGCCCTCCTCGTCAAAAGCGGAAACGACATCGCTCTCGCCCTTGCCCGGGACATCTCCGGCTCCAAAGAAGCCTTCGCCGCCCAAATGAACCGCACCGCGCGGTCCCTCGGCATGACCCAGTCCAACTTCCTCAACCCCCACGGACTCACTGAACCCGGTCAATATTCCACCGCCCTCGACATCGCCATCCTCGCCAGGGAAGTCCACCAAAACTCCTACCTTCGCCAGTGCATGAAAACCCGGGCATACACCTTCACCTACCCGGACGGACGGACCCGAGCCATCACCAACACCAACAAAATCCTCTCCCGTCTTTCCTACTGCACCGGCATGAAAACCGGCACGACCAACGCCTCCGGTCGTTGCCTCGTCTCCTCCGGCGTCCTCAATGGCAAAGGCGTCATCGCCGTCGCCCTCGGCTCCAACTCCGCCGAGATTTGGAACGACTCCGAAAAAATGCTCCGCTGGGCCCTCGAGTGATCTGCATGAAGGTAGCCGAAAGGTCCACCTTTCGGAATGCCCCTCAAGCAAGTTCAAAGCTCCCGCCCACCAAAACTCCCCGCCCTTAACCATCAGCGTTAATCTGCGAAATCTGCGGACCAACTCCCCGGCCATGACCACCCCCTCCGAAGAACTCCGCCACCTCTCCGAAAAGGGCCTCCTCCGCGCACTCCGCGAAGTCTCCTCCCCGCACCCGCCCTTCATCACCATCGCCGGTCGCGAGCTCGTCAACTTCTCCTCCAACGACTACCTTGGCCTCTCCCAACACCCGGCCCTCATCGAAGCGGCCACCCGCGCACTCACCGACTACGGCACCGGCGCCACCGCCTCCCGACTCGTCTGCGGATCACTCGATCTCTACCATCGGCTCGAAGAAAAAATCGCCCGCGGCAAAAAGGCCGAAGCCGCCCTCACCTTCGCCAATGGCTACGCCACCGCCATGGGCACCATCCCTGCCCTCGTGGCCAAGGACGACACCATCATTCTCGATAAACTTGCCCACGCCTGCCTCATTGATGCGGCAAAACTCTCCGGCGCCACCCTCCGTGTCTTCCCCCACAACGACCTCAACAGACTCGAAAAACTTCTTAACTCCAGTAAAGGTCGTACTTTGATCATCACCGAGTCCGTCTTCTCCATGGATGGTGATCTCTGCCCCCTCGCCGACATCGTCGCCCTGAAAGAAAAGCACGGAGCCCTTCTCTTTCTCGACGAAGCACACGCCGTCGGAGTCCTCGGCCACACCGGGCAAGGACTCGCCGAAGAACTCTCCCTTCAACCCCGCGTCGATTTCCAAATGGGTACTCTCGGCAAGGCTCTCGGTTCCGCCGGGGGCTACCTCGCCTCCTCCCGCGAATGGATTGATCTCCTCATTAACAAGGCCCGTTCCTTCATCTACTCTACCGCCCCCGCACCCGCCCAGGCTGCCGCATCCCTTGCCGGACTCCATCTGTTAGAGTCACCCGAAGGACAAACCCTCAGAGAAAACCTCAAGAAGAACATCTCAACCTTCGAATCTCAAACTCCCATCGTCCCCGTAATTTTAGGCGAAAACGAAACAGCCCTTGCAGCCTCCCTGAGCCTCCTTGAAAAAGGATTCCTCGTTCCTGCCATCCGCTACCCCACCGTCCCGCGCGGCACCGCCAGACTTCGGATTACCCTCAGCGCAGCCCACTCCCGGGATCAAATCAACGCCCTCCAAAAGGCACTCTAAAAACTCTCGTCGGCCTCTTCAACGAGCGCTTCCGGCAAGCCCACAATCCTAGGTAAGCCCTGACTCACCTCTTTAAGCAAGACCGTGAAATCTCCCACCATCTTTTCAAAAGCCCGGACGTAATCGCCTTCCTCCAGCTCCCGACGTGCCCCGGCCACAAGATCAGCAAGGGCCGACTGCGGAAGAAGCGACTCCACGCCATACCCCACGATCATCCCCGCCTGCTTTCGCGAAGGTTCGCTCAAAATGACGATCATCCTGCGACGCCCCACCCGGAATGATCGGCATGGGCCCCATCATTCCTGCCAACTGATTGGCATCCATCCCGCATTGAGGACACGCGGGATCATCCTCCCGCAAGGCAGCCTGGCAATAGGGACAAGTTATCACACCGGAATCCTAGCGCCCTCCACAATTCCCCTCAATAAGAGATCACCTGCAATGTCTGCCACTTCCCACTTCCCCAATTCAAAATAACCCGTCACCATTTCCCACATGTCCACCTTCGCAGACAAACGAGTCGTCATCACTGGAGCCGGTCGCGGCATCGGTTTCGCCATTGCCCACGCCTTCGCCCGTGAGGGTGCCAAGGTCGCCATCATCAGCCGCAACCCCACTTCCTGTGGCTCTGCGGCCAAGGCCATCAATGCTGAATTCCCCGACTCCGCCCGCTACTACGGCCTCGACGTCGCCGACTACGAGGCCGTCCAGGAAGCGGGCAAACAAATCATCGAAGACCTCGGTGGCATCGACATCCTCGTCAACAACGCCGGGGTCACCCGCGACGGCCTCATCATGCGCATGAAGTCCGAGGACTGGGACACCGTTCTCGACACCAACCTGAAAGGCGCTTTCAACCTCGTCAAAGCCCTGCAACGGCCCCTCATGAAGGGAACCGACCCACGCATTATCAACATCTCATCCGTCATCGGCCTCATCGGCAACGCCGGACAAGCCAACTACGCCGCTTCCAAAGCCGGCCTCATTGGCCTCACTAAATCCATCGCCCGCGAACTCGCCGGACGCAAGGTCACCTGCAACGCCATCGCCCCCGGATTCATCACCACCGACATGACCGATGAACTCTCCGACGACCTCAAGGCCGGCATCATCGCCAAAGTCCCCCTCGCCGACTTCGGTCAGGTCGAGGACATCGCAAACGCCGTCCTCTTCCTCGCCAGCCCCGCTGCCCGATACATCACCGGACAGGTCCTCGCTGTCGATGGTGGCATGACGATGTAAGATCGAAGGTCCCAGTGAGCAGAGCCAGAGCAATTCACCACTCCACCCTCACAACTCACCATTCAAAATGACCATTTTACTAATCCGTCACGCCACCGCCGATGCCCACGGCCTCCCCGGCGGCGACTTCGTCCGCTCCCTCATCTCAAAAGGTCAACGCCAGGCCCATCAAGTCGGTCGTTTCCTAAAAAAACAGGATCTCATCCCCGACCTCGTCCTCGCCAGCCCCGTCCTCCGCGCCAAGGAAACCGCCGAAATTCTCGCCGAAGAAGGTTGCCCCAAGCCGATCATCGAATCCTGGCTCGCCTGCGGAATGCGACCCGAAACCGCCCTCCAGGAACTCTCCGCCTACAAGGACCTCCGCTCCGTCGCCATCGTCGGACATGAACCGGATTTCTCCTCCCTCATCGAGCACGTCCTCGGAGCCCATTCCGGCAGCATGATCGTCAAAAAGACCTCCATCATCTCTCTCTCCCTCGGGCGCTACCCTGCCTTGAACTTCAGCATCCCCTGCAAGTTCCTCCCCTGATTTCAAAAGCTCCACCTTGTCGGCCGGTAATCGAAAGCGTAACTTACCCTCTCCTCTCCTTTCCCGATGACAAAAGCACTCTTCCCGGCCCTTTTCTTATTCAGCTTGTTACTCCCGATTCAAGCCGACCTCGTCGCCCATTACGCCCTCGACGAAACCGACCCCGGCACCACTGTCGACGACTCCCTCAACAAAAACCCCGGCACCCTCATCGGAACAGCGGCCCCGACCAAGGGATTCACCTCCCCCCTCAACACCGGTTACGACTTCCCCCTCCGCTCCGGATTCAAAATTGATCCCGCCACCGAAGTCCAACCCACCGACCAATTCACCATCACCTGGTGGTTCCGGCCCACCACCCTCGATGCCTTCGATCGCCTCTACGAAACCCTCGCCGGCACCGGCAACGATGGCAGCGGCATCCGCATCGACCTCGGATCCTCCCCCGGCAACCAGGTTCGAGCCCTCCTTCGCGATGGCAATGGCTCCACCAACACCACCGTCGTCAATCCCCTCACCCTCTCCACCGGCAATTGGTATTTCTTCGCACTCCGCTACGACTCGCTCGATGGCACCTGCAAAATGACCGTCCTCCAGGACACCGGCGGCCCGATCACTGACTGGAATATCTCTGCCGCCACCACCGCCAATTCCTCCCTCGGCACCAACGCTATCCCCCACAACACCGGCGTCTTCATCGCCGCCGATGATTCCAATGCCGCCAGCTCCAACGATTTCGGCGGCTCCATCGATGACATCGCCATCTTCCAAACCGGCGATGCCTTCGGCGTCCTTTCCGACAGCGACCTCGCCTTCATCTACAACAACGGCGCCCTCGCTTTCGATCCCCCCGCACCCCTCCCCACCATCAACTCCTTCACCGCCAACGGCACCGATTTTAACTCCGGCGACACCGTCACCTTCAACTGGAACGTGACCGACGCCGACTCCGTCGAAATCACCCCCGGCTTCGGCTCCGTCACCAACCCCAGCGGCTCCACGTCCTTCACCGCCTCCTTGACCGAAGTTTATACCCTTACCGCCACCAACGCCGAGGGCTCCACTTCGTCCACCCTCCAGATCACCGTCGACGGACTGGACCTCGCCCCCCGCATCAGTGAATTCGTCGCCAGCAATTCGACCTTTGCAGACGGCGACGGCAACACCCCCGATTGGATCGAAATCCACAACCGCAATCTCACCCCCTTCGACCTCAGCGGCTACTTCCTCACCGATGACGCCACCAACCTGCAAAAGTGGCCCTTCCCCGCCAGCACCACCCTCGCGGGCGATGAATACTTCGTCGTCTTCGCCTCCGGGAATAATATCCCCGACACCGCCGGTAATCTTCACCCCAATTTTTCCCTCAGCGCCGGTGGCGAATACCTCGCCCTCGTCGCCCCCAACGGCACCACCATCATTCAGGAATTCGCCCCCTCCTACCCGGCTCAAAAAGACGACGTCAGCTACTCCTCCACCGGCTTCCTCACTCCGCCCACGCCCCGCGCCGAAAATACCGGCACCGCCCAACTCGGCTTCGTCAATGACACCACTTTCGACATCGACCGCGGCCACTACACCACCCCCTTCAGCCTCACCATCGCCACCGCCACGCCCGACGCACAAATTTACTTCACCACCGACGGCACCGAGCCGTCTCCCGCCAACGGAACCCTCTACACCGCCCCCCTCAACATCGCCACCACCACCGTCCTCCGCGCCGCCGCTTTCAAGGACAACTTCCTCCCCACCGACGTCGATACCCAGAGCTACCTCTTCCTGAACGACGTCATCATTCAACCCAACAACCCGCCCAACACCACCACCACCTGGGCCGGAAAAATCGCCGATTACGAAATGGACCCCGACATTGTCAACGATCCCGCCTACTCCGCCGACATCATCCCCGCCCTCCAAAAATTCCCCTCCCTCTCCCTCACGATGGACCCCGATGACTTCTACGGTCCCCAGGGCATCTACCAAAACCCTCAAAGCGACGGCCCCAGCTGGGAACGCGCCATCTCCGCCGAACTCATCGCCCACAACGGCAGCGAAGCCGGATTTCAAATCAACGCCGGACTCCGCATCCAGGGAGGCAGCAGCCGCAGCCCCGACACCCCCAAGCACTCCATGAGCCTCCGTTTCCGCAACGACTACGGCTCCGGAAAACTCCGCTATCCCCTCTTTCGCAACGCTCCCGACGGCCGCACCGCCGTCGATCAATTCGATACCCTCCAACTTCGCTCGGGCTACAATTTCGGCTGGACCCACCGCCATTGGTATCAGGCTGATGGAGCCCAATACAATCGTGACCAATTCTCAAACGACCTCTACCTCGCCCTCCAAAACCCCGGCTCCCACGGTCGCTGGATTCACCTCTACATCAACGGCATCTACTGGGGCATCTACCACATCCACGAACGCCCCGACCAGGACTTCATGGAGTCCTACTTCGGCGGACAGGATAGTGACTACGACGCCATCAACTCCAGCCTTGCCCAATCCGGCACCCTCAACGCCTACAACGCCATGACCGATATCGCCGAAGGAAACATCGCCGACCCCGCCGTCTACGAAACGATGAAATCCCACCTCGATATCCCCTCCTTCATCGACTACATGCTCGTCAATTTCTTCGTGGGCAACAACGACTGGGACGGTCACAACTGGCGCGCCGCCGGCACCGGCCCCACTGGCGAACCCTTCCGCTTTTTCACCTGGGATACCGAGTTCGCCATCTCCCCTTACGCCGGAGGAGTCTTTCCAAATCCCGCCCCCCTAACCGATTCCCTCAACGCCAACGTCACCGTTAAGAATGGCACCAACCGCCCCACCGGTATCCACCAGGATCTCGCTCTCAACGCCGAATACCGCCTCGCCTTTGCCGACACCGCACACGCCGCCCTCTTTAACGATGGCCCCTTCTCGCCCGTCGGAGCCGAAGCCATTTGGCGGCGCCGTTCCGATGACATGGACCTCGCCATCGTCGCCGAATCCGCCCGCTGGGGAGACTTCCGCCGCGACGTCGAAACCGGCAGCCAATGGACCTCCTCCCAATACGACCTCTATACCCGCGACGACCACTACCTTCCCGTCCAACAATGGCTCACCGGCACCTACCTCCAGCAACGCCCCGCCGTCTTCCTCAACCAACTCCGCGCCCGCAACCTCTACCCCTCCGTCGACGCCCCCCTCTACACCCAAAACTCCGCCACCCTCACCATGACCAACCCCAACCCCGGCGGCACCATCTACTACACCACCGACGGCTCCGACCCGCGCGATCCCGGCGCACAGACCTACACCTCCCCCCTCACCCCCGCCACCAGCGCCACCTATAACTCCCGCGTCCTCGAAGGCGGCGAATGGTCCGCCCTCCAATCAGTCGACATCCTCCCCGGCATTCCCGCCAACGCCTCCAACCTCGTCATCTCCGAACTCTACTACAACGAACCCGGAACCCTCGAGAGCAACGAATTCATCGAATTCACCAACATCTCCGCGGTCGAAATCAACCTCAGCAACCTCACCTTCACCGCCGGCCTCACCTTCACCCTCCCCCTCGGCACCGTCCTCGCCCCCGGCGCTCAATTCGTCCTCACCACCGCCGACTACACTGGCAACCTCGATAACTCAGGCGAGACCATCACCCTCAACGACGCCACCGGAGCCGTCATCGAAAGCTTCACCTACTCCGACACCCACCCCTGGCCCGAAGCCACCGATGGCGAGGGCTTCAGCCTCGTCCGCATCAGTCCCGCCTCCCAACTCGGTCCCAACCTCCCCGCCAGCTGGCGGGCCTCCACCACCCCCGGCGGAAACCCCGGCACCACCGACGACTCCACCTTCCCTGGCGGCGACACCGCCGCGCTTATCGCCTACGCACTCCAGGGCCAAACCCTCACTCCCTCGCTCGACACCGTCCTCGTCTCTCGCAACCTTGCCGCCGACGACCTGATCCAAACCATCCAAACCTCCATCGACCTCGCAACCTGGACCGACCTCCCCGCGCCAGTCTCTGAAACCGCCCCAATCAACGGCTTCACTCAACAAAGCTACCAGACCCCGCCCGGCGCCCCCCAGCGCTACTACCGCCTCAAAGTCACCCTCCGCCCGTAGAAGAGATCTCCCGGTCTCGTCATCCCCGCCCCCAACCAATCTGCGATCATCAGCGTAATCTGCGGACCCCATCCCCTCAACCAAGCCTGAACCCTGAAACCTGAACCCTAGCAAACTCCTCCCCATGAAAACCCTTCTCCTCCTCACCCTCATCACCCCCCTTTTCAGTCAAACCGTCAAAGACCGCGAAGGCTCCATCCTTTCTGACCGCGAAAAAATGACCACCCAGGACCGCTGGATTTACAACGACACCGACAAAGCCTTCGCCGCCGCCAAAGCCTCCGGCAAACCCGTCCTTGCCGTCCTCCGTTGCGTCCCCTGCCTCGGCTGCTCCGGCCTCGATGCCGCCCTCAACGACGAACCCCACCTCGCCCCACTCCTCGATCAATTCGTCTGCCTTCGCCTCATCAACGTCAACTCCCTCGACCTCACCCGCTTCCAGTTCGACTACGACCTCTCCCTCTCCGCCCTCATCCTCAATGCCGACGGCACCACCTACGGACGATTCGGCTCCTGGCATCATCAAAAAAATCCCGAAGACAAATCCACCGACGGACTCACCGCCACCCTCCAGGCCTCCCTCGACCTCCACAAAAACTACCCCGCCAACAAAGCCACCCTCGCCAACAAACAACCTCTCCCGCTCCCCTACAAAACACCCCTCCAAATTCCCCACATCGCCAACAACCCCAAAAGCTTCGCACCCGACCTCGACTGGCAAGGCAAAGTCGTCCAATCCTGCGTCCACTGTCATCAAATCGGCGACGGACTTAAAGCCGCCTTCCACGACAAAAAAGAACCCGTCCCCCTCCTCCTCAGCCACCCCACCCCCGCACCCGCCACCATCGGCTTCGAACTCTCCCACAACCACCGCGCCACCATCACCTCCGTCCAGCCCGACTCCCTCGCCGCCAAAGCCGGCCTCCGCGCCCGTGATGAAATCCTCACCGCCAACGGAGCTCCCGTCATTTCCCCCGCCGACTTCTCCTGGGCCCTCCACAACCTCAAAAACACCACCCTCAACCTCCTCATCAAACGGGCCAACAAAACCTCCCCCATCAACCTCAACCTCCCCAAAGACTGGCGACTCGGCACCGACATCTCCCGCCGAGTCGGCACCTGGCCCATGCGTGCCTGGATTGGTGGCGGCATGAAACTCCGCGACCTCACCGACCAGGAACGCCACGAAAAAAACCTCACCACTGATCAACTCGCCCTCCTCGCCGAACACGTCGGCCAGTATGGCGACCACGCCGCCGCCAAGCGCAATGGCTTCCGAAAAGGCGACATCCTCCTCCAGATCGACCACCTCGACACCCGCCTCACCGAGTCCAAACTCTTTGCCCTCCTTCTCCAAAAACACCCCAAACCCACCGCCCTCAAAGCCACCATCCTCCGTAACGACAAAAAACTCACCCTCACCTTTCCCCTCCAATAGCAAAAAAGACCGTAGAAGAGATCTCCCGGTCTCGTCATCCCCGCCCCCAACCCAGCAAAAAAACTCTCACGGTTCGGCTTCAACTCTCAACTCTCAAATCCCCCCAACCAAGCCTGAAACCTGAACCCTAGCCAACGTCCTCCACCACCAACTGCCGCGCCGGATCACTCCCATAATCCCCCAAGCGTTCCCGCAAATAACGCTCCATCGCCTTCCTGACCTTCACCTTCAACTGCCCGGCCTTCCCCATCCCGTAATCCAGGATCAAGGCCTTACGCGCATCCTCTCCCAGCTCCGGATTTGGCTTCACCACCAAAATCGTCCAAGCCTCCCACTCCGCATCCCGGGGCACCACCTCCTCCGACTCCTCCGGCTTCCCGATCGCAACCACCCGCCCCAGCACAAAATCCCGGAACCCTGCACGCGACTCACACCAGAGTCGACAGTGCCACCGTCCCCCGTCCCATACCAACCGTTGCGGATGCACCCACGTCGCCTTCCCCGCGAACTCCGACTGTGAACTCACCGCCGAATACTTCAATTTCACCCGCCAGCCATTCACGAGAGCATTCATCATCCCCCGCTCCACCTCCGGTTTCACCTTCCGCACCGGCAAGCCGACCACCTCCACCAAATCACCCGATTCTCCCCCCGCCGACTCCACCACGCCCCCGCCTAAAAACACCCGCACCGCCGCCGTAAAATCCGGCCGCCCCATCACACACCGCATCCCGGCCGAAGCCTCATAACGCTTCCGGCTCATGTGATAATCCATACTCCCCGGATTCAGCTCCAGATACTTCTGTAAATCGCTCGATGCCTGCGCCGCCGATAAGCCGTAGGTCTCCATCAAATCCCGGCGACCCACAAAGCCCCGCCACCATAGCCAGCGCTCGATCCCCGATAGCCGCTCGCGCGAAGCCCAATTCTCATCACTCGTTTGATTACCCATCGTTTTTTTTGACTCGTATTAAAAAAACGCCTTGCCTTCAGATGAACTCATCGTCAATCTGTCACCAGTCGTTTTTCTAAACCTATCCCGAATCTCAAATTAATCAAGACATCTTAACCATTCTCCCCCAACCCCTTCCGTCATGAAAATCCTCACCACTCTCCTCCTCTGCCTGAAGCGCAACCACGAACTCTCCATCCGGCGTTCCCGCATCCACTACCGCAACCGCCAAAAAGCCGCTCACCACACCCAACTTCATTTCGAAACCATCCTCAAATAGTTCCCTAAAAAAAAGTTTTGCTTGGCCAGCCCACTAGTCGTCGAGGTGTCCCCGATCCCACGATCCCGGAACTCTTCACCTCATCCGACCAGTGGGCACCCAGTGCAAAAGTAGAAGAGATCTCCAGGTCTCTTCCTCCCCACCCCCAACCAAGGGCCAGCCTTCAGCCCTCAAAACCGTAGCCGAACAGCTTCGCTTTTGCCCCCCCAACCAATTCGTCTTAATCATCGAAATCTGCGGACCCTTCCCCACAACCAAGCTCCTCTCAATCCCATGATCGATCTCTCCCCCATCCAGGAAGTCCCGCCACCCATCACTATCCCCGATAACTCCTACCGTCTTCAAACCTCCAGCCTCGCCGGACCGCAAGACTATCAACTGCACGACGGAGCCCTCCTGCAACTCGACCTCGGCACCGAGCTCACCCTCATCGCCGAGCCCGCCAACCCGCACGATAAATACCCCGCCCGCGTCCCTGCTCGGAAGCAGCCACCTCGGCTCCCTCCCCCGGGCCAAGTAACCACGTCGTCTCCCGCCGCCTCCAACAAGGCGCCCCCCTCATTGCCCAAGTCGCCTGGCTCAACCGCGAAAAAAATCCCCCCCTCACCCTCCACATCCACCTCAAAAAAGAGCCCCCACAAAAGCGACGGTAGCCGCCAGCTTCGCTTTTGGCCTCCCACCAAACTCCCGAAAACCAAGTATTCACCATTCAAAAATCGGTGTTCGACGTTCAGCGCCCTTCCCACCTATCTCACTCAAAATCAGCTCATTAAAAAAATACTTAGGAACCTTGGCTCTTATATCTTTATCAGAGCTCAATCCTCCTTCATAACTTACGCCAACTCTCGATGGATTTCTACGCCCATACCCAAGGCCCCAACAAAGCCGATTGGGAACCACTCTTCACCTCCTCCTTTAAAACGACAGACCTTGGCGGAGCCTGGCACTTTTCCATTTCCACTCGTTAACGCGAGTGGTCACATTGAAGGAACTGCTCCACTAAAGTCGCCAGCGGAGGAACGAGACCTTCGCCACCGTGTTAACGAGAAGGGTTTTTGCGAGACCCGGCATTCCTTCTAACAAGAGGTGCCCCGAGGTCAGCAGGGCGATGAGCGAGCGTTCGACAACGACATCCTGCCCCACCACGATTTCCCCGGTTCGATCTCGAATGGCCTGCAGCCATCAGGCCGTGGAATCAGGGAGGAGATCCGGGGCGGAATTCGTTACGCTCATGAAATAGGTGTGGTGCGTCAGGAAGCAATGATTCACCAATGATCCCTAAACTGAACGCAATTAAAGAGAAATTTTGTTTCTATCATTTGTCGAGATCACTGATGCCAATCCATCCTTTCCCGTAATTTTCACAATGGCATCATCATCCCTTCACAATCGGGAGAGAGGATCCCGCCATGTTCAAGCTCATCAACTGGCTTTTCACAGTGCTTCTGCTCACTTCGTCAGCTGAAACTCCCTTATCGCAGACAAAGCCACAGGTGATTAGGAGCTATCCCACTGAGAGTGACTATCCGACCTTACCCCTTCCCCCGCTCAGCCCACGCTTCTAGTGCTTCGTGAACTGTCATCGCTCCTTCGTGGAGCCCCTGAAGACCTAAGGGCCTGGATCGACCATCCGGACGCCTCGAAACTCCGGCTTTGCATCTTCACCATCATCACCGGCTTCGGGATCTACGGGCTCACGACCGGACTCTGGCGGGCTCCGCTCATGGGTGTTTATGTCGCGATCAAAATGCCCGGATTGATCTTCATTACCCTCATTTGCAATGGCTTGCTCAATGGCATGCTCGGCCTCCTTCTCGGCAGCGGACTGGGCTTTCGCCAATCTTTGATGGCCCAGCTCGTCAGCTTTTCAATTGCCGCAATGGTCCTCGGAGCGATAGCACCCGTCACCTTTTTCATGGCCTTAAATGCGCCCGCAGCCGACGCCCCCAATGCGGGCTCCGCCCACACAAACTTTCTCGTGACCCACACCCTGCTCATCGCCTTTGCAGGGGTGATCGCCAATCTCCACCTCGCCAAACTTCTCATCGCCACCACGCCCACGAGACAAATCGCCGCCACCACCTTATTCTCCTGGCTCCTCGGAAATGCCTTCGTGGGAGCCCAGCTTTCGTGGATCCTCCGCCCCTTCTTCGGCACCCCCACAATGAAAGTGGCCTTTCTCAGGGATGATCCCTTCAATGGCACCTTCTATGAAGTGGTCTGGAGCTCCATCGACAAAGCCAGCGGCGGCTTCGGGATCCCCGCTCTCTTTTTCACCGGAGCCGCCCTCCTTTGGATGCACCTTCCCGTGATCAAACTCCTTTCCCGCAAACCCCCTGAAAACCCAGCCCAATAAATAGAACCATGACCTCTCCAAGACCGACCACTCCGCCTCCGATGCCGAAGGAGGACCCCATTTCACCCAATGCCCCGGTGATGACCGTTTTTGAAAATCTCCTCAAAAGCCCCGGCGTGATGATCGCCAGCGTGCGCGAGGGAAAACAACTGGGAACTCTGGCGGGTAAGCTGATCGTTCTCACCCTCATCGGCATCATTATTTTCGGAGTCACCTTGGGAAGCTTTTCCTTTGGTGATCAACTTTGGGCCGCCCCTCTCAAGGCCATCCTTGGCATCGCCTTCAGCGCCCTGATCTGCCTTCCCAGCCTCTATATCTTCTCAGCTCTCACCGGCACCTCGCTCCGCTTACCGGAGATCGCACTCGGCCTGGCCGCAGCCCTCGCGCTCACCGCAGCCCTGCTTCTCGGCTTCACGCCGGTCCTCTGGGTCTTCTCTCAATCAACGAGTTCAGAGGAATTCTTCGGCTTTCTCATCATTCTCGCCTGGGCCATCTCGGTCTGCTTTGGAACGGGTTTCCTTCTCAAAATGATCACCCATTCCGGCACCACCGAGAAAGGCCCCGTCCGAATCTGGATTGGCATCTTCCTCCTCGTAACCCTCCAAATGTCGACCACCCTGAGGCCGCTCATCGGAACTTCCGATCAACTTTTCACCAGCGAAAAACGCTTCTTCCTAGAGCATTGGGGCAACGAAATGTCAGGGAACCGTCGAGCGAACCCCGAAGATGAAGGTGATGAAGGCGACGACGCTCAATTGAATGATGACTCCAGAAGACGGGGCGAATAGACCGGGCAAAGCCGTCCCCCGCTCGATCCCCAAGCTCACTCGAGAGTGTGAAACTTCTCGACACCCGCGTCCTTCTCCTCTTCCTCCAAAACGATCCCACCCTCCCCCCGCCTCGCCCGGCGGATTAAAGATCCCGAACACCGCTCATGGGTGTCCATGGCAAGCCGTTGGAAACTGGCAGAGAAGACTGATGCCCAAAAAAAGAGCAGGTCATGACAACCTGCTCTTTCGTTGAAAACAAAAACGTGAAAACGAACTTAAATGAGTCCGGCTTTCTTAAGCGTCGCGTAGGCACCATTCTTATTAATGGTCTTAAGCCCTTTGGCCGAGGCTTTCACCCGGACAAACTTATCGAGTTCAGGAACCCAAATACGCTTAGTGTGAAGATTAGGTGAAACTTTACGCTTCACAGTCTTGGTGACGTGACGACCGATGCCGCCCTTTTTCTTGGCCAAACCGGAACGGTGGATTTTACGTCCAACACGAACTTTGGAACCGCGGATGCTGCATACTTTTGACATAGGTCTAGAAACTTGGTGGGCGGGAGAAATAGGGAGATCTCGGCTTGGGTCAAGAGGTTTCTTTGAATTTTCGGTCATTTCCCGTCCCTTTTTTCAATCAAGCGGACTGGCAATGCCATCACCGGTGTGATCTTCTACCCCCGTGGCCGCCCCGACAATCCTCGACTATCTCCATCAGTTGCAAAAACAGGGAGTGACCCATGTCCCTGTTGATGACGAAGCCCGTGCTGTTCTGCGGGAACTCTACACCAGGGGGAGCACCAAAAAGGCCCGTAAGAAACCCGCTCCAGCCCCCACGGACACCCCCACCCCGGCCCGGACCACCGCGCCCGCCCCGCCTTCGAACGAACTCAGAACCACCGGCAGCACTCCGGATGAGCAAATCGCATCGCTCAAACTCACCGCCGAAACCTGGCCCGCCGCCCGCGCCCTTGGCACCCTGCGTGACATCATGGTCTTCTCTTGCGGAAATCCCCGCGCCGACCTCATGCTCGTGGGTGAAGCCCCCGGGTATCACGAGGAGCTTAAGACCGAACCCTTCGCAGGTCCCGCAGGCGCAAAGCTCGACCAAATCCTCAAGGCCATGGGCCTCTCCCGTGACCTGGTCTATATTTCCAACGTGTGCAAATTCCGGCCCGCGACCAAAAATCAGACAACCAACAATCGGAAACCCTCCGCCGAAGAGCTGGCATGCTCCCTTCCCTTCATCCAAGCCGAGATCGATATCGTCAAACCCAAGGTCATCATCGCCCTTGGAGCCAGCGCTGCCGAAGGACTCCTCAAAAAGGCCGCCCCCGTCGGACAGCTGCGGGAAGCCTGGCATCAATTCCAAGGTATCCCCCTCCGGGTCACTTATCACCCATCCTACCTTCTCAGACAGGAAGACGGACTCGGCGAAAAACGGAACCTCTGGGAAGACATGCTCGCCGCCATGGAGAAGCTGGGCCTGCCTATTTCCGAAAAGCAACAGGGCTACTTTAAATAGAAGACCTTAACCGGCCTGGCTGAAATAGATCACCCCCGAGATTCCCGCCACGAAACAATAGTAGGAGAAGTATTCCAGCTTCCCACGCTTCACCGCGCCCATCACCAGATAGATCGCCAGCAAGCCCACCACGGCAGCAGCGCCCGCTCCCGCAAGGTAGGCCGTATTGAAACACGAACTCATCGCGCCCGAAAATGAGCCGGTCGTCTCGATCTGATCCTTCATCGTGAGCACGAACCCTCCCGCAATCGCCGGGATCGACATCAGAAAAGAAAACTCCGCCGCCTTCTCAGCCTTAACCCCGCTCACAAGACCCGCCGCGATCGTTGATCCCGAGCGAGAAATCCCCGGAAGAATGGCAAAAGCCTGCCCCACCCCCATGATCAACGAACTTCGAAGCCCGACCTTCGCCACCCGCCCCTTAACCAATCGCGGAACGAACAACACCAGGCCCGTCACAATCAAGAGCCCTGAAACCAACACCGGCTTCCCGGGGGCCGAATCGAAAAAATCCTTAAAGAGAAGTGCTGCGATCACCGCCGGCACCGTAGCGATCCCCAACCAGAGAATCATCTTCCGCTCCTCCACCATCTCCTTCTTATAAAGAGACTCGGTCAGTGCCCACAGGCTCTTCCGAAAAAAGATCAAAACGCTCACCAGGGTCCCCAAGTGCAAAATAATCTCAAACGAAAGATCCGATTGATGATCCCCACCCACTTCCCGGATCCCCAGGAGATATTGCGTCAGGACAATATGACCCGAAGAAGAAATGGGAAGAAACTCGGCCAGACCTTGCACCACACCAACAACAATCGCTTTCCAGAGCTCCATAAGTGCGCAGAAGCTACAGTCCCCCATCCCCGATCACAAGCCCGTCGTGTTGATTGAAAATTTATTTCGCGTTTCTAAAATAATTCGGTATTCTAGTGCGATGAAAGCAACACTTTTATTGCTCGCTCCAGTCGCCCTCCTCGCTTCTTGCTCGCGATTCAACAACCAGCCTGCCGCACCGGCTGCCGCTCCCGCCGACCAATATGGCATCCCGGCCGCCGACGTTTATAATCCCGACGCAGCCCCTTACCAACCCGTCGACACCATCAATCTGCCAGCCTCCGCCACCCCTCCCGTTTACGATCCACCAATCGCGACCCCTCCTCCAGCAGTGGTTTCCAGCGGCGGCCAACACATGATTCAAAAAGGAGACACCCTCTGGGGCATCTCCCGTCGCTACAGCGTGAGTGTTGAAGCCCTTCAACAGGCCAACGGCATCACCGACACCAACATTGTCGAAGGTCGCACCCTCATCATCCCGGGTCGCTAAAGCAACTTCCCAACCCACCATCAAATTCTTACAAGCGGGCTGGTTCACACCAGCCCGCCCTTTTTTTCGTCATGAAACTCATCGCCCCTCTCTACGCCTCCCTCATCCTCGGCATCTTCGCCCAGGAATCGCAACCTTCTGAACGCGAAGATCTCGTCAACGCACTCATGGAAGCACGCGATAAAAAAGCATTCAGCGCAGCCTACCTCGCCGGAAGCAAAGGCGGACTGCCTGAACAAACCCTCATCGAAGCCCGCTTCCTCTACCTCGTTGATGAAGCCGATCATGCCGCCCTCGCCGCCTATGCACCCGTCCTGCAAAAACAGCTGCCGAAGTTCTCGGTCGATGACAGCACCATCTTCTCCGTAAGAGAAGATTTCGAAAGCATCGTGGAATACACCCTCGCCCTCGATGCCCTGCAAAAAAACAACGATGAACTTTTCAAAAAACACATCACCGAAGCCTTCTGGCTCAGCCCGGCCCAGGCCGGACTCTTTGAACCCCTGATCACCGAAGCCCGACTCAAGAAAGCGATGCAGAAAATCACCCTCGATTTAGGCGAAGCATTCGAAAATCAGGAGCAGGCCGGAACCACGATCACCCTTAAAAACATCATCAAAGAAGCGCCGGCAACCCTCCTTCACTTCTGGACTCCATGGATCCAACAGTCGATTGAAAGCATGCCCGCCTATTCTTTGACCGCAAAAACACTAACAGATAACGGCATCCCTTCCGTCTCCGTCCTGCTCACCGGCACCTCAGATTCGCGTAAAGATGCCGATGATTTTCTCACCAGCACCCAGGGCAGTATTCCCGGAAACTGGATCATCGATCGTGAAAAAAGCTCTCTTGTTTCACTCTTTCGAATCCAAAACTTTCCCGTCGCCGCCCTCATCTCCAAAGAAGGAAAAGTTCTCTTCAATGGAAATCCGGGAGATCCCGTACTTTGGACCGAACTCCAAAAACTCAACCCGGCCATTCGGCAACCAAAAATTGAAATACCCCTCCCCGGCCTCGAAAACCTCGAAGACAATCCCCCTAACAACAAGGGATCCGAGTGATTTAGTTAAGGAAATTTAACCTTGAATTTTTCTAAAGTTAAGCTTTTTTTTATAAGAAAAGAATCTTAGAACAACATGTCTAACTACAAAGAACCATCACACCAGGAGCTCCATGCCCTCGCCGTCCTGTGGAATGAGGGGCCAAGTACGGTTTCTTTCGTACATGAGTCCCTTCACGGCCATGACGGAAAAAGCTACACCACCACCCTCGCGGTCATGCGTAACCTCGAGAAGAAAAACCTCGCCGTCCGGAACAAGAATAGACGCGCTCATATTTACGAAGCAAAGGTCACCCGTGACCTCATCATCAAACCGAGATTAAAAGATCTCGTACAAAATGCTTTCGGTGGGAGCCTGGGTCAGGCTATCCTTTCACTGATCTCAGTAGGAGTCATGACTCCCGAAGAGAAAACCGCGATCACTCGCGAACTAAAACTGCACAAAGCCATGGCTGCAAAAAAGAAGACCAAAACAAAAAAGGCCGTTAAAAAAGCCGCTAAGAAAACCGTGAAGCCGGCCGCCAAAAAAGCGGCCAAGACGGCAGCACCCAAGCCTGCTAAAAAAGCGGCTAAGAAGAAAGTTGCCAAAAAGGCAGCTGCCAAGAAAGCTGCTCCTGAAAAGGCCGCCAAGAATGCAGCTCCTAAAGAGGCCGCTAAGAAAAAAGTAGCGAAGAAAGCAGCCAAGAAAAAGGTCGCCAAAAAAGCTGCCCCTAAAAAGGCTGCCCCTAAAAAGGCTGCCCCTAAAAAGGCTGCCCCTAAAAAGGCAGCTCCTAAAAAGGCAGCTCCTAAAAAGGCAGCTCCTAAAAAGGCAGCTCCTAAAAAGACTGCCCCTAAAAAGGCTGCTCCTAAAAAGGCAGCTCCTAAAAAGGCTGCTCCTAAAAAGGCTGCTCCTAAAAAGGCAGCCCCTAAAAAGGCTGCTCCTAAAAAGGCTGCTCCTAAAAAGGCTGCTCCTAAAAAGGCAGCCCCTAAAAAGGCTGCTCCTAAAAAGGCAGCCCCTAAAAAGGCAGCCCCTAAAAAGGCAGCCCCTAAAAAAGCTGCTAAGAAAAAGAAGTAAGGAACTCGTTCTTCCGGACAATTTCCAAGGGACACCTCCACGCGGGGTGCCCCTTTTCTATGTCCCCGGGAGAGAACCCCTATGCAACTCTCGCATCGACAAGCACCCGCTGGATTCTAAAACTCTCGCTTCATGAACGTCCGCGCTATCCTCCCGTTGATTACCACCCTGTGTGCCTCTGCCGCCACCCAGGCTCTCTCCGCTGAAAAACCGAACATCATCGTTATCATGGCCGATGACTTGGGCTATGGAGATCTCTCCTGTTACGGAGCCACCACTTTCAAAACACCGAACATCGATAAGCTCGCCGCAAGCGGCCAACGCTTCACCAGCGGTTACTGCTCCGCCTCCACCTGCACCCCCACCCGTTATTCCTTCCTCACCGGAACCTACGCCTTCCGGACCCCGGGCACCGGGATTGCTCCACCCAACGGCCCCCTCAATATTGACCAGGATACCTTCACCCTCCCCGACCTCATGCAAAAGGCCGGTTACCAAACCGCCGTCATCGGAAAATGGCACCTCGGCCTTGGCGAAAAAGACAAAGGACCCGATTGGAATGGCGACCTCAAACCCGGCCCGCAGGAAATCGGCTTCCACTACAACTTCCTCCTTCCCACCACCAACGACCGCGTCCCCCAAGTCTATGTCGAAGGACACCGCGTTCTCAACCTCGATCCCGCCGACCCCCTCTGGGTGGGCAACAAAAAGCCCTCGCCCGATCACCCCACCGGCATCACGCATCGTGACACCCTTAAGATGGACTGGTCCCATGGCCACAACGCCACCATCCATAACGGGATCTCCCGCATTGGCTTCTACACCGGCGGCCACAAAGCCCGCTTCCGTGATGAAGACCTCGCCGACAAGTGGGTCGAGAAATCCGTCGCCTGGATCGAGCAAAATAAAGACAATCCCTTCTTCCTCTTCTACGCTTCCCACGACCTCCACGTCCCCCGAATTCCCCACGAAAGATTTCAAGGTGTCACCCCCCACGGATTCCGCGCAGACTCCATCGTACAACTTGATTGGACCGTCGGTGAAATCATGAAGACGCTCGATCGTCTTAAACTCACCGAGAACACCCTCATCGTTTTCTGCTCCGACAATGGACCCGTTCTCGATGACGGATACAAGGATGACGCCATCGAGAAGATCGGCTCCCACGAGCCTGCGGGCCCCTACAAAGGCGGCAAATACAGCGTTTACGAAGGCGGCACCCGCACTCCCTTCATCACCTATTGGAAGGGTCACATCCCCGCCGGCACGTCGGAACAAATCGTCTGCACCATCGACATGGCTGCAAGCTTCGCCAACCTCACCGGAACCCTGCTCCCCAAGGACGCCTGCCTCGACAGCTTTGATGTCCTCGGCGCACTCGTTGGCAAGGAAGGCGCCAAAGGCCGCGACGTCATCATCCAGCAAGACAACGGGGGCAAAGGAAACTTCGGCCTGCGTGCAGGCCAGTGGAAGCTCACCCACCACGACAAAAAGAAGGCCTTCAACACCAAGGTCAAAAAGAACCTCACCAGTAATGACGTCCCCGCCTTCCAGCTCTTCGATCTCTCAAGTGATGAAGCCGAAAAGACCAACGTCATCAAGGAGCACCCCGAAGTCGCCACCCGGCTGAAGGAAATCCTCAAAACGGCCATCAAAGAAGGCCGGACCCGTCCCGGATCGCAGAGTAATAAGACCAAGTAGAAGCCCTAATTCGGAAAAATTCCCCCTCCCTTTTAAAAAAGTATTGCCAGACCGTTTCCCTGCTCCTAGCTTGCCGCCCGCCGCTCGGCTAGCTCAGGGGTAGAGCACTACATTGACATTGTAGGGGTCGCTGGTTCAAATCCAGCGTCGAGCACCATCTATTTCCCCATAGAAAACGCTGTAACTCTAAAGGTTACAGCGTTTTCCTTTGGTTTTCGGAGATGGTCAAAATGTCGCTAAATTGCCCCAAAATGCGGGTGTTTGCTGCTTCTATTGCGGGAAGTGTCGCGGAAAATAACCTTGGGCGTTTTCGTGGAGTTGTTGCCTCCTATGAATCTTCATTCTCAGGAGGTTGAGCTTCACACGAAGGGAGCACAAAACCATCTTCACCGAAAAGATTTGGGAAATCTCGATTGTCGTGAAGAGCTTCCCCTTTTCCTCAAAGACGGTGATGGTGCCCCCGTTCGCTTTTGCGGACCACCGCGCATGACTGACGGCGTCCCGTGCTGATTGGAAGAGCAGAAAGCCATTTGCTCCCACTGGCCCGGAGAGAAGCCATGAGGCGTCCCATGGTTGGAAATTCACCTCGTAGAGGATGACTGGCTTCATTGGCGAGGTCTTGCTATCTTGATTGCGAAAGCCAGTGGTGCGGGGGCGGTAGTTAGAACCTACAGCCTACCCGATTCGCCCTTAGTTGATTTGTTGGCTTCGACGCCACGCGGGCTCCAAGATGTCAGACACTTGCTGCTCTGTGAGAGTAAACCACTCGCCAGAAATTCTGTGAGTGGAAAACAGGCGATGAACTGCTCGTTCCGTAGCTTGGGATGCCGCAGCGAAGTATCCGACCAGTTCTAACTTTTTTGGTGATCCTGTTTGTAAGGATCCGAGACGAGCAGCTGGATCCTCG
>CAWUTG010000057.1:0-114887 GCA_963925135.1 uncultured Verrucomicrobiales bacterium | reverse complement strand
AATAAATGAGCAATGCCCGCATAGTGGCCGGGGGATACTGCGCCGAACCGGGACCGCGCTCGTTGGTTTTTGCGGAAGTAAGATCGAGGGTATCGACCGCGTCCATGATGAAATGAACCATGTCATCCTTGCTGATCCAGTTCCGGAGATCGGGAAGCAAGAGAAGTGGGATATCGTGATCAAGGTGGACGAAGCGAGCTGCCATGGGGGCATTTTCACGATGCAAGGCCAGGGTCCCAGTTCTAAGTCCGACAGACTGCTAGAACCGGTTTCCTCATCGCCAGTTCAAAATCAAAATAATGGAAGGGCTTTCCCCGGACGGATTTCCACTTAATATCCCCGCATGCCCAACGCAGCTGACCTCGATACCGCTATCCGCGACGTTCCAAACTTCCCCAAACCCGGAATCCTTTTTAAGGACATCACACCCATTCTCGGAGATGGAGAACTCTTCAAGACCTCCCTTGAGCTTCTCGCCGCCACTGCCGGAGATCAGAAGATCGATAAGGTAGTCGGAATCGATGCCCGGGGATTCATCTTCGCCGCTGGCGTCGCCCATATTCTCGGAGCGGGATTCGTACCCGTCCGCAAGCAAGGCAAACTCCCCTGGACCACTCACAAGATGGCCTACACCCTCGAATACGGCGAAGACATGGTCGAGATCCACGCGGATGCCATCAAGCCCGGCGAAAAGGTTCTTCTTGTCGACGACCTCCTCGCCACAGGTGGCACAGCCGCCGCTGCCATCAAGCTCCTGAAAGCCCTCGACGCCGACATCGTCTCAGTCGCCTTCTTAATCGAACTCACCGGACTGGAGGGTCGCAAGCACCTCTCGAACACCAACATTCACTCCATCCTCTCCTATTAATCTTATCGTCAAATATCTATGACCTTCGAAAAATACTCCAATTCCCTCATTCGCTTCCGCAAAATCGGATTCAGCATCGACCTGTCGCGCATGGACGTGAGCGATGAATTCCTCGCTTCCATGCAGCCCAAAGCCGAAAAGGCCCTCGCTGATCTCGCCTTGATTGAAGCCGGTGAAATTGCCAACCCCGATGAAGGCCGCATGGTTGGTCACTATTGGTTGCGCAATCCCGATCTCGCTCCCACCGCCGAGATTAAAGCTCAAATCACGGAGCCACTCGCGGCCCTCAAGGACTTTGCCAAGAAGATCCACACCGGACAGATTACAAACCCTGACGGACAGACCTTTAAGAACATTCTCATCATCGGCATCGGCGGCTCGGCCCTCGGCCCCCAGCTCATCAATGACGCCCTTGGCACCGTCGGGGGCATGAAAACCTACTTCTTCGACAATACCGACCCGGCGGGAATGGATAAGGATCTCGCGACCATTGGTTCGAATCTCGATCGCACTCTCTCCGTGGTCATTTCCAAATCCGGAGGCACTCCTGAAACCCGCAACGGCATGATCGAGGCCAAAAATGCCTACGACGACCTCGGACTTGAATTCGCAAAATACGCCATCGCCATTACCGGTGACGGTTCCAAGCTCGATCAATTTGCAAAAGCCGAAGGCTTCATCACCACCTTCCCCATGGAAGATTGGGTAGGAGGTCGCACTTCCATTCTCTCCACTGTCGGCCTGGTGCCCATGGCACTGCAAGGAATCGACTTCAAAGCCATGCTCGACGGAGCCAGGGTGATGGACGATCTCACCAGATCTTCAGACATCGCGAAAAACCCCGCCCTCCAGCTCGCCCTCTCCTGGTATCACGAAGGACATGGAAAAGGCGATCGCGACATGGTCGTCCTCCCCTACAAGGACTCCCTGGTTCTCTTCTCCAAATATCTGCAGCAGTTAATCATGGAGTCGATCGGGAAAGCCGAAGACTTGGATGGCAACACCGTCAACCAGGGGCTTGCCGTTTATGGCAACAAGGGCTCTACCGACCAACACGCCTACCTCCAGCAGTTGCGTGACGGTCTCCATAACTTCTTTGCGACCTTCATTGAGGTTCGTAAAGGACGGAAAGGACGTTCCATCAGCGTCGATGGCACCAATACTTCTGCTGATTACTTACAGGGCTTCCTTCGCGGAACCCGCCGGGCCCTTTACGAAAATGGCCGTCGCTCCGTGCTCATTTCCATTGAAGAAGTCACAGCGACGACTCTCGGATATTTGATCGCTCTCTTCGAGCGCACCGTAACCTTCTACGCGTCCATGGTGAACATCAACGCCTACCACCAACCTGGTGTTGAAGCTGGCAAGGCTGCCGCGACGGTATTCCTCGATCTCTTAAATGAGGTCCGCGGACACCTCACGGCAGAAGAAAAAACGGCCGATGACATCGCAACCGAAATCAGCGGTGACCCCGAGGACGTCTTCCACGCCCTGGTTCACCTTGCTGCAAATGGCGAGGTCAGCCACGTTCGCCGAGAGACTCCGGCCCAGGACACCTTCGGACTCTAAAACGAGGTCAGCCCGTGACCCTCGAGTCGCTGCATAAAATCCTGTAAAAACTCGGGGCCGAACTTCTTCCGGAAGTCGGCCTCGATTTTCTTGTGTTCTTCAAGATCCACCAGATCCGGAGACACCAACCTACGTCCAACCTCGACCTGTAACTCGAAGCTCGGACGGTCGTTCTCATAAAGCTCGGTCACTTTCGTGAGACCATAGCGCTCAAGCGCATTTAAAAACATGGTGTCATGAACGCTTTCCAGAATCTCATCACCCCTGAGAACCGCGCTGTCATACCCCTCAAACATCCCGGACTCCTGACAATTGAGAACGATGCCACCCAACTCTTTGAGAGCTCCCTGATCGCACGATATACCACACGCCATTTCAGCAATTTCATAAGCCGGTAAAGATACTGAAAATAATACAAGCTCCTCAGGCAACATCGAGATTTCCATCATCAGCGACCCCAACAAAAATCTCCGGTGATAAGAGGCAGCCAGATCAACGGATTTAACCGCGCTCGCACGTTTCCGTCTGAACTTTTTTTCCTGGCTCCGAAGAATCAACGCATCAGTAGCAACCCGCCCAAGATCCCTTTCAACTTCCCGCAAAGAGATGGAAAAGAAGGACTTAAGAACAATCGAGAGATCGGACTCCTCTGACGAAATAGGATTCAACGTCCTAAAGTCTAGGTGGAAATTTTCCAAAAAAAAGTGATTTTTTCACGTAAGCATATAGTAAACCTGTTAGAATTCCCGAATGAACGGAAAAGTCACAGCGTTGTATTTGACGACGATCGTCGCACTTCACGCTGTCTCCGCCGGTGTCCCTGAGCGATATACGACCCTCCTGACAATTGCGGGGAAAGGTGAACAAGAAGATGGCAACTTCTGGCAGACTGCCTTTGAGGACAGCAATCCCCTCCAGGTTGAGCTCTCGAATCCCCATTCTTGCGGAACCGATGTTTTTGGCCGGGTTTACATCGTTGATAAAGAATCCCACAGCATTCTCAGAGTGAGTGCTGACGGTTCGACGATTACGACCGTAGCCGGAACCCACGTAGAAGGAAACGGCTCCGACAGCTCTGCACTTGCCACCGATGTTCAACTGAGACTCCCCAACGGACTCCATGTTTTTCTCGATGGAAGCTACCTCATTCTCGATACCGATAATCAAAAAGTCAGACATGTGACTTCCAACGGGGTCTGCTCGACCCTCTTTTCCTACCCCTCTGGTTTTGGGGCCGGTCGCGGTCTTGTTGCAACACCTGACGGACTGACGGTTTACTTCTGTGGCGAATATCTCAGTGGAACCACCCAACTTGTGAAGAAGTGGCAGGAGGATGAAATCACTACCATTGCTTCCCTCCCCATGGGAGGCCGGGGACTTGGGAACCTTGATATCGCACCCGATGGAGCCCTCTTTGTCACCAGCGTCGGAGACCACCGGGTTTACCGGATCATCGAAGGTTCGGCTCCTGAAATCATCGCCGGTAATGGTTTGGAAGAGGGAAACATTGCCACCGGCTCCCAGGCCACCCAAGTCGCGCTCAATCGGGTCCGGGGAATCGCCATCCTCCCTGATAGCTCCTTCTTCTTAGCCACCCAAAAAGGGGGCGATATTTGGTGGGTCGACAACGGCCCACAAAATGATGGCCTCGCACGCAGGATCCACCTTTTCCTGAACGGCGCTGACAACGGCAATGTGATTTCAGGAGACGGACTCTCCAGAATCGGTTCGATCGACCGCATCTCGGAGCCTCGGGCTGTTCATCTCGCAACCAACGGAGATCTCATCATCACAACGAATGACACCGGAGTCATTCGAGCCATCAGAAATGTCTGCAAACCAACGCTCCCAAAGCTATCCCTTGCAGATGGCAAACTCACTTGGACCTCTCTTGCCCATGAATCCTCATGGCTAGAGCACTCGACCAGCCTCGAATCCAATCGCTGGGATCTAGTTTCAATCACTGAAAGATCCGAAGAGGAGGAAACACTTCATTCGTTGGATCTACCAATCGAATCATCCAAAGGCTTCTTCCGACTTCAAGTCCCCACCCTAGCCGGGGGACAGTAGGAATCTCTATTCGGCAGGCTGCTCACCATCCTTGGCGTGCTCACCATCCTTGGCGTGCTCACCATCCTTGGCGTGCTCGCCATCCTTGGCGTGCTCACCATCCTTGGCGTGCTCACCATCCTTGGCGTGCTCGCCATCCTTGGCGTGCTCGCCATCCTTGGCGTGACCATCTTCATGCTTGAAGAGATTGATGGTGTCGCTCGGCTTGCCACCACCCTCGGTTTCCCAAGTGTGACGCTCACATGAGCTCAAGCCCAAACCAACAAGTGCAAAAAGAACGAAAGAAAGTTTCATCGCGCCGGCTGGATAAGCGACGGAGAGACAAAAGGCAACCTCTCATTCAAGCGGTTTAGATGTTCTGGCGGGTATCGAGGTATCGATTCGCCAGGGCTACCGGAAATTTTTGTACCGTCTCGTCGATTGTTACGATTCCATCCGCAGTCAAGGTCGCCAGAGCCCGGTCCCTTTCTGCTGCGTAATCCTGGGCCGCGAGGTATCCCAGCGCGTCGTCCAAGGAAACGACCTCGCGATCCACCATTTCATCGATCCCGGATTCGCGAAGGCTCGCCAGAACGACAATGTGCTTTTGGCGAAGCTTCCGCAGCGGTTCCCGGAGTTCCTCGCTATCCTCGCCCCGGAGATTGGTCATCACGACCACCATAGAGCGACGACGTTGGTGCCTCAAAAGCCGCTCAGCCGCTTCGCTAAAGTCACTCGGAAAGGGCGACGTTTCGTAATCATAGAGGTGATTCAAAATCGTCGTCATGGCATGCCCCCCTTTCACCGGCGGTAGCCATCGGTCAGTTCCGCCGAAACTCAAAACCCCTACCTGATCTCCCTGACGAAGGGCGATGTATGAGAGGAGGAGCATCGAGTTTAGGCAGTGGTCGAACTGGCTCAACTCCCCGTCCAAAGTCCGCATCCTGCGCCCGCAATCTAGCATGAGAATCACCGACTGATCAAGCTGCTCCTGAAAGTCCCGGCTAATCATGGTCTGCCGCTTCGAACTCGCTTTCCAGTCAATCTGTGAAAGGGAATCGCCCATCTGATAGTCCCGTAGCTGGTGGAAATCCCGACTCAATCCGGCCCGGTTCTTTCGCACAATTCCGGAGTGCTCCTGACGGTGGGCCATTGCCAGCAAGGCATACGAAAGGACCGGTTGGTAGTTCGGATACACTTTGACCTGGGAAGATTCTCCGAGTCGATACCGCCGCGCCCACAATCCCAGCAACGAAGTGAGAGCCAAATCCGTTTGGCCAAAAGTAGCATCCCCCCTTTCATTTAGAGTGATGGGGTAGTTTAGATCGAGATACTCGCCACCTTTGACCCAACCACTCCAAGGCATGACTTCGCATTCAGATCTCGCGGGCACCCCGTCGAAGAGCGTGAAGTGCAGGTGACGTTTTGACAAATTGACGACCCGCAACCGGCCCTCGGATTCCACGCCTACCGCCATCCGCCCCGGGAGGGTGCGTTCAATTTTCGGAGGCTTGATCAGGAAGATGAGAATGGCATCAAACACTGCTACAACCGCCAATCCATATCCAAAGAGCTCCCACCAGGCCTCGGCCGGACTCCACAAGGAAGCCGCGACCCCGAGCAAGGTCCACAACATCAGGAGGCCGATGAGCCATTTGGTAGGGCGAAGAGGCATCAGTTAGATTCGTGGAGCCTCGATCGAGGCAATCGCGCTGCGCAAAAGATCATCAACATTTTGTCCGCTGATCGCAACTTCCGGGGAAACCTGCACGCGGTGACGGAAGACTGGAAGAGCCGCTGATTTAATATCGTCCGGGGTCACGTAGTTTCGGCCCGCGATGACGGCGTAGGCTTTGGCAAGCTGCACCAAACTGATGGCACCCCGGGTTCCTGCACCCAGACTCATCCCGGGCGCTTCCCGGGTATGGCGGGTGAGTCGCAGGGCGTAGTCAACAACAGCCGGAACAACATCGACAGTTGCCGTGAGCCGTTGGGCTTCGATGATGATCGCGGAGTCGCAGACCTGATCGACAGAACGTGGATTGAGCCCTTTTCCTCCGGCTGCCGAAGTCACATTGGTAACGATTTGAAGCTCATCCTCCATCGTCGGGTAGTCGATAATCACCTTGATCAAAAATCGGTCCAACTGGGCTTCAGGGAGAGGATAAGTTCCCTCCTGCTCGATCGGGTTTTGGGTCGCAAAACACATGAATGGAGGTGCCACGGGCAAGGACTCACCATCGATCGTCACCTGCTGTTCCTGCATCACCTCCAACAAAGCGGCCTGGGTCTTGGCCGGCGCCCGGTTAATCTCATCTGCAAGCAGAAGGTTGGTGAACACCGGTCCCCGCCGGGTCTGAAAAGTCTGGCTCTTCATATCGAAAAGCGTGAAGCCCGTAATATCGGAGGGCATCATATCAGGCGTAAATTGAAGACGCCCGAATTCGCCACCAAAGGTGCTCGCGAGAGCCAGCACCATGTGGGTTTTCCCGAGGCCGGGCTTACCTTCTAACAGGACATGACCGCCCGCCAGGAGCGCGGCAAGAACCTGGGTGATGATATCATCCTGGCCATAGACAACCTTGCGAATTTCGGCCCGGAGATTTGCAGCAAGTTGCGTGACCCTGCTCAAATCCGGCTGGGAATCTGTGGGAGGTGTTTCGTCGTAGTTCATCATCGTTTCAAGAGAGTTTGGAGTTTTTGAACCAACTTAATGAGGGTTCCTGAATCTTTGGTAGGTGGGAGAGTGAGAGCCTCGGCGACTTCGTCACGCGTGAGATCGGATTGATCAACCAGCCGCTGATAGAGACTCGCGGGGTCTCCTTGATGCTGCCTTTCGAGGCGGGCTCGCAGAGGACGGACCATATGTTCGACATGCCCTCTCCGCCAAAGAAAACGAGCCGAGGTCTTCAGAGCGTCCCCATAGGGTCGCCTGGTTTGATCACTATCCTCAATTACGGGCCCCAAACGGGGAATCCGCATCCATAACCAGGCGATCAAGAGAATCACTCCAGCCACCACAACCATCCACGCCCGTTGCCAAATCAGCCCTGAGAACGAAAGACTCGAGCCATAGAGAAAGACAATTTCGCCGCCGGAATTCCAGGCTGCGATCGTATCAAGAAAAAGCCCGTGATCTGCCCGAGCCAAATACGGGCTTCGCAAGGGTCTGGCATGGGACATCACCACAATCCGTCCCATTTGATAGTCTCCCGAAACGACACGAGCTGAGAGTTCGCTATTCCCTTCCCAGTCCTGGCCGGCCTCGACTGAAAGCCCGACCTGCCCTTCAAACTCCAGCTCGAGTTGTTGATTCCCGCCCGGATCCACCTCAGCGATGTGCCAGGATCTGCTTAAGTGGCCCCGCGCTTCATCGTCATTCAACGAAACGCCATCCCAACCTTCATTGATGATCTCAACCCCGCTTTCAGCCAGGACATAGTCCAAGCCTGGATAGTCTCCCTCGTCAGGAACGCCAGCGCCACTTCGGCCCGTGGTGAAATCATTGCGTTCCGGTTCCCCTCCCTCAATCGTCAACACCAGCAAGCCACCTTGCGCGACCCAATCCAAGGCACGCATCCCTTCGGCTTTAGATGCCAGAAAAGACCCCGGCATAAAAATAACCCCTGTTTGATAACCAAAGTCATCCCAGACTCGCGAGCTTCGGACATCCCATCCGCCTTCGTCAAGGTAGCGCTCAGCGGCCAGATAAGGATTTACCCGCGCCTTCCCCCGATAGCCGGTAGGAATTTCCTCGATCTCGTCCTGCCCGGAATCACATCCCGATACAACCAACGCGATCAAGAGAAGGAACAAAGACCTCACCTGCCCCTCCTTTCGTTGAAGGGCCAGGATGCCCAAAGTTTCTGAATCGTTTCGTCATCCGGCCGCCTCTTCGCATACGCCTGTTCCATCCAAGCTCCGGTCAGGGTTTCGAAATAGGGAGCACTGGCAGCTTCGCCAACCTTCGAGACCCGCCTGAGACAATCCATCTCAGTATCGCTTTCTTCAATCTCCACGATCCTCCGCGTGACCAAGGACGAAATAGCCCCTCGATAAAGTAAACCCAACGCCTCGCGAAACTTCCCCTCAGCCCAGAGCCGCTGCGCCGCTGCCAACACGTCCGATGGGAGCGATTCAGGCGCAATATTCATCCCCGCTACCGTTCTTACTGTCTTTTCCTCATCCGCGGAATCCTGGCGCGTCCCTCTCGCGAACACATGGGCGTTCTTCACGATGAGCCAGATCAACCCTGCAAGGATGCCAATGGCTACGATCCAAAAAATCAACTGCCCGATCCCGGCGAAAATACCACTCCCACTGACATCCCCTTGATCGTCATCCGAACGATCCTTGGCCCTCTTCACCTCCCGCATTTGCACTGAAAAATCATCGTTCTGTAAAACTTCGGAGGCCCTCTCATTCGACTCTGCCGCCTTCGCCTGTGGCGGAAGAGCGAATAAGCCAAGTCCCAAGACCAAGATCCCCAATCGCTGACCCAGCCGCTTGAAATTTAACTCAATATCCCAGCCTTCAGTCCAAGTCCGGCTATTCAAATACAGCCCGAATCCTCCACCGACGTAAAACCATGCCGTGATCGACAGCGCGTTCAGATAAAAAATCGCGATCACCAGGATCACCCACGACGGAATGGCTTCTACGCCTCCCATGAAAAAGTCGCTGAACATCGTTTCAACACTCCACTCGGTTCCCTCGGGCAGCATCATATCGACAAACATGAACTGACTCAGAAAGACAAAGGCCTCCATCAACAGGGCGAAGAATGTCAGCGCAATGGCCGGCCCCGATCCTCTCAATCCCAGAACCTGCGTTCGGGTGCGATACTGAGTGCCCGAGAGCCCCTCGAGGTAACGAATGGGCAAGACCAGCGATCTCATCAAACCGGAGCGGAAAAACAACAAACCAAGAACAGTGATCCAATAGAGCGTCGCCAGCGCAATTCTCCCATCCGAGGAAGCATCCGAGTGATGAATCCACCACCCGATTCCAGTGAGAGCAATGCCCATGATCACGAGCCGCTTATTCCGAATGAGCTCCTGGGGCAGAACCTTCATCGTGCCCCTCACCGTGGGTGTTTCGCCAAAAAGTTTACGGCTCAGAGGATGCAGGGCAACCCGTTCCCAAATCGGCTTCAACCACCAGATCAGAAAAACTCCCCAGCCCATGGCGTTCCAGCAAAGGAGATAGATCAAAAGGCACGCCGGAATCACGGTGGCCATCCACCCTTTGAAAATCATTCCAAAATGAGCCCGCGTGAGGCCAATCCCCAAATCAATCGCCTCCCATTCGCTTCGTGGCCGGATCTCTGCCGTCACTTTCTCAAGCTCCATAGGACCTCCTTCCAGCAAAGACAAAGTAGATCACATGAAGGACCCAAAAGGTAATTCCGACGGTGTATTTCGCATCGACTGGGATCGGTTGCGCTGACCAAAACCCCTCCACTACCGCAGCCAGCGCCGTCATTAAGGCCCCCCCAATCAGCAAGGGCAACCCATCACGCCCGGCTTTGGAAAGCGCTTGTGAGCGGGATAATTGCCCGGGGGCAAGCAGCGAGAAGCCCATCTTAAGGCCAGCCATTCCAACCACCAGCATCCCTAACAGCTCAAAAGAGGAATGCCCTGCCACGAACTTCCAGAGCTTCTCTGGATCACCCGTTGCTGTCACATAACCCACCACCGCCCCAAAATAAATCCCGTTAAAAATCAGAAAAAACAAAGTCCCGATCCCGAACAAAATCCCCCCCGCGAAGAGTCGAAAATCAATACCCACGTTATTTTGAATATAGTGGGCAAACATCATGAAATTGGAACCGTGCTCCGACCGGAGATGCTCCACGGTGTCCGCACCCTTGCCATACATCCCTTCGAGCGAGGACATTCCTTCCGAACCAAGGATGGCCTGGGCCCAAATCAAATCCTTTCCCGTCAGCCACCACATCACAAAGAGCGGAAGCCAAAAGACGAGTGATACGACGCATGCCAATTTCCACTCGGTTCTTACGGCTCGCGGAAAAGTCGAAATACAAAACTGCAGGGCACTTGCTCCAAACACTCCCCGCTTCCGATGAATCACGCGGTATCCCCGGATCGCCAGAGCATTCAGGTGATCGCAGATACGATGCCCAAACATCCGGTATTGAGCCAGGGAGAGATCGTAACAAACCTTCCGAAACCGTGAGGGTAGCTCTTCGCTCCCGGTGGTATCCTGACGCCTCTCAGCGGCCTGAACCTTAAGTTCAAAATCCTGCCACTTCGTGGTGTTTTTGGTCTCGAATTCCTGCCTGTTCATCGTTGCCCCTCCAACCAGCTTGCCATGCCCAGCAATTTCTTCACTCCCTTTGGTCCCACCTCACCTGTCAGTGGCTGGAGATGGTTCGTCAACTCCACCCGACGCGCCTCGGACCATCCGCCACTCCGATACCTGAAAGAGAGAATGGCAGCCTCTTCCTCCCGGGTCAGCGCACACGTCACCGGGACGGAAACCATCGGTGGAGGACCGGATACCGAATACTCAACCCGTGGTTTTGAATACACGACCAGCGAGCCTGCCGCCAAATCGCCCAGCCTTTGGAAACGCGGATGGAAAAACGCTACCAATGGAACGAAGGGCGTCATGATTTCCATTCCTCGTAAAATATTGCGGATCATCGATTGTCCCAAGGTGACCGATCCCCCGGCTTCATCGACCACCCGCAGTCCAAAAATCTTTTTCCCGGGCGTCGCCCCCCATCGACTGAGTTCGAAGAAGACATGATAGAACCACCAGATGAAAAAATAGAGGAGATAGTAAACGCCCATCGCAACATTGGCACCTAGGGCAGTCGCCAGAATTCCAATGACAAAGCCAACCACCAGAAGAATCAGGATTTCAAAAATGAGATCCAGGAAATAGGCAATGAATCGAAGAAATGGCCCCGCCGCCCGGAGATGAATCTCCATCCCCTCGGCCAGTTCGACCGATTGCAAGGTATCTATGCGCCGCGCGGGAATTGCCATCTTTACGAGAAGGCTAAACTAGCGGCAGGACACGCCGGGTAAAGCTAAGATCACCCGAAATCAATCCGGGAAGACAATCGCCCGTGCTCCGTCGATGATAATTCGATCCTGAACATGATAACGAATTCCCTTCGCGAGTGCCGATCGCTCGCAATCACGCCCGAGCCGGACGAGGTCGTTGACATTGTGATGATGATGCACCCGCTCAACTTCCTGATCGATAATGGGCCCCGCATCAAGTTCCGAGGTCACGTAGTGACAGGTCGCACCGATCAACTTCACGCCCCGCTCATAGGCCTGCCGGTAGGGATTTGCCCCGATAAAGGCGGGAAGAAAACTATGATGAATATTGATCATTCGTCCTGCGAATTTTTCACACATCCACTTCGGCATGATTTGCATGAAGCGGGCCAACACCGCGAGTTCCACACTCTCGTCCTCGAGAATTTTCTCGATCTCCCTGAATCCGGCTTCCTTGTCCAACTTCATGTTAATGAAATGGAATGGGATTCCAGCCTTCTCGGCAATCGAGCGACAGGTTTCGCGGTTGCCGATAATTGAGGTGATTTCCACCGGCATTTCGCCAAGTCCGGCTCTCCAAAGAATCTCGTTCAAGCAATGGTCCGTCTGGGTCACTAACACCGAAGTCCTCATCTTGTAAGGCAAGCGGCGAAAGTGCCAGCTTGCCCCAATCGCCTTTCCAAGAACCTCAAACCCCGCAATAAAATCATCCACGCTGATTTCAAGCTTCGACGTGTCGACCTCGAGCCGGGCATAGAAGGTATCCCTTTCACGGTCCGTGAATTGGTTAAATTCAATGAGATTGGCACGGTACTCCGAAGCATAGCCCGCAATCCGGGCAACCAGGCCAGGCTTATCGGGACAGGAGAGTTTCAGAATCAAGCCTTCACGCATGGATGGTTCAGTGCACTAGTCTGTTGAAAAACTCAAGCGAGACTCTTCACATGAGCCTTGGCAATCGAAAGGAAGCTTTGCACCACTCCTTTGGCCTTTCCCTGATACATCGCACCCACCACCAGAGGCGGAAACCCGGTCAGAGGCAGGGCCCTTACTCCTTTGGGCGGTTTGAGCCCCGGAATCTGAATTCCCAACCCCACCCCAAAGCCCCGCGAGACATAATCGCGAATGACATCGGTCGAGTTCACTTCAACACTGACGGGCCAACTCAACTCCATCCTGTCAAATTCCTTCTGTAAGAGTTGCTGCAAGACCTCGTTGGGGGGCAAGCCGATCAAGGGTTCTTTACCAATCATTCCGGTCTTTGAAAAGGGATCTTTCTCAATAAAATGCCGCCAGGTCTTGGCTTTCGACGCCACGGGAATCCACAAGACACTGGGGATTTTTAGAAGCGGCTCAGCCTTCAAGCCCTCCGTCATCTTGCCCCCAATCACCCCGATCGCGACATCGACCTGCTGCGAGGTCAACAAGGCATGGACGTCGGAGGGAGCCACTTCCCGAAGAGATAATCTCAAATCGGGCTCCTGCTTTTTTAGCATCTCGAGCACGTCAGGCAGGTGGTTTCTAAGGGCCGAGGCGGTTGCCGCAAGGCGAAGGTGCCGGCTCTCTTCCCCCTTCAACTTTTGCTCTACATCATCCAACTTGGAGAAAAAGGGATACACGAAGTCGTAAAGTTCCTCGCCCGCCGGAGTGAGCGCAAAGGGACGCCGATTAAAGAGCTTCACCCCCAGCTTCTCCTCCAATTGGAGAATCTGCCCGCTCACCGCAGGCTGCTGAATGCCATAAGGCATCTTGCGAACAGCCGAGGTGATCCCTTCGTATTTCGCAACGAAGTAAAAGAGCTCCAGATGATGAACGTTCATGATTTAATGGGGTGCGATGACAGACTCCTCGCCCTCCTTGTCAGGATAGCGGACGATATCGAGCAAGTCGGTCACCTCCTTCGGCGGTGGTGGCGTGAAGGAGGCCACGATGAAGGCGACTCCGAAGTTCAAGAGCATTCCCACGAAGCCAATCCCTTCTGGCGAGATGCCAAAGAGATGCTGTTCCTTGGTGCCTCCCATAAACTGGAAGTAGATAATATAGCCCAGCGTGAAGAGAATCCCGACCGCCATTCCGGCAATCGCGCCCTCTTTGTTCATCCGCCTCGAGAAGATTCCCATGAGAAGCGTCGGGAAGAACGATGAGGCCGCCATTCCAAAGGCGAAGGCCACCGTCTTCGCGATGAAGGCCGCAGGTGGGTTGATTCCGAAATAGATCGCAACCAGTAAGGCTCCCAGCGATGCCATCCGCGCATAGTTGATTTCTTCGCGGTCACTCAAATTTGGCTTAATCACCTTCTTCATCAAATCGTGAGAGATGGCCGTCGAAAGCACGAGCAGAAGCCCCGCCGCCGTCGACAGAGCCGCTGCGATACACCCAGCCATCAACAAGGCAATGGCCCACTTCGGCAGTCCTGCCATATGAGGATTGGCCATCACCATGATATCCGGGCCGTAGGTCAACTCGTTGAGATCACCGATCTTTTCCCGCTCGGGACCAAAATACTGGATCTTTCCGTCGCCATTCTTATCATCCCAGCTCATTTGCCCGGTCGATTCAAAATCTTTAAACCATGCCGGAGCCTCGGCATGAGGAGTGTTATGAAGGTTCTCAATCAAGTTCACCCTCGCGAATCCCCCAATCGTAGGAGCGGTGAGGTAAATGACGGCGATGAATCCGAGCGTCCAGCAAGCGGAAGTTCGGACCGCTTTGACGTTCTTCACTGTAAAGAAGCGAACGATAACGTGAGGAAGACCCGCCGTGCCGCACATGAGCGCAGCCGTGATACAAAACATGTCGATCTTACTCAATGAGCCTGAAGTGTAGGCTGCAAAGCCCAGCTCCTTGTTCACATTGTCCAGCTTTTGCAGAAAAGGCACCGCCGTTTCACCAGCGGTATAGTTGCCAATGAATCCCAACTGGGGAATCACACTGTCAGTGAGCTGCATCGCGATGAAAATTGCCGGGATCGTGTAAGCAAAGGCCATCACGCAATATTGAGCCACCTGGGTGTAGGTGATTCCCTTCATTCCACCCAACCCAGCGTAAAAGAAGACGATCGCACCTCCAATCCAAACTCCCGTCGCAATTTCGACTTCAAAAAGCTGGGAGAACACCACTCCCACTCCTCGCATCTGCCCCATAATATAAGTGAGACAGATGAAAATCGCGCAAACCACCGCCACCAATCGGGCTGTTTTTGAATAATATCGGTCTCCCACGAAGTCCGGAACGGTCGCTTTTCCAAATTTCCGCAGGAACGGAACCATCAGCACGGTCAAAAGAACAAAGCCCCCGGTCCATCCCATCAGGAGGCGGGAGCCATCGTAGCCACTTGTCGCCAGAAGACCGGCCATCGAGATAAACGTGGCCGCACTCATCCAGTCTGCCGCCGTCGCCATTCCGTTGGCGAAGGGCGATACTCCCCCTCCTGCAGTGTAGTATTCCTTGGTCGATCCCGCCCGCTGGCGAATCGCAATACCAATGTAGAGGGCGAACGAAAGCCCAATAAAAAGGTAGTTATAGGCGTCCTGACTCATGATTGCTCCTCCTCGTCGTGGTTGTAGGTATCATCCAAGCGCCCCATCAGAACGGCGTAGACGATCAAAATCAGCACGAAGCAGATAATCGATCCCTGCTGCGCCATCCAAAACCCAAAGGGTGCCGATCCCACCTGCGGGAAATGGGCATCCAGCCAATCCCTGAAGAGAATTCCACATCCAAATGAAACGATAAACCAGACAGTGAGGAGTCCCCCCACGTATCTGAGATTCGTTTTCCAGTATCGCCCGCGCGCTGCGTTTGTCTTTTCCATGGTCAGTTATGTTGCTCCAGCTCTAACAAGCAGTTTCAGGTGCTGAAAGGCAGAAAGGAAGACTAGGCTCATTTTTCATTCCGGCGGAGGGGTTTTCATGATTTCCTCTCCCCGCCACGAAGTTGGTAAAATTTTAGAAAATGAGTACCCCCATCCAAGTTCGTTCCCTCGACCGACTCCCGGCAGAAGGCTGTCTGATTGTTCCCGGCAGGCTCGATCCCCAGCAAGCGAGCGAGCTTGTCAATGCCTTGGGCGGACGTGGAATCACGTGGCTCGTTGAAGAAACCACCGTGATCACGAAGGAAATGGAGTCCTTCTTGAAACTCAGTGGCCATCCCGGAGCGGCTTTCACCAAGGATGACTCATCCCTTCCCGATGTGGGAGAAAACCTTGCGAGTAAAATTTTAAGCCGAAACCTTCTGATTTTTGTCCCGGGGGAGACCAATTGCCGCCCTGGAGCCCCCTGCCGAATCCCCGTCACGACTCTCAACGCTCTTTGCCAGCTGGGGCTGCCGATGGTCCCGCTCGAAGTCAGCGTTCCCGCCGAGACGAGCCTCGCTGTCGAAAATAAGGCAAAACTTCCCGCTGCCATTCTCAATTTTGGCAAAAGCATGCCAAAGGGCGAAGCTTCCATCGCCCGCTTCCGCGAATCACTTCTTTCGGCTGCCGAAGAATCTTTCTCAAGCCGCGAATTCCTCAAAGGATCTCTGGCGACAGCCCTTCTCGAAGGACTCAGGATGCACCGATCCAAACGCCGTCTCTACGACGGCACCGACGATTCGGAACTCCCTTACGATCGTATCTTGGGCGCAGCAATCGCCCTCTCAAAGGAGATCAAGCTCGCCACCAAAAAGAAGCGCGTTGGCATTATCCTCCCGCCTGGAAAGGCCGGCATGGTCGCCAACATCGCCGTTCTCTTCGCCAATAAGGTTCCGGTAAACCTCAACTTCACCGCGTCACACGAAGCCGTTCGATCGGCCATTCGTCAGGCAGACCTTGACCGCTTCATCACCGCCGATCCCTTCGTTCGAAAGGTCCCCGATTTCCCGTGGCCCCCCAACCGCGACCTCCTTTTTATCGAGCGTATTCTTCCCAACATTAAGAAGAGCATCGTGAAATGGACCCTCTTGGGAAAACTACTTCCGACGTCCATCCTCACTAAACTTCTCGGCATTGGAAAATGCAAAGGCGACGACGAAGCCGTCCTGCTCTTCACCTCCGGCTCCTCGGGTGAGCCTAAAGGAGTGCCGCTCAGCCACCGAAACCTCCTCGCCAACGTGTGCCAGTTTGGTCGCCAACTTTGCCTTCCGGCAGATTCCAAACTCCTCGGCTGCCTCCCTCTCTTCCACTCCTTCGGCAGCACCGTAAGCCTCTGGTATCCTATCATCGAAGGTCTCGATCTGGTCACCTACCCGACTCCGCTTGAAACGAAGCGCCTTGCCGAACTCATCGACATGCACAAAGTCGATCTCCTCCTCGCCACTCCCACCTTCCTGCGCGGCTACATGAGAAGGATCGAACCAGAACTTCTCGCCTCCCTTCGCGTCGTCGTGACCGGAGCCGAAAAGCTTCCTGACAGCCTCGCGAGATCCTTCGAGGACAAGTTCGGAATCCTGCCCATGGAAGGCTACGGACTCACCGAAACTTCTCCAGCCAGCAACGTCAACCTGCCCCTCTGGGAATCCGACGACAATCTACCGCTCATCCCCTCCCAGCGTTTTGGAACGGTCGGTCCGCCTCTTCCCGGTATCGCCATCCGTATCACCAACCCCGCCACCGACAAGGATTCCACCATCGATCAATCCGGCATCGTTTGGCTCAAGGGTGCCAACATCTTCAAGGGCTATCTCGATCAACCCGAACTCAGCGGGCAAGTCATTGACGCCAATGGCTGGTTCAAAACCGGCGACGTTGGTCGGGTCGATGACGATGGCTTCCTCATCATCGAAGGACGGATTTCCCGGTTTTCCAAGATCGCGGGCGAAATGGTTCCACACGAAACCGTGGAAGCCGCCGTCAACCGGGTCCTTGGCCTCGACAACGAAACCGAGCGCCGTATCGCCGTCATCGGAATCCCGGATGAGAAAAAAGGAGAATCGCTTGCCATCCTTTCCACCCTCGCCGGGCAAGCCCTCGAGCAGGAAACCCTCGATCTTCGCTACAAACTCATGGACGAAGGGATCCCGTCTCTCTGGTGCCCCAAGAGGATCATTCCCGTAGAGACCATCCCGGTCCTCGCTTCCGGCAAGCTCGACATCAAAGGCTGTGACGCCCTCGTGCATGATGCCTGAGCCGAAGCTCACCCGCTTTGACGACTTCATGGCCGGAGCCCTCTACGGGCCCCGTGGATACTACACCACCCCCCGGACCATCATCGGATCACGAGGAGATTTCACGACAACACCCAAGCTCACCACCCGGCTCGCCGAACGCATCTCAGAATGGATCCAGGACGCCTGGAAACGGCAAAGTAAACGCCTTCCCGTCATCGAACTCGGCCCCGGTGATGGCACTCTCGCCGCCGACATTCGTAAACACCTTCCTTGGCTGGCCCGACGAAAACTCGACTACCGTTTTGTCGAAATCTCCCCCCATCTTTCCTCTCGCCAGCAGTCCATCAACAAAGGTTATTGGCACCCCAATCTCACCGAAGCGCTCCAGTCCACCGGTTTCGAAGCCCTCATCATCTCCAACGAATTCTTCGACGCCTTCCCCGTCCGCATCTTCCAAGGTTCGGACCGCGAGCTCTTCCTTGACGATCATTTACAAGAAATCTGGCAACCCATTCAAGAGTGCCCCGACTCCATCCTCTTTGAGAATCCTCCCGAACGATTTGAGGTCGCAGAGTCCATTCATCGTTGGTTTGAAAACGAACTCTCCCTCCTCGAACGAGGCGAAATCCTCACCATCGACTACGGTGGCGAGGCTCATGAGAATTACCATCGCCGACCCCTCGGATCCCTCCGCGCCTACACCCATCACATGCGTCTACTCCCTCCTGAAGCCTATCAAAACCCCGGCAAACAAGACCTCACCTTCGATGTCTGCTTCCCCGACCTGATCCGCTGGGGCGGGCAAATCGGCCTCACTACCCAATCACTCGTCACCCAAGCCGAATTCCTCAACACCACCGACCACGAAGGAGCCGGCGGCGCCTTCAAGGTTCTGCAACAGGTCCGCTAAAGCTCTTTGATCTCGATCTTACGATAGCGCACCTCAAACGGAGGACCGCTATGAGCTTGCAGCGCGATGAGCCCCTTCAAGGGGATTTCGGGATCCTTTTCGATATAGTCGCACGTCAGGATCTCGTTAATCCAAATTCGAATCCGGGGACCTTCGGCACGGATGCGGTAATCATTCCACCCTTCTTTCACCGCCGTCCCCGCCTCTTTGCTCACCCAATCGCCAACCACCTTACGGCGTCGGGATTCGTCGTAAAGCTTCCCCCACCAACCTGGCCCGACGTCAGCCTGGTAGCCCATCATTTCATGATGGTCCTTAATCCTCTCACTGCGAATCTGAATTCCCGCATTGGGATTCTCTCCCGTCACCTTGACTTGGAGAGTGAGCTCAAAATCCGCATAGCGTTTTGCCGGAGTGATAAAGGTATTATGAGGGACTTTCTCCTGGGTTGATCCACCCACGATGGCCCCACCTTCCACCCGCCACCATTGCACTTCCTTGGGTTGGATTTCCCAGCCCTTCAGCGTCTCGCCATCAAAGAGAGACTCACCAAAAACCGAACCGGCAAAAAGGAGGGCGACAAAGAGCTTTTTCACTCTTAAAAACTCATCCAGCGGACACTCAAAGTCCATTCCCAAAGACGTCTTTTCTTTAAAAATTCGTTAGTATTCACTAATTTCGTGAGTAAGTATTGCCCATGACCTTCCGCAAAATTGGCACCTTGTTGAGCCTTCTTGCCGTCTCCGGCGCATCCGCCCAAAACGGTGATAATAAGGGACACCACTCCATGAACGAGATTGTTCCTAAAGATCTCATCCCGCCCGCTCCCGTTCTCACCGTAGATCAGGCCCTCAAATCCTTCACGATCGAAAAAGGCTTCATCATCGAACCCGTCGCTGCGGAGCCCTTGGTCGAAAAGCCTGTTGCCCTCACTTTTGACGAGAGAGGCCGCATGTGGGTCTGCGAAATGCGGGGTTACATGCCCGACATCGATGGTATGGGCGAGAGTAAGCCGGTAGGCCGTATCGCCATCCTTGAGGACACCGATCAGGACGGTCGCGTCGACAAACGCACCACCTTCCTCGACGAAATCATGCTTCCCCGGACCATCCTCCTTGTCCCGGACGGTGTCATGTTCGCCGATCAATCAACCCTCTACCTTGTCGAACGCGACGGCGACAAGCCCAAGGGATCTCCTAAGGTTCTCGATGAAAATTACTCCTCCGGCGGCAACGTGGAGCACAAGCCCAACGGCATGATGCCCGGCATTGACAACTGGCTCTACAATTCCAAATCGGGCACCCGCTACAAGTATCTCGATGGGAAACTCACCAGCGAAAAAACCGCTAACCGTGGCCAATGGGGAATTACCCGCGACAACTTCGGGCGGATCTTCCACAACTCCAACTCCACGATTCTCGTGGGAGACCGCACTCTTCCCAACCTCCTCATCGGAAATAACTCCGTAAAGAACAAAGCCAAGATGGACACCCGCGTCGGGGACAACAGTGTTTTCCCAGGGCGTGTCACGCCCGGACTCAACCGGGCCTACATTTCAGAACTCAATGGTTACACCTCCAATACCATTGACCCGAAGACCTTCAAGCTGACCAGCGCCACCGGAGCGTGTGGTCCCGTCATCTATCGCGGCAGTAACTTCCCATCCGAATATGACGGTAATGCTTTCGTTTGCGAATCATCCGGCCAACTCATCAAGACCGTTAAGGTTGAGGCGAAAGAGGGTAACCTCAGCGGTTCCCACCCTCTTAAAAAGCACGATTTCCTCACCTCCACCGACGAGCGCTTCCGGCCGGTGAACCTCTACAACGCCCCAGATGGCAGCCTCTACATCCTCGACATGTATCACGGCATCATCCAGCACCGCACTTACATGACCAGCTACCTCCGCGAGCAAACCTTGTCCCGCGGACTTGAGGGCCCCGGCTTTGGTCACGGTCGCATTTACCGCGTCCGCGCCGCCAACAAGCCACTCGAGAAGGTTCCCAACTTCGAAAAAGCCAGTTCCAAGGAGCTCATCGCCGCTCTCAACAGCCCCGTAGGTACCATTCGCGATCTCGCTCAAAAGCTTCTCATTGATCGTAAGGCGCCTGCCGCCGAAGTCCGTTCTGCGTTGAACTCCGCGCCCAAGAATCCTCTCAGTATTATCCATCTGATCTGGACACTTGAGGGACTGGGTGCGCTTGAGGCCTCGGACTTGGAAAAACCTTTGGCTTCAGGAAACGAGGACATTGTGGCGAGTTCACTCTACGCCTCGCTCTCGCTCGTCCAGGACGAGCGAGCCAAACTCACCGACAGCGTTGCCAATCTTGCGATCAAGCCCATGACCCTCCCTTATCAGGCCCGCGTCCTTGCATCCATCGGCCGCATCAAAGCCCAGTCTGCGCTCGTCGCGCTCCTCAAGAATCATGGAAAAGTGAGCTTGGTGAGAGATGCCGCCATTGCCGGTATCGAAAAGAACGCCAAACTCTTTCAATCCGTCAATCAGGGGCAGTATGCCGATAAGGAGTTCGACAAATGGATCAAAGAATCGCTCAAAGGTCCTCAACGCGAAATTGATCCCGCTACTCTGCTGAAGGGTGAACACCTCGCTTCCTACAATCGCGGTAAGCATCTCTACAGCCACGAAGCTGGTTGCTTCGGTTGCCACGGCCCTGATGGTGCCGGCCTCGACGGACTTGGTCCCCAGCTCGATGGCTCCGACTGGATCACGGGAGATCAGGAGCGACTGGTTCGTGTCCTCCTCCACGGCCTCACCGGCCCCATCAAGATCAATGGAAAGAATTTCGAATCGCCCGCCTTCATGCCGGGTCTCGGTCAGAACCCGAGCATCACCGATCAATCCATTGCAGACATCGCCACCTTCATTCGTGCCAACTGGGCGAATCGCGCTCCACAAATTGAATCCCAATTTGTCATCAAGATCCGTAAGGAATCATCAGATCGCGATCCCAGCGAGATGTATACCCAGTCTGACTTCGATAAGAAGTAAGCTCATTTGCTAATCTTCAAGAACGCCCTTGGAAGTTCAAAAACCTCAGGCCGCACACCCAGTGCGGCCTTTTGTTTGACATCGCGATCCCAGGAATTCTTGGTCCTCAAAAGCTTCCAAACCTGTCCAAGCTTCAGATGCAGCAAAAACTGCAGTGACGTCACCAGCGGGGTGTTCGTGAGGGGATAATCCGTCCCATACATGAGCCGCCCTTTGAGGCGCGCATCATTCAAGACAACCGGTAAATACTTCTTCCGATTCGCCTGCGTCAGGGTCGAGATATCAGCGAAGAGATTTGGGCAAGCGGGCATCATTTCCAAAAGCCGCTCCACATTATCCTGACCATCGGACTCGCCGGAGCTCGCAACATGAGCGGCGATGACCCGCACTCCGCATTCCAGCGGAAGCTTGAGCAAATGGGGATCACCCAAGGCATTGTTGGTCTTAGAGAAGGAATCCTCATCACCCACGTGTGTCAGCAAGGGAAGATCCAACTCCACCAGCTTTTCATAGTAGGCCCGATAATCTTCGTTCGATGGATCAATATTCTGAATGTTCGGCAGCCACTTCACGAGCACTGCACCATTCGCCTTCGACCATTCCAATTCTTCCAGAGCATCCTTCCTATTCGGGTGCACACTCGACCCAAAATACAGATTGGGAAATCGTGGAACCTGCTCGCCCACAAAACGATTAGGAACAACCACCTCTCCCGCTCCTTCGTCAATTTCTCCCGCTTTCGTATAAGGCGCATCCATCGCCAAAATCACGACCCCGTCGACAAACTTTGATTCCTCAATCGACTTCGCAATAATCTCCATGATCACCACGTCCCCCTCGCGCTCCACCTCGGGCACGCTGCTCCCGAAGATCTTCAGATAGACCTTAAACTTCCAGCTCTCACGTAGCTCCTTGGAAACCCAGGCCCCACTCCCGCCCGCGCCAAAGCCCGCGGTATGACAGTGCATGTCGATGATCCCCACCGGTGGCTCTGCCACTGATTCCCCGATTGGACCTCGAAAAAAGATCAATCGTAAAATGGCAAGCACCAGCAGGAGGATCACGAACGCTGTGGCATATTCCATAAGGGAAGATGCCCACAATTCCGCCCCGCCACCAAGATTACTTTTTCAAGGCCCGGTTCACCTCAGAGCGGTTGTCTGGCTAATTGATTAGTGGCGGGGAGTTTTGAGGCGGCCCACGGTCTGGCACTGTAGCGGTGGAACTCGCGTTGAGGCTCTCGAAGGCTTCAAGGTCATGGAGGCGCAGGATGGCTCCCCTCATCAGGGCGAGGACTGGGCCCCCGCTCGCTTTCTTGCGCGGGCGAGAGGCGTCTTCTTTCCACAGGCTGGTGTCGCGCTTCCAGTGGTTCTTGTTTTCGACCAACCAGTGGCCGCGGATGGCTTGCGCGAGAAGGGCGTCACTTCTCTCATGACGTTCGAGACTTCCGTGGTCTTTGTCCCAGTCGCTGACCCATTCGTCGGGAACAGCAGCGCAGAGGCGGGCCTGCGCGAGTTGGTGAAGGGTGCGCAGGACGAGGCCATCGACAACGAGCGAGGACTTGGTCATCAGTGTTGCCATGGCAGGCTTACACTGCCAAAACCAGAACTGATGATTAGCAATTTCTCAAATCGCCGGAGAACTTAAACCTTGGAGGATTTCCGGGCAAAGCTGGACGAAGGAAGGGCTGAAAGGTGATGATCTGTATGGTTCGAAGGTCTGAAATTAGTTGTGTGACCCAATTTATCGACCCCGGATTTCGGGCATGAGAGGCAAATTTTCCTCTCATGCCTCCTTTCTAACAGCGCACGAATCCGACAGATCAAAGGCTCCCGCTTTTGGGACAAGCGCTAGATACCAAGGGCTTCCTCAAACTTACGGGATCCTGCAAGGCTTTGGGCCTTCAAAAAATTCACCTTGGGTCTCCCGCGACTCTCCGGAAAACGTTTCAAGAGATCGTCACAAACCTCCACCGCCTTCGTGAAGTCTCCTGAGAGGAACAGGGCACGGGCACGATGAAGGACCAACTCATCTTCCAAGATCCCGGGATTCGTTTCCGCGAGGCTCTCAAGATCACCCTTCAAAATTTCCAGTGCCTTCAGGTAGGTCTTCTGACCGATGGCCGTGAGGGCGTCCCGAACCGTTGGCGGCTCCTGGGAGAAACATGGACAACAAGTGATCCAAATAATAAGAAAGAGCAGGATGGTTTTCATGGGATGAGAAGATGTTGACCGGAGTTCGTAGCCCCTCAAGCACCCGAGTCCATCCTCCCTTTGTTACTTGTTTGTAAATCGAAACAGAGGGTGAAGAAAAACGACGTTTCGCGTTGCGTAAATCCCCCTTCACGCCTAGTATCTGGCGTCTGCCTCATGCGCCAGAAGTGGTTAATTGGCCGACCCGATATTATTAAAAATGGGGGTTGCCCCGGAGGTTTAATGTCATGCCTTTATTGGAAGACAGCGGGCCGATGGAAACCCCCAACCTATTGGGCTTCGGGAATGCGGCTCATGTGCCACGGACGGTGAGGCAGATAACTTAAAGACCCGCTCTTCACGGAGCGGGTTTTTACGTGTCCGGGAAGTCCCAATCAGGGAGCCGGAAAATCGCCCTCTTTGAATCTGAGATTCTGTCCCTGTAACTCGACATCGGAAATCTCAAAACTCCGTGAAAGATCGCTCCAACGAACAGCCTCTTCCCGGTTCCTCCGGGAAAAGTGGATCTCACCCATCGTGTCCAAATAAGCTGCCGAGCGCGGCTTCATCTCGAGAGCCTTCTTGAGGTATCCCTCCGCTTCATCAAGACAGCGGTTGGCTCGCGAAGCCATCCACGCAAAGTTGTTCAAGGCATTGTCGTCCCCCGGGTAATTACGGATCACCTCTCGGCAGAATCTCGCTGATTCTGCAAAGAGTTGATCATGGAGCTCGACCAATCCCAACTCGCGAACCAAGGGGAAGAAATCATTCGCCAAGTAGCCATCCCGCGGGATCAAACCCTGAGCCTGGGTGAAATACCGGGCAGCCTGCACGATATTACCTACATCCATTTCACGGGCCCCTTGGGCGAGGAGAATTTGAAAGCGAGCGCGCAGGGTTTGAATCGAACTTCCGCTCTTTGTCTCCCACGCGACCGCTTCGCGGAAGGCCACCGCCTGGCCCCAATTCTTCCTTTCAACAGCGCCCTCTGCCAAGCTATTCATCAACCAATAGGAAGGACTGATTCTCCCCAAATCATCACCGGAAATATTGAGCCGCAAGAGCGCCTTTTGAGTCAGCGCATATGCCTCATCTTTGAAGCCAAAGCGTTTCTCAATCTCTGCAAAAAATGCCAGATCATTGGCACTTCCCTGGCTGTATTGCAGAGCCTTTTGACAAAACTCCTCTGCACCCGGCATTCCAGCCTTCCTCAGGGCAACACCCTTTTCATAAAAGCTTCCAATCGCCGAGCCCTTATCATCGAGCTCGACCTTCGTGTAAAACTTCCCTGCTTGATCAAACTTCATTTGCTGGGCCGCTAACTTCCCCCGGGCAAAATCCGAGAACTCCTGGCCCTCTTTCTCCAAGAGGGCCTCAAACTTAAGGATGTCCCCTTCACAGTCCCGTGAACGGGCAAGCCGGTAGAGATTATTGAGCGATGCCACTTTGTCTTCTGACTTCATGACCCGCTCAATCATGCGATTCTGGGCTTCTTCAAATTTTTCTTCGCGGACGAACAAGACGTGCCCGGATCCAGCACCCGCTACGTCTCCGAATGATGCCATCAATAGAAGCATCTCTTCAACCGAAGCAGCGGGGTAGATCTCCTCGATTTGAACTTGAAGCCATTCGTAGAGTCCATCCGAGTCAAAGATGTTCTCAATGACCAGGGAGAGATCGTAATCATGATCCTCTACCTCCTTTGCTAAAACCTTAAGCGTTGCCCGCGGGCCGTATTGAAAGGCTGTCGGGAACCAGGTCGAAAGCTTTCTATCTCCAGCTGCCCGGATCACACTGAACATTGCCGAGTAGCAACGGGCTGCCTCATCAACCTCTCCGCGTCTTTCGAGGAAATCAGCGACATAGAAAAATTTGGAAGATCCCTCGCTTTCATCGATCCCAACCCGAAACTCATTCACGGATTTCTTCAACCACTCGTCCGTCAGCTTACCATCAGGCAGGCCCAGTAATGGAAGAACCTTCAGGTAATCTTCCTGACCAAGATAATAATTATGAAGGTAGTCGATTTCATCGGGAGCGAACCCGTCCACGATTTCCTCTGCAAATCCCATCCGGTAAAGATTCATTCGAGCAAATGCCATCTCGCTCTCATCCTGCGTCAGATGAATCAGGGCATTCTTAACTTCATCCGCCTTCTTGAGGTCACCCTTATTCATCGCAAGCGACCAATTGAGGTAGTGGCGGGCCGAAAGATTTAAGTGCTCGCTCGCCAAGAGGTGCTCAAAATAAGGAATGTGATCACCGAGAGCCAGAGCGGCCAGGACTTCAGCATCCTTGTCGCCCAGGCGTTCCGCTTCAAACCTCAGAAGACCAGCATCCCCTTTCACACGTAAGCAGGCCAAATAGCGAGCCTGGTCTTCGGGTGTTTCCAATGCTCGTAGTCTCACAATCTCCTCATCAAGTTCCCCAATGCCATCCAAGAGATTGGCGTAAGCGATCATCGACGAAAGTTCCTTGCCGAGCAGAAGCAACGATTTCACCTCATCAAACTCACCCTCGCTGGTCAGCTTTCTGACAAGCCGGGGAAGGACGTCTTCAATGATCTCATCCGCCTTTTCGACAACCATTTCATCCTTCTCCAGACTACGCAGTCTGAAAATAAACCCGTATTCCTCCGAGCGCCTCAGTTCTTCGAGTATCGCAATTTTTGCCCGAGCCGTGGCATTGGTCGCAAAGAAACGATCAATGAGGTCGACAGTCGCCTGGGGCGTATCCGGACTAATTCCGGAGCGTATCCTCAGACTGAGGTTGCCCGCCCGTGCGGCCATTTCAGGATCATCACCGTTGGCCAATTCCTCAAGAAACCCGATCGCCCGGTCGCCCGCAGTCCAAATCTCCATGGAGGCCTCAAACCGCTTCTTGAAGTCGGACGAGCCCAGTGCGGCTTTCCACTCTTCAGCTTCCGAAGCCTTTTCTTGGGCGGCAGCAAAGCCTCCTCCTATGAGGACAAGGATCAGGGTTAGTTTCTTCATCATTTTGAGTACACTTACATTCGCTTGTTTTGACGCCCGATCAAGAGATCATCGATTTTTCCAGCGATAAATGATCCGGAGGGCCAATACGACAATCAAAAACCAGGCAAACCACAGACAGTATTTCCCGATGGGCGATACCTCGCTCGCGGGGTCGGCAGCTGCGAATAATGCCTCGTAATGAGGCGCAATGAACTTGCCGAAGATTAAAAAGAGGGCTGCGGTGGCCCCAAGGATCCACTGCATTGATTTTGGTGATCTTTTCATTTCCCGATACAAAAGCGGCCAAATATTTCTCCTAAAATTTCCTCGGTATCAACAACTCCGGCAATTTCCCCAACTGCTCCGAGGGCTTCCCGAAGACTGAGTGCCGTAAACTCTGGCTCTTCTCCGGCCATAAGTGAAGCAATTGCTGACGCCAAGGCAGTCCGCCCCCGCATCAAACAGGCCTGATGCCTGGCATTCACGGCCACCGAATGGACCCCCCAACTCGCCTCATCGAGCGAAAGCAAGGTCGCCAGCGCCTCCTCCAGATCAGAAAAGCCCTGCCCCGTTTCACAAGAAATACGAAGTCCTTCAGCGCCCTCCCACGCTGGGCCGGCCTCATCGACCTTATTCAGAATCCGAAGGTGTTTGGCTCCCTCCGGAACATCTAAAGACGATTCAACCAGCGGACCGCTCAAATCAAAGACCTCCAAAACCAAATCCGCCCGGGCCACTTGCCCGTGGGTCATCTCGATCCCCTCACGCTCGATTTCATCCTCCGACTCCCGCACTCCTGCGGTATCAATGAGTCGCAGCGGGATTCCCCTTAAATTAACTACTTCTTCGATGGTGTCCCGGGTCGTCCCCTCACGAGCACTGACAATCGCCCGCTGATAGCCCAGGAGCCGGTTCAACAAACTTGATTTCCCGACATTGGGCTTCCCGTAGATCACCGTCCGAACTCCTTCACGGAGAATTCGTCCTTGGTCCGCAGTCGCGAGCAGGTCGTCAATTCTCTCTTGCTGCTTCAGCAATGCCTGACACATCGATTCACCCACTGCGGGATCAATATCTTCCTCCGGGAAATCGATATAAGCCTCCAAGTGAGCCGTCGAACCCAAGAGCTCGGCCCGAATCTCACGGGTCACTTCCCCCAATCGGCCCTCCAACTGCTCGGTTGCCGATCTCAGTGCCAATGAGGTCTGGGCTGAAATCAGATCCATCACAGCCTCGGCCTGGGTCAGGTCCATCCGCCCGTTCATGAACGCACGCTGCGTAAACTCACCGGGTAATGCCGCCCTTGCTCCAGCTTCGATCAATCGCTCAAGAACTTTCCTCGTGACCATCACCCCTCCGTGTCCGGTGAACTCCACCACATCCTCACCGGTATAACTCCTTGGACCCTGAAAGTTCAGCATCACGCCCTCATCAATCACGAGACCATCACGATCCCGGATCTTGCGTAACCCGGCTTCCCGCTCACCTGGAAGTCGCCCTCTTCCCATCGCCACCGTCGCAAATTCATGGGCCCGTGACCCCGAAAGCCTGATCAGCGAAACTGCGCCAGTTCCAACCGGCGAAGCAATGGCAACAATGGTCTCATCCATCATCTATTGCCCCTCCTTTAGATTCGAGGGATTGCCACCCACTCCCGGAAACTCCCAGCAAATGACCCGGGAAATCGACAATTTCAGCTCGGCTCCGGAAGACCACTCCAACTCAATCGTCGCACTCCTGCCAAAGGGAACCGTGCCCGGCTGATCTGTCCATGCCAGGGATTCTAAAATTCTTCCCGGTTCGCTGTTCTTAGCGACTTTCACCACGACAACGTCATCCGAGAGATGAGCAATATCAGAAATCCGGTAAGCCCTCATGGAAGCATCGGCTTCAAAAAGAGAGGTGGCGTCCTCGCTGACTCCCACCCGAAAGAGCTGCTTCTTTCCCGCAATTGGGAATCGAACAAAACTCCGCAACATTCTCTCCTTCGTCTGAACAAAAGTGCTCCAATCAAAAAGAAGGGCGTCGTTCTCACGCTTGAAATAAGCACGCGCCCGGATCGCTTCCATTTCGTGATTTTCCTGCAGGGCCTGGGCCCTCGCAAATGAATCCGGTTCCTCAACATTCAACCGCACCTCAAATTTGGTAATCGGTGTGAAAAACTCACTCATTTTAAACTGACGGGGACGGTAGTATTCCATCAAATAAATTCCTCGGTTCCGATCGCTCCGATTAATTTCAATCTCTGAAAAATAGTCGGCAGGCACTTTCTCAATCGGAGGGATGCCCTCACGGTCATCGTTCTTCAATTCGCCATTAATGACATACTTCGATTTTTCCTCTGCAGTGGGCGGAAGATTAAAAGGAATCTCGATAGCGGCGCTACAATGCTCGCATTGAAACTGCCTGGTGTTTGGAGGCTCTTGCATGGGGGCCCTTCAGTAGAAGAAAGATCAGCACCAAAGTCAATCGGCGAGCAGAGCATCCAACTCCTTCAGGCAGCGTGCGTTCTGGGAAGGAGTTCCCACCGAAATCCGCACCCATTCAGGTAATTTGTATCCACGCATGGCGCGGACAATGACGCCCTTTTTGAGCAATTCCTGGAAAATCCGATCCCCGTCCTGAACATTCACGAGGACAAAGTTTGCGTGACTGGGGACATACTCCCATCCCCGTTCCGCAAAGGCCGACTCGAAGAAGTCACGCCCCTCCTTGTTGTTCTTTACGGTCGCGTTGATGTGCTCGTCATCAGCCATGGCTGCCAAAGCTGCGGCTTGGGCCATCGAGTTGGCATTAAAGGGCTGACGTGCCCGATTCAAAAGACCTGCAAGATGTGCTGGAGCGAGGCCATAGCCGATTCGAAGAGCTGATAATCCCTGCGCTTTCGAAAAGGTGCGCATCACACAAACGTTCTTACCCTCCTTGACGTAACGGACCGCATCCGGAGCGTCCTCGAGGAATTCAAAATAGGCCTCATCGAAAACAGCGACAACATGCTCCGGCAAACGGGCGACAAAACGATCTATCTCCTCCTGCCCCACCAAGGTCCCGGTCGGATTGTTCGGATTCGCGATGAAAACCAATCGCGTCTCATCCGTGATCGCATCCGCCATGGCATCAAGATCATGCACAAATCCCGGATCGGGCACCTCGACGTAGTCCGCCCCAAACAAGGTCGCCATGAGTTTATAGACCACGAAGGCGTGCTCCGCTGCGATCAGCGCCACGCCCGGCTTCAGAAAGGAGTGACACAGCAATTCAATGATCTCATTCGAGCCATTGCCAAGCACCACATTCTCGAAAGCCACCCCATGTTTTTCAGCAATCGCCGTGCGCAACTTGAAGCCCCCGCCATCAGGATAAAGGTGGGCCTTCTCGATCTCTTCCGCCATCGCCAGTTTGGCCATCGGTGAAGGCCCCAAGGGATTTTCGTTACTGGCCAATTTGATAATATCGTCCGGATCGAGCCCCAACTCGCGTGCCGTTTCTTCAATCGGCTTCCCCGGCTCGTAAGCCACCAAGTCACACACCCACTGATTGGCTGATTCCATCGTATTCATCGGACGGGAAGTTAGCCGACTCCCTTCGCTGTGCAAGCGCAACAGAAGCCGGATTGAACCATTGAGACCTACGCCTTGCCCGTATAGATCGAGGCAATCCCACCGCTCAGCGGAATCCACTGACAATCACCCAGTCCAGCGGCTTCAAAAAGAGCCAACATCTTCTCTCCCGATGGAAATTCGCCGATCGAACCTGCGAGATACTCATAAGCCTCCCGCTCACCCGTCAGCACCCCGGCCATCCTGGGAAGCACCTTGTTGAGGTAAAACCCATAAGGCTTCTTTAAAATCCCCCGTGGCAGCGAGAAATCGAGCACCAACAAGTGCCCACCCGGCTTGATGACCCGCGCCATTTCCTTCACCGCATCCTGCCAATTGGCCATATTGCGAAGCCCAAACGCTGCCGTCACAACATCGAAGCGCCCCTTTTCGAAGGGCAAATTCATGGCATCCGCTACCTGGGTTTCCTGCACTCCGCTTTGATCGGCATGAGCCAACATCTCGGGACAGAAGTCAGTCCCGAGAACCTTCGCCTCGGGACACTTCCCTTGGATTTCAAGAGCCAGATCCCCCGTTCCCGTGGCGACATCCAGCACTGTTCCAGGATCCCAATCACGAACGATCCGTCCGACCTTTTTCCGCCAAAGGATATCCGTGCCCATACTGAGCACATGATTGGTTAAAACATAACGATCAGCGATTTTCGCGAATGCGCTTTTTACAAATTGGGGGTCCTGTCCGGTCACTGATCGCTGGGAGGTTCGGGGAGAATATCGACGTAAATGCCAGGATCGCTACCGGGAATTTCGACAGCCCCCACGGCCTTGGCGTAGAACTCCTTGGGTCCCACTCCCCCGATGAAGGCATAGGCGTAGCCATTTTCATGGAGCGCTTCGAGCGCCTTGAAAAGGAGAGCCTTCCCAAGCCCCAGCCCCCTTGCCGCCTCACAAACTCCCGTGGGACCAAAGTAGCCCTTCCCGGAGGTCTCGTAGCAGGCAAAACCAAGCACCTTCTTGTCCTTCGTGGCTATAAAGCAGGAGATCGGCTGGCGGGAACATGCAACTTCAAACTCACTCACCCATTTCGGTGAAAAGTGCTCCTCGATGAAGTTTTCCACCAGGTGCTTTTCGTAAGCCCCGGGACGACGAAGAATCACTCCGGCATCTTCGACCCGTTGATAAAGTTCCTGACTCGCCGGAAGATCGTAGAGTCGCACGAGCATATCGATCATTTTACAAATTGGGGCTATGAGTTCAAAAGCTGGGTCTCGGCCAAAAGTCGATAAGTGCCATCGTTTGCCATCAATTCCGAATGAGTTCCGGTCTCGGCAATTTTGCCATCCTGAAGAACGAGGATCTTATCGGCGCTCTTCACCGTTGCCAGACGATGCGCAATGATCAGGCTCGTCCGGCCCTTCATAAGCTCGTCGAGAGCCTCTTGCACCAAACGCTCGCTCTCGGAATCCAGCGCGCTGGTCGCCTCATCCAACAGGAGAATCTTGGGGTCGGCCAATACCGCCCGCGCAATCGCGATCCGTTGGCGCTGTCCGCCACTGAGCTTCACCCCTCTTGGTCCCACCAAGGTCTCGTAACCCTCGGGGAACTTGCTGATGAAGTCATGGGCGTTCGCTTTCTTGGCGGCCGCTTCAATTTCCTCCGGAGACGCACCAGGCTGACCATATTCAATGTTCTCGCGAATCGATCCGCCAAAGAGGAGAACCTCCTGGGGAACTACCGCCATTGCGGCACGGCGCGCCGCAATGGGCAAATCTGAGGTACCCACCCCGTCGAAGGCCAACTCACCGGCATCCGCCTCGTAGTAGCCGAGAAGGAGCGAGAAAATCGTCGATTTACCCGCTCCACTTGGCCCGACAATCGCCACCCGCTGCCCTGCTGGAATGTCAAAATTGACCCCTCGTAAAACTTTAACATCCTCTCGGCCGGGATAAGAAAACTCGAGTGCCTTCGCACTCAAGGCCCCTTGCACTTTGACCGCTCCCGCCTCACGGGCATCTTCAACATCGTGTCCCAAAATTTCACGGATTCTCTCCGTCGCTCCCTGCGTCTTTTGCAACTGACTCATGATCTCCGGAAACGCTCCCAGCGAAGCACCCACGAAAATACTGAAGAGGATGAATTTTGAGAACTCCTGACTGCTCAAGGTCCCCTCGGCCAACATCCCGGCACCGAACCATACCACCACCGAAATTGTTCCAAAGAGGATCAAAATGATGAAGCTCACAAAAGCCGCCCTCGCCTTAGCGCCCTTGAGCGTGACCTCTAAAAAGCGATCGAGCGCATCAGAGTAGCGGGATTCTTCGAAGCTTTCGTTCGAGTAGGATTTTACATCCGCAATTCCTTGCACCGCTTCTTCGGCCACGACGTTGCTCTCGGCCAAGCGATCCTGGGCATCACGGGAAAAGTTGCGAATCTTACGCCCTACGATTGCCACCGCCAGAATGACCACCGGAATCATCGCCAACATAAAGAGCGAAAGCTTGGGTGATGCGATAAAGATGAAAATCAGTCCGCCCAAAAAGATCACACTCTGTCTCGCGATCTGCGGAACGGTATTCAGAAGGGTGCTCTGCAACACGCCTAGATCAGCAGCCAGGCGCGCGCTAACTTCCCCACTCCGACGTTCCATGAACCAAGGCATTGGCAGACGAACCAAACGGGCAAAAACATCTTTCCGAAGATCACGCAGGGCACTTTCCCCGGCCTTGATGAAGCCCCGAACCCGCCAGTAGGAAATAAACGCCTGCAATGCCAGCACCCCGAGCAAGGTCAGGACGACCCGGTTGATATTCTCCCGAACGGTCACAGGATCCACTCCCTTACTGAGAGCCTCTTGTGGAGAACCAATCAAACTTCCTAAAAAGTAAGGAAATGCCAAGGAAAGTCCGGCAGTCACAAAGAGCGCGATCAGCGATGGGATGAAGATATTGCCATAATTCCCCAGATAGCTGTAGAGCCCGAAGGTTTTCTTCCAATCGATCTTGCGGGACTTTTTATCTGACTTCGGCACACCGGCATTCAAGCCGCCCCAAGCCCGTCCGTCAAATCAGGAGCGACGCGCGATGACGAAATCACGTCTTTCTTGGAAAACCCATGGCGTTTACATCCCACACAAAGCAAAAATCATGCTTTCAAGCGCTTCCATCTTTAGGAAAATAGTTCCCGGACACTTTCAGCATGCGTCATTTCACCCGAATCATCTTCTTGTCGCTAGCCATCGCAGCCGGATGGTTCATCCTCAACCGCATGTCGAGTGGAGCAAAGGGCAATGGCTTGAACCTCACTACCGAGGGTTATCCCAACCCCAATGATCTCACCAACAATCAGAGAGTTTGTTACCTTCGCTTCATGGGCTGTCAGTTCGGAGGGCAGGGCGGCCTTCTCGAAGTCCGGGAATTGCTCGATGCCGAACTCCTGCGCCCGAACGACATGACCGCAAAGTTTGAACAGTGCTTTGCGACCGATGAGTGCTACTTCGCCACCGCGCTTTTGGTCCTCGGGCGCTCCCCGCATCAAGCCATCGCCGCACGGATCGCAGAGAGCGGATGCTTCTTAGCCCGCAAATTCTCACCCGATTCAAACATCGAAAAATTTGGCCTCCACCGCAGCAAAACCTCCCACGATCTCCCACGATCTCCCACGACCTCCGTTAACGAATCTCAAAGCGATTTTTGTGCTCGCTCACAATATCAATCGCTTCGCCACCCCGGATCGTCTCGATCGCATAGAGATACCAACCCCATTCCACATCGTAAAAAAAGGTCCGCACCTGCACTTCCCGCCGTCTCCCGACCTCCACAATCCTCGGTGCCACAAAAGTCACACAAACCCCACCTGTCGCTACCGTGGTCGCGTCCAGCTTCCGCTCCACCACATGCATCGGCCCGATTGCCACCTCATTGGGGCGGATTAAATTCGCCTCCGCGATTAATTTTGCGGCCAGTTCCCGGCTCAAAACAGGTCCGTCATTGGCTAAAACAGGAGCCGCAGAGGAGACTGAAACGACTAAAACAACGAAAAATAGGCGTAAAAGAGCATTCATCAGAGAGATGAGACTGAATCACGAGCGGTGAAATTCACTCTTTTTCACAAAATCGACATGAGAAGTTCCACTTGGCAACGCCCCCCGTTCCACCTTAAGTTCCCGCCCCTTCCCAACGGTCCCCTTCGACCACCCGATGGGCACACAATCTGCATTACCTGAGACAGACTTTCCTGAACATGAACTTCTACGATCCACGCCACACCCCGGATTCTTCCGGCACCCTCCACGAATGGAGTAATGAGACTGCCAACTGTGGCATGGGCGCTATCGCCAATCTGAATGGCGAAAAGTCTTATCAGGTCATCGACCTCGCCATCACCTCGGTGTGCAACATGACCCACCGTGGTGCAGTCGACGCCGACCGGAAGACTGGCGACGGATCAGGCGTCCTTTGCCAAATCCCACGCCCCCTATTCTCAAAAGCAGCCACCGGCCTCGGCTACACCGGTGATGCCGATGATCTCGCCGTCGGCGTTTTCTTCCTGCCCGGCAACGATGACGCCACCGGAGCCCAGATCAAATCCTTCACCGAATCCGTTCTCGCCAAGCGCAACATCCCTCTCATCGGCTGGCGCGAAGTCCCCGTCAATCCGGGCGAACTCGGCAAGCTCGGTCTCGCCACCCAGCCCAATATTCAACACCTCCTCGCCAGCCGCCCGGCCGACGTCGATGGCGAGCGCTTCGAGCGCCTCCTCTACTTGGTCCGCCGCGAAATCGAGCGCGAGTTCAAGGACACCGCCAATTTCTATATCCCCACCCTTTCCAGCCGACTCATCAGCTACAAAGGCCTCGCCACCCCCGAGACCCTGCGCGCCTTCTACGATGACCTGCGCGACTCCGAATTCCAAACCGGCATCGCCCTTTATCACCAGCGTTTCTCCACCAACACCTTCCCCGCCTGGCCCCTCGGTCAGCCCTTCCGGATGATGTGCCACAACGGCGAAATCAACACCGTGCGCGGAAACCGCAACTGGATGGCTTCGCGCGAAGAATTCTTCGAATCCGAAGTCTGGGGCGAAGATGTTGAGCTCCTCAAAAACATGATGCGCAACGGCGAGTCCGACTCGGCCTCACTCGACCATGCCCTCGAGCTCCTCGTCCTCTCCGGACGCCCCATCGAGCACGCCATGTGCATGCTCGTCCCTCCTGCCTTCCGCAACGACCAGGAAATCTCCCAGGAAGTCCGCGCCTTCTATAACTACATCCGCTCCTTCTCAGAACCCTGGGACGGCCCGGCCGGACTTTGCTTCACCGACGGCACGAAAATCTGTGCCGGCCTCGACCGCAACGGCCTCCGCCCCTCCCGCTACGCCCTCACTTCCGACGGCCTCCTTTACATTGGCTCCGAATCCGGCGCCGTCGTCCTCCCTAACGGTAAAATTATCCGCCGTGGTCGTCTTGGACCCGGCCAGATGCTTTCCGGCAACACCGCCACCGGCGAATTCCTCACCGACACCGCGATCAAGGAACATCTCGCATCCCTCAAACCCTATGGCAAGTGGATTGACGAAAACCGCGTGGAGTTGAAAAAATTCAGTTCACCCGAGCCCCACGTCCCATCCGAGGACTACGATCCTCTCTTGCTTTCCCGCCATCAGGTCACCCAGGGCGTCACTGCCGAGGACCTCGACATGGTCTTCCCCCCGATGATCAAGGGCGCCCAAGAAGCCGTCTTCTCCATGGGAGACGATATCCCGCTTGCTCCACTTTCACGCTACCCGCGTCTCCTCTTCACCTACTTTAAGCAACTCTTTGCCCAGGTCACAAACCCGCCCATCGACCCCATTCGTGAATGGGCCGTCATGACACTCGGTGCCGGCCTGGGACCCGAGCAGAACCTCCTCATCGAAACACCCGAGCACGCCCGCATTCTCGCCCTTGAGTCAGCCCTTCTCTTCGAACAGGAATTGGAAACCATCGTCAATCGCGAAGAGCACGGATTCTCCAGCCTCGTCATCGACGCCACCTGGCCCGTTTCCGAAGGAAACGACGGACTCAAGAAAGCCCTCGATCGCATCTGCGCCGAAGCTGAAAACGCCGTCAACGAAGGGATTGGAATTCTTATCATCTCAGATCGCGCCACCTCGGCTGATCGCGTCCCCATTCCCTCCCTCCTCTCAACCGGCTCCGTTCACCACCACTTGAATCGCTGCCGCAAGCGCCTTCGCTGCTCACTCGTCGTCGATACCGGAGAAGCCCGTGACACCCACCAGATCGCCTGTCTCTTTGGCTTTGGTGCAACCGCAGTTTGTCCTTACCTCGGATACTCCACGGTCCGCCAGGTCGTGGCATCCGGAAAAGGCGGCGAAGACATCACGCCCGAGAAGGCGATGTCCAACTACCGCAAGGCTCTCGAAAAAGGCCTCCTGAAAATCATGTCTAAAATGGGCATCTCCGTTCTCAACTCCTATCAGGGAGCTCAGATCTTCGAAGCTCTCGGAGTCGGTAGAGAAGTAGTCGATTACGCCTTCACCGGCGTCCACTCCCGCATTGGTGGAGTTGGATTCGACGAGATCGCCGAAGAATCACTCGTCCGTCACCGTGCCGGTTGGAAAATCGAACCCGCAGAAGGAAAGACTCTCGACCTCGGCGACCCCGGTTACAACCGTTACCGTAAGTCAGGCGAAGCTCACGCCCTCACCACCGACGTCATCAAGAACTTCCACACCTTCGTCCGCGATGGTAAAAAGGAAGACTACGATGACTACGTCAAGGTCACCCTCGCCAACGACCCCATCACTATCAAAGACATCCTGGATTTCAAAATTCCAGCTGCTCCAGTCGCTCTCGATGAGGTCGAACCAGCCGAGGAAATTGTGAAGCGCTTCACCACCGCCGCGATGTCGCTCGGAGCGCTCTCACCCGAAGCTCACGAAACTCTCGCGATCGCGATGAACCGCATTGGCGGCAAGTCCGACTCCGGTGAAGGCGGCGAAGATCCACGCCGCTTTAAGCCCTACCCGAACGGTGACAATGCCCGCTCGGCCATCAAGCAAATCGCTTCCGGACGCTTCGGTGTCTCAGCGCACTACCTCGTCAACGCCTGCGAGCTCGAAATCAAAATGGCTCAGGGCGCCAAGCCCGGCGAAGGTGGCCAGCTTCCCGGCCACAAGGTCAATGCCCTCATCGCCCGACTGCGCAATACGCAGCCGGGCGTTCAGCTCATCTCGCCGCCACCTCACCACGACATTTACTCGATTGAGGATCTCGCCCAGCTTATTCACGACCTTAAGGAAGTAAATCCCACCGCCAAAGTCACCGTCAAGCTCGTCTCCGAGTCCGGCGTTGGCACCGTCGCGGCAGGCTGCGCCAAAGCAAGCGCCGACAACATCCTCATCTCGGGACACGACGGTGGAACCGCCGCATCGCCACTCTCAAGTACGAAGCATGCCGGACTTCCTTGGGAACTCGGAATCTCCGAAGCCCATCAGGTCCTCATGATGAATGGACTCCGCAACAACGTCACTCTCCGGACTGACGGCGGACTCCGCACCGGACGGGACGTCGTCATCGCAGCCATCCTGGGAGCCGAGCAAATGAACTTCGGCACCATCGCCATGATCGCGATGGGCTGCGTTTACGTTCGTAAATGTCACCTCAACAACTGCCCCGTTGGAGTGGCCACCACCGATCCCAAGTATCGCGCCAAGTTCAAAGGCACCCCGGACAACGTCGTCAACTTCATGATGGGCGTCGCGACCGAAGCCCGCGAAATCATGGCGAGCCTCGGAGTGCGTTCGCTGAACGAACTCATTGGACGTCCCTCGCAGTTCCTCGAACAGCGTGAGGTCCCCAACCACCCCAAGGCCAATACCCTCGACCTCTCAGCCCTCCTCGCAGACAAGGCGGCACCCGATGCCATTCGTACCTGCACCGAGGAGAGAAACGATGGTATTCACAAGCCAGCCCTAGACATCGAAATCCTCAAAGACATCGCCGCTCACACCGGTGCTGCCGATGGCGAAAACCCCGTTGCCGGACTCATGGATCGTGGCCCGTTCGAGGCTTCCTACGATGTCGTTAACACCGACCGGAACATCGGCACCCGCACCGCCGGTCGTGTCGCCGAGATCTACGAGAACCACGGACTTCAGGCCAACTCGATCAACCTCACCTTCCGTGGCTCGGCAGGTCAATCCTTCGGAACCTTCCTCTGCAATGGTCTCAACCTCACCCTCATCGGCGAAGGAAACGACTACGTCGGCAAGGGCATGGCAAACGGCGAAATCACCGTCCGCCCGCCAGAGAACATGCACGAAGACTTCATCGCGGCCAAAAACTCCATCGTAGGAAACACCTGCCTCTACGGAGCGACAGGAGGAAAACTCTTCGTCAATGGACGGGCTGGCGAGCGCTTCGGCGTCCGGAACTCCGGCTCGACCGCCGTCTGCGAAGGCGTTGGCGATCACGGTTGCGAATACATGACCAACGGGCTCATCGTCATTCTGGGAATGACCGGCAAAAACTTCGGTGCGGGGATGTCAGGTGGAACGGCCTACATTTACGATATCGATGGTCGCTTCCAGAGCCGCCTCAACCCCGAGATGGTCATCGCTCTCCCCGTCAAGCGCAAGCACGACAAGGCCGAGCTCAAAGCCCTCATCGAAGCCCAACTCGAGAAAACCGGCTCACCAAGAGCTCAGGAAATCCTCGCTGATTGGGACGGCATGCTTCCAAAGCTTGTCCGCGTCATCGCCAAGGAAAAGTATGACCTCGAGAAAGCCGAGGAAGAACACGAAGCCGCCGTCGCCGTCAAATAAGCACAAAACCATTCAACCAAAGGCGGCCCGTGAATCCCACGGCGCCGCCTTTTTTCATCTCATGAAATATGCCGAGGGGCACTCGGATCGTGGCATGATCCGTCCCGGTCACGTTCATTTCCCGGCAGCTTTGCTACGAAGACACCTCTTAACCAAGCGCCATCGTGCGGGCCGCCAAACCATCCTCCGAAATCACGCTCCGAAATCGCGACTCCCAGAGCACCCCTCGCCGTCCATGTTCCCGGTTAAAACAACACGTAAACCGCTGCAGCATTCCCTTAAAAAACTCACGCAAGGAATGCACCCGGTAAGAATACCGCACATGAATCGCCTCCAAAGCCTCCTCCCCCGAAACGAACATTCCCGGCCTGCTCTGCCTTCGTCAATCCTGCCGCCTCAGGAGAATTCCCCCGAGACTAAGGCTTTCGCAGCCTCCATCTCCCACCGAACCATTTCGTGGCATTCCTAGAATACAACCCGCCGAGCCTCCGTAGAAGCTCTTCATCGGAAAGCCCCAGCGACTCACTTTTCTCACCTCTCGGAAGCATCTCTAAAAGAACGTGCAAGTGATTACTCGAATCCGATTGCCCCGAATCGCTTCAGAAACCCACTTCCCTGAAGCAGGCCGATGGCAGGGAGGCGTTCGCTTGGGGAAAGCTTGGAATCCTTGTCCTTATCGAGCACCTTCAACCTCTGTATAGAATTTTGCAACTGCTTGTTCTTGCTCCCCAACACATCAGCGCGGCCTTCCCAGAGGCGGTCGATCAACTGATTCACAAGGAGGACGCGCAGCGCTTCATGGGTCGCTTCTTTTTGATCTTTGGTTTCGAACATCGCGGCCAGCGTGATCGATCCCATCTCGTCGGTGGTCTGTGGTCCCCAGCGTACGTCCTTGGGAGGATTGCTGGGATTGTTGGGGTTCGAGGCGGAGTTATCGTAGGAGATCAGCATGTCGAGGCGAGTGCCTGCGGGGAGCTCGACCGGCTTTTCGAAGGAGTAATCCTCCTGCCACCTGAAGTCCCATCGGGTCGTTCGGAGAAGGCGGGTACTTTTGCCGTCAGGCAAGGTGGCGGTCAATTCCATACGCTTGGCCAGGTAGTGGGCGTGGGCGTTGACGGCAAAGGCTTTGCAGTCTTCCGGGAGGATGAATGAAGCCTCCTCGATATGCTCTTTCTCACCTGCTTTGATGTCGATGCCTTGTAGTTGGCCAAAGTGTGGCGGGACCTGAATGACGGTCCAAGGACGAGCTGTTGGTTTGTCCGAGTAGTGAAAACCAACCGATGATTGGTCGATCACCTCCTTGCCATTTGGGTGATAGTGAATCTGCACGACAAGGTCTGCGCCCTTCGGAATGAAGAACCGCAGTCCGTATGGTAGTTCGGTAGGCTGAGTCCCAACGTCCCAGCCACCGATGTAGCTGAAGTCGGCGGTGGATTCTGACATCCTGAATCCGGGTCTCTTGTCTTCGGCGTCGTATTTCCGAGCCTTCCCCGAGGTATCGAGAAAGTAGAGAATGTGATGAACGACCTCCGGGGCACCGGGAAGAAATTCGATTGCTTCCACCCAACGATCCTCCTCAAGGTTCATTGGGATCACAAAATTACGATAAATGTCGCTTCCTTCTGCGGGAACGGTGAAGGGCTCAGTCATGGTCGCAACTTGGTCTGGCTTGCCGATCTGCCACTCCTCCTGGAATTCAGGAAGTGGCGGAGTTTTGGTAGGGTCTCCCTCGGGGCGACCGGCGGTCACCCAGTCGGCCAGGAGTTCAATCTGCTCCGGGCTGAGAGAGCGGTCATTGCTGAATTTCACATCACCCGGATCAGCGTGCCAGGGAGGCATGGTGCGGTCCCCGGTCACTTCTACGATCTGCTGGGCGCGCCGCTTGACGGTTTTGTAGTCGGTGAGGGCGAAGGGACCAATCTGCCCCGGCCGGTGACAGGTCGTGCAGTTTTCAAAAATGATCGGAGCAATGTTCTCACTGAAGGTGACGGATTTTTCCTCTCTACCCTGTAAGGGCAATAGGAAGAAACTGAAGAAGATTGCTGAATTTTTTGCTGAATTCATGTGCTTATTTTGATTGGTCGGGGAGAGTAGGTTCGGGAAAAGAAATGTAGCAGCCAATTGGCTTAGTGATTTTTTTCACAACTGGCTTTCCTGCCAGCACCGCATCAAGGGCAAGGCACAGATCCCGCACGCGGGGTTCCACCCGGACGGTTCCAAACTTGACCGCCCGATCATCGATTCGTCCACGGTAGAGAATCTTGCCGTCCTCACTCAAAACACAGGCTTCCGGTGTTACCGTGGCACCGGTGAGCTTGGCCAGATTGACATCTGGATCGAGCAAAGCGCTGAGGGAAAGCTTATATTCTTGTTGGTGCTTCTTGATTTCGGCTGCCGTTTCATGAGCGTAGACGGCGTGACAAGTGACACCTTGCATTTTGTAATGCTCGACGATGCGATTGATCTCGGGAGAGTAAAGATTGCCGATAGGACATTCTGTCGTCAGAAAAAACAAGACGGTGGCCTTCTGCCCATGGTTGGCAAGAGGATCCACTAACTGACCCGATAGGCTCTTCAAACGAATCTGACCTCTTTCAATTTCCAGAAAACGCTCGGCTCGTTCCTCGTCATCAGCGAGAACCGGTTGATGCAAGCCAAGCAAAAAAACGGCGGATGAAAGAAGAATGCGACTCTGAATTTTCATGACAGAAGTGGTTCCAAGAAAGGGATACAAGGTCTTATTAAATTCATAATCAGTTTTATGGGATTTTTCTTCGGGAGTTTATGACTTTTTGACCTTCTTTCCTTTCTGCTGTTCGAACATCCATTCGAAGACCTCGGGGTTCGTGTAGCAGGGAGTCCAGGCATCGTGTTTCACGCCGGATGCTTCGTCGTATTCAGTATACTTGATGTTGCCCTTCGCTTTCTTAAGGGCCTCCACCATGCGGCGGGTGAATTCGACACTCACTACCGGATCGGCCACTCCATGATGGGTCCAGATCGGAATTTCTTTGATAGCCTTGGCAATCGATGGACTTCCTCCACCACACACCGGAACTGCTGCCGCGAAGAGATCGGGAGCTTCTGCCAATGCGGACCAAGTTCCAAATCCACCCATCGAAACGCCAGTGATGTAAACCCGGTCTTCGTCAACCGGAAGGTTTTTCATCGCCGATTTCACAAGGCCAATGACGTCTTTTAGGTAGTCGCCATTCCATCCCTTGGAGTCATCGGGGCATTGCGGGGCAATGATGAATGAGGGGTTTTTGTCATAAAATCGTCCGTCTGCAAAGCCACGAACGATGCCGTTGAGCTGCTTCTCATTGTCGGTTCCCCCAGATCCTCTTCCGTGAAGAAAGAGCACAATCGGATAGCGCTTGTTTGGCTTCATCTTCTTGTCGCCGTAGAAGCGGAATTTCAAACTTTCAAATTCCATCTTCTCCCAGTTCTCGGTGATGCGATCTTCAAAAATTCCGCTAGGCTCCTGCTTTTCCGGACCAGCTTGATCCTTGAGAGTTTCCGCCACCCAAGTACGGTCTTCCTCTGAGAATTTTTCGAGCAACACCGTGAATCGTTTCCCATCCGACTTACGACGCAGAGTGACTTTCATCTCGGTTGCCGAGATGAATTCGGCTTCGATCTTTCCACCTTCAGCTGACGTCCACGTCCGGACTTCACCTGTTTCTCCAAATGATGGCAGCCCAAAAAAGATAAAAGTGAGAGCAACTACCATTCTCAGTATTTTGCTCTTTCTGAGAACGGCGGGACGATTGGGTTGATTCATTGGACGTGTTTGGCTCGGTGACCGCTAAGGTATTCGCAGACGCGAAGGAAAAGGTTACAGAAAAACTTCGGGATCAACGAATAACATCGAAGGTAAACAAATTAATGGCAGGCTCAGCAAACTGTGAATTACCCATTAATGGTCGTCCGATTTCGATGGATCACCAGGAATTTTTCAGACTGCATCGAGAGGGAACGGAGTTTTAAGTGGGGAGCACACTCCACGAGGGAAATTGAGGTGAGCTGTTTGGAATTCAGCCACTCATCGAAATCGAGGAGATTGGGATGGGCAGGGTTGGAGCCGGTCCATGGAGCAACGAGGGCGAAGAACTTCTCAAGCTTGACTCCCTTCGTGATGTGGGTCGCTTCAAGGTCGAAGCCATTTTTCTTGAGATGCCCGATGAGGCGCTCAATCCCCCAGCGTTTTCGATCGATCGCGAGTGCTTCTTTTCCTCCCAAGCGAGTGCTGATCACGATGAAGTGGCTCTCACGCCCTCCGCGCTGAATGCGCTGGCACCCAAAGGAGAGATCGCACCCAAAGATGCTCGTCAGCCCCTTGGGCCGGTCTCCACGACTCCGTGCTCGTTGTGCGGTAGTTTTGTCTCCGACCCACCCGTTCTTCTTGATCCGCACGACGGAGCCAATGTTTTGTGATTCCAACCATTGGAGCCACTTTTTCGCAATGCACTCCCGGTCCATGGTGAGGGCTTTGATCTCGCTGGCGGGGAGGTAACCGTCTTTTTGCGTTGGAATTCGGGTGAGAATGATTCTCGCGACCGAGGGCATGCAGAGGCTGAATCGTAAAAAGAAGTCCTGAAACCGGCGGTATCGACTTTTGTTGGAACAGGTTTTTCCGTCCGCCGTGGTGGCGAGCGCGACGAGGTTTGAGGTGCGATGACGGATGATGGCCCTGACGCTCAAACAAAGAGTCTGGAGTCGGGCGGCATTGCATTTTAAGGTCGGGGCGAGGGCCTGGAAGAGTTTGGTATTTAGCACCCCGATTTTGAAGGGACCTCGACTTCGTCAAGCTTTTACGGCGATCTTTGTGATTTTAATTCGTTGACAATCAATGGTTTAAATTATTTCCTCCTCGTGTAGTGTGGTTCTTGAGCTTCTTTAAAATCCATCGGAATCTCTGCATCGTGAACTCGCCATCCAGCCTAATCCAAAAGCTCACCCGTCCGCTGGAGCCCGTTCCTACCGCGATCAAACCCGTCCTCCCAAATCTCGAAGGGATCCGTTGTCTGGCTCTGGACATCTACGGCACCCTTTTGATTTCCGAGAGACAATGCCCTGAAAAGGCCATGCAGTCCTTGATTGAGGCCCACCACCTCCCTCCCCCGAGGTCGACCCTGGACACGCTGATTGCCCGCCACCATGCCAAGGCTCACTCCGAAGATATTAAATATCCCGAAGTTGAAATTCGTGAAATTTGGAAGGAGCTCTTTCCAGATCACGATTCCGAAACACTCGCGCTTCACTACGAACTCCTCTCTCACCACGTCTGGCCCATGCCAGGCTTGGAACTTCCAGACGACCTTGTGATCGCCGTCGTTTCCAATGCCCAATTTTACACGCCCCTGATTTTGGACGTCATTCAACCACTCCAGTTGGACCCCGAACTCACCATCTACTCATACCAGCATTTCCAGGCAAAACCAAGTCTATTCCTCTTCGAAACCCTCAAAAAAGCACTCTCATTGCGGAATATTTTGCCCGCCGAAACTCTCTACCTTGGGAACGACCATGAGAAAGATATTCTCCCGGCGAAACAAGTCGGGTTCCAAACAGCGCTTTTCGCGGGAGATGCGCGCTCCTTCGGTTTTAACCCCGTGGCTTCTGCTCCCGATGCAATGATTACCCATCTCTCGCAACTTTCCTCGCTTTTAGGGGTTTCCTGTAGTACCTATTGAACCAATGCCAGTCCGTCACCTTATCATCGCTCTCACCCTGACCATTGGGGGATTGATTGCCTGGCTTCTCGTCAACGACATCGCCGGCCGTAAATCAAAGGCTACCGTGGCAATGCCCACCAAAAAAGTTGCGCAACAAATCATCACTCAACCCAGAAGCGACCGACAGCTTTCGGATCGTTCGGCAGACGACTGGATGGAGGCCATGCAAGCCATCCCGAACGAGCGTATCGTGAGCTTTAAGAGCGAGGAGGCATATCAGGATTTTTTGAAACGACTTGCTGGATCCAACCTTCGCAACTTGGGTCAGATCGATGTCCTTCGCGCCATTAGACTGGGCTACGACGATCTCGCTGATTTTGATGCTTTGGGACTCGACCCGGACGACTTGGATTACAATTTCCCCGTCACCATTCCTCCCCGGGCTGAAGTGGACGCACAGAATGGCATCGTAGGATTTGGCAGAACCGCCTTGGAGTTTCTGGGAATCAACGGCGACAACTCAACCTGGGGCACCGGAGTGAAAATCGCGGTGATCGATACCGGGATTGAACCCCACCTCGCCCTCAATAAAAACATCCAGTATATCAGCCTGGTTGAACTGGGAGAAGGAGTCGCCGGGAATAGCCACGGGACTTCTGTTGCTTCCCTGATCGCCGGAAACCATCCCAGCCTCCTCGGAGTCGCGCCCGGTGCGGATCTCATTTCCATTCGGGTCGCGGATGAAACCGGATACTCCAATTCCTTTCTCCTCGCCCAGGGCATCATCGAGGCTGTCCTCAGTGGAGCCCAGGTCATCAATATTTCCATGGGCTCCAACAACGATAGTAGCACGGTCGCCAACGCGGTGAAGTATGCCATTAAGAATGGCGTCGTCATCATCGCCTCGCCCGGAAATGACGGCCTGACACAGTCCTCTTATCCAGCTCGATACGAAGGCGTCGTCTCGGTGGGAGCGGTTGACAGCCTCGGTCAGCATCTCAATTTTTCCCACACCGATCAGAACATGTCGGCCTCCGCTCCAGGCTTGCAAATCACCGCCGCTTACCCGGGCGATATGGTCACCGATTTTTCCGGAACCTCGGCGTCTGCGCCCTTCTTCTCCGGTGCGGTCGCAGCAGTGATGTCACAAAGCTCCACCAGGATTTCCGGACAAGAGGCCGTCAACATTCTCCTCAACACCACCAACGAAGCCGGGGATCCCGGACAGGATTCAAAATACGGTAACGGCATTCTGGACGTCGGACGTGCAATCAATTCCAGCACTCCCGGCATTACCGATCTCGCGGTGGCCTCGCAGACCTATCTCCTGCCAAGAGAGAACAGTTCATCCTCCGGGTTGCAAGTGAGCGTCGAAAACCGCGGCACAGAAGCCGTCTGGAATTCAGTCCTCACTGTCTCCATCGCCAGCGGCGAATATCCCGTCCAAGTCAATTCTCTCCAACCCAACGAACGAAAGGTTATTACGATCCCCGTTGGCCTCCAACAACTCGAGCAGGTAGGCTTCCTGGACGTTCGTTCTCAAATCACCCTCTCTGGTGACGCTACCGACGCCAAGCCCTCGAACGATGCCCGCACCGAGCAAGTCACCCTCCCGAGCAATGGTCCTTAAGCTCGCTCTTTTTCTCATTTTCTTCCTCCCCCTTCATGCCCAGGAAGGTTGGATCGCCACCCCCGTGCGCGACTCCCCTCCGGTCAACCAGCTCCGCACCAGTGGGAATGCATGTGGCCCCGCGTGCCTCTTGGACGCCTTCCGCTCTGGCAGTAAAAAGTGGCAAGCTTCGATCGCTCAGTTCAAAGGCGACAGTGACACTCAAAAAATCATCGGGATTATCAAGGCCTATGGTAAAAAGGGATCGTATCTCGATCCCAAACGCGCCCGCTGGAACACCCGCCAAGGAGTGAGCGCTCAGGACCTCGTCAGTATGGCCAACGAGATGCGCACCGGCATGTGGATGGGAACCGTAAAGCAGACCCTCTTCTTCCCCAAAGGCCGCGAGACTGCAACTGTCCTCCTTCATTCCACCCACCGAAGCCTTTCCAAAGCTCTCAATAAAGGCCTCCCTCCGATTTTGGGGATTCGCCGCGTCACCCTCCGGGCACCTGAAAAGAACACCGTGCCCATCTGGCTGACGGTCAAACGTCACTTCGTGGTCCTCACCGGGCTTCCTGAGAGACTTCCAAAAAACGCAACCTCGTTTCGAGTGACCTATCACGATCCCTGGGGCGGAAAAGATTGCCAGGGTAGCATCCGAATCACCGACAACCAAACCCGCACTCTTGGCACCTTAATCGCCGATTTTCCCAATTCAAAAATCGGCCGCGACCTAGTCCGTCGGGGGGAATCCAGTGAGCTCTCGCTCTCATCAGCCATCGGACTTTTTTAGTCTAGAAGCCAGGCTCCCTTAATCTCCCCGGGGACAAACACACCCTCGATCAAGTCCACTTGACGAGCGGTCAGGGAGCCCTCACAGAGATCAACACACCACGGCCGACTGCCTTTCATAAACGATCCGGTGTTGATCATGAGACTTCCATCCCGCTCCCAAATTCCGGCTTGATGAAAATGTCCGCAGACCAATACCCGGGCGCCCTCGCCTGACTGATCCAAAAACTTCAGACCTTGATCGCCCATCCCACGCCACACCCGAATCATCTCGAAGGGACGGCTGGGTGGCCACAATGCGGTGGCAAAAAAATTGAAAGGGGGCGGCAATTTTGGAAGCGGCACCACCTTGATTGCCATCGCGATTTCCCGGGCTCGATCAGCACAGGCCGCAGCTAGATGTCGCTTCGCAGCATATGTTGCAACGATGGCCTCAACCTCATCACGATACTTCCCAATCTCGCGTGACCAGGGAGTGGCATCATCATAAATCGCATCACCATGATTCACGAGAACCTTGCCATCCGCCATCCAGGCCACGCCCTCCCCGGTATCGGGGTCATGATTTCCGCGTAGCAATTCCAACTGAGTGCCCGCCTCCGTGATCATCGCGAGAAACTCATCAAAAAGCACCCGCGCCTGAGCCCTTCCAGCCCCCACCTTACGCTCCTGCCAAATATCACCGGCGAGAATCAAGTGATCAACCCCCTCCAACAAAGGTTCCAACATCGCAGTTCCGGTCAATCGGGACGCCGAGTGCCCGAGATGAAGATCGGAAAGAACGCGCGTTCTCACAGCATCCTCTGGCGGACGGCTTCATAAAGACAAACACCCGTTGCCACGCTGACATTCAAACAATCCACTTTTCCCTTCATAGGAAAGCTAATCAGAAAGTCGCATTCGGTTTCGGTCAGCTGTCGCATCCCTTCGCCTTCGCGTCCCATCACAAGTGCACAGGGACCCTTGAAATCGGTGTCGTAAAGTGACTGCGTCGCCTTGTCAGACGTCCCCACGATCCAAATTCCGCGCTCCTTCAGGGAGCGCATCGTCCGGGCTAAATTCGTCACCTTCACAAAAGGAACACTTTCTGAAGCACCCACCGAAACCCGACGCACCGTATCGGTCAGACCTGCCGCCTTATCCTTGGGGGCAATCACCGCGTCAACGCCAGCGCCGTCAGCCGTACGCAAAATGGCACCAAGGTTATTGGGGTCCTGGACACAGTCCAAGATCAGAAGCAAGGGAGCCTTCACGCCCTCCAAAATCTCCATGAGATCATCTTCGCTTCTTGGTTTTGCTTCCCGCTCCCGGCTATGCCGATTGTCGCGGGCTTCGTGGGCTCTTTTGCGCATGACCCTTCTTACCTCCCAATTTCGTGGATTTCAAAGTGCAATTCTTGCCATGAACACGGTATAACTCACTTCATGAGATGGATCCTTCCTTTAATCGCCTCCGCAGTCGCCGCCCAGGCCAAGCCCAACATCGTTTTTATTCTGGCCGATGACCTCGGATATGGCGAACTCGGCTCCTACGGACAGACCAAAATCAAGACTCCCAATATTGACCAACTGGCCAAAGAAGGAGTCCGCTTCACCCATCACTACACCGGAGCTCCCGTCTGCGCCCCGGCCCGCTGCGTCCTCCTTACCGGACAACACCTCGGCCACGCCGAAATCCGTAGCAACGGAGATTCCAAAAACGGACGACAGTTTCCCGGCCAATGGCCCATCACCGAAGAAGCCCTCACCATCGCGGAAGTTCTCAAGACAGCCGGCTACACCACCGGCGGATTCGGCAAGTGGGGGCTTGGGCCGACTGATTCCAGTGGCTCACCGATGACCCAGGGTTTCGACCGTTTCTACGGATACAACTGCCAACGAAATGCCCACTCCTTTTACCCACCCTTCCTCGATGACGACAGCGGGGTAGATGTCCTCAACAAAAACCCCATCCCCGGACACGCCAAGCAACCCAAAGGCGAAGTCCTCGCCGACACCTACCGAGCCGAAGTTTACGCACCCGACCGCATCCTCGAGGAAGCCCTTGAATTCATCGACACCCACAAGGAAAAACCCTTCTTCCTCTACCTTCCCTTTGTTGAACCGCACGTCGCCATGCATCCGCCCCAGTCCAACATCGATGAATACCCCAAGGAGTGGGACGAAGAAAAAGGGGCTTACCGTGGCCAAAATGGCTACCTCCCCCACCCCCGCCCCCGCGCGGGATACGCGGCCATGATCTCCGATCTCGATGATCATGTCGGCTCCATTCTCGAGCGACTCAAGAAATACAATCTCGATGACAACACCCTCGTCATCTTCACCTCCGACAACGGCACCACCCATCCCGCCGGTGATCCCAAGTTCCACGTCGGCGGAGTCGATGCGCCCTTCTTCAACTCCACCGCCGGGCTCAGAGGCTGGAAAGGTTCCGTGAACGAAGGCGGCATCCGCGTTCCCGCCATCGTCCGCTGGCCCGGAAAAGTAAAAGCAGGTAGCGAAACCACGGCACCGTCCTACTTCCCGGATTGGTTCCCCACCCTCTGCGCCGCTGCCGGCGTCGAGGCTCCAAGCAAGCTCGACGGCACCGACCTCACCCCCGCGATCACGGGCAAAAAATTTACCCGCACCAAGCCCATGCTCTGGGAATTTCACGGTTACGGAGGAGAACTCGCTCTCAACGATTACCCGTGGAAAATCGTGCGCCAGAATGCCAAGACCAAAAAGCCCGGCACCTGGCAGCTCTACAACCTCGAGAAGGATCCTGCCGAAGCCAACGACCTCGCCGCAAAGCACCCCGAGATCGTCTCCCGACTCGAGGCCGCCTTTGTCAAAGACCGCCAGCCAAACGAACGCAACAAACTCTCGCTCTACGACAAAAAATAACGCGCCCCCATGACCCAATGCTCAGACCCCTTCTTTGGCATTCTGGTTCATCGGTAGATTTTCTGAATTCGTAAGCTCCGATCAATTCCAGGGACATTAACAGCCATGCTTCCCTGGGCTCTTGCACAAAGAGCGAAGGCTTTGATCTTTCGGACTTTCGTCTGGGCACACCTTTTAGGACCTTCGGCGAAGGCTAGCGAGGGAAATGAGGGCAGCGGCAAAGAGGGCGCAGCTTGAAGGTTCCGGAACGGCGCGGAATTCGCCCAGCTTGACCGAGAATTGTTCAGAGGTGGCTTGGAAGGTGATGTCAATTAAGTCGGGAAGGTTCGGGTTGAAATTCATTTCGGAAAACGGAACTCGAACCACTCCCGCTCCTTGTAGTTCAATAATGGTGACGTCTGGGCCGGTCGATCCAAGACGCCCAGTGTCAATGAGTCAGTTTCCAGATCCTGATAGCGCCAAAATTCGAACTCAAAGGCTTCGTAGCCAGCGAGAAGCATGAGTTTTTCACGCCCGTAAAGAATATTAACATCAATAATATTTTGCGGAAGAATTGGGAAGCCATCTACAAAGAACGAAAGTATTCCATTCTTGGTGGGGCTTTGGGGAAGCCAAATACTTCATCGATGGCTTCTTGGCTTAAGTAGAATTGAGGATTGGCGGCCGGAGCAGTTCCCGGTGAAGGAATGCATTCTGAATGAGTAATTGCAGCGTGAATGGAATTCAATGCAATGACATCATTGCAGGAAGGAAGTAGGCTTACAATAACTCCGTCAATGCTTACGGCTGCGGCATCGTTGAAGCAAATATTTTGGTTAGGTCCAGAGATGTATTTTAGGTATTCCTCCGACGCGAGTTGCAATTCGACGGATAGCGTTCGATGCCAGTTGAGGTGCTTTTGGATCGGGAAAGAAGTAAATCATCATCTCCGGCTGGCTTTGCGGGCAAGCTTAGCGAAAAATGGCGGTGATTCGCGCTTGTAAATATCCAAACTGCGCTAACCGAAACATCCCCTCTCCCTTGCATAGAGATCCTGCCATGCTTCCAGACTCCCTTTTCCTCTTCAATGGCTGTATCAGGCTTGAATTGCCCCGCTATCTCAGTCTCCTCACCCGGATCTACGACGAAGAATTCGTCGCCTCCCGCTATCGCAATTTCCGTCGGCACCTGCGCCGCCCGATCAAAGAAAATCGGGTCCAAAAAGAAAAATAACGCGCCACCCCGCGTATTGTCCCCAGATGCTATTTCTTCGCTCCCTGCTCTTTATCGTAATCGCTCTTCCCGCCCTCGGGAATCGCGGTGCCGAAATCTATACCGAACACTGTGCCTCTTGTCATGGTGACAAGGGCCAAGGCGTCGCCAAGGAATACGACGAAGCACTTGTCGGGAAAAAGAGCATCATGTCATTGGCGAAGTATATCCACCGCACCATGCCGGAGGACGACGAAGATGCCGTCATTGATGAAGACGCCCGTCTCGTTGCCGAATACATCCACGGAGCGTTCTATTCACCGGAAGCGCACGGAAAACTGAAGCCGGTTCGTCGCGACATGCTGCGACTGACCCAGCACCAGCACCGACGGGCCCTCGCCGACATCGTCGCGAACTTCCGCTGGCGACCCAACCTCGGCGAAAACAATGGCCTGAGCGCTGAATACTTCAACAAGGAGAAAATGGACGACCGCAAAGGCAAGCTCGCCAAGCGGATCGACCAAAAAATCTCCTTCGACCTCGCCAGCGATCACGGTGTGGAAGGAGTCGACCCAAAAGGCTTCTCCATCTTCTGGCGCGGATCCCTTCTCCCGCCGGAAACCGGCACCTACCAATTCCGCATCAAAACCCCCAACGGAGCCCGCCTCTGGCTCAATCATGCCAACAGCAACGACGAACCGACCATCGACGGCTGGGTCTCCTCAGGAAACACCATGCGGGAATTGACAGAGTCCCTCTTCCTCCTCGGAGGTCATTCTGTCCCAATGGAACTTCATTTCATTTCCTATCAGGAAAAAGTGTCATCGGTCGACTTGGAGTGGAAGACTCCCCACGGTGCCTGGCAGGCGATTCCGGCTCAATTTCTTTTCCCTGAATCATCACCCAAGGTGGCTATCGCCACCACTTCGTTCCCACCCGATGATGCCTCCATGGGCTACGAACGGGGTTCCTCGATTTCCAAATCCTGGCGCGAAGCGGTCACCAAGGCCGCCATCGAAATTGCCGGACAGGTCTTCAATGACATCGACTCGCTCGCCAAAACCAAACCCGACCAAAAAGACCGCGTCGAAAAGCTCCAGAAATTCTGCGCCGACTTCGCCCAACAAGCCTTTTCCCGACCACTCACCGACGAGCAGCGGAAGAGCTACGTCGACGACATCTTCGCGGCCAGCAGCAACGATACCGAGACCGCCGTCAAGCGCTCCTTGATGCTGACCCTCACCTCGCCTTACTTCCTCTATCCGTCCTTAAATCTCGATCCCGAAGGCAAGCCTGACCTCTATACCCGGGCCCTTAACCTTTCACTCCAACTCTGGGATTCCATCCCCGACCGCCCGCTCGAGCAAGCAGCCGACAAGGGCTGGTTAAAAGACGACAACAACTTCCAGGACACCGTCACCCGCATGCTCAAAGACCCACGGGCCAAGGAGAAAATGCAGCGCTTCTTTTTTCAATGGCTCCACCTCAACGAAAAGGACGACCTCACCAAGGACAACCAAACCTTCCCGGGCTTTGACGAGGTCATCATCGCTGATCTCCGCGCCTCCTTTTCCCGCTTTCTGAACGAGACTGTTTGGTCGGAAAAATCCGACTACCGGGAACTCTTCAACTCCCCGAAACTCCCGCTCACTCCACGACTCGAAAAGCTTTACCAGCAGGGCTCAAACCCCGCCGGACTCCTCACCCATCCCTACATCCTCACTGCTTTCTCCTACCACAAACAAACCTCCCCGATTCACCGTGGCGTTTACCTCAGCCGCAATGTCCTGGGACGATTTCTCAAACCGCCACCCAAGGCCATCGAATTCAAAGACGCCGACTTCAACCCGCACCTCACCATGCGGCAGAAAGTTACCGAACTGACCAAAGACGAGAGCTGCATGGCCTGTCATTCCATCATCAACCCCGTCGGATTCAGCTTGGAGAACTACGACGCCATTGGACGCTTCCGCACTCACGAACAAGACAAGCCCATCGACACCACCAGTGACTACGCCACCGAGGAAGACGACGTCGTGAAAATCACCGGCCCCAAGGATCTTGCCAAACTCGCCGTCGAGTCACCCGGCGCCCACCGCGCCTTTATTAAGCACCTCTTCCACCACCTCGCCCAGCAACCCGTCAACAGCTACGGATACAGCCGCATGGACGACCTCCACGAATCATTCATCGCCAACGACTTTAACATCCAAAAGCTCATCGCTGAAATCGCGCGCATCACCCACCTCTAACGATCGTTCAAGGCAGGGCCCGCCCCAGACGAAGGCCCTCATCAGATGCTGTTATTCCTGACACTCCGTCTTCTTCTTAACAAAGCAAAGCAGCTCCCGAAAAGCAATGCCATCACTCCGGGCTCGGGAATGGAGTAGCCATATTGCAAATGATCAATCTGTGCGACATTTTGAATTTTTAGAGCCTATCCCAAGAGCGGCGAGTTTCTTCATGGGATGTCTTAGTTTTTTAGCGTTTGAGTCCTTCGCGTATGCCGGGTTCGTGCTCCAACCGACTGCTGAGTTCGCTGACCTCGCGGGGGCACCGGCCGCTCCGAATTCCGTAATTCTTCAGGAGGTTTTCGTTGGCATTGCAGTGGATGCCGCGGTCGTAGAAGCTGAGGATCTTTTTGGCATTGGGGAGTTTGCGCCCACCGATCATTCTTTCGTGGGCTTGTTCGATGGCGGCGGGGAGTTGATCAAGAATGCTTTGAATACGGGACGATATTTGCCGCTCATCCCTCCTTTCTAAAGCCGACAGCTCAAAGGCTCCCGCTTTGGGGACAAGCTCTAGATATAGAACATCGGCTCGGCTCCTGCGGCCATCGACTCCAAAGTGCGGCCGGAAAGACTTTCACGTGTCACCTCTTGAATGGCCGCCCAGGCTTTCGTGACCGCAATCCCGGACTCGCCGGAACTATCTCCCTGCACCCCCAGAGTCTCGGGCTCCAGAGCCTCCACCACCATCAATAGGGTCACGTCTTCCGGTGAGTGTGTCAGCCTCCAGCCTCCAGTTTTCCCGCGCCGGCTGGTCACTAAACCACTCCGTTTTAACTCATGAAGAATCTGGGCCAAAAAACTAGGTGGTATTGCCTCACTCTCTGCAATATCATCTGCACGCACCACCGACCGGGCATCGTGTTTTCTCGCCAAATGAACCATGGCGCGACTTGCGTAATCCAGTTTCTGGGAAATCCTCACTGATGAAAGGAGATCATAACACCACCGCGAACGCGAGCACTGAGAGCGACCTCTTGTGTGCCGAGGGAAAGCCGGACCTCCAAAAGGTTTGGTTGGAAATCCAAAAAGAAGCCGCCCGCGTCATTCGAGACGAGCCACGACTCTCCCGGCTGATGGAAGACATCTTCATTTCCCGCGACTCACTCGCTCATTCGGTGGCAGCCCGCCTCTCCCGCAAGCTCGCTCGCGAGGACATGAACCGGCAGGAGATCTACCCCCTGCTTGAGGAACTCCTCACCGGCCATCCCCAGCTCGTTGCCAGCATGGCCACCGACCTCATCGCCATCAAGGAGCGGGATCCCGCCTGCACTTCCATTATCCAGCCCCTGCTCTTTTACAAAGGATTCAATGCCATCTCGACCTATCGCCTAAGCCACCAGCTCTGGTGCGACGAGCGCCATGATCTCGCCCTCTACTTCCAAAGCCTCTCGGCAGAAGTCTTCGGAGTCGACATTCACCCGGCTGCCCGCATCGGCTGCGGAATCTTTCTCGACCACGCCACCAGCGTCGTCATCGGCGAAACCTCAATCGTCGAAGACGGTGTCTCCATCCTTCACGAAGTCACCCTCGGTGGAACCGGCAAGATCTCCGGTGATCGCCACCCCATCGTTCGCTCCGGCGTCCTGATTGGCGCGGGCGCCAAGATTCTCGGGCGTGTCGAAATCGGCCAGGGAGCCAAAATTGGAGCCGGAAGCGTCGTGCTCGAGGACGTCCCGCCCCATAAAACCGTCGCCGGAGTCCCCGCAGTCATCGTTGGCGAAAGCTCTGCCGAAAATCCCGCTTTAGCGATGGATCAGAGCCTTCGTTGCTCCGGATTGTAGTTCTCCGGTCTTGGATGCTTGCCAAGCCCCTCGGAAGTCGCTTGATTAACTCCAATCTACCGAGATTCCACATAACACAAATCATGTCAGAAGTGAACGAAATCCTTGAAATCACCGAAGCCGAGCTTCCGGAAGCTCTCCGTGAGCACTGGAAAAACGCCAAGGCCAGTGTCGAGCGTAACAACCCCGGTTACGCCATTAAATTCCTGCAGGCCATTCTTAAGGAATGCCCCGGCTTCCTCAATGCCCGCAAACTCCTCCGTCAGGCCGAAATCACCGAAACCGGTGCCTCTCCCGGCTCCGCAAAAAAAGGCCTCTTTGGTTCAAGCGGCGGTGGTGGTGCTTTCGTCCGTCAGGCTAAGAAAGACCCTGCAGGCGCGCTCATCGCGATTGAAAAGGAGCTTGAAAAAGCCCCCTTCAGCGTCGGAGTCAACGACGCCCTGCACGAGACAGCCCTCGTCATGGGACTTCTCGGGACAGCCTCCTTCGCACTCGAAACCGTGCGCACCGGCAACCCTGAAAACACCAAGATGGCACATAAGCTTGCCCGCTTCTACGTCGCCCGCGACATGCAGTTTGAAGCTTCGAACGTCTATCGCGACATCGTTAAGCGCGACCCTTCCGACGGTGTCGCGGTCAAAGGTGAAAAAGACACCTCCGCCAAAGCTTCCATGAAGCAAAACCGGATGTCCGAAGGACAAAGCTTTAAGGACCTCGTAAAGAGCGACGAAGCGGCTGAACTTGAAAAAGCTTCCCGCTCTGCTCTCACCAACGAACAGCTCGAAGAACGGGCCGTCGAATTAAGTGCTCAATACGAAGCCGACCCTAATAACCTCGTCGTCGTCAAGAAGCTGGCCAACACCTACGAACAGCTCGAGGACTTCAGCACCTCATACTCCTTCTACGACTGGGCATATCAGCTCTCAAGCGGAGACGTCGCGCTGAAGAACAAGGCCGACCAAATGAAAGACCGTGCGGCTGAGAAATATATCAAAGACGTTGAAGCTGCCGCGGCCGCGGATCCCGACAACGCCGAGCTTCAGGCTCAGTTTGCAGAGATTCAAAAAGAACGGGTCGCCGAGCGCCTCATTGAGTGCAAAGAGCGTGTCGATAAAAACCCCACTGATGCCAAGATGCGCTATGACCTCGGTCACGCCCTCTATGACAACGGTGACTTCAGCGATGCCATCCCCCACCTTCAGCAAGCTACGCGGAACCCGCACATTCGCACCAAGGTTCTCCTTCTCCTCGGTCGGACCTTTGACGCCAAGGGTATGACAGACCTTGCGATTAAGCAGCTCAAGGACGCCAATGACGAACTCACCGCCATGGACAACACCAAAAAGGAAATCCTTTACGAACTGGGAGTCATCTACACCAAGGCAGGGAAGAGAGACGAGGCCCTTGCCTGCTTCAAGCAAATCTACGAGATCGACTACGGCTACCGCGACGTCGCGGCTCGTGTCGAGGGATCCTACTCTGAATAGGTCTCAAGACCACCGCTCAAACTCTTCAAAAAGCAACGGCACCCTGCCGTTGCTTTTTTTATTTCCCACGCGGTGGCAACGGAAACCCGTCGTCAGGCATGTCCTGAATATTTTGCTCTTTTCAATGCGGGATTTGGCCATTTCGTCCCAGGTGACAACACCTTTCGACTCAATGGTGAAAAATGGACAGTTCCCAAGGACAACTTTCATCCCTCCGTCGCAAGCGTGGATTACGCTTTGAAGTTTCTTGTAGATGAACCACCCTTCTAAAGTGCGGCATCATGGATACAGCCGTCAACCGGGATGAAAAAAGCCGGCCTGCATCAAGCAAACCGGCTTTAAAATGAGAGTTCTGCCCTGAAGCGTCTATCGACGGCGACGAAGAAGAAGTCCTGCGCTCAGAAGGCCTAGAAGCCCCGTGGAGGGCTCGGGGACCTGATCAAGCTGGAAACCGTTGATCGCAAAGAGGTTGTTGTGGACGCCAGGATCGAGTTCTCCTGACAACGGCTCAAAGCGAATTGCGACATCAGAACCAGTTGCCGTGAAACTTGTGCCGAAGGTGCTGGCCGGACCTCCGATCTCGGCACCCGATGATGGTGTGCCACCCGGAGTGCTATCGCTCTGATAACCACTTCCAGCCAAGGTATATCCAGAACCCGTATCAACATAAACGTTGAAGTTGGTAAAGACGTTCTCAGTATCGTGGTGAATCGACAACCAGTTGTAGTCGCCAGCGGGAAGTGAGCCAAGAGTCAGCTCGATAAATGTCGGGGTTCCGGTGGTGCCATTAAAGATGCCATTTCCACCACCACCGGCGCGGGCATCAACTCCGATCCAGTCCGTGACAAGCTCCAGGGAATACGCACCAGGATTTGTATAGTTTGCATCATTGCCCGCTCCCCGGCCAATGCTCTGCTGGACGCGGGCATCAGTCGTATTTGACCAAGAGGGGGTCAACGTCACCGTGGAGGACCCAGACACTGCGAAATTCGCGGTATACGAGGCAGAAACAAAATCCGCAGCAATCTCATGGCTTACTTGGTAAGATTGGTATCCAGCGGCATTTTTCAGTGCGCTCGTAGCATTGGCAGGATCTCCGACAACCGGAGTTCCACCACCACTCTGATTGGAGTTGAAATCGACCCACAGAGAGGCCGAGGCACTCCCCAGAGAGGTCAAGAGAGTAGCCGTTGTGTATAGTGCTTTCTTCATAATCGTTATTTTTCTAATAATTCCAAACGGAACCATCTCCAGTTATACACCTCCCCCTTCAGTCATCAAGGGGAAAATTACCGTCAAGACAACCTAAACGACTGCCTGTGAGATGTTTGAATCCTCACATGACCCACCCGCGAGCCATGGCGTTTCGATGATTGGCCAATACTTTAAAATGGATGTCCTCTATACGTTCGATTCCCCGGGCGAACAAAAAACCCGGGTGACGCAGGAAACGGCTGTTCGTCCGAAAGGATTTTTGGAAGTCGTCTTCTTTCTCTTTGGTTGGATGATGAATCGCGCAGGTTGTACCGCCGCGCAGAAGGAATTAGGCAACCTTAAAGCCCTTCTCGAAAAATAGAAGCGAATGGTAAAAAAAGGCACCCCGTTTCCAGGGTGCCTTTGAATGAATTTTTTGCCTGGGAAGCTTACTTCCTCCGGGCCTCTTCGCGCTCCTTGGCCTCTGCGATCACCTTCTCGGAGATGTTGCGAGGACAAGCGGCGTAGTGCTCGAATTCCATGGAGAACTGACCACGACCAGAGGTCATGGTGCGGAGGTCACCAATGTAGCCAAACATCTCGGAGAGAGGTGCCTGCGCCTTGACGCGGATACCACCGGAAGCGGAATCCTGCGACTGAATCATACCACGGCGACGGTTGAGGTCACCAATCACGTCACCGACGTGATCTTCCGGAGTGAAGACGTCGAGCTTCATGATCGGCTCCAGAATCTGAACACCGGCCTTGGGAACCGTCTGACGATAGGCTGCGCGGGCTGCGATCTCGAAGGCCACGGCCGAGGAGTCAACTGCGTGGAAACCACCATCGGTAAGGACAACCTTGAAGTCGAGACAGGGATACCCTGCCAGGACACCCTTTTCGAGGGAGGTCTTAAATCCTTTTTCAACAGCGGACCAGTATTCCTTGGGAACGTTACCACCGACAACTGAAGACTCGAACTGGAAACCTTCGCCGGGCTCGAGAGGCGTGAGGGTGTAGTCAATCTTAGCGAACTGACCAGAACCACCGGACTGCTTCTTGTGAGTGTAGCTGTCGGAGATTTCCTTGGTGATGGTCTCACGGTATGCAACCTGTGGTGCACCAACCTCAACCTCAACCTTGTGAGTGCGCTTGAGGATATCCACCTTAATGTCGAGGTGAAGCTCACCCATTCCCTTCAGAATGGTTTCGCCGGAATCGAGGTCGGTTTCAACACGGAAGGATGGATCCTCTTGGATCATCTTACCAAGAGCATTGGCCAATTTCTCGGCATTTGCCTTATCCTTGGCAGCCACGGCGAGCGAGATCACGGGCTCGGGGAACACCATGGGCTCCAAAGTGGCAGGATCGTTCTTGTCGCAAAGGGTATGACCAGTCTGAACATTCTTCAGACCCACCAGAGCCACGATATCACCCGCCTGGGCTCCGTCGAGTTCGGTCCGGTCATTGGCGTGCATCTCAACGAGACGACCGACACGTTCGGTTTTTCCAGTAAAGGTATTGAGAATAGTATCTCCCTTTTTGAGTGATCCGGAATAGATACGGGTGAAAGTCAGAGCACCAAACTGGTCGTCCATGATCTTGAAAGCAAGAGCACGAAGAGGTCCCTTCGGATCAGCGATGGCGAACTTACCGGTCTCAACACCTTCTTCGTCGAATTCGGGCTCGGGCTCAACTTCGAGAGGAGAAGGAAGGTAATCGACGACGCCATTGAGGACGTTCTGAACACCCTTGTTCTTGAAAGCGGAACCACAGAAGGCCGGGAAGAAATCAAGCGCGATCGTTCCTTTGCGGATGCACTTTTTAATGGTCGCGATGTCGGGCATATTACCCTCGAGGTAAGATTCCATCACTTCGTCATCCTGCTCAACAGCGGTCTCGATCAATTCCTCGTGATACTTCTGCGCCAGTTCCTTGAGATCTTCGGGGATCTCGGTAACTTCAAAATTCTCAGGGAGACCGGTGTCGTCCCAGATGTGTGCCTTCATTTCGAGAACATCGACAACTCCCACGAAGGAATCCTCAATTCCAACCGGAATGGTCATGACAAGCGGCTTGGCACCGAGAACATCTTTGGTCTGCTGGATGACGCGGAAGAAATCAGCGCCGATACGGTCGAGCTTGTTGACAAAAATAATACGGGCAACCTCCGAATCGTTGGCGTAACGCCAGTTGGTCTCGGACTGTGGCTCCACACCACCGGATCCGCAGAAAACTCCAACACCGCCGTCGAGAACCTTCAGTGAACGGTAAACCTCAATGGTGAAGTCAACGTGTCCCGGAGTATCGATGATGTTCATGCGGTGACCGTTCCAAAAACAGGTGGTCGCAGCGGACTGAATGGTAATTCCACGCTCAGCTTCCTGCTCCATGAAGTCGGTGGTGGACTCACCATCGTGAACCTCACCCGTTTTATGAATCTTTCCGGTGAGCTTAAGAATGCGCTCGGTGGTCGTGGTTTTGCCTGCATCCACGTGGGCGAAGATGCCGATATTACGGTATTTGCTGAGGTCGGTCATGATTTCTGTCTCTAGAAGGGCGGGACATAGCCACCATCAGCCCCTTTTGTCGAGAGCAGAGCGAGACTTTTTGCATCTCAGCCCCGGGATTTCCGGAGCGAGCCAAAACCAGATTTATGTAAACCGGGCGGGGTTCTCTTGCTTCCAAAGTTTCCAACATGCGAGGAAACCAGGCGCGAAGTCTTCCGGCACTGCATTCACCCACTCCTCAATCTGAGGCATGGTAAACCAATGACCGTATTCGACCTCCACACAAGGGAAGCGAATCTTCCCATCGGCAAGGGTCGCGTAGAGACGGACATGCTCCCAGCCGGTATTGGCATGGGCCCCTAATTTCCCAACTTCCTGAACATCATGATCGGTCAGCCCCAGTTCTTCCTCCAGCTCGCGCACCGCGCAAGCCTCGTATTCCTCGCCGGCATCGACATGGCCCGCCGCACTGGAATCCCAGAGACCGGGGCACTTGTCCTTTAATCGAGACCGTTTTTGAAGAAAAATTTCTCCGTGTTTATTCAGGGCAAAAATATGGACGGCGCGATGCTTAAGATTGTCCCGATGAATGACATCACGCCGCTCCGAGCCCACGACCTTGTCCTCATCGTCCACGACCGCCAACATTTCATCAGCCCCCTGCCCTTCCTCCTTCGTGAAATAAGGATCGACGAAGCGCGTGAGAGCGACCCAATCTTCAAGGCTCAACTCCTCGGCACGCGCCGTCGGCAGAAAGCCCAAGGTCTGGCAAGCTTCACCCCAATCAACCTCGCCCGGCAAATTTTTTCGTAACTGCTTACGACGCTGCGAAAAGCCCCGGCGGATCAATTCATCAAAAAGACGGCGGTCGTGTACCGGAAGATCCGCTTGCCGCGGCTCCAGAGTCATCACCGTCGAGTCAATCATCGGCCGGGGAACGAAGCAACTTGGTGGCACGACCTTTACGGACGCCCCTTGCCACTCACACTGCATTCGCAAGGTAAGCACCCCGAAATCCTTGCATTTGGATTTCGCGAGAATGCGATCCACCATCTCCTTTTGCAGCATCAAGACCGCCCGGCCAAAAGGCGAAGGTCCCTTCAAAAAATTCCGCAGAATCGCACCACCTGCTGAATAGGGAAGATTCCCCAACAACTTCACATTCTTGTGAGCAAAGAAGGGGCGCACATCAATGCGGACCGCGTCGTGATTGATGACGGCAACTTCCGGCCGGTCCGCGAAGCGCTTGGTGAGATATGCGGCAAGCCGGCGATCAAACTCGACGAGAATAATCTTCGCGACCCGACCGATGAGATGTTCGGTCAACGCTCCCGTTCCCGGGCCCACTTCCACCACGGTATCACCGGGCTGCGGATCCAGCTGATTCACAATCCATTCCGCCGTATTTTGATCGACGAGGAAATTTTGCCCCAGTTTTTTGGAAGGGATCACGCCTGCTTCCGCCAGGACTTCTTTGAGTTCGGTCGCCGTCACATCTGTTCTTTCAATTGCCCGGGACGGGATTGTCCACTAAAAACCCGCGTCACCGTGACTCTTCCCAATCTTATTACCCTCCTGCGCTTGCTGCTCATCCCAGCTTTTGCCTGGATGGCCATTCGCTACGGACAGTCGGTCGATGCAGGATTTCCCGAGGAATCACTCCGCTGGTCAGCCGTCGCCATCTACGCCACCGCCTCACTTCTCGACGGACTCGATGGCTGGATCGCCCGGCGCTTTAATCAAAAATCGCTCATGGGAGCCATCATGGACCCCTTGGTCGATAAGGCCCTCCTCATGACAGGCCTTGTCATGGCAACCTTCGTCAACTGGGGCGTCGATTGGCACCTTCCCCTTTGGTTCATCGTGCTGGTGATCGCCCGGGACCTCGAAATCATCGTTGGCATTTGGATTCTCTACTTTATCAACCGGCGCGTCCCCATCGAACCCCACTGGGTTGGCAAGGTCTGCACCGTCACCCAAATGATCGCTATGGGCTGGATTATGCTTAAAGTCACCAACATCAATCCCATCTACCCCACCCTTCTGGCAGCATTCTTCACCATTTGGTCCGCCTATGAATACTACATGATGGGCTACCGCCAGCTCCCAAAGAATCAGCCCAAGGCTTGAATTTTTTCAAACCCCCATCCATTCTTCGTTGTGCCCTTTCTCGAACTCCAAGATCTCCAAACCCACTTCCAGGTCAAAAGCGGAGGATTGATCTCTCGAAATACGGAAGTCATCAAAGCGCTTGATGGCGTCAGTCTCTCCATCGAGAAAGGTGAAATCCTCGGACTCGTCGGCGAATCCGGCTGCGGCAAGTCCACCCTCTCACGCACCGTGATGCAGCTACAACCCGCCACCGGAGGAAAAGTCATCCTCGATGGTGAAGAGCTCACCTCCTTGCCCAAGGGCGCCATCCGCAAGCGCCGCCTCGATTTCCAAATGATCTTCCAGGATCCCTACGCCTCCCTCAACCCACGGATGACCATCTATTCGACCCTGGCCGAGGCCATTTGCCAACGGCACCCCGGCCTGAAAAAATCAGGGAGCCAGTTGGCCGAAAAGGTCATCGAACTCATGGCCACGGTCGGACTCGATTCCCGCCACATGCGGAAATACCCCCACGAATTTTCCGGCGGCCAGCGGCAGCGCATTGCCATTGCCCGAGCTCTCGCGCCCGAGCCCAAGCTCGTCATTGCCGACGAACCCGTCTCCGCGCTCGATGTTTCCATCCAGTCGCAGATTCTCAATCTTCTCCTCGATCTCCGTGAGAAGTTAGACCTCACCATGATTTTTATCTCGCACGACCTTTCCGTCGTACGCTACATCGCCGATAACATTGCGGTGATGTTCGCGGGTAAACTGGTAGAATATGGCGAGGCCGACCGGGTCTTCCATCATCCCGAAGACGAATATACCAAGAAGCTCATCTCCGCGATTCCCCACCTCAAAGCGACTGCCTAAACACTACTCAATATGGACCCTGGTATCTACAAAATCATCCACTTCGTCGGCCTGATCACCCTTTTCACCGGAATCGGCGCCCTGATTGCCGCCGACCCCAAGAAACCCGCAGGACTGCGTGGGCCGGCCATGGCCCACGGCATTGGCTGGCTCCTTCTTCTCATCAGTGGATTTGGAATGTCCGCCAAAACCGGAATCGGCTTCCCCGTCTGGATGATCACCAAGCTCGTCATCCTCCTCGCCCTCGGAGCCTTCGTCGCCATCATTAAGCGCCGGGCCCTTCCGACTCCGGTGATCTACCTCCTCGCGATCGTCCTCGGTGGCGTTGCCGCCTACCTCGGCTTCTCCAACGGAACCATCATGCGCTAGACGCGCATCCTGCATAAGAATTACCAAAATCACCCGCAGGTCTGCCTGCGGGTTTTTTAGTGCCTGTTGGCATATCGCTTGCAGAATCGCCGTGAAATCGATTACGCCTTTTTCTATACGATGATGAAATTTCCCAATAATTCCGGGCCATTGATCGCGATCGCTCTCATTCCGTTTCTCGCACATGGCGCGAAACTTCTTCACTACGACGACTTCGAAGGAGACTTCGCTGACCGCGTAGGCTGAGCCCATGGAACTGCAGGCGCCGAAGTCACGACCTCGGAGGGTTTAATGGTGGCAGCTCCGCCACTTTTGTCTCGGGCCTTCAAGGGGGGGAGCTTTCGACGAGACCGGATAGATCGCCCTCGACCCGGCAATGGGCGCTATCATCGGCGAGTTTTCTTTTTCGTATTGGGTGAAGCTTTCTGTCGACAACAACACCGATCCCCGGGGTGTTTTTGATTTCAGCGGAGATTGCGGAGTCGGGCCCCAGTCCCTTTTCATTCAAGCCGGAGCCAACCCAAACAGGCTCGCCTTCCGGGTGGACGGAGCAGGCAGCGCCAATGCCCTCGCCCTTGTCGACGTTCCTGAAAGACGACACCTAGTTTTTCGTCGCCGCAAGCTTCATTCTCGCCGGGTCTCTCGAGGACTTCGCCGTTTACGCGGCAACCCTGACCGGGGAAGAGGTCGCCAACCTCTTCACCATCGAAGAGACCCTGCCGGATTATTTCTTTCAAATCAGAGACGCGGAAACCAACCAATAAACAAGCCCACCCGGATTTGACTCACCGCGCAGTCCCTTGGCCATGCTGACACCATCTCTTCATGATCACGTCAAAAAAACGGGCCCGTCGCGATCAACGCAACGGGCCCGGGGTAATGATCCATTTCCCCATCGAGAGGAAGAGACTTGAGATTTACGACATAACCTTGGTCTTGCCTGGAACCGCACAGGGATAGAGTCCGTCAGGTCCGGGCTTCGGTCCTGGATCGGCATCCCAACCATACTTCTCCGGCATGATGGAAAGCCCCTTGGCAAGAGCATCATCATACTTGATCTCCTGACCCGAGTTGGTGACCATGCGACCGAGAATCGCGGTCATGGTGCTAGCGGCAGTATAATAGGCGTTGTTGATGGGCGTATCAGAACGGATGTGCTCATAAAGAACATCGTGCTCCGTCTGGTAGGGGTCGTTATTCTCGCCCTTGAAGCGCCAAATGGTTTTCCCCTTGCCATCGACAATCCGGCCCGGGAAGGCCTTGCCCTTTTGCCCGCCAATGATCTCAGAAACCCGGTTCATCGTGCCGGGTTGGTGACGACACTGGGCATTCAAAATCGTGCCATCGGCATAGGTATATTCGACATAGTGGTGATCGAAGATTTCACCCCACTCCGGCCCAATTCGCACCTGCCGGCCGCCCATTCCCTGTGCTTTCACCGGAGGTCCGCCTTTGAACCAGTTCATCACGTCAATGTTGTGAATATGCTGCTCCACGATGTGGTCACCGCAAAGCCAGTTAAAGTAATACCAATTGCGCATTTGGTATTCCATCTCGGTCATTCCTGGCACGCGCTTACGCGTCCAAACTCCGGCATTGTTCCAGTAAACCTGCCCGTGGGTAATCTCACCAATCGCTCCGTTTTGGATTTGTTGAAGGGTCTCAATATAGCTGTTCTGGTAGTGGCGCTGAAGGCCGCAAACCACCTTGAGATTCTTGGCATCCGCCTGCTTTGCCGCTTCCAGAACCCGGCGAATACCAGGGGCATCAGTCGCGACAGGCTTCTCCATGAAGATGTGCTTTCCCTGCTCGACCGCATATTCGAAGTGCTCGGGACGGAATCCCGGCGTACTGGTCAAAAGCACCACATCAGCAGCATCGATCGCAGAACGGTAACCATCGAATCCGTCAAAAATCCTTTCAGGTGGAACATCCACTTGATCTTTAAACTGTTGCTTTAACGCGGAAACCGCACCCTCGGCGGCATCGCGGAAAGCATCGGCCACGGCGACCAATTTGGTCCCGGGAACGGACAGGCTCTGACTCGTGGCGCCCCGGCCCCGGCCACCACAACCAATGGTCGCAATCTTAATCTCGTCGCTTCCGCCGGCCTGCGCAAATCCTGCAAGTGGCAGCGCCGCAGCCGCAGCAGCCCCCGTCTTTAGAATCGTTCGTCTATTTGAGTAATGAATGTCGGACATCGCGTGATATTACGTGATGTCTCGAAAAAATCTAGCGACAAAGCTCGTCTTCGTAGACCACCGTGATTCCGGCTTGATTCAAAACGGAAGCCCCGAACTCACAATCCTCCAAATACATCGCGAGCAGGGACATCCCCCGGTGCTGCACCATGAGAGAGAAAGCGTAATCCAGATTGGTTTCGGCTTCGTAGAGAACTCCCAGGCACTTCTTCAAATCAGAGCCCGATTCCTTCATCGTAATCACCAGAAGCTCGGAGAGAGTGTAAGCAATCCCTTGCTCCATAAACAATTCCTCTGCCGAATCAGGATCATCGACGATCAAGCGTGCAACCGTCGCATCTCGAGAATCCTGCACGCTCAGGCCAATGACAAGAATTTCACGACGGCTCAGCAGGTTCAAGAGCGACGAAAATGCCCCTACCCGATTGGGTAACATCACCGAAAATTGCCGAACAAAATTACGATTTTTTCTTACTGCCTCCGCCGCGCTCATTTCTTGTGGAACACCTATTAGCAGATTCCAGACTTTCGTTCAATCCACATGTCAGCATAGAAAGCGCCGTGACCAACGACTACCTCAATCGCTTCGGCGGAATTGCCCGACTCTACGGAATGGCGGCTCTCGATAAATTCTCGAAGAGCCACGTCATGGTGGTGGGTCTCGGTGGAGTCGGTTCGTGGACCATCGAATCCCTCGCCCGCTCCGGCGTGGGTAAACTCTCCCTCGTCGACCTCGATGACCTCTGCGTCACCAATACCAATCGCCAAATTCACGCTACTACGCAGACCATCGGCCAGTCAAAAGCGAACGCCCTCGCCCAACGGGTCGCTCTCATCAATCCCGAAGCCGAAGTCGTCACCCACCAATCATTTTTCACCGAGGCCAATGCCGGGGTCCTCCTCGCCGACCCACCGGATGCCCTCGTCGATGCCATCGATTCCGTCCGAGCAAAATGCCATCTCCTCGCCACTTGCAAAGGGCTCGGCATCCCAGTCATCGCCAGCGGCGGCGCAGGTGGCCGAAGCGATGCCACGAAAATCCAGATCGACGACCTTTCAAAAACTCACGGTGACGCCCTCCTCCTCGCCGTTCGCCGAAAACTCCGGGACGAATACGGCTTCCCTAAAGCGAGTCAGACGAAGTCTCCAAAGTTCAAAATCGCCGCGGTCTTCTCCCCAGAGCAACCCCGGTTTCCCACCTGCGATGGTGACACCACGACCGTCCGCCCCGACAACATTCTTCCCGGCATCAAATGCGACGCCGGCTACGGTGCCGTCACCCACCTCACCGCCACCTTTGGTAACTTGATGGCAGGTTGGATCCTCGATCAACTTGCGGCGCGGTAGGCACAAAAAAAGTCGCGATCTTACGATCGGGACTTTTGAAAAAATCAGCGTGGTTAGTCAGGAAGCTCCGCCACAGGTAGATTGACGACCTCCTCACGATAGCTTTCCGCCAGAGGCGTGCTGAGGTAGCGCTCGGTTGAGGAACATCCGATCGTGACGATCCGCTTGCCTTTGAACTCAGGACGGGCTGCAATCTTCAGGGCGCTGGCGACGTTCGCTCCGGTGGAAATTCCGGCTGGAATTCCTTCGAGAGTGGCTAGCTTCTGGGCCATTTCGAACGCCTCCTCGTTCGTCACCGTGATTGTCTCATCGATGATGTCGGTATTGAGATTTCCTGGAATGAAGCCGGCACCAATTCCTTGAATCTTGTGAGGCCCTGGCTTGCCCCCGGCGATCACCGGACTGTTCTCAGGCTCTACCGCGATGACCTTAAAATTCGGGTTGCGCGCCTTAAGGACCTCACCCACTCCTGTGATCGTTCCTCCGGTTCCAACACCCGCCACGATCGCATCGATATTGCCATCGGTATCACGCCAGATCTCTTCAGCAGTCGTTTCACGGTGAGCCTGTGGATTGGCCGGATTGTCGAATTGGCTGGGACCAAAAGCGGATGGATCCTCGGCGAGAATCTGCTTGGCCTTGGCAATGGCTCCAGCCATTCCACGGGACCCGGGAGTCAGCACGATGTCTGCGCCGAGAGCCTTTAAGAGAATACGACGCTCAATCGACATCGTCTCCGGCATGGTAAGAATACAGTTGTATCCCTTGGCTCGGGCCACGAAAGCGAGGGCGATCCCGGTGTTGCCGGAAGTTGCTTCCACGATGGTGCCACCTGGTTTGAGGCTGCCGTCTTTTTCCGCAGCTTCCACCATGGATTTTCCAATGCGGTCCTTCACGCTAAAGAGCGGGTTGAAGAATTCAGCCTTCACGAACACTTCACACTCGAGACCTTTGGTCACGGTATTCAGCTTAATCAGAGGTGTGTTGCCGACGGTGTCGACGATGTTGCTAGCAATACTCATAAGGTAATTTTGATTATTAAATTTGAAAATCGTTTTGTCCAGACTCCTCGTGAAGTCCGCACTCATACTTTCTCCCACCGAAACGGGTGGCTTCGGCAGATTCGCCGATGACAGGAAGACGGGTGGAATGCCAATCCCCCATCGTCACATAGCCCTTCGCCTCCAGGGGATGCCTGGGGAGTTGATGATCGTAAAAATAGGAAGAGAGCTGGGCATCTGCCCAATCAAGAATGGGATAAACCTTCATCGTCGATCGCTGCTGCTCGGCAATCTGACGATCAGCACGGGATGATGACTGACTGCGACGAAGCCCGCTTAGCCAGACAACTCCGCCAACTTCAGCGAGAGCCCGGTTCATGGGCTCCACCTTGTTGAGGAGACTGTATTTTTTCATCCCCTCTTCGCCCTGCTCCCAAAGCTTTCCGTAGAGCGCTTCCTGCCGGGCCGACGAAATAGTCGGATTGAAAATACGAATGTCCAATCCCCAGTCGTCAATGAAGCTCTGGGAAAATTCATAGGTCTCGGGAAAGCAATACCCGGTATCTACAAAGACCACCGGGATCTCCGGAGCATTCTCCTTGATGAGGTGCAACATCGCCGACGCTTGCAGTCCAAAGCTGGTGCTGGCGACAAGGCGGCTTCCGTAGATCTCCTTCAACAGGACAATCCTCTCGGGAGCCTTGAGGCCACCGAGTTCGCGCGAAAGCTCATCTGCCGACGGATCGACAGACTGGATGGAAGCATGGGTTTTCATTCGGAGGCGTGCTCTTTGTGAACCTCACTGCCGTGGGTCACTTCATGAATGATTCCAACACGGATGACGAAGTCACCAAACTTCTCACCTTCATTCCGCTCCTTGGAATAGCGCTCAAGAACGGGGCGAAGCAGGCCGGCAATGTCATCCGACTTGACGCTGCGCTGCCAGATGCCGCCGATGCGATCTCCGATAAAGCCACCGCCCAGGTGAATGTTGTATTTGCCAGGAGCGCGACCCACGAAGGCGATCTCCGCGATATAAGGACGGGCGCAACCATTAGGGCAACCGGTCATCCGAATGGTAATAGCGTCTTGGGTCAAACCGACATCATCAAGAATCTCTTCGAGCTCGGTGATGAGATCCGGCAAGTAACGCTCACTCTCCGCCAGGGCAAGTCCGCACGTCGGGAGTGCCACACAAGCCATGGAGTTCAGTCGCAGTGCGGAACGGTTTTGCTTCGCACTAATACCGTATTGATCCATGAGGGCGTCGATTCCCGCCTTATCTTCAGGAGCGACACCAGCCACGATAATGTTCTGGTTGCTGGTAAGGCGCATGTCACCGGTGTGGATCTTGGCGATCTCACGAAGTCCGCTACGGAGTTCATAGCCGTCCTTGTCGACGACCCGGCCATTCTCGATGAAGATGGTGAGCTGGCTCTTTCCGTCTTCGGTCTCGGTCCAACCATAGAGGTCGGCATTGGAATCAAAAATGACTTCACGCGCTGGAGCAATTTCGTAACCAAGGCGACTTTCGATCTCCTTCTTGAACCACTCGATGCCACGATCATCGATCGTGTATTTCATGCGGGCATGCTTGCGCTCGGTGCGATCACCGAAGTCCCGCTGGATCTTGACGACTTCTTCCGAAACTTCGACGGCCTTATCTGCCGGAAGGTAACCTAGAAGATCGGCGATCCGGGGGAAGGTCTTCTCCTGTCCGTGATGCATGCCCATGCCACCACCGACAGTGACATTGAAACCAACGAGCTTGCCACCTTCCTCAATCGCGATAAAGCCAAGACATTGCGAGTAGATATCGACGTCGTTGCTGGGAGGAATGGCCATCCCAATTTTAAACTTACGGGGGAGGTAGGTCTTGCCGTAAATCGGCTCAATTTCGGGCTCGGAGCTTTCCAACTTCTCTCCATCGAGCCAAATCTCGTGATAGGCTCCGGTAGCAGGAGTGAGATGGTCACTGATTCCCTGGGCGATGGTGAGGGCATCCTTGTGAACCGACGAAAGTGCCGGGTTGGGATTGCACATCACGTTGCGGTTCACATCGCCGCACGCTGCGATGGTGTCCATGGCGCAATTGTTGATCTCTGCAATCGTCTGCTTGAGATTTGACTTAATAATACCGTGAAGCTGGTAGGCTTGGCGGGTCGTGAGCTTGAAGTTTTCATTGCCGTAGGCGCTGGCCATGCGGTCCATTTCAAGCCACTGCCCAGTCGTTGAAACTCCACCGGGGACACGGACCCGAATCATGAAGCTAATGGCCTTTTCGAGACCGGCACGCTTCCGCTGAATACGGACATCACGGTCATCCTGCTGGTAGGTGCCGTGGAATTTCAGAAGCTGTTCGTCGTCCGCGGAAACCCCGCCGGTCGTTGTGTCCGTAAGACCTTCGACAATGGTGCCGCGGAGGTAATTACTATCGGTCTTGATATACTCGTTCTTGGAGAGCTTGATTTCTGACATTGGATTGGGAGATGAAATTCTTAAAGTTGACTAAGTTGATTATCTTTATCAGGATTTTCCTGCGGCAAACTCACTCGAAATGTCTGAGGATGCAAATAAAAAAGTGCGTGATTAGGAAAGTCGCCCCCCTTCGGTGTCATCTTTCATTGGCGCAACACGAAAGTTGACGCCTCATGCGTCCTAACCTTCACTCCTACAGCTCATGGTTTCAAACTTCCTTCGTTTCCTCCTGATCCTCCCGGTCATGCTGCTCTGCTCGTGTATCGAGGGCGAGGAAGAGATTTGGGTCAAGGGTGACGGATCGGGAAAACTGGTCGCTCACTACCGCCTTCCTTCCCTGGCCCTTCGGGAGCTCGGAGATCCCAGCGACTACGTCCGGGCCATCAAAATCATCGATGAACAGGAAGACGGCATCGAGGTCCAGGTCATCACTTTTGAGGTCAAAAGCGGCAAAGCCATCCTGCACCTCGAAGCCACCTTTGAAAATGCCCTCGACCTCCTCGAGCTGGTGGAACGCAGCGAATCCGTCTTCGTTGAAGAAGCTCAAGCTGATCCGACTCAACTCGACGCGATCTCCGGTAAAATCGACGTCGGAATCGACGGCCTCAGCCCGACCTTTAACCGGGCAGTTTCCCTAGGCCCGATTTTGCCCTCCATGGTTCAAAAATCCCCGGCCATGCTGGGAAAATCAAATTTCCGATACACCATTCACCTCCCTGCAGACGTCAAAGAAACAAACGCGCACGAAGTCAGCGAAGATCAACGAACCGTGACTTGGAACTTCCTGCTCAAAGAATACCTCAACCAACCCATGGTGATGTCGGTCAAAACAAGTCTGCCGATCCCATGGTGGGTGCTGGCGACGCTAGCTACTCTCGTTTTCACGATTGCATCGCTCATTTTGAAACGACGCCAGCGCCGGGCCCACAAGGTGGAATTAGTGGACTAAGCCTCGACAAGTTCACCATGAAGCTGACCCGAAATCGCCTTGATCACGTAGGCGGATGGACGGAAATTCTCGATGACCACTTCCGTTCGATCATCCCAGATCATCCGAACCTCTTTCACATTAAAGTTCGGTGTCTTGTGAGGTGCAAAGAGAATATCATCATGGGTGCTGTTCTCATGCTTCTTAAACATTCCCGGAACGATATCGCCGCCCAGATGATCATCGCGTCCGGTTGCCAGGTGACAGGTCCCGAGAACCTTCTCGTCCTGAATATCCTGGTAGGAAACTGGCAGGACCTGCGTGCCAAAGCCTAACTCTCCCAATGTTCCCGTCATGGGATCGTCCTTCAAACGGGCATTGTGCTCATCAATCGTTGCCTGGTTACCTTCAATCAAAGTCGATTTCACGACATCACGATTCACGACATCGAGAACGCCCAAAGTGCCATCTTCATACTTCATGGGAAACTGTCCACGGGCGTTTTGAGGCACGAAGTAAACTTCGCCCGCCGGGAGGTTCGCAATATCCGGCTTGGTGCCGCGACAAAGCCCATGGGACTTCTGTGCATCCTGCCCTCCGAGCCCAAGCCACGCCGTGAGGATACGGCCATCTTCAAGCTCGAAATCGATCTCAACCTCATTGGAGTTAGTGAGGGCCGCTCTCATCTTTTCGGCGTCGTCCGAGACGTCCTGATAATTCACCGCGAGCCCCGATTTGAGAATCACCTCATTCATGCCGTGCATCGTGGCACCCCGAAAATTGAAAATCTTGCACTTCTCGGTGAGAGGTGCGGTCGCCGACCACGTTGAGATACAGAGGATAATATCGTAGTGGGAATAGACATCGCGGTCGAGCGAAAGACATTCACCTGCGGTGTTCCAAACCTCATCAGCCATATCCAAATTTGAACCGTAGGTATATTTGAAGGCCAGCATTTCACCCCCTGACATCCCCAACTCCTTCATCACCCCCTCCTGCAATCCTTTGTAAAAGTAGTTGTAGGCGTTGTTCTGAATTTCAAATTGCTCTTCCCCCTTGAAGGCGAAGTCCTTGATCCACTTTGCGGGATCCTCAAAATCTAACAAAATACAAACACGGCAACCTCGCGTCGGCGCGAAGACCGTATCTAACAGATTGTGAAGATCGAATTCAGGAAAGGATCGCTTGTCGGGATTCAGGAGGATGTCCTCGTGGAGATAATCTGGCTGACTCATTACGCGCTCAAATTAACGCGAGTCCTCAACCGGGCAAGTGATCTTTTTAAACTCCAAATCCGGAGGGAGGACCTTCCTGGTTTCTCAGGTCTTCCAAGACCCCGCTCATATCTTCCAACTCGGCCCAAACTTCAGGAAGCACGAAGATCGGGGCCTTATGTCGCACCGCCAAGGCGATGCAGTCACTGGGACGGGAATCGAGTTCGACGATCTTCTTCTCCATAATTTCATTTTGCGCGGTCACGAAAAGACGGGCATAAAATATTTCCCCTTCCCGCTTCACGATGACGGCCCGCTTGACCTCGGCTCCAAATGCCTGAAGCGTCTGGGAGAAAAGATCGTGCGTGAGAGGTCTGGGTGGCTTGGCCCCTGACAGCACGGCGTTGATCGAAGCCCCGATCGATGGATCGATGTAGAACACGATCGCCTTCTTACCATCCCCAAGAAAAACCGCGCATCCCGCCTGGGTAGGAAGGAGGGCGATCGGTTCAACGCGGACGAGTTGGCTCACTTCGGAAGAGTCGTCCCACATCACTGGAAAATCCAGCGCGGACTTTAGTAAACGTCCCTTGCGTAGCGTTTTTCTTTCTTAAGTTCTTTGAAGTAATCGACCGCCTCCTCCTCACTCAAACCGCCATGGGTTTGCGCAATGGTATGGAGTGCCCTGTCGACATCCTTGGCCATACGGGAAGCATCTCCACAAACGTAGAAGTATCCGCCGCCCTGCAGCCATTCCCAAAAGTCAGCCCCGGACTCGAGCATAAGGTCCTGAACGTAGATCTTCTCCGCCTGATCCCTCGAAAAGGCGAGGCTCAGTTGGTTGATCACGCCCCGCTTCTGCATGGCCGTGAGCTCGTCTTCATAAATAAAATCGGAGGCACGGTGCGGGTTGCCGAAGAAGAGCCAGTTGCGACCGGAGGCATTGGCCGCTTCACGCTCTTCGAGGAAAGCCCGGAAGGGCGCAATCCCGGTGCCGGGGCCCACCATGATGACGTCCTTCGAGAGATCAGAGGGCAAACGGAACGCTTTGTTCGAGTGCACGAAGACTCCCGCGGCCACGTCACCGACACGGTCGGAAAGATAGGTAGAGCAAACTCCGCCACGATCACGTCCATGGGTATTATAGCGAACAATGCCGACCGTAAGGTGCACCTCACCCTCGTGAGCATTGGGGCTGGATGCGATCGAGTAGAGACGGGGCTGAAGCTTCTTAAGAACACCGACAAATTCCTCGCCGTCATTAAAATCAGCAGGATGGTCGGTGATCAAATCGATCAATTCACGACCCCAGCAGAAGTCATCAATCTCCTCTTTCGAACCGCCTTCAACGAGGGCGCGTAAGTAGGGAGAACCGGACCTTGCAGACCAGGCGTCGAGAAGCTTTTTGTTGAGACTCCTGAGATCGTAAGCTGCGATCAGGGCTTCCCGGAGTGGGGCGTCGCCACCTGTGGGAAGAGGAACCTTATCCTTCGTATTGAAGGGCAGAAGAGGAAGGATTTCGTCAACAATCTGCTCCGGGTTGTGGGAAAAGACTCCCAGGGCATCGCCCGCTTCGTAAACCAATCCGGAACCTTCCAGCGAAAACTCGACGTGGTAGGTCTCCCGCAGGGAACCTACAGCATTGAGATTATAGCTCTTAAGAATTGGTGATGGAAAAGGCCTTTTCTTACCGTAAGGCTCATCATCAATTACGGGCTCGTCGGACACGACCGAAACAGCGCCGCCCATGGCTTCCATGATGCCTGTTTTCCAAACCTGAAATTCGTCATCATAGTCGACGTCACAGTCGATGCGCTGGAACATCCGCTTGGCACCGAAGGCCTCAAGACGTTCATCAAACTCGATTCCACACTGACAAAAATCAGGATATTCACTGTCACCCAAGGCGAAGACCGAGAAGTTCACACCTGAAAGATCCGGCACTGAATCACCCATGAGATACTCATGGAGATCGGCGGCATTGTCGGGTGGTTCGCCATCACCATAAGTACTGGTGATGATCACAAGATTATTCTCTTTTGGCAGACGCTCCTTATCATAGGCCGCCATGTCGAAAACCTCGGGGTCGTAGTTCCCGTTCTTGAAAGCCTTCAAAAGTTTTTTGGCAACTCCTTCAGAGTTTCCGGTCTGGCTACCCCACAAGATGGTCACGGGCACCGCCGGACCGGTAGGGGCAACACTAGCTCCTTGAACAGCCAGAGCTTTATTAAGAAAATCGCTGAGCCAGGCACGCTGGTCGGCATTAAACGGGGCACTATCGGGGATGACGATCTGAGAGCTCATTGCAAACAATCCGTTGGTAACAACGGCACGTGAACATGGCTTGGGACTCTGAAGCTTACAAGCGTGTTTCGTAACGGAAATTGAACGAGCGCGTTCCGATCTCGTACGGGACCGTGAAATTCCTTGATACCCTCTGGACAAAGAGGCCCCCTTTGACATTCTTCATCAGGCGCATGAAAGGGATACAAAACTCCAGCTTAGTCTTCCTCCTCGGGCTGTCCATCACCCATGGACAGGAGGTTTCCGATAACCCGGCTCTCAACACGAAGACCTACGAAAGTGATCTGAGTGACGCATATGAGCGCATTGATCCCGGCAAGGATGGCTGGGATTCCGAAGTTCGAGGGTCTCAATACGGAATCCAATTGGGAGATTTTACGGATGCCCTTCTCCACCATGAAGACAGTGACGTCCCCTCTCCCGACTTCAAAGGGCAGGAAATCCGCCCCACAACACTTCAAACCTATTTCGAAAACGCCGGCCTCACCGTCAAACGGGGCCAATCATCGCCGGAATTGAAGGCTTTGGAGTCCATCACTCCAAAGTGGCAGACGAAACTGAAAACCAAAATCAAGGTGACCCGGATCGAGCCCGCAAGCTGCGAAGCTCTCATCACTTTTAAGTCACCACTCCTTCAGATCAATACTGTCTGGAAATGCGACTGGACGGCAACAGACCCGCCGCTTTTAAAAACTCTCCGCGTTCTTGATTACGAGGAAGTGGAGCAAAAAGGAGATCAACTTCTCTCCGATGTCACCCCTTCCGTTCTGGGAAAGGTCCCCTCCTACCAGGATCAGCTCCTTTACTCGACCGACTATTGGCGACTTCGTATGCCTCGTGACTTTGGCCTCGATCCAGCCGCGAACCACGGACTCGCTCTTGCTGACGTCAATGGTGACGGACTCGAGGACCTTTATCTCTGTCAACAAGGAGGATTGCCCAACCGCCTCTTCCTCCAAAACCCCGACGGAACGATGCGGGATTTCTCCGCCGAAAGTAAAACCGACTGGCTGGATTACTGCGCCGCCGCCCTCATCGTCGATCTGGATAATGACGGCGACAAGGACCTCGTCATCTCCCAGGATTTTAAAATCCTTTTCATGGAAAACATGGACGGACAGGGACACTTCGAGCTGTCCTTCGGAAGCTCGACAAAAGCCCAAAGCTTCTCACTCAGCGCTGCCGACTTCGATGCCGATGGCCTTCTCGACGTTTATATCTGCGGCTACAATCCCTCCTATTCCGAAGCCCGTGCCGGCGCCCTGGGCGAACCCATCCCCTTCCATGATGCCAACAACGGTGGCAACAACATGCTCTGGAGAAACCAGGGAAATTGGACCTTCGAGGATGTCGCGGATAAAGTCGGACTGGATGCGAACAACACCCGCTTTTCTTTCGCCGCCTCTTGGGAAGACTATGACAAGGATGGTGATCTCGACCTCTATGTCGCCAACGATTTTGGACGGAACTGCCTCTACCAGCATCAAGGTAACGTCGAAGGAAAGCTCCCCTTCTTCGTAAACATCGCGAGCCAACTCGAGGTCGAAGACTCCTCCGCTGGCATGTCCGCCAGCTGGGGCGATTTCAACCGCGATGGCTGGATGGATCTCTACGTCAGCAACATGTTTTCCAGCGCAGGAAATCGCATTACTTACCAAAAGCAATTTAAGGCCGGAGCCGATGAAAAAACCCGTGCCACCTTCCAGCGAATGGCCCGCGGCAACACCCTTTTCTCCGCCAACGGAAGGGGTGGATTCACTGATGTCAGCGACGTTACCAAAACGACCATGGCCCGCTGGTGCTGGGGGTCCACCTTTGCCGACTTAAACAATGACGGCTGGCTCGACATCCTCGCGGCCAATGGCTTCATCACCGCTGAAGACACCGGAGATTTGTGAAGTGTCTATTGGCGACAGGTCGTGTCGCAGTCACCCCTCGATCCGGGCAACCTCTCCAGTGTTGGCAGCTACCAACAAGGTTGGCGGGCCTTGAATCGGCTCCTCCACGAAAGCAAATCATTCAGTGGTCGCGAGACCAACAATGCCTTCCTCAATTGCGGTGACGGCGGACGCTTCGCTGACATCTCCACCGCGATCGGCTGGGATTTTGCCGATGACGCCCGGGCCATCGGACTCATCGATTATGATCGCGATGGCGACCTCGACATCTGGGTCACCAACCGCACCGCACCCCGGGTCCGGCTCCTCCGCAACAACCTCCAATCCGAGGCCGCCTTCATCTCCTTCCACCTCACCGGAGACGGCAAGAAAACCAACCGTGACGGCATTGGATCCCGTGTCGAAGTCTCCCTCAAGGATTCCGCCTCCCCGGTTATGCGAACCCTGCATGCCGGACAATCATTCCTTTCCCAATCCAGTCGCTGGGTTCACTTCGGCCTCGGTAAAGACGCCGTCATCGAAAAAGTAATCGTCCACTGGGCCGGAGGCACCCCTGAAGAATTCAGTGAAATCTCGGAGAACCAATTCTTCCACCTTGTCCAAGGCACCGGAAAAGCCACCCCTCGCGCAAAGGCCCCCGCGATCCAGCTCACCCCCGGCGAAGCGGAACTTCCTCCCAAGACCTCCATCACCCGCACCATCCCGCCGGCGGGCCACGCCCTGCCGGACCTCAAAACAGCAGATGGAACTTCCATCGTTCCGACCGGCACGACCCTCATCGCCCTCTGGAGCAGAACCTGCCCTCATTGCCAGGCGGAACTCACTACCTGGGCTCAGGAACAGGACCTCTGGAAGTCATCGAACGTTGAAGTCATCGCCTTCTCAACCGATCAAGAACCCAGAGCCAAATGCGACGCCTTTCTAAAGTCAATTGGCGCAAATTTCACCGCTAAGATGGCCAGTCCGGAAGCTGTGGAAATGCTCGATGCCCTTCAATCGTCGTTCCTGGACCTCTGGCTTCCCATCCCCGTTCCCAGCAGTTTCCTCGTCACCGCCGAAGGCGAAATCCTGGCGACCTACCGTGGACCGGTTTCCAGAGAGCAAGTCATCAAAGATGCCGCCCTCGCCCAGGCCTCTCCCGCCGAACGTCGGAACGCTGCGTCTCCCTTCCAAGGCCGCTGGGTCGAAGAAAAGCCCCCCGCAGCCACTCCTCAAAGGGCCGCCCAACAACTTGTCCAGCGCGCAGAGACCAAGCTCGCCTCCGACTACCTCGCGACCGCGCTCGCCAAGCCCTTCGTTAAAGGCTCCAAGTTTGACCGTGCCGACAACTTCCTCCTCCTTGGCCAGCTCCTCGGCCAGCAAGGCCACCCTGGCCAGGCCGTCCCCCCACTTCGCGCAGCCTACGAATTGATGCCCGCAGACATCCGTATTCTGCGACTCCTTGCCACCGGCCTGAGCGAAACAGGGATCCCCGACGAAGCCTACGCAGTCATTAAATCGGGCCTCGAGTCATATCCCGATAATCCTGAACTCTATCAGGATGCCTCCCGCATCGCCCTCGCCTTAAAAAACAAAGCCGAAGCCCTCGCACATATCGAGAAGGCGGTCTCGCTTGTCCCTTCGGATCCCCGCGTCCGATTCCAGATGATTGAGCTTCTTCTGCTCAACGGCAAAGCCCCTCTCGCTATCGAAAACTGCAAAACCATTCTGGGAACCCAGCCGAAATTTCTCGCCGCCGCCAACCTCCTTTCACGGATTCTCTCCACCCACCCGGACGAGACAATCCGCAGCCCCCAGGAATCCCTGGCCCTCGCCAGCCGCCTCTGCCAGATCACCAAAAACGGGGACGCGGGACACCTCCTCGCTCTCGCTCTCGCCCAGGCCAATCTTGGCCAATTCCAGGAAGCGAAGCAACTTCTCGAGAGTCTCCAAAAAGCCATCCCCTCAGATTCTGACACTGGCCGCGAGATCGCCAGGAACCTTGAGAGCGTTGAGGTAAACAAGCCGATCAGAAATAGTCTTTGGCTTGATCCACAGCCAGGCAAGTAGATTTGATTGCATAGGATGACAAAAATTCCTCCTTGCGTTCAATGACTGTAAGAGCAATTTTTTTTGGACCGCACATTAAGAATCATACATAAAAACAAACCAATATGGGTAGGTTTGGGTCTCGCAGCCCTGCTCGCCCCGATGCCCCTCTTCGGGCAGTTTAATTGCGACCTCACAGGTTACTGGCCACTCGACTCCGACCTCCTCGATGGATCCGGAAAGAGTGGCGACGGATCTTTCAATACCAACGGAGCCGTAACGACACCCACCTTTACCTCCGGTGGCGCCGGAACAACCGCGTAGTTTGGAGAAGGGATTCTTCTCACTGCTGCGAACGCAGAGCGGGTCGTCATCGATGGCGCTGGCAAGGCAGGCTTCCTGGGAGAAAACGCCTATGACTTTACAGACGGAAGTCTCACTGTTTCCCTCTGGCCATCGACAACCTCCGGCTTCACCAACAATTGGCAGGCTCTTGCCGCCAAGGGCGAAGGTGACAGCTGGCGGATTGCCCGCGCTGGCGACACCAACCGGGTCGCTTTCAATCCGGTGATTGGAAAGCCGATGGTGACGATATTCAAGGCGGAGATATTGGAGATGGAAACCTTCACCATATTGTTGCCGTTGTGAATACCGCAGGCACCGGCCAACTCTGGGTCGATGGTGTCAAAGTCGCTGAAACCACTGCCGCACCGGTACTCGGCAATTCCACCTTTAATATGCTCATCGGAGCCAATCCAGGAACTGCCGGTGACAACTTCCGCACCTGGCCGGGCGTCATCGATGATGTTGCGATCTGGAACCGTCCCCTCTCGATCGCCGAAGTATCGCAGCTCTTCAGCTCGGAGAGAAGCGTCGCCGAACTCGTCGCCGACGGTGACAATGACTTCGACGGACTCCCCAACAGCTGGGAAGTCACCAACGGCACCCTGGTCGACACCCCTGATGCCGACGAAGACCCTGACAATGATGGCCGGACCCACATCCAGGAATTCAACGACGGAACCAATCCCCAGGTCGCCGATGCTGATATTGACGGCCTTAATGACGGTGAAGAATTCGCCGCAGGAACCCGTCCCGATCTCGCTGACACCGATGGCGATGGCCTCTCCGATGGCGATGAAGTCAATATCCACCTGACCAATCCAACCCTCGTCGATACCGATGCCGATGGATTCTCAGACTCTCTCGAAATCACCTACGGAACCCTTCCTAATGACATCAACAGCTTTCCCACCCTCGACAAGGGACTTTTGGGATACTGGCCATTGGATGACGACCTCCAGGACGACACCGGCAACGGTGGCAATGGCACCTATCAAGACATCGCCGCAGGACCACCTGCCTTCACCGCTGGTAAATTTGGAAATGGAATCAGCCTTGATCACGCCAACAACCAATACGTCATCATCGATGGTGAAGGCGGAGCCCCCACCCTCACCGATAACGGTAATCATAACGACATCATGATTGATTCGAATCCTGACGCCGTTGCGCGCTCATGGAACGGAATCATCGATGACGTGGCAATTTGGGAACGCCCCCTGTCCAATTCTGAAGTGACTACGATCTTCAGCTCCACCCAATCACTGGGTGACCAGCTCGGTCTTGGAACTCCGACAGTCCTGACCGTCACCAGCATCGTTCCTGCCACCAATGGCAGTGTCGATCTGACCTGGACCTCCAGGGAGAATGCCAATTATTCCGTCTTCCTTACCACAGACCTCTCTGTTCCTCTCTTGAGCTGGGAGACGGCAAAGGAAAACGTGGCAAGTGGCGGAGCCACCACCACCACCACCACCATCCCGGCCATCGAACTCAACGGCTTGACCAAAGCCTTCTTCGTCATCCGGGAGAACTAAATCCATCCGGACTTCTCAGACTCCCCGCACGATCTTTGACCGGCGGGGAGTTTTTCTTTCTCATACTCCGCGAATTTGCCACAGTCCGCCCCATCAATGGAACCACAGGAACTTCAGCAACAAATCTCCCAATCCAGCTCATGGGTCGGCGCGATCCGTAAGGAAATGGGACAAGTGCTCGTCGGACAGAACAACCTCGTCAACAAGCTCCTCATTGGACTGTTGAGCAATGGTCACATCCTGCTCGAAGGCGTTCCCGGTCTTGCTAAAACCCTCGCCGTCCGGGCCCTCGCAGGCTCCCTGCAAGCACACTTCGCCCGCATCCAGTTCACTCCCGACCTCCTTCCAGCCGACCTTCTCGGCACTTTGATCTATCATCCGGACGAAAAAACCTTCGCCCCGAAGCTTGGCCCCATCTTTGCCAACATCATTCTCGCAGACGAAGTGAACCGGGCTCCCGCCAAAGTCCAGTCAGCCCTCCTCGAAGCCATGCAGGAGCGTCAGGTCACCATCGGCGACAAAAGCTACGCCCTGCCCAAACCCTTCCTCGTCCTCGCCACCCAAAACCCCATCGACCAGGAAGGAACCTACTCCCTGCCCGAGGCCCAACTCGACCGCTTCCTCCTAAAGGTGCATGTCGGCTATCCCAGCCGTGACGAGGAGCTCGAAATCCTCGATCGTATGTCTTCCTCCAATGCCAACGAAGACACCACTCCCGTCACCAACCCGGAGACCATCGCCTTGAGCCGGAGCCTCGTTGACCAAATCTACATCGACCCGGCCGTGCGGGGCTACATCGTCGACCTTGTCCAGGCCACCCGTGATCCTGGTGCTTATGAAGGCTCGCTCAAAACCCTCATCCAGGCCGGAGCCTCCCCCCGCGCCACCATCAACTTCGCCCGTGCCGCCCGTGCCAATGCCTTCCTCGAAGGCCGCGCCTTTGTCACTCCAGCCGACGTCAAGGAACTCGCACCCGAGATCCTCCGTCACCGCATCCTCCTTTCCTACGAAGCCGAAGCGGAAAACGTCACCACCGACCAAATCATCCAACGCCTCATGGGCCGGGTTCCCGTCCCGTGACCCAAGGACCCTGAAAGGAGACTCTCAACCCCATCCCGCGCGCATTACTTAAGCGACTAATGAGCGGTGACTGTGGGAAAGACAAGGCAACCTTCGATGGTCGTGGCCTCAACAGCTCCCTCCCAGATCCGTCAAGGTTGAAAAAGGCCCAGCAATTCATCCTCTTCCAATCCCGGCACCAGCGTTCCGGCGCCGTCGAGGGCTCATTCCAGTATTCTTACATTCATAGAACATCTTACAATCACTCTTGTCCGGGCTTCCATCTTAATGCCCCGCCGTTTCAGCCTTCCTTTGCCTAATGACGAAGATCAGGGCTTTTCTACCCGAATGAAGGAGGTGTCTTTAACTGTGCCTAAAGAAACACCTTCGACAGTCGCGATACCGTTCTCGGCGGTAACGATATTATTGCCATTAAGGGTGCCGACGCTGGCGGTTGCTTCGCCGAGGACAATGGGGCTCGCATCGGGGTTGCTAAAATCCAAGCTCGGGGCTTCTACCAGAACATAGGCCGTATTTGAAGCGCCCTTGATAGTCACATCGAAGGTTCCGGCAGTCGAGTCATAGGCAAAACCGGTCAGAGCCAAAGTGGACGAGCCTGCAGGCGGTCCGGTCAAGAGTGTGCCAAGCCCCCGGCCATTCCCCTCATAATCGAGACCATTGGCCAGGTGGGTATACTCGATGACGTCGTAACCTGCGTCGTTCACAAATTTCAGCTCTGCGACATAATATTCCGTTCGGTTGGCGAAATCCGCGTTGAGGTGGGCGTTTTCGATGACGATGTCCGGTTGTCCGCCGTCGGTGTCCTTCATGACTGCGCTCACCGTAGGGGTGGTGTTGAAGGCACCATAGAAGACGTAAACCGAACCGCCTGACAGGTCGCTAATATCGACGGTCGTCACGGCTCCACCAAAGGAGCGGAAACCGCCACCGCCACCATCAGCAGTCACGTTAAATGGGTCCGCAACTGTGGTTTGCAGATCGGCTCCCGGATCGGTCGTTGTCCAGAGCTTCAACTGCTGTTGTCCAAAGCCATCGAAGACCGTGTCGCTGGTCGCATAGGTGATGCGGTCTGCTTCTCCACCTGCCACGGCGATGCCGCTGATATCGTTGTTCGTGCCACCAATCCATTTGTAGCTCAGGACCGGACCAGTGAAGGGCCGGACGAAAGCCGGAGCGGGATCGTTACTGCCCACGATTGTGGCTGCATAAGACCCGATCCCAGGGTTCTCGGGATTTACCGAGACATGGTAGTAGCGGGCCTCGCCGCCATAGGTCGGGTGCTGCTCAGACGCGATCGCGGCCTGAAATTCGGCGGTGAGGCTGGCTGCCTTCGCAGTTACGGTGAAAGCAGCAAGGCCGCTCATTGCCGTCGACACTCCTAAAAATTTCGTAACAGTCATAATTGGAAATGTTTTGATTGATTGAGTTTGAATGAAGCAATTTTCACCTCATTAACGGTTTATTGGTCGGGTAATTTGGGTTGTCAATCACCTTCGATCTGCCACCCTTGTTTTTAGGAGTCGTCGACGATCGTGGGCCCGGTTTCCGACTCTGGTCCTTCAACCATCGGGCAATAAAAAACCCGAACCACACATGGTGGTCCGGGTGAATTTTAAAATCTGTCTCAGATTTTCCGGAACTTTACTTACGACGGCGGCGAAGAAGCACACCGAAGAAGCACAAGCCCAAGAGCGCAACGGAGGAATGCTCCGGAATTGAAGTGCCGGTCAGGAAGGCGTAGCGGTCCATATTGTAGACCATGTTGCTGAGGCTGTTGTGCTGACTCGCTCGTTTCAGTCCGATGCTGCGAACGAGGTCCATCCCGAGCTGTTTCATGCGCCCGAAGACGTGCTCCACTCTCACTCGGATCCGACTCACTCCTTTGTTGAACTTTTAATCGGCATCACTCAGGGGCTGATTGCGGTTGGCTTTGCGCATCAAAAATTCCTCGGCCTCACATTCGATGAGATAGTCTTCATGTCCCTCGGAATGGTAAATGCTATCGCCCAAGACCGCGTTGTCACTTTTATCAACGAGATCTTGAAAGACTTGGCTATCGTGGACCTGGGCGGGGGTCGTCTTGTGCTTGTCGATGAGTTTACTTTTGGAGAACGAGGACCTTGAACATGAAGACGGGATCAAAAGGACGACGCCCTCCTTTGCTCCAATCTTTGGTATTGTATCCAGTGACTTTTTCGAGGATTGGACGAAAGCCTTCCCAGTTGATGATGTCGCGAAGCTTGAGAATACCGACGATGCGGCGGGTCACGGTTTTCTGATGGTTCAGCGCCGAAGAAAGATCACCACCACCATCGACCTTGCGATACGTCTTCATGTCGAAATTTTCGTCGAACTCACTCGCTTAAGGAATCTAAAAGAACCGGGAAGTTACCGGAGGTGCTCTTTAATGAGTTTTTGAAGTTTACTTGAGGGCAAAATCACCTCGAAAACTTTTTATTAGTTTATGATCTCAGGACCGTCCAGCTGGAAATACCAAGAATTTCAAGGATGATTCCCTGCGTGGAAATGATCGCAGACTGCCCCCTTGACGGTAGCGAAAGTGGTTTCCAGGAGGGACATCAGTTCGGATTGATCCGGTGTCTATATTCCGCTCGGCCGGAGCTAGAGTTTGCCGTCACTCCTTCTTCGCTTCAGTGATCTATGATGGAGGAGACGAGGTTGCTGATTTTGGACATTGTCAGGATTCCAACCATGAGAGGATTGCTGGAGATAGCAGGTTTTAGGGATTGGCTATGAGACAAAGGGTGCTTGGTTGCGAATATCCAAAAGTAGGATCTTTCGGCTACGTGGGGGAGCTTTGGAGGCTTGAGCCTGGGATTTGATGGAATTTTCAGCTTAGGAAAACAGGCCCAGCAATTCATCCTCTTCCAATCCCGGCACCAGCGTTCCGGCGCCGTCGAGGGCGGATTCCAGAATCTTCTTTTTCTCCTCCTGCAGAGCGAGAATCTTCTCTTCAACCGTTCCCCGCGTGATGAGCTTGTAACTCGTCACGACCTTCTTCTGACCAATCCGGTGGGCCCGGTCGGTGGCCTGGGCTTCGACGGCCGGGTTCCACCATGGATCGAGGTGAATGACGGTATCCGCCGCTGTTAGGTTCAAGCCGACGCCACCGGCCTTCAGTGAGATCAAAAACACGGGTGCCGTTCCTTCCTGGAACCGCTCGACGACTTCGGCTCTCTTGCGGGTCGATCCGTCGAGGTAACAGTAGTCCCACTTGTTCTCCAGGAGGATGGGAACGACGCCCTGCAACAACTGCACAAACTGGCTAAAGACGAGCACGCGATGCCCGCCCGCGACCGCTTCTTCCACCAGGGATTTCAGTTCATCCAATTTCACCCCGGCATCCTTGTCCTCCACCTTCAGATTCGGCAGAAGGCGAAGATCACAACAAGCCTGTCGCAAGCGAAGGAGCGCGGTGAGAGCTACCATTCTCTTCCGACCATCCTCGGCGGCATCAACTTGCGCTCGGCTCTCTTGCAGAAGCTGACGGTAGATCGCGCCCTGCTTCGTGGTGAGGTCGCAGTAGCGAACTTGCTCGATACGGTCCGGCAGATCCTTCGCGACCTCGGTCTTCAAACGCCTCAAAACGACGGGCTTCAAGCGCCTCGCAATGCGTCGTGAAAGGGCCGGGTCATTTCCGTTTCGGAGCGGCTTTTCAAAGCGCTCCATGAAGGCCTTCCGCGGCCCCAAATAACCCGGCAGCGCGAAGGCCATGATGGACCAAAGATCTAAGAGCGAATTCTCCACCGGCGTTCCGGAAAGAGCGAAACGATGAGTGGCCCTCAACCCGTGAGCAGCTAGCGAAACCTGGGCTTCGGGATTCTTGATCCACTGGGCTTCATCGAGCACGGCGATATCAAACGTTCTCGCCCGAAACTTCTCGGTATCAATTCTCAAAATGGCGTAACTCGTAATCACGATGTCCGTATCGGGAATCGCGCCCCGCTTCCCGCCCACATGGCAAGCCACCTTCAGGTCCGGCACCCACTTCTGCACTTCCGCCGCCCAGTTCGATACCAGCGACGAAGGACAGACCACCAAAGCCCGGCCACCCCGCTTCTGAATAAAGGTCAGCGTTTGCAGGGTTTTACCAAGCCCCATGTCATCCGCTAATATCCCGCCCATCCCCAGCTCGCTGAGTTGATACATCCAGCGCACTCCTTCCGCCTGATAAGGCCGGAGACAATCGGGCAAATCCAAATCGACAACTTGATCCTCCGCCACCGCCATTCCAAAGTCACGGGCACTCGCCTTCAGGAAGGCGGCTTGTTGCGCATTAATCTCGAACACTCCGGGCGAGTTCTGATGAGCATCGGAATCGGTGAGCGTCTCGTTCACTTCGTTGATGAAATCAGCATCGACCACCGCAATCTGGCCGCGGCCAAAGGGCTGCTCCGCCGAACCCATGCGAAGCATCCGCTGCACCACCTCCGGCTCCAATTCATTGCCACCGGCCCGGAATTTCGTCTCGACCGCAAACCAATCCTGCCCGCTCGTTTTCCATTCCCAGTCGGGCTTCACGGCCACGACTTGTTCCGCAGCCGCCTGGAATCGTTCGCCTTTCACAACCCGCCACGTGGTTGGCAGTTCCGCAAAGGCGTGAAATTTCAAAATCTCCTCCCGCTCCCGCAAGGCCATCCGCCCCCCTTTTACCGGCCCCTCGAAGCCCCAGGCGTGCAAAAACTCGATCACGGCATTCTCTTTGGAAAGACTGGTCAGAAAGTTCCCCACCAATTGGGCTTCCCCATTTTCGCACGAAGCCTTTTTACCATCGTAATAGAACTCCAACCTCGCTTCGAGATGGCGCAGCGATCCTTCCAAATGCACCACCACCTCCGGCACCCCTTCTTCGGGAAGGGAATTCCACAAGGTATCAGGAATCTCGAACCACTGCTCAAGTTGGCTCAATACGTATCGCGCTTCTGCGGCACTCACCCTCAGCCCTGAAGTCAAAAGGCTCTCATACTTTGAGGGAAGCCCTGGTGCCAGCGGTCTAAAATCAACTCCATCCAACTGCCACGACTTCAGGTTTCCGGGCTTGATGACGATTCGTTCCCCGGCAAGCCGGAGAGTCTGACGTGGACCACGGGAGTGAATCACAACATGTTCCTTTTTCCCAAACTGAACCCGGGGATGCCCGACCAAGGACTCGAGTAGTTGTAAAAACTGTCGCTGGCTAAAATTGACAATCCCCGGCGCTTCACCGGGAAAAATTTCCCGCAAGACCCGCCAGAGTTCTTCGTCATGCTCATCGAGAGAATAGAGATCATCCGTAAGGGCCGACAAAAGAGTTTCCTCACCATCAAGAATGGCACCGAAGCCAATCATGAGCTGCCCCCGCTCCCACGATGGTTCCACCTTGAGCGGCAGCATCACCGCTAATGAAAGCTCGCGCCCTTCTGCGGAAAGCTTTGGCCACTTGTCTTCCACCGGGGCCGACGGAGCCGCAACGACATTCTGTGGATCGATCAATTCCAGCCCGACCGCGATAATGTGGGCACAGACCCGGCCATCGGTCCGCACCATGAGACAGGTACAATGATTCTCCATGTGTGTCCGGGAGATGATCTCCATGCTGATCCGCTTAAATTTACCACCCACCCGGGTTTCGCCTGACAGGACCCCGTCCCGGTATTCGGCAGATTTGACAACACCATCCCGATGGATGGCCCGCGCCTTCTTCATTTCGACATGCCCACCGGCATCCATTAGCAGGTCCCTTGTCAGCTCCAGATGACTCATTGCGGCGAAGACTAGTCAGCACCGTTTCACTTGTCTATGTTTGCGCCGTGACCAAAGCAGATGTCCACTCCCAGTTGATCGTTCAGCTCGCAAAGAAAATTACGGTTCTTAAATCGGCCCTCTCAGATAGCGAGGAAAGCGCCAGTGGTGCTGAAACGAAATCGGAGGGGAAATACGACACCCGCGCGATCGAGGCAGCCTATCTCGCCCAGGCCCAGGCCGAACAACTCAGCCTCGCCGAGGAATCGCTGGGCAAGTTTCGTCGCTTCCGGCCTCCAACATACGAGATCAATGACGAGATTGGCCCCGGTGCTCTCGTCGAAGTCGAGCAGGACGGCGAGATCTGTTTCTATTTCCTCGCGCCCACCGGCGGTGGTCTTGTGACTGAATACCTCGGCTGTGAGGTCACCGTCATCACTCCGGAGTCCCGCATGTATCAACAACTCGCGGAGCGCAAACTGGGCGACACTCTGGACGAAATATCGGTCACGGTGATGGGTCTGGAGTAGGATCGGGCTGATAGAGCAAATCTGAGAACGGCGTATCGACCTCCATACGACTTCTTTTTCTTTGTATCCTCCTCGTTTCTCTTGCGGGGCACGCCGACGCGCTCAAGAGTGCCCGCAGCAAGCTCTCGATAAAGCTCTTCCCTTGAGCGTGGTCGACAAAAAGATCATGCCCCCCAGTGGAGACAAACGTGACTACCTCAGCCTCGCACCTTATTTCTGGCCTGATCCCTCGAAGGGTGACGGCACGCCCTCCATTCGCAAAGACGAAAAAGTGAACCCGGAATCGAGGGACAATTCCTCAGACAACATCCACATGAGTCGTGTGATGTCGGCAATCGCGACCCTTGCCGAGGCCTACGAGAAGAGTCGCGACGAGGTCTTCGCTGAGAAGGCCGCCGGGTTTCTAAAGATCTGGTTTCTCGATTACACCCGGCTCAATCTCAGCTTCCTCTTCGATCTGGCCAAAGCCGGAGAATCCCGGGGGATCGACCTTTGGAGCTACCAAAGCAAGGACGGACGGAGTATCCGCAAGGCCCTTGATTTTATGATCCCCTACCTCCTTGCCCACTCCAGAGTTGAAAAGCTTCAGAAATCCGAAACACTGTCGGACTTTTCACCTTGGCAGCAGGCAGGAGTCTTCATAGGTTCACCAACACACCTCCAAGAACGAACTTCTTGACCAGATCTCGACATGAGAACGCAATATCAGATCCGAACAATTTCCCTCATCCTCTTCCTCACGACTCTTTTTGCGGTAGCCAAAGTGAACTTCGACGTGAAGGAATACCGTGGGCAGGACTACGTTCCTCTCAGTCAGGTAAAGGATTTCTATCGCTTCACCAGCATCTCTCAATCAGGGAGTTCGATTTACCTGAAGAACGCTCAGGTCGTCATCAAGTTCCAAGCCGGTAGCCAGGAAGTCTTGATGAACCAGGTCAAATTTATCTTCAGTAACGCCATCATTGCCATCGGCGGGAAGTATCATATCTCCGTTCGAGACCTCACGAAGGTCGTCGATCCCATCCTGCGTCCCAACAAGATCAAGGACGTCAAACCATTCGAGACCGTTGTCATTGACGCCGGTCATGGAGGCCGGGACTCCGGCGGCGTCAGCAGATATGGAAGGGAAGGGACCTACAATCTTAGCGTCGCAAAACTCCTTCGCGACCGCCTGCGCAAATATGGCTTCAAGGTCGTCATGACCCGCGATTCCGATGTCTTTCTGAGCTTGAGCCAGCGTGTTGCCATCGCCAACAAGTATAAGAATGCTGTCTTCATCAGCATCCACTTTAATTCAGCTGGATCGAGTGGTGGCTCCAGGGCTCAAGGGATTGAAACCTTCACCCTCTCGCCCACGGGCGTCCCCCACTACGGTCGCTCTTTCCGCTCCACCGACGATCTCGCCCGCCAAGGGAATGCCCAGGATGCCGAGAACATCGCCCTCGCTACCGCCGTCCACTGGCGCTCTATCAGGGATCTTGGCAATAATTCCATGCCTGTTCCCGACCGCGGGATCCGCCGTGCCCGCTTCAGCGTTCTCACCGATATCAAGCACCCTGCCATCTTGATCGAAGGTGGCTTCCTGAGCCACTCCACCGAGTCACGCCTCATCCACAAGAAAGAATACCAGGCAACTCTTGCCAACGCCATTGGTGACGCCATCTATGTTTACCGGGGAGCCACCCTTGGTAAAAAGTCCACCGGCAGCAAGAAATAGGACCCAGTTTTCACCTTCTGATCCCCCCCCGAATAGGAACCCAAATTGGGTTCCTTTTTCATTTAAATGAGATCCGTTTTATCTAGTCTCGATCTTAACACACACTTCGAATGAAACTCAGAAATTTTCTCTTGGCATTGTTGCCTCTGTCTCTCCATGGACAGCTTTTTGTCGACTTCAGCCAGACAGGCGCCGAAAGCGGTTACAACGGCTATCTGGCCACCCACGAGAACAGTGGATCATTTACAGCCCAGAGTTTCAGCGCCTTTGGCACCTCGGTCACCATCACGCCCGATTGGCCTGACAGCACTGACAGCCGCGTGCGACAGATGATCGAACGCGGAGCTGGCAACAACGCCAACTGGATCGGAGAAAAGATCGACCTCTTGAAGGACTATATCGGCGTCGACACCCGCACCGGCAATGGCGGAAATGGCGACTACGATGGCACAACGGGATCGCCCACCACCCTGACGCTTACTCTTTCCGGACTTCCCGCCGGATCGTACCAATGGCTCTCCTACCATCACGATACTGAAAACGTCTTCACCTCGTGCGCCATCGCCTACTCTTCAGATGGTGGCCTCACCTTCACCGCCCTCCCCGGCCCCTTCCCTGGAACTGATTCCACTGATGGCGGAAATCCAGCCAGCCCCCAGACCTACACCGGAAGCCCAGACCCAGATCCCGCCGCCCTCCCATCGACCGCGATCTTCGACGTGACCGCTGAAGCGGGCAAGAATCTCGTTCTCCGATTCATCCCTCTCTCGACTCCAGGGGTTCACCAGCAAATCTGGGCCATGAACGGCTTCGAGCTCACCGAACTCGGTTTACCCTCCGTGATCAACTCAACGGCCACCGACATCATGCCCACCTCGGCCACCATCGGGGGAGAAGTCACAAACAGCGGAGCCAACACCCCAAACGTCACCGTCTATTGGGGGGCGAGCAACGGCGGAACCAACGCTGGAACCTGGGCCAATAATATCCCGTTAGGAACAACTACCGGAGCCTTCAACCTCCCTCTCTCCTCCTTAAACCCATCCACCACCTATTTTTACCGCGCTTTGGCCACGAATAGCGCAGGGGCCAGTTGGGCAGCCAGCAGTGCCTCTTTCACCACCTCAGCTGATGGCTCGCCGGCCTCCGTCACCACCCTCGCTGCCACCGATGTCAGCTTCACTCAAGCCGATGTGAACGGCAACGTCACCTCCACCGGTGGCGACACTCCACTGGTAACCCTTTTCTATGGCTTGAGCGACGGCGGCAATGTCGGCGGAAACTGGGACGAATCGACGCCCATTGGAGCCCAGTCAGGACCCTTCACCGACACCCTCATCAATCTCAGCAACACCACCACCTACTTCTTCCGATTCCAGGCCACCAACGTTGCCGGAACCACCTGGTCTTCCGCTTCACAGAGTTTTACGACCCTTGCCTTCACCCCGCCTTCCGTGACCAGCTCCGTCGCTGAATTTATCACTGGTAACTCGGCCCTGATCCCGGGCGAAGTGACTGATACCGGAAACGACGCTCCCGAAATCACCATTTTTTACGGCACATCTGACGGAGGAACGAACCCCGGATCGTGGCAATCACAATCCGATCTCGGACCGATCTCGGCCACCTTTTCCGAAACCATTGGAAATCTCACCGGCAGCACCACTCACTACTTTCGAATCCGGGCTACCAACACCGCAGGAGTCGCCTGGTCCACTCCCACGCGATCCTTCAACACTGGCGTCAGCTCTGACATCGTGGTCAACGAATTCATGGCGTCCAATAGCCTAACCGCAGTCCCCAATGCCCTCCCGGCAACTTTTGAAGATTGGATCGAGCTGAAGAACCTCGGCGCTGCGCCAATCGACCTTGGTGGATGGCGCCTCACCGATAGCGTCAGCGATCTCAACCTCTGGACCTTCCCGGCCAATACCACGGTGAACCCCGGGGCATTCCTCGTTGTCTTCGCTTCAGGACAGAATCAACCGGATACTAACGGAAACCTCCACACAAACTTCAAGCTCTCCAAGACCGGCGAATTCGTCACCCTCGTGCGACCTAATGGCACCATCGCCTCGAGCTACGGACCCGGAGGTTCGGATTACCCTGCTCAAAGTGATGATATTTCTTACGGTCGCCACCCTGTCTCAGCCGAATCGGTCTTTTTCTCCACGCCCACTCCCGGCGCCGAAAATGATGCCAGCGGAATTGCCAAAGTAAATGCACTCACCGTTTCTCCCAATCGGGGATTCTATCAATCCGCCCAGAGCCTCACCCTTTCGACCATCTCGGACACCGCCACCATCTACTACACCACCGATGGCACCCCGCCTCTCGATGCTTCCGGAAATCCCACGACCAGCGCGCAAACATACAGCGCCCCCATCACGATCAATCAGACAACCGTCCTGCGCGCTGCCGCAGCCTTGACCGGCTTTGCCGCCACCGATTCCGTCAGCCACACCTACGTCCTTCTTGATATCGATGGTGCCGCCGCCAATGGAACCGACCCCGGAGGATTGAACACCCCCTTCCTTCAACAAACACAACCGGCAGGATACGGCGCCCTCAGCTCAGGTGACTACAACATGGGCACCTCCGTCAGCCAATCTACCATCCAATCAGCAGGTCACGGCGGAATTTCAATCTCACAAGCCATGCTCCAGGGCATGCGCGATGTCCCCACCATTTCGATTGCGCTCCCCAAGGAAGACTTTGCCGGAGGCAATGGCATCTATAGCAACTCGACTGCTCAAGGCCTGGCCTGGGAACGCGCCTGTTCCGCCGAATTTATCCCGGCTGAGAATGACACCCGCAGTGACTTCCAGGAAAACTGCGGCCTTCGCGTCCAGGGCGGTGCCAGCCGTGAGCCGAACAAGTCCCCAAAACACTCGCTCTCCTTCCGCTTCCGCGAGGAGTATGGAGCCGGACGCCTCAAACAGGCTCTCTTCCCTGACTCCGATGTCGATAACTTCAACTCCATCGCCCTCCGGGCCGGTTACAACAACTCTTGGATCCATAGCGACAGCAACCAACGCGGCCGGGCCTCCATGATCCGGGATCAATGGATGCGCGAATCCATGCTCGATATGGGACATGAAGACGCAGGTCGCGGCTTCCTCGCTCACGTCTTCATCAACGGACTTTACTGGGGACTTCACAACGTCGCCGAACGTCAGGACAATGTCCACTACGCTCACTACAACGGAGGTGATTCCGATCAGATTGATGCCCTCAACGGCACCAAATTTGTTCAAGGAACTTCCACCGCATGGAATACCATGAAGTCAGTTGTGAGCACCAAGGATTGGGCGGACATCCAACAGGTTCTCGACGTCGATACCTACATCGACTACCAAATCCTCCAGCGATATGGGGCCAACCAGGATCTCAAAACCAATGGGAACTGGCGGGCTGCCGGTGGCGGCCCCTTCACGATCGCCACCGAGATGCGTCCCTGGAAACTCTTTTCATGGGACGGTGAACGTGTCCTCGAATCCCCAACCGACACCCTGGTTCCACTGGATCCCATGGGGATCCGCGGAACTCTCGAAACGATGCCGGAATACCGGCTTCGCTTCGCCGACCGGGCCCAGTTTCACCTTACGGGTAATGGCGCCCTCACCCCCGCCCGCAGCCAAGCACGTTGGGTCAAGTATGCCGACCCCATCGATAAAGCCATCATCGCCGAGTCTGCACGCTGGGGCGACCATCGTCGTAACCCTGCCTATACGCGCACCGAATGGCTCACGGAACAAACCCGTCTCTATAATACCTACTTCCCCGTCCGCACCGCGAATGTCATCAACAAGCTGACTACCGACAACCTCTACGACAAGATCGAGCAACCCGAGTTTAAGGTCGATGGCATCGTCTCCACCGCCGGATATATCGCTCCGGGATCAGCTCTCACCGTCACCGGGCCCGAGGGATTTATTTACTATACCCTCGATGGCTCCGACCCCGCCAACCCGGACGGCACCATCAATCCCGCAGCGCTCAGCATTGCATCGGGAACGGCCACTGAACCTGCCTTTCCTTTCGAGTCCAGTGGCTGGCGATACCTTGCTGGAACCACCGCTCTTTCCAGCAGCAATGTGGTGGTCGGGAATGGCTCCTACAACTCCGGAGATTGGAAACACGAGTCCTTCAATGACGGATCATGGGAACCTGGCACCGGCTTGATAGCAGGACTCAGTGTCAATTCGATCGATGCTGCCACAGCCAATACCATCATCGATATTGGCCCCACAGACGGACGCTACCCGACTGTCTACTTCCGCAAATCCTTCAACGTCACCAACGCCTCCGAAATCGGATCACTCGATGCGTCGGTCATCCGCGACGACGGCTTCATCCTCTACCTCAATGGCAAGGAAATCTTCCGCGATAACGTCGGAGCAGGCACCATCGACTACAACTTCTATACGGGTAATCAAGCCAATGAATCCGCCATCCCCACCACGACCTACACCCTCGCTCCGGGAGATCTCAAGGAAGGTTCAAACGTCATCGCGATCGAGGTTCACAACGCAAACAACGGGAGCAGCGACCTCGGCGTTGATGTCGCGCTTGAACTAAACCGCGCCATTGGAGCTTCCTCCGTCACCCTGCCTGCCTCATCAAGCCTGACAGCACGCAGCCGCGTTGGCACGTCGTGGTCCGCACCCGTCACCGGCACTTTCCTTCTCGAGCCATCGGCAAGCCCGGGAAACCTCGCCATCAGTGAAATCAACTACCACCCCCGTGAAGCGACTCTGTTAGAGAAGAATTCCGCCCTCCCCTTGGACGTCAGTAATCGTGATGATTTCGAATTCATCGAACTCCTCAATACCAGCGGATCTCCACTGAATCTTGCTGGAAGTACTTTTACCAACGGGGTCAACATCGAGTTCGGATTCCGCGTCGTCGCTCCGGGCGAGAGAGTGGTCGTCGCGCGCAATCCCGAGGCCTTCCTTCACCGTTATGGAAGCAGCCTTTCCAATGGCATTGTCGGAACTTACAGCGGAGGATTGGATAACGATGGTGAGACACTCACGCTCGTCACCCCGAGTGGAGGAATCATCGAAACCGTCACCTACAACGACGCAGGCTCGTGGCCATCGCGCCCGGATGGTGCCGGATCTTCACTCGAAAGAATTGATCTCTCGTCAGATCCGAACCTGTCCTCCAATTGGACCTCCAGTGTGGCCTTCCATGGCTCCCCCGGCGTCTCCGGAAAACTCTCGGACAAGCGCATCGTGATCAATGAAATCTCCGCCAATTCGGCGAACGACTTTATCGAGATCTACAACCCCACCGCCTCTCCCATCGACATCTCCGCTTGGCTGCTTTCGGACTCGAAGGATGTCTATCGCTCCTTCCAGTTTCCAACCACCACGATCACCGCCATGGGCTATCTCGCGATCGATGCAACCGCATTCGATGCTCCGGCGACCAACCTGATCTCTACCTACAGCGGCACATCCAGCGCCGCACCCACCACGGTGACAAGCGCCAGCCATGGCCTTACCACCGGCGATCTCATTTCGATCCGTGGATACGGGGGCTTCTCGGCCTACAATGACTCCTTCGAAATCACGGTCACCGGCACCCACACTTTCACCATCAACACTCCCTTCCTCGACAACAATGCCAGCAAAGGATCTTGGCGTCGTGGACGCCCCTTTGGACTCAGCGCGGGAAATGGCGACGACCTCTGGCTTCTCGAAACAGACGGTAATGGTAACCCGGTCGCTTTCGTGGATCATATCGAATTCGCCGCCGCAGATCCCGGTCGCACTCTTGGCCGATGGCTCGATGGTGAAGGATACGACACCCTCTTCCCAATGGTTTCTGAAACCAAGGCAGCCACCAATTCCGGACCTCTCCTTGGACCGGTCTTCCTCTCAGAGGTCCTCTATCATCCTACCGGATCTGACAACCATGAGTTCGTTGAAATCACCAACCAGCTAGGAGACACCGTGTCACTCGCCCACTGGAAACTCCGGGGTGGTGTTGATTTCAACTTCACGGCCAGCGATAGCCTCGCTCCAGGTGCCTCGCTGGTCCTCGTCAACTTCGACCCAGCGAGCGATACGGCCCTTGCGGCAAATTTCCGGGCGACGTTCCAAATCGACAACTCGGTCCCCCTCGCCGGACCTTTCACCGATGGTCCACTAAACGATGACCAGGGCACCATTCGACTCCAAAAATCCGGACCAGGCCCCGACTTCAGCCAAATTACGGTAGATGAAGTTCGTTACCTCGCCACCGCACCATGGCCTGTCGTGGCCGCTGAAAATGGCAGCTCGCTCCAACGAATCCCGACCCTTGGATTTGGAAACTTCGCAAGCTCCTGGACAGCCGCCACCCCAACCCCGGGAACATCCGGTGGCGAAACCTACCCGGACTGGGCCACCGCAAATGGGGTCGGAAGCGGGAGCGAAAACCCCGACGGAGATCAACTCTCCAACCTCCTCGAATTTGCCTTGGGTACCAATCCTAATTCGCCAAACGATCTCCCCACTTATCGTCTCGCCAACGGAACAGGCACCATTTCCGTCCCGGTTCACACGGGACGTCAGGGTGTCCAACTCTTCTTCGAGACCTCATCCGACCTTGAAAACTGGGCTCAGGCCGCCACCACTTCCGCAGGCGTGAATGGAGAGATCCAGACCAGAGAATTTGAGTTTAGCCAGGCTGCAAACCTAAAACTCTATTGGAGACTACGGGCCGTCCAAGCCCCTTAAACAACTGGTGGTAAATCAAGAAGCACGCAGAACATTCCGGTCTGCGCGCATTCTTCGTTTGCAATCGAGCGCCAATCTCTTCACCTTCAGAGTGTGATAAAGATTCGCCAACTTTCCATTTTCGCATCGCTGACCGCAATCGCCGGGGCCCAGCTGTTTGTGGACTTCAACGCCACCACCCAAGACGGAGGCCCGAACAACGAAATTGGATACCAGGCTTTCAGCGCACCGCATGAAGGCGCCACTCCACCCACCGGACAATCATACTCTGCCTTTGGAACTTCGGTAACCGTTACCCCGTCCTGGCCGAACACCACGAACGCTAACGTCCGGCAATTCATCGACCGCGGAGCTGGAAACGATACCAATTGGGGCACCTCAACCATCAATCTACTCACTGACTGGATCGGCTGCGACACCCGCACCGGCAATGGCGGAAACGGCACTTTTGACGGAACCAATGGCACCCCGACCTACCTCATCATCGAACTGGAAAGCCTCCCCGCTGGCGACTACTCGTGGAAATCCTTCCACCATGACACCGAGAATATGAACTCTGACTTCCAGGTCGAAATTTCCGTCAATGGAGGAAGCACCTTCGCACCGATCAACGGACCATTCACCATCACCGATAGCACGGACGGAGGAACACCCGAAAGCAGCCAGCGCTACCGCGATAACGCCTTCACCAAGGACACCCTCCCATCGACCGTCACGACAAACTTCACCGCAACTTCAGGACAAGAAGTCCATCTTCGCTTCGCGGCCCATTCAACAGGTCAGGTTCACCATGATTTCTTCGTCATGAACGGCTTTGAAATCGAGTCTCTCGCCCCTGCAACCGGCCCCACTGATCTCGATCTCTCCACAACTGCGATCGCGCGCACCGCCAGTATCGGAACCCAGGTCGGGGCCCTCACTACCACCGACCCCACTCCCGCCGACACCTTTACCTACACCCTGGTTACCGGAGCCGGAGACACCAACAACGGCGACTTCGAAATCTCGGGGAGCGATCTCATCACCCAACGCAGCCTCTCAGAAATCCCACCCGAAACTCTTCTCTCCATTCGCCTTCGAACCACCGATGCTCTCGGTGCCTTCCTCGAAAAAACCTTCTTCCTCCAACTCCTCAACGACTCTGACAACGACGGACTTGACGACTCCTGGGAGCTCACTTATTTCAACGATCTCACCGAAGCCACCGGTTCCGGAAACAACGATACCGACCTGCTGACCAACAGCCAGGAACAAGCCGCCGGAACCAATCCCAAACTTGCCGACACAGACTCCGATGGACTCAACGATGATGTCGAAACAAACACCGGGATTTTTGTTTCAGCCTCGGACACCGGTTCCGATCCCCTCGTCGACGACACCGATGGTGACGGACTCCTCGATGGTGTCGAAGTAAGTCCCGCCAACGGTTGGGTCACCAACCCCAACCTCGCCGATAGCGATGCCGACGGATTCAACGACCGCGTCGAGATCGAAAATGGCAAGGACCCCAACAACAATGCGGAGTTCCCTGACGGACTTCTTCCCATTCAAATCAACGAGATCGTCGTCTCCAACGAGACCGGTTTTGAAGATGGCAATGGCGCGAAGGAAGACTGGATTGAACTCTTCAACCCCAACTCCGCTGCCGTCAATCTCGATGCTTTCTACCTCACCGACGACGCGACACTTCCCACCAAGTGGAACTTCCCCGCCATCGCCATTCCCGCGAACGGATACCTCGTCGTCTTCGCCTCGGGCAACGACATGACCGATCCCAGCGGGAACCCGCACACCAATTTTCGCCTCGCCAACCAGGGGGAATATCTTGCCATGGTCTATCCCGATGGCACCACGATTTCGGATGCCTTCTCTCCCACCTATCCTGAACAGTTTTCCGACGTTTCCTATGGCCGCCCAATTGGTCGCGGGGCCTTCGTCTTCTTCGCCACTCCGACGCCAGGCAAGGCCAATGGCACAGGCTCCCCCGGAGTTGTCAAAGACACGAACTTTAACTTGGACCGCGGATTCTATGACGCCGCCATTTCCCTCGCGATCACTTCCGACACCCCGGGAGCCACCATTCGCTACACCCTCGACGGCTCGCTGCCCTCTCTTTCCGACGGGCAGACCTACACCTCTCCTATCTCCATTAGCACAACCACCAATGTCCGTGCCCTCGCTTATCTCGAAGCGCAAAACTACATTCCCACCAACGTCGACACCCATTCCTATATCTTTGTCGACGACGTCGCCAACCAATCAGCCTCTCCAGCGGGATGGGCCAGCGACTGGGGTTTCGACAGCCAGGTCGGCCAAATCATCCCCTCCGATTACGCCATGGATCCGCGCGTCGTGAATGACACCCTCGGCCTTCGCACTCCCGGCTATGCCATCCGCGACGCCCTCCTCGATATCCCTTCCGTCTCCATCACCATGAGACAGGGTGATTTTGTGAAAGCTGAGAACGAAAAAATTCCCGGTGATTCTCAAAGCCTCTACGGCACTCCCCGCGAACGCTTCGAAAAATTTTGCTCGGTCGAATACCTTCTCCCGGACGGAACTCCCGGCTTCCAGGAAGACTGCAAAGTTGAAACGCACGGCAACTCATCCCGGACACCCAACCGCATGCAGAAACACTCCCTACGCCTCACCTTCAGCAACGAAGTCGGGATTGGAAAACTCCGCTATAATCTCTTCCCGGAATCTCCCGTCGACGAATTCAACAAGCTCGTCCTCCGCGCCTGCTTTACCGACTCCTGGGCCCTCGCGTCATGGTCATCCGCACGCTACCGCCCCAACGATTCCCTCTACATGCGGGACGTCTGGATGAAGGAAACCTTCGGTGCCATGGGTCAACAAACGTCCTACGGAAACTTCGTCCACCTCTACGTCAACGGAGTCTACTTCGGCCTCCACAACCTCACTGAGCGCATCGAGGATGACTTCTACGCCGACCATCTCGGTGGCGACAAGGAAGATTGGGAAGTCAACGCCGACCTCGGAACTCCGGGCCCCCTCTGGAACTCCATGATTTCCACCCTCAATGGCCCCATCGCAACCCCGGCTGGCTACGAAGCCGCCAAAGCGAAGATCGATGTCACCAACTACGCCGACTGGGTCCTCCTCCACTTCTTTGGCGATGCCGAAGACTGGCCTGTTAAAAACTCCTACGCCGCGGCCAACGCGATCAGCGGAGACGGACGCTATCGCTTCAATGTCTGGGACCAGGAGATCGCCCTCGATAAATACACCTGGAATCGTTACAACGAAAATGGCACCGGCCTCGTTCCCTTCCAACGCTTGCGCCAAAACGAAGACTTCAAAATGCTCTTCGCCGACCGGGCCTTCAAACACATGTTCGATGGCGGCGCCCTCACCGTCGCAGAAGCAAACTCCCGCTTCATCGACATCACCAACGATATCGACAAGGCCATTGTCGCCGAGTCCGCCCGCTGGGGAGACGTCCAGGCCAGCACTCCTTACGGTAACACCGCCGGATCCTCAACCAGCATCGACGCCGACTACTACCCGTCCACGATCAACAACCCCATCTACTTCACTCGCGAGCAGCATTGGGTCGTTGAACGGGACAACGTCATCGCCAATTACATCCCCACCCTTCACGACCAATCCGACAGCCGATCCTTCATTCGAGAGCTCCGGGTCCAGAACCTCTATCCCGATATTGACCCGCCACAATTCTCCCAACTCGGCGGAGTGGTCCCGGAGAACTTCCCGGTCAAACTCACTTCGGTCGAAGGAGCGGTTTACTACACCACCGATGGTTCCGACCCGCGTCTCCCTGGCGGCACGATCAATCCCGCCGCAGGCACTTCACTTGGATTCGAGGAAATTGAATTCTTCGATATCAACGCCTTCGGTTGGACCTACCTCACCGGCACCACCGCGCAATCCGATAGCGACATCGTTCTCGGCAATCCCTCTTATGGTCCCTCCGATTGGAAACACCCCTCCTTCGATGACTCCACCTGGGCACCTGATCCACTGGCCTCCCCCAATGGTGCACAAGGCCCCCTGGTTGGACTCCTGACCAATGCCGTAACTGGAGTTTCGCCGAACACCCTCCTTGATATCGGGCCCTTTAATGCCCGCTATCCCACCCTCTACTTCCGCAAAGATTTCAATGTCACCAATGCCCCTGATTTCTTCGATGTCACCCTCACCTCAAACCGTGACGATGCCATGATCGTCTATCTCAACGGTCGCGAAATCTTCCGGGACAACTTTAACAAAGCGGTCGTCTCCTACTCTGATTTCGCTGCCGAAAATGCGGACGAATCTGCAGTCATCGTTCACAGCTTCGAGCTCAGCCCGGGGGACCTCGTCGATGGCCGTAACACCATCGCCGTCGAAATTCACAACGCCAGCTCAGGAAGCTCGGATGCCGGATTCCAACTCTCCCTCGATGGCCGCCGCATCAACCCGGGCGACGCCATTGCGCTCACTCAAACCGGCACCGTCAATGCCCGGGTCTGGGATGGCCGCGAATGGTCCGCTCTCCGCACTGCTGACTTCATCGTCGGCACTCCTGCCGCCGCCGGAAACATCGTCATCTCCGAGATCATGTACAATCCGCAGGGGCCCGATGAAAACCTCGAGTTCATCGAGGTTCTCAATATCAATCAAACCCTCGCGATCGATCTCACCGAGGCCGCCTTTATCGACGGCATCATTTATCAATTCCCGACCGGACTCGTCCTGCCACCCCTCGGCCGTGTCGTCATTGCCAAAGATCGCAATGCCTTCATCGCCCATTATGGCGAAGCCGGCATCACCCTCGCCCCCGGTAGTTTTGGCACCAACCTCTCCAACGGTGGCGAGACCATCGTCCTCACCGCTAATGACAACTCCATCATTCAGAGCTTCGATTATAGCGATGATGGCAACCTCGGATGGCCAACCTCACCCGATGGCTTTGGCCCCTCGCTCGTTCTCGTCGCGCCGCTCACCAATCCGGATCACGCCCTCCCAACCAGCTGGAGAGCCTCCAACGCCTCCGGAGGAAGCCCGGGCCTGGCTGACGACCTTCCGCCGACCAACCCGCTCGAAGACCTCGATGGAGACGGCCTCAATGCCCTTGCCGAATACTTCTTTGGCACCAGCGATGGACTCGCCAGCCTCAACCCCACCCTCCTAAGCAATTCCTCGCCCGGCTTCCTCTTCACCTTTCCCAGAAATGCCTTCACCGAAGACCTCGACTGGGAAATTCAGGCATCCGATGATCTCATCTCGTGGGATCCTGCAGTTGTCACGATGGCACCAAGCAGTATCCAAAGCGACGGACGCCTCCTCGAAACTGCTACCATCTCCATCACCGGGCCCCGAACCTTCTACCGCGTAAAAATCCTACCAAACGCCCCCTAAGCATAGGATTTATCATTGGATCTTCGGGCATTTCAGGGCATCACTTGCCCATGCCTGAGGATACCAAACTCCCTTGTTCCGCCCGCCTCGAACTTGGCGGCATCGTCTACCTTCCACGCCTGCTCGACAAAGCCCGCCTGATGCACGCCGGGACTCTTCATCCTGACTTTCAGGGCAACCTGGGCCTCGGCATGGACCTCTGGACCTGCCAGTTCCTCGGCGTCGATTACCACGACCTCAAAGCACAAGTTCTCGCCGGAGCATCCGACGAAGACGCCCTCACCTGGGCCCGTGAAAATGGCGTGACCCGACCCGACTTTGAACTCGCCTGGTTCACTGCCTACATCTCCAAACGTGGCTTTCGCGACGACATCAGCGCAAAACTCGAACAACGAAAAAAGGAAACTCCGGCGACCAATCGCGATGACATCCAAACCTTCATGGACTACATCGAAGTCGACGAAGGCCGCACCCTCTAACAGATTTCTACCATGACTCCTTTCCACTACCAAAACCCCTTTCCCCTCGGACCCGATACCACGGAATACGAGAAGATCTCCTCGGACTTCGTCTCCACCTCCGAATTCGAAGGCCAGGAAATCCTCAAGATCGATCCCAAGGCTCTCACGCTCCTTTCCAACGAAGCGATCAAGGCCATCTCCTTCAAACTCCGCACTTCCCACCTCCAACAGGTCGCGTCCATTCTCGATGATCCCGAAGCCAGCGAGAACGATCGCATGGTCGCCCTCATGCTTCTCAAGAACGCTGAGATCGCCTCCCACGGAATCCTCCCGGGCTGCCAGGACACAGGCACCGCCATCGTCATGGGCAAAAAAGGCCAGGCCGTCTGGACCGGTGCCAACGACGAGGAAGCACTCTCCGAAGGCATTCACAAAACCTACCAGGAAGAGAATCTCCGCTACTCCCAGGTCTCACCGACCACCATGTTCGCCGAGACAAATACCAAGACCAACCTCCCGGCCCAAATCGATCTCTACGCCACTGAAGGAGACGCCTACAAATTCCTCTTCATGACCAAGGGTGGTGGGTCCGCCAACAAGTCGTTCCTCTACCAGGAAACCAAAGCCCTTCTCAATCCCGACCGCATGATGGAATTCTGCATCGAAAAAATGCGCTCCATCGGCACCTCGGCCTGCCCGCCCTACCACCTCGCCTTTGTGATCGGCGGCACCTCGGCGGAGAACTGCCTGAAAACCGTCAAGCTGGCCTCGGCCCGCTACCTCGACGAACTCCCCACTACCGGTAACGAACATGGCCGGGCCTTCCGCGACCTCGAATGGGAGCAGAAGCTCCTCGAAGCCGCTCGTAAAATCGGCATCGGCGCCCAGTTCGGAGGCAAATACTTCGCCCACGACGTTCGCGTCATCCGCCTCCCGCGCCACGGTGCTTCCTGCCCCGTCGGCCTCGGTGTCTCCTGCTCAGCCGACCGACAGGCCAAAGCCAAGATCACCAAGGACGGTCTCTTCCTCGAAAAGCTGGAAGAGAACCCCGGTCGCTTCATCCCCAAAGAATTCCGCGACTGGAGGTTCAAGGGTGTGAACATCAATCTCGATGAGGGCATGAAAAGCACCCTCGCGACCCTCAGCAAGTATCCTGTCACCACTGCCGTCTCCCTCACCGGAACCATCATTGTGGCCCGCGATATTGCCCATGCCAAACTCAAGGAAATCCTCGAGAAGAACGGCGACTTCCCCGACTACTTTAAGAAGTATCCGGTTTACTACGCCGGTCCCGCCAAGACCCCCGAAGGGATGGCCTCCGGCTCCTTCGGCCCCACCACCGCCGGGCGCATGGATCCCTACGTCGACCTCTTCCAGGAACACGGAGCCTCCATGGTCATGCTCGCCAAAGGCAACCGCTCCCAGATGGTCACCGACGCTTGCAAGAAGCATGGCGGGTTCTACCTTGGCTCCGCCGGGGGACCCGCCGCCCTCCTTGCCAAAGAACACATCAAGAGCCAGGAAGTGGTCGACTTCCCCGAACTCGGCATGGAAGCGGTCTGGAAGATCAAAGTGGAAAACTTCCCCGCCTTCATCCTCGTCGATGACAAAGGCAACGACTTCTTTAAGCAGATCAGCCAGTGTCCCGTGCACTAAAGGACTACTTGCCGATCAACCTTGGAATACTCGTATTGCCATACCGGTCAACCGAACTGACCGCGATGGCATCGGGTGACCCCTTAATGACGGTTTTTAATCCGCTCGTCACGGTGACCATGACCCACTTGCTGCCGTAGCGAGCTTGCACGGCATACTTGGCGCATCCCGTGACTTGCCCCCAGTTGACATCGACCTTGCTGTCATCTCCCCGCGCCACTACATTGGGCGTTAAGGGTGACTTGGCATTCACCCAGGGCATCGGAGGGACGAGGGCAGGCTGTTGGTAGAATTTCTTCACCAACTCATCACTCACTCCGCCGCGATTCTGCATGAGCGACTTCATGCTCCAGAACACCTGACCCACGTAGTTTTGCCCAATGGAGCGACTCAGCGAAACTTGGTTCACGATCTCGCTCGCCGGGCGTCCCGGATCCTCGGTCGAGTCCACTCGCGATGCCGCAATCCCCGGCCATACCGGACGTGTTCCCTGCGCCCGCCACCAGGCCAGCAAGCGGCTGTAGCTTTGCGGCCCTTGAATCCGCCAGTAGAGCTGCGGTGAGAGGTAGTCGCACCATCCTTGTTGCAGCCACTTCCGCGAATCAGCCGCGAGGTGGTGATAGGCATCGATACCCGCTGTTGTTCCAGCAGGCACCCCGGGTCTCCAAATACCAAAGGGACTAATCCCGACCCTTACCCACGGCTTCTTCGCTTTTACCGAGCGATACATTTTCTCCACAAATTGATCCACCGCCACCCGGCGTTGGGCAGGCGTCTTGCCATCCGGAAAATCACTCCTAGCTCTCCCCTTCGAATCGACATCGGGATAAGGATAAAAATAGTCATCGATGTGCACTCCATCGACATCATAACGATTCACCACATCCATGATTACCGACAAGGCGCGATCCTGCGTAAAACTACTCGATGGATCCATCCACTTGTAGGTCTTGAATCGCTTAATGACCGAAGGATGGGTCTTGGTGACATGTGTGCTGGAAGTCGGGAGATCGGCATTCGGGAGAGCCCGAAACGGATTAAACCAAGCGTGCACCTCGATCCCCCGGGCATGGGCTTGCTGGATGCCATAGGCCAGTGGATCGTATCCCGGAGACACGCCCTGTCGCCCGCTGATCCAGTGACTCCATGGCTCGATCGAGGACGCGTAAACGGCATCAGCATTTGGCCTTACCTGGAAAATGACCGCATTCATGCGCATCGCTGCCATGCGATCCAACAGCGCCCGCATCTCCGCTTGCTGACTTGACGAACTCAGTCCGATCCGACTGGGCCAATCAATATTGTAAACACAGGCCACCCAGGCCGCCCGAAACTCGCGGGGCACCATCGGCGAGGTCCCGCCAATCGGACGATAATTCTGGGCGAGTACCGAGGCCGACAAGAGAAGAACGCAAAATAGAATCCTGAACATTTTCGCCGAAGCGTCGCTCGAAGTTTCAAAACCTCAAGCGAATTAGCTCAAGCCACCCCGACGACGGATGACCCACTCGGCAGTCAGGAAAATTGCCAGCAAGGCAAAGACCGGCCAGGTATCCCAAAGAGATGTTTCGCGAAGCTCTTGCCGGGTTTCATTCCCCCGCAGGAAGAGATCAGAGAGACGTCCTTCGCCATCAAAAACACGTCCACCGGAAAGCAACGCCACACTCTCCAAGAGAGGTTGGTTGCGAGTCGTCTCGGAAAGCTCGACCGCACTGCGCGCGCCCACCACCCGGAAAGTCGTGACAACATCACCTTTAACGGTGACCTCGTAAACCCCGGGCTTCTGGAATGGGCCCGCCGTGCTCTCGTGAAGACCGTTGGAATTCTCACGATATTTCAAAGGCACCGTGGTGGTCTGACCCGACTCGTGACGAACCTCCGCTGTCAAAGTGGGATCGATAATAGGATTCAATTCACTGTCCCGCAAGCGGGTCATAATGTGGACCTCGTCATCGCCCGTGTAAGTCAGCTGATCCGTGCCAAGACGAACCGTGTCCGTTCCTGAACGCAAGTTCGGACCGGCACCCCAACGGACAAGCTGTCCCCAGAAACGGTGATGATAGACATCACCAACCCCTTCGCGCAAACGCCAGGTCCGGTCAGCCAAAAGCATCGCCACTTTGCCCGATCCCGTTTGGCGGGTCACCAGCAAGGCGGTCTCATCTTCCCGCTCCTTGCGACGGGCGACATCGGAAAGGGCGGCTTCTAATTTTGCGGCCGAATTCACCGACTCTTTTTTCCGGGATGCTGACACGGCATGCAGAAGAACCTCGGCCCCTGGTTGAAGACCTTCAATAGGATGACGCCAGCGGATCTCGGGAAATCCCGCCCAAAGTTGTTCGTTGCGAATCTGACCCTCGACTTGCGCCGTGATCGGATGATTGCGTCCGGTATTGGTGAGACCAAAGCGGAAGGTTTCGTCAGAGCCATAATAGGTGCGCTTCGAAGACTCATACTTCACGGGAATTAATTGCTTCGCAGTGTCCGAAGAAAACGCGTGCGGCATTGACTCGGGTCCGGCCACCAGCACCAGCAAGGCGGCACGTTCGGTGACACAACGGGAAAGGATGTCCCACTGGGAATCCGACAAGGAATCGGGACCAATATCGCCCACGATAATAACATCAAACTTGCGCCACTCTTCCTCGGTCTCGGGGAGATGGGTCGCGTTCGCTTCTCCAAAAGGTCGACTGGCGGAAGCCACCACCTTTGGAGGTTCATGACCGGCAATGCGATCAGGCTCCAGCAACACCGACTGCAGATGAATAGATTGATCCCGCCCGTAAAAGAGGTTCCGTAGATAACGAAATTCCCACCTTGGGTGTTGATCAATGAGCAACACATTGGTCCGGGCATCACTCACCACCGTTTGAAACGACCACTCGTTGTTGTTGTCGAAATTCTCATCCTCGAGCTGATCCAGGACCACCCGGTATTCGCCCACCCCGCCTTCTTCGGGAGCGTGACGGAACTTCACTTCCTCACGGTAATTGTCCTGAGAAATCGAGATCTCACGGGAGTCTAATTCCTGCTCGCCCGCGAAGAGACGCACCGTTGCTTTCTTACCACGGTAACCATCAAACTTCAGCAAAGCACCCACTCTGATCCGGTCACCCAGATACACCGAGTCCGGCGATCTCACTGAGATAATCGCAGTGTCCTTCGGAGGAATGTCACTTCCTGATGGAATCACCGCGATGGGAGCATCCAGGATTCCAAAACGACGGGCCACGTCGGCGACACTTCCCGGTCTGTTGTGCCGTCCATCACTGAGCAAAACCATTCCAGCCAGTTGATCGGGCGGCACTTGGTCGAGAACCGATGATAATCCCCCCGCCAAATCCGTGGCCTGATCCCAACCTTCGACCTCGGTCGTATCGTCGATCAAGGCCCTCCGTGCTGCTCGGATTTCACGAACACCGATCTTTCCTTCCAAATCATCGAGCACTCCACTCGCGGCCAGCTTTTCCTTGGCAATCTCCAGTCGCGTCTGGGTCTGACCCTCGTCGATGAGATCCATCGACGCGGAATCGTCCACCATCACGATAATCTCACGACGAATCTCACGCTCGACAAAGCGACTCCAAACAGGTTGGAGGAGAATCCAAAGAAGCAAGGTCAGTTCCGCAAGCCGCAGCCCGAGAATCAAGCGACCCCGTCCCGCGCTCACCGCATGACGTTCATAACGATACGTCCAGAACACAAGCTCCGCGCCCACTGCTCCGATGAGAGGAATCACCCAGGCCGGCCAAAACGGGTTCACCTCGAACACCTTACCCAGAAGGATGACGACACCCCACAAGACAAAGAAAATTAAGATACCTCGAAGGAGACTCTTCATGAGGCCCCTCCCTTCGTTTTCTGGACAGCTTTCAAAAATTCCTCGGGCACTTCGTTCCGTTTCTCAAAATCAACTTTCACTTCCTCGCCCGCCTTACGCGACTTGGAGACCCATCGAGCGAGAAGTCCCTCCAGGAACAACAAGATCAGTGCCGCAAGCGCCAGCACCTTCCAAATCTCCCGACCAAACCCTTCTCCTCGCAAGGCCGCAAGGACATCCCGGATCGAGCCGAGCTCAATCAAATCGATTTCCCGATTAATCAATAAACGGTCATCCTCACTCCAGCCTTCAAAGCGACTCTCACCACCCTCGCGAAGCACGACCAGAGGAACTGAATCCAGCCCGGACAAATCTCCCTGAACTGCCGATGGCACATTCACCAAATACTCACCGGGAAGAGCAGATCCCCCGACCTCAAGTAGACGCCCCCGCCTTCCTTGCAATGCCGATACCGTCCGCTCCCGCCCTTTCGGGTCCCTCGCTTCGCCCTCGGCCAGGACGACTTCCTCGCCATCCGCGCCGATCGTAAGAAAAGCGGAAGCTGGAATGACCTCCATCGTTCCGTCGGGAAGCTTCCAGCGCAGGCTCACCTTGGCATCGCCCCACTCTTCTTCGTATTTCGCGACAAACGAAAGGGGCTTACCCGCCTCCAATGCCACAGGCTGGGACTGCCCGGTGGTGCCATCGACAGTGAAGATGCTCTTCCCATCAAGGATCAGCTCGAATTGATCATCCACCTGCACCTCAAAAATGTAATCTCCGGTGACCGGAACCATCAGCGACCCCTTCCACTCAACCGAGAAGTTTTCGTTCTTAAACTTCTTCTCAGGCGCTCCGTTCCCCCAGGCGAAATCAATCACCGGATCGATCCGATTAAAACTCTGCCGCTTCCCGTCGAGTTCCTGATAAGTTCCGCTTAAGCCACCGCCGCCAGGCAGGGAAACAGTGGGGCTCCAGCTCGCCCGCACGTTCAGCTCAACGCCCTGACCACCTGCGAGCCAGTTCGTCACCTCGTGCACGAAGGGGACAAATCCCGGACGCGCCGGAAGACTTCCCATGCGGGCGTCCAGTGCGGTCGTCGTCAACATGACCCGGCCATTGCCATATTCCTGGCTCGCCAAAAAAACTTCACCATCGGTGTAGCGGGCGGCGGGCCGTCCACTCTCCACGAGATCCGAACTCGCCCGGTAACCCTCCAAAACTCCACTGCCCAGATCCTCTCCGGCAGCATCTTTAAAAAGTCGCAAAACCGGATGATCAAAACTTCCCGGAGCCAATTGAACTCCGCCCTGGGGCAGCACCATCTCACCGAGCTTCATGGGAGCAATCGGCCCATCGCCGCCATTCCAATTGGTATAAAACTCCGGCTCAACTTTAGGCCCGGCTAGAATCCAAAGACCACCACCTTGAATGACAAACTCTGCCAGCTTCGTCGCCGTCGCTGCCGGAAGCCGCGCCACGTCTGCCAAAATCACGACCGATTCCTTGTCAAATTCCTCACGGCTCAAGGCGGAAGCATCAATGACACGGGGATCGACAAAACTCGCCTGATCGCCACTCACCGGCGCCAGCGCCAGCGCGAGATAACCACCGGCCCGATTGAAAAACGACGCCCCGGCATTCCCCTCCACAATCAAAACCGGAAGAGTCTCCTTCACCCAAAGCACCCGCTCGGAAACATCGTCACCCGGCAGATCATCCTTCGCATCCAGCGTCACTCGCACCACTTTAGGTCCCGCTTCGGGAAACTGAAAACGGTAGTCCATCACGACATTCTCACCCGCAGCCATTTGGCTCAGGCTCTTTGGCTCCAATTCTTTTCCGGAGACTGAAATCCGCATCAAGCCCGGCGTCACCACTTCGGTTCCGGTGTTCTCCACGCGAACACGGATCGAAACTTCACGATCCGTTCCTACGACCTCTCTCGAAAATTCAATATCAGTGATCGCGACATTCCTCATCTTCTCGGGCGGAGCAAAGCTACGCAACAAGAGACGCGGCTTGGCCCCCTCAGGAAGACCCTCCCAGGCATCGCCGAGATTCCCCCAGGAAGTCGGGCTGTCGAATTGCCAGCCGATTCGCTGAAGGTCGGTAAAGACGACGAGGTCCTTCATACTTCCCCGCCCTTCGGCCAGAGTCAGCGTCGCCATTCCCAGTGCTTCGTGAGCCCGGAAAGGACCACCGACGGGCTCAAGCCCATCCAAAACTTCCAGGACATCGGCCCGATGGGTCAGTGGCGTTGCGGTCTTCAACTCGGGAGCCGGACCACCCAGGATGATCGAAAAGGCCGTCCCCTTCGGAGCTTCCTTCACAAAATCACGGGCCTCCGCAATCGCTTTCGCAAAGGCCGACTGACCTCCCTGCTCTAAGAGCATCGAGGTTGAACCGTCAATCACGAGCGCGACATCACGACGTTCACTGGTTTGGAAACGCAGTAGATTCAGCTTCTTCTCCTGCCAGACAATAAAACATGAGCCCACGATCGCAACCAAGGCTAGGCACCGCATTCCCCATCTCCAGCTCTTGGCGGAAAGCACGAAAGATCCACCCAGAGCAGCAATTCCAATGAGCCCCAGGGGCAGCACAAAGAGCCACGGGATCTGTGAATTGGGCGGGACAAAGGGACGGGCCACGGCCAAGGCAATCAAGGCAATCAAAAGACAGCGCGAGATCATGAGAAGAAGATCCTCCCACTCCATCCGCTTGCGACGGGCCGCCACGGTATCAAAAAGGAAGCGCATCGCGCCCCAGTCGTAAGGCTTGGCGGCCTGACGACGAATCAAGTGAAGAATCACCGGAATCAACACCCCACCGAGCCCGGCCAGAAGCCATGGATTCATGAAGAGCATACTACCTCTTCCTCCTTCCCAAATAACGGACCAGCGCTTCGGACACCGGAGTCTTGGTGCTCACCGGAACATAGTCGGCCCGGAGACTTCCGCAGACCCCTTCGATCGCGGAAATAAAAGCCTTCAGCTTTTCAAGGTAGGCCGCCCGCACTGCTTGCGGGTCAATTCGTAACATCTCCTCCACTCCTTCAAGGTCGCGGAATCGCTGGAATGATTGGAAAGGGAAACTCAACTCCTCTTCAGCGAGCACATGAAAAATCACCAATTCATGCTGACGATAATCAAAGTGGTGCAGCGCTTCGATGACCTGCTCGGGCTCATCAAATAGATCACTGATCAAAATCACGAGTCCACGACGCGGGATCCGCTCTGCCACTTCGTGCAAAACCTTCCCGACTCCGGTCTCGAGTCCCGGCTCGGTCTTATGAAGTTCCTCGCAGATCTTCCGAACCTGGCTCGGACGACTCTCCGCCCGCATCGAGGTTCGCAAGGAATCGTCAAAGGTCACGAGACCTGCCGCGTCGCCTTGCTTGATATAAAGGTAAGCCAGGGCCGCCGCCAGATATTGGCCATATTCAAATTTTGAAAACTCCGATTGCTCGCCGCGAAATTTCATCGAGCCCGAAACGTCCAACACCATGGTGGCGCGGAGGTTGGTTTCCTCGATGAACTGCTTCACGACATTGCGGTCACTTTTGGCCATCACGCGCCAATCAAGATTCCGCAAATCATCGCCAATCGTATATTCGCGGTGCTCCGCAAATTCCACCGACACTCCTTTGTCCGGACTGGTATGCCGGCCCGACAGGGTTCCCTGCTTGCGAAGCCGCGCGAGCCATTCCAGACGCTTCAGCGACCCGATCACCTCGGGTGCAAGCAAACGCATGCACTCTGGCACCTCAAGTCGTTCCACCTCTTCGCCCATTCTGTTAGTTCGTTGGGGGACTAAATTTTGATCTCGGCATCACCGCCACCGAGCTCGGAAATAAGGCGACGGATAATATCGTCACTCTTCACTCCAGCCGCTTCGGCGTTGAAGGTCGTCAGCACCCGGTGCCTGAGCACCGGCAGCGCCACCGCCGCCACATCGCCTGTCGTCGCGTGGAAACGTCCGCGTAGCACCGCGTGCGCCTTGGCCGCCGAAATCATGGCAATGCCAGCCCGGGGACCGGCACCCCAACCCACCATCTCTTTCACGAAGCTTGGAGCTTCGTCAGAGCCGGGACGGGTGGCGCGGGCCAGTTTGGCTGCAAAATCAATGACGTGATCACCGACTGGAACGCGTTTCACGACATTCTGAAGTTCGATGATCTCCGGCCCCGACATGAGCGGTGAAATTTTGGCCTCCGTCGGGCTCGTGACTCGGCGGATGATCTCGCGCTCCTCCACTTCACTCGGGTAATCCACCACGATGTTAAAAAGGAATCGGTCGAGCTGCGCTTCCGGGAGAGGATAGGTTCCCTCCTGCTCGATCGGGTTCTGGGTCGCCAACACGAAAAAGGGCTTGGGAAGTTGGAGGGTGTGCTCACCCACCGTGACTTGACCTTCCTGCATCGCCTCCAAAAGGGCGGCCTGCGTCTTGGGTGGTGTCCGGTTGATCTCGTCCGCCAGCACCATGCTCGCGAAAAGTGGACCATTCACAAAGCGGAAGCCGCGATGCCCCGTGGCGGGATCCACCTCAAGAACGTCTGTTCCCGTGATATCCGCCGGCATCAGGTCGGGCGTAAACTGGATTCGCTTGTATTCTAGATCGAGAGCCTGGGAGACCGTCGACACCAAAAGCGTCTTCGCCAAACCCGGAACACCCACCAGGAGAGCATGACCACGGCAGAACATGGCCATCAAGACCTGCTCCACCACATCGTTCTGACCCACGATCACTTGGGCCAGCTCTTCCTTCATTCTGCCATAACTCGCGTGCAGTTTCTCCACTGCGGCTCTGTCGTCACTCATGCTTGGGGGATCCCTACGGACTGGTTTCCTCGTCTCTTGCTCAAGTTTGAAAGAAAATAAATTAAAGGGAGAAAAAGGCCTCTGTTAGGCCGGAGACGCTTCCCAAAAAGCTAACGGCTAAGCCGATAAAGGCCAGCGCCGGAGACCCTCCCGTAAACTCATCTCCTAACAGTCCGATCCAATCTCACCTCCTATGACCGAAGGATCTCCGCGGCCCGCTTCGCGAAATAGGTTAGAATAATATCCGCTCCGGCCCGCTTGATCCCGATCAGGCTCTCCATCATGACCGCCTCCTCGTTCACCCAGCCATCTTTCGCGGCACTTTTGATCATCAGATACTCCCCGCTCACCTGGTAAGCCGCCACTGGCACGCTCGCGTGCTCCGCCAAATCACTGATCACGTCCAAATACGGGCCCGCTGGCTTCACCATCACAATATCTGCGCCCTCGGACTCATCGAGCATCAACTCCCGCACCGCTTCGCGACGATTCGCCGGATCCATCTGGTAGGTCTTCTTGTCTCCCACCTTCGGAGCCGAGCCCAAAGCCCCTCGGAAAGGACCGTAGTAAGCCGAGGCATACTTTGCGGTGTAACTACAAATCGACACCTTCTCAAAACCTGCCGCGTCCAGCGCATCGCGCAACGCCGCCACCCGGCCGTCCATCATGTCACTCGGAGCGACAATATCGGCTCCGGCCCATGCCTGACACACCGCCTGCTTGCAAAGCACCTCGATCGTCTCGTCGTTCACAATTTCGCCATCCCGCACCAGACCGTCGTGACCATCGAGATTATAAGGATCGAGCGCCACGTCCGTCATCACGACCAACTCCGGATGCGCCTCCTTCAGCGCCCGGATCGCCCGGGGCACCAGCCCTTCGGGATTGTAGCTCTCTTCCGCCTCCCTTGTTTTTAAACTCTCATCGACCGCGGGAAACAGCACCACCGCGGGAATCCCCAACGCCAGCGCTTCGCCCGCTTCCTTCACCAAACTTTTCAACGACCACCGCGTGCATCCCGGCATCGACGCAATCGCCTCATCGACCTCCAAATCATGCAGAAACATGGGCAAGACAAAGTCGCCAGGACTGAGAAGAGTTTCACGAACCAGGGCGCGCACGCCTGCTGACTTCCGGTTACGACGGGGACGAATCGGTATTTCCACGCCCAAAGAGTAATTTCTAAATTCCAAAATCCCATTCCTTTATTAGGGTCATCCCGTGGCCCACACTCCGTTCAGCGAATTTCTCCAACAGGACCTCGACACACTCGAGGGAAACCTCCGCGATCTCCTCGACCCTCATCTCAGCGAAAAGGAGCACCTCAGCCTCCTCAATCTCGCCTGCGGTCGCGGAGACGAAACCGGCGTCCTCGCCAAGCTCCTCGCCGAGAAATCAAAATCGGTCCAACTCCAGGGGCTCGACATCCGCGCCGCCGAGATCGACCAGGCCAACTCCCGCTGGAAAAAGCAGCTTGGCAAAAACGTGAGCGCCGACTTCATCACCCACCGGGGTGACCAGCTCCGCGAACTCTCCGAAGTGGGCACGCCCGACATCGCCTTCCTCCGTCACCAGAACTACTGGAATGACAAACCGGTCTGGAGTAAAATCTTCGACCAGGCCCTCGAACGACTCGACGAAGACGGCCTCCTCGTCATCACCTCCTACTTCGACAAGGAACACGAGCTCGCCACCAAGGCTCTCCAAAATCTCGGCGCGATCCAGATCGGCTCCATCATTAATCCCAACACCAGAGCCCTCAGCGACGCCCCCGGAAAATCGGTCGACAAACACCTCGCCGTCTTCCGGAAGAAGTAAAAGGAGCCG
>CAWUTG010000056.1:0-40604 GCA_963925135.1 uncultured Verrucomicrobiales bacterium | reverse complement strand
AATGGGGCAAGGCTCAACAACTCACGCTGACATCAGTGATGGAAAAGGCCAGCTACGATCCTCCCTTCACTCCGCCCTTTATGCGACGCAACGAGATCCTGGTGCGCATCAACAAGTAATTCCCGTGAGAAAATCGGACGTCACAGTTTCCACGTGTCATCTGGAACTCACCATTCCCACACTCAAGATTTCACATTCTCACCTCAATATCGGCGGGAAATGTCGGATAAATAGGGGGATATCCGAAATGTCGGATAATCCTCAAAATATCCGCCATGAGCAAAACCCACCTCTGGCAACAGCCTGACTTCCCTCACTTCTACTACAACCCGGCGGTGGTGACAATCGCCTCATCATTTAAATAGACAGACAAATAACAAGAGTTCCCGCTTGCTCTCGGTTGGGGCGTTCTCTAGGTTCCTGTCATGGCAAAAGCGCGCGTGTTGATTCCGACTGTTGCGAAGGCTCTTGAGAGAGGGGTGACTTCTTTGGTGCCGGATTTGGCCATATACCACACAACGTCACGCGTGGTGCACCGTCAGCTGCTTTTTACGCCGGAGGCGAAGGAGGAGTTTCGGAAGTTTATGCGGATGTATGAGCGCTTTTCGGGGTGCCGGGTGTTGTCCTATTGTGTGATGACGAACCATTTTCACATTCTCTTGGAGGTGACTCCTTTGCCAGGACCCGGAGAGGGCGGGGAGGTTGTTGGGGGCGTGGATTTACGACTCTCGGAGGAGGAGCTTTTGCGGAGGTTGGGTGGTTTGTATTCGCGGCGGGCGATGGCTTTGGTGGAGGGGGAGATTGCGGAGGCGCGGCGGATGATGACGGGGGATTGGGAAGGTTTTGAGCGGCTTTCCAAGGAGGATCAAAGGGTGAGTCGGGAGTTTTGGGAGCGGACGTTGCAGGAGATTTTTGAGCGTTACACGAAGCGGATGCACAATCTCAGTCTCTTTATGAAGGGGCTTTTACAGCGGTTCACGCGTTGGTTTAATAAGGAAAACGGTTTGCGTGGGACTTTGTGGGAGGAGCGTTTTCACAGTGTCATTGTGGAGAGCGGTTTGGCGTGTCGCACGATGGCGTCGTACATCGATCTGAATCCGGTGCGGGCGGGGATTTGTAAGATGCCGGAGGATTATCGCTGGAGTTCCTATGGGGAGGCGATTGGGGGTGGCCGGGGAGCGGGGATTGCGCGGGCCGGTTTGGTGCGGGCGCTTCATGGGCATGAAGGGCGAGCGGGGACTTCACGGGGTTGGTCGCAGGGCGGGGTGGCCAAGGAGTATCGGCGGATTTTGGTGGCGGAGGGGATTGAGGAGACGACGACGCGGCCCGAGGGGAAGGTGCTCCGGATGGTGACAAGGAAGGGGCGGAGTCGTGAGGAGGCGGAGAGGGAGTTGGAAGAGCTCAAGGCGTCGCAAGCGCGAGATTTGGCGATTTCCAAGGTGGTGAGGTGCCGGGTTCGCTATTTTACGGACGGGGTGGTGATTGGTTCGAAGAAGTTTGTGAACGAGGTCTTTCAGTTGAACCGAAGGCATTTTAGCAAGAAGCGGGTGGATGGCGCGCGAAGACCGAGGGGGGCTTTGAAGGAGTTGGCAGGGGAGATCTGGTCGATGCGGGATTTGCAGTCAGACGTTTGAGCGGTCGTTAAAATGGGAGTTTGGGCGGGGTGGTTTACATGCAATCAAGTAATTTTAATTGCCAGTCGATTTCCACAGGTCCTTGCAACGGCGTTGAAATTTCTCTCCCAAGCTGTTCGGTGCTGAGAGCGCTTCTCCCAAAGACTTGCCTCCCGTTGGTCGGTTGAATTGTTAGAGCGTGTGTGCTGTCACGCCTCCTGCAACCATGGCCATTTGACTCCGGCTTCGCCTCGCCCTGCGAGCACTCCTGCGGAGTGTCCATCTCCGCTTCGATTCACAACATCCGTAATCCGTCGCCGTGCCTGATCGGTTGGGTCCTTCCCTAAAGGGGCCCTTCCACCCGGGCACCAGTCGCTGTCGCTTCTTTGTCGTCGCATTACGGAGTGTTGTGCGAAGTCATGGCCGTTCGCCCTGGGGAAGGGGTTGGCCTCCTTCGTCGGGAAAAGTGTTCTGGAAGCTCATCCGCTTCCAGCCATGTAGGGGTCGCGCCAGGCCGCCCGTAGCACCGCGCCGCCCTCTGGTCCAAGGGATGGGGATCGTAATGACAGGTCTTAGGCTTTCGCTGGGGAGGGCGCAGGTATTTCCTTTCCCGGCGAGGAGGTAGCGGTGTTTTGCGACGAAGTGGTAGAGCCAATTGCGGAGGATGCCGAAGGCTTTTGCGAGGATGGCCCAGAAGCCGCCGAGGATTTTTCCGAGCTGGATCCAAGCGTCGCCCTTAAAAAAGGAGGTGTTGTCGCATTCCCGGAGGAAGACCAGGGTTCCGCCTTTTTTCTCTGCGAGGTTGGGGTAGCCCATTTTTTTTGAAAACTCGCCTTGCGAGGGCGCGAAGTCGATTTGGCCTTTTTTGTCGAGGGCGTGGACTTTGAGGACGGGTTTTCTGCAGAATCCGCAATCGCCATCGAAGAAGAGCACCCAAGTCATGATGTTAGATTCCGTGGGTTGCGGCGTTCTGCAATTCGCTAGTAACTCCTGCCCCAGATGGCGCGGGATTTGGTGGGCGTGCCGGTGAGGAAGCAGGGAACCTCGGGTTCGTCTTGCTTGTCCATGGGGAGGCAGCGGACGGTGATTTTAAGGCGTTTGGAGATCTCTTCCTCCTCCTCGCGCGATCCTGACCACGGGGTGATGAGCCAACCGGGGTTCTCGTTGGAGTCGTCCCAATGCTTTTCAAAGGAGGCAAGATCGGTGCACTCGGTAAGGTTGGAGCTGCGGAAATCACGAGCTTTCTCAAGGAGTGACTGGTGGATGCTGTCGAGGATTTCGACGGCGTCGCGGAGAAAGTCGTTCTTCTCCATGAAGGTTTTTTCTTGCGCCGGCTGGTCGCGTCGTTGGAGGCAGACTTTACGCTCTTCAAGGTCGCGCGGTCCGATTTCGATACGGATGGGGACGCCCTTTTTGACCCAGTCCCATTTTTTAATGCCGCCACCAAGATCGCGGGTGTCGACGTGAACGCGGACGGGTTCGCGACCATAGGTCTGTTCGCGAAGACGGGTGGCAAGGGCTTCGCAGGAATCAATGACAGCCTCGCGGGTTTCTTCCTTGGGGGTGACCGGAATGATGACGATTTGCTGGGGCGCGACGCGGGGAGGGAGGACGAGTCCGTCGTCGTCCGAGTGCGCCATGATGAGGGTGCCGACGAGGCGGGTGGAAACACCCCAGGAGGTGGTGTGAACGTGTTGTTCGGTGTTGTCGCGGTCGACGAAGGTGATGTTCTGCGCTTTGGCGAAGTTTTGTCCGAGGTAGTGGGAGGTTCCGGCTTGAATGGCTTTTTTATCCTGCACCATCGCTTCGACGGTGAGGGTGGATTGGGCACCGGGGAAGCGTTCGGCTTCGGTCTTTTCACCCATGATGACGGGGATCGCGAGGAGGTCGCGAATGGCATCCGAGTAGAGCTGGTGAATCATGTGGGTTTCCTCGAGTGCTTCTTCTTTGGTTTCGTGGGCGGTGTGGCCTTCCTGCCAGAGGAATTCGGAGGTGCGGAGAAAGAGGCGGGGACGCATTTCCCAGCGCATGACGTTGGCCCACTGGTTGATAAGCAAGGGGAGATCGCGGTAGGATCCGACCCAGCGGGAGAAAGCTGCGCCGATGATGGTTTCGGAAGTGGGGCGAATGACGTAGGGCTCATTCAATTTGCCGGCAGGAATGAGGCGGGTTTTGCCATTCTCGTCCTTCACGGCTTCGAGGCGGTGATGGGTGACGACGGCGCATTCGGTGGCGAAGCCTTCGGCGTGTTCGGCTTCTTTTTCAAGATAGGCGAGGGGGATAAGAAGGGGGAAATAGGCGTTCTCGTGGCCGGTCGCTTTAAAGCGAAAATCGAGATCACGCTGGATCGCTTCCCAGATGGCAAAGCCCCACGGCTTAATGACCATGCATCCGCGCGTTTCGGAATTTTCGGCAAGATCCGCGGCACGGATGACTTGCTGATACCACTCGGGAAAGTTTTCCGAGCGCGTGGGAGAGATTGCAGATTTGGGCTTCGCCATAACGGGGCGGAGAGTCAAGTAATCTTAGGGTTTGGCAAAGAAAAATCGGGAGGGTTTCTGAAGGATCAGGTGACAAAGTGATCAGAAAAACCAAGTTGAAGTTCCCCTGTTCGGAAGGGGGAATACTTCAATTGAATGCGGGACGCCCGGATTACCGTTTGCGCCGGATCAGGAGGGTTCCGAAGGTAAGGCTCAAGAGCAGGGATGAGGAAGGCTCGGGGAGGGGATTCGAGTCAATGCGGATGGCCTTGAGGGGTCCTAATTGCTTTCCGGTGGTGTTCAATGCACGGAAGGAAAAATTGAGGGTGCCATCGGCTGCGGCTTCGATTGCATCGAAGGTGATGATTTCGGTGTTATTGACGGGGCCGCTGCCTGCGAGGGTGTTGGTGAGGGGTGTCCCGCCATGGGTGAGGGTGTATTCGGTTGGGCGGGTGTCACCGGCATTCCGGCCCCCAAAAACCGTGACGGTGTAGGTGGCCGTTCCACTATCCTCAAGACCTGATAAGGTGTAGGAGGCGTTGGACGATCCACTGGTGAAATGGAATCGTTCGCCTGTGGCTTGCGTGATTCCTGCCGCTGCTGCATCGCCGGCAACGGCGGTGGCGCCCCCGCTGTTACCGCCTGCAGGGAGCGTGGTTGTGGTGATGGAGATTCCAGAGGAGGCCGTCCGTGCTGTCGTTGAGGGCCTGTGCCGTGGTTTGTGTGTGCGTAAGGGCGTTGAATGCGCCAGTCGATGATGCGGAGTTGGTAAAGTCGATATAGACGGTGACAGCCTGATGGGCTGAGAGCGAACCGAGGGAGAGGATCGCGACAACCTCGAGGAGTTTTGGGGAAGGAATCAAGAGTGTGAAAACGAGGATTACGAGGAGCGGAAGGTACCAGAGAGAAAATCCCGGGAATAAGGAAGTGAAAGTGGCGAAGGAGCGCTAGCTCGAAAAGAGGATAGCGCCGCAGTTGTCGCAGTGGGCGATTTCGGCGCCTGACTGGGCAGCGGCGTAGGTGGCCGGGGTGACCTGGATGTGGCAGGAGGTGCAGCTTTTATCACTGGTGACGTGCATCACGGCATCGCCTTTGCGTTTGTCAAAAAGGCGGATGTAGGTGGCGAGGAGATCGTCCTCAATTTTTTCCGTTTTCCCGGCGCGGAGGGACTCGGTGTCGGCAAGATCCTTCTTACGCTCGTTGAGGCGGGTCTCAAGTTCGGTGATTTCTTCGTCAACAAAGGTCTGGGTTTTGGCGAGAGCGACCTTGGCTGATTCGATGGAGGCGCGATGTCCATCCGCCAATTCCATGAGCTCCAATTCGCGGGTTTCGAGGTTGTCGACCTGGGCGGCGTAGCGAATGACTTCTTCACCAAGTTTGGTGTATTCTTCATTCTTCTTGGTTTCGAACTGCTGAACATTGAGGCGTTCGATGCTGTTTTTGCGGGTTCCGATATCGAGTTCGACGTTTTTAATGGCGACCTCGTTTTCCTGGTAAGCGAGCTTGGCGGAGGCGAGCGCTGCGGTGTCGTTGGCCAAGCGCTCTTTAGCGGCTTTCTGGAGCTGGGGAATTCTGACGATGTCAGCTTTGAGGCTTTTGATCGTTTGATCGGTTTCCTGGAGGCTGAGGAGTTCCTTCACATCTTCGCGCATGGCAAAGATCTAGCTCCTTCCTCGGGATGGGGGAAGTGCAAAGCGACGATTTACTTTGGCCGTTTTTGTCTAATGAAGATCAAGTAGATCGCGAGGAGGGCGATGACCGGGCTAAGGACGAACCATTTCCCCAAGAATAGGAAGGAGGCGAGATAGCCAATGAGGACGAGGAGAATCGCGGGCCAGAGGCGTTGGGTCGCGAAGGAGAGGGTCAGGAGGATGAGAAATGAGGTCTCGATCACTAGAGGCCATCGCTCAAATTTAGCGCTCACATGTTGCCCATTCATCGCCAGAAAGCTGAACGTTAAGGCGAGGCCCGAGAGTCTCTTCGGGGCATCTTGATCGACGAAGTGGTAGGAATGTCTGAGCTCGGCTGGTGAGATGAGGAGTTCGGATGCCGATACGGGTTTTCCACCGGATTCAGCCACGGTCCGGCCTTCGGAATCGATCTTTAAAAATAGGGGGCCTTCCCGGTTGAGCCGAAGGAGACCAGCGGGGTCGATGACGATTTCTGAAGGAGCGATTTTGAATTCAGCGAGTAAGGCGGCAAGTTCTACGGTCGGTAGAATCTGGTTTCCCCATTTTACGAGGAGAGGGACTTTTCCAGACTCATCTTTCATTCCCCTGATGGTGGAAATGCCAAAATAGGTTGGATTGACAGACGGTGGGGCGATGACGAGGTCAACCTCAGGCAGGTTGGCAGGGAAACCATGAAATTCCGAAACTACGGATGATTCCAAATAGGTTGGGATGGGGGCATCTTCACCCGTCTTTTCGCAGGCAAGACCGATGACTGACGCGGGGAACCGTGAGATTTCGTGTTGGAGGGCTCGGATTGGAATCTCTTCTGCGTTGTCCCACGACAATTCATTGGTAATGACGAGCAGTTGGGATTTCTCGGGTTTAAGCTGACTGAGAAGGTAAGCCCAATTGCTGGGCTGCAGAGGTGCAGATCCCAGGATGTCTTCGGTGGCGGGGTCGATTTGATGAGTTGTTCCCTCGTGGACCAGCGCGAAGATATTCTGGCGATAGAATTCCACTTCAAACTCCTCCGGGGTCCCATGGTTGGTATAACCCGGGACGGTTGCGTAGTTGGAGGGATCCCAAAAGAGGGCGTGCTCAAAGTTTACGAGCGCTGGGATTTTGGACAAGCCGACGAGGAGTCCGATTCCTACCACGAGAGGTAGGAAGATTTGGAGGGTTTGCCGCAGGGTTTGCATTGCTGCGGGAGACGCTAGCGGTTTCGTGAACGCTAGTCGAGAAAGGGTCCGAGGGAGTCTTCGAGCGGGGTGTCGTCGATGATTTCCTTCAGAAAGGCGACGGCGGCGGGGATGTGCCCGAGATACCATTCGTTGTCCTGATTGTGCCCGAGATTCGAGAATGCTCCAAGGGCTTGCATGAGTCGCTGGGCGGCGCAGTCCTTGAGAATGGGCTCGATGGGTTCCTCTTCGGCGACGTCTTCCCAGAGGTCAAGGAGTTTGCGACGATCCTCGGCGGAGTGATTCATGTAGGGATCGTAGAGAAGCGAGGCGAGGTCGTATTCCTGACGTCCCATGCGGAGGCCCTGGAAGTCGATAATCCAAGCTTCACCCTCATGCAGCATGAGGTTTTGCGATTGAAAATCACGGTGGACCATGTGCGGTGCGGTCGCTCCGAGGCGCTTGGCGAGGCCGAGAAGGATGGGGTCTTCGCGGAGTTCTGAGGCGTCCTTGCCGAGGTGGGTCTCGATGAAGTGTTCGAAGAAGTATTCCTGTTCCCAGCGGTAGAGAGGCTCGTCGAAAGCGGGCTGAAGATCGAAATCCTTGGGTGGGCGGGTGTAGAGAAGTTTATCGAGTTGCTCAAAGGCGGAGCGGTAGTAGGGCTCGCGTTCTTCGAAAGGGGCATCCTTGAGGCTGAGGAGATCGTCATCGCCAAGATCCTCGATAAGGGCGACGTGTCGACGGACGTTGTCGTAGAGGACACCGGGAATATTGAGACCGGCTCCGCTCAGAAATTCGGCAACGGGGAGAAAGTTGGCATTATCCGAACGTTCGAGCGTGTAGTGCACGCCGATGAAGCTGGGGTGGTCATCGGGTCTGATGCGAATGATGGTGCGGCCTGAGGCTCCCTTTTGAATGGGTTCCATGAGAACCCGGTGGGTTGGGGAGAGGTGGAGGTGGGCGCGAATGGCGGTGAGAAGAGTATCGGCGGGCATGGGGTCGAATCCTGGAAAGGGATTAAAGATCGGCGTCGAGATGAACGCCTGACGCGGGGGAATTGCTGTGAACAATACAGTTTGTCAATTCCGCATCCCGTAAAACCCGCGTTCCGGGCCAGAGGATGGAGTTTTTCACGACGGCTCCGGCATCAACATGGCAGCCGTCGGCAATCCAGGAATTCTCGATGCGGGCACCAGGAGCGATCGTGGCTTGGACGGATATTTGCGCTGGAGACTCGGCGTGGGCGGCGAGGTAGGTCTCGCGGGTTCCGAGATCAAGCCAGCGGGGTTCGCCTTTGACGAGGTAGGCCCCGAGTTCATTTTTGCGAATGAGTTCGAGGAAAGCGGGAATAATGGAAATTTTTTCGTGGGCCGGAATGAGAGCCAGGATTTCCGGGTCGATGGTGTAAATGCCGGTAAATTGATGGGTTCCGGTTTGGCCGTTGACCATTTCACGAATGTCAGTGACCTGGCTCCCGTCGGTGGCGATGTGGAGGGCCGGACCATGATCCTGAATGGCGAGGGTGGCTGAGTTGTTGGAAGCCATGTGACGGGTGATGAGTCGGTCGATGGGGAGGTCGGTGACGATGTCGCCGTTGTAAACGAGGACGGGATCGTGCCCGATCCAGTCCGCGATATTTTTGATGCCACCGCCGGTTTCAAGCAGGACGGGTTCGTGAAAAAGGGTGAGGCTGGCTCCGCGATAGGTCTTTTCAGGAAAAGCGGCGTCCCAGGCTTCGTGGAGGTGATGGGTGTTGATGGCGAAATCGGTGATGCCAGCCGCGAGGCAATGGTCCAAGACGTGGGTGATGAGGGGGCGATTTTGAAAAGGAATGAGGGGCTTGGGCAGGGTGTTGGTGAGGGGCTGCAAGCGGGTTCCCAATCCAGCTCCGAGAAGAAAAGCTTTTCGCATGCCGTAGGATTGCTTTGATTGCTCCACATTGAAAGGGACAATCTTTCGCTCCCGTCACGATATTCTCCAATCTGATATGAAACGATACTTAGCAGCTCTTCTCATGGCTTCTCCCGCGCTGGCCATTCCCGATGGATATGAACTAACAAACTGGGCTGAGCCCTTCGATGTGGATTATCCCACGGCAATTACCGCCGCCGCCGATGGCACCGTTTATGTCTCGGTCGATAAAAACGGATCGCTGGGGAAGGACAAAAATATGGGTAAGATCGTGGCCTGCCGGGATACCAATGGTGACGGCAAGGCCGACAAGTTTACCGATTTTGTGCCCAATGTAGACAGTCCGCGGGGGGGGCATTTTGTTAAAGACACCCTCTATCTCATCCATCCGCCTTTTCTGAGTTCCTATCGCGATACGGATGGCGACGGCGTGGCGGATGAGCACAAGGTTCTTCTCGAAAATATAGGCTTCGGGTTACGGCATCCCCGGGGATCGGACCACACCACCAACGGTTGCCGGATGGGCATCGATGGCTGGCTCTATATCGCGGTGGGCGATTTTGGAATGGAAGCGACCAAGGGCACCGATGGCAAGGTCGTGACCTTGCATGGCGGTGGAGTTGCCAGGGTGCGGTCCGACGGAACCGACCTGGAAGTGTATTCGTATCACACCCGAAACATCTGCGACTTGGCGATTAGTCCGACTCTCGACATCTTTACGCGGGATAATACCAACGATGGTAAAGGCTGGAACATCCGCGTTCATTATCTGACGAATGGATCGGAGCACGGTTATCCGAGGCTCTACAAGAATTTCACGGATGAAGCGGTGAAGCCCATGCTCGATCTGGGTGGTGGCAGTGGAACGGGTGCGCTCTATCTTGCGGAGCCAGGGCATGAGGAACTCTTGCTCACCTGTGACTGGACAACCGGTAAAATCTACAACGATGCGTTGACTCAAAAAGGCGCTGATTTTTCGTTGAAGGAAAGTGTTTTTATGGACCTGACACGTGCGGTTGATATCGACGTCGATGGTTCTTCGAATCTCTACGTTTGCGACTGGCGCGATGGCCGATTCAAGTTTGCCGGAAAAGGCAAGAAGGTGGGCATGGTTCAGAAGCTCACCAAGAAGGGTTTAAAATCAGCGCCGTTTCCGGATCTCGCCAAGCTTTCGGCGGATGATCTCGTCGCTCAGTTCATGAAAGGATCGGCTGTCCGTCGACTGGAAGTACAACGAGAGATTCTCGCCCGTCAGGACAAATCGTTTGCGCCTCTTCTCGTGAAGGGGGCGACCTCCGACTCGGCTTCGCTCGATGACAAAGTGGCCATGATTTTCACGCTGCGTCAGTTGATGAATGAGGACGCCGCTGGGGATCTCAGGGCTCTCGTGCAAGATGCGAAAATTCGCCCTTGGGCTTTGCGTGCTTTGGGGGAATTGCAATCCGCAACTCGGGAAGACTTTCAGCCGTATCTGAAAGATGATTCATCTCTGGTGCAGCTTCAAGCGGTCGTGGGTTTGATGCGTCTTGGGAGCAAGGCTGAGGGGTCATCGGGCGATCTCATCGCCCTTGCGGGAACGGCAAAGGACGCTCGCATTGAACACACTATCTACCGGGCTCTCACCTCGATTGGCGAAACGAATGTTCTCCTCGCGGCTTCCAATCAACGGGTGGCCAAACTCGCGCTCATGCGCCTGCATCGACCCGAGGTGATTTCGGGTCTTGTCGCGAAACTCGAACTCGCGGAAAGCGGAGAGCGATTAGGCCTGATCGAAATTCTTGGCCGACTCTATCACCAAGAAGCGGAGTGGGATTTGAAATCCTGGTGGAGCACTCGTCCCGATGACCGTGGTCCTTATTTTGCGCCGGTGGCGTGGGCGGAAACCCCTCGGATCAAGGGGTCTCTGGAGAGCGTTTTTGAGAAGCTTTCGAAAGATGATCAAGAGACAATGCTGGGAACCTTGGGGCGCAATCGGGTTCCGATTTCTGAGATGAAGTTGGGCGATCAAGACCCTTTCCTTCTCGCGCTGGTGACTCCGACTCTGGACCAAAGCCAAATCGATATTCTCACCGCAGTTGCCAGGGATGCCAAGCGGCCTTGGGCAGATCGCGTTAAAGGGTACCGAGCCTTGGGGAGAGTCGAGGATGACAAGATCGTTTCGAAACAAGTGGAGATCCTTGGAGCCTGGCTCGACCAAGGTGTTCGCAATTCGGACGTGGAACCCGAGTTGTCGGATTTCACAAATCAACCGGCTTTGATTCTCTCAACGAAAACCCTTCGCGCCATCGCGACCAAGGGCAGTCATTCCGAAAGTAGGGTGGCCTGGCGCACTCTTCTCACCTTCACCCAAAGTCCGCTGATTAAGGGAAATCAAAAGGACCCGATCAAAGAAGCCATCGCCAAAAATCCTCGCGAAGAGGGACTCTTCCTCGCTTTGTCGGACCTCCTCCTTCCGGGCTTTGATGAGCAAATTGAAAACGCCATCAACAGCGATAATGACACGCTCATTGAAGCGGCAAAACATGCCAAGGACGCGATTGCGAAAGCGCAATCCAGTTCTGGTAAGAAGGTCGCGGAATTGAAGCCGGAAAAAGTGATGAAGCTGGCGATGGTTGGGAAAGGGAAGCCTACCGTAGGTAAGCTCCTCTTCACACGCCAGGGATGTATCGCTTGTCATGCCGTTGATCAAAAGGCCGTGCAGAAAGGTCCTTATCTCGGGTCGGCAGGAAGTCAGTTCACTAAGGACTATCTGATCCAGTCGATCCTCGATCCCAATGCGGTCGTTGCCCAGGGCTTCCAAAGCGAGGTTGTCACGATGAAGGATGAAACGGTCCACTACGGTTTCGTAACTCGCGAAGAAGACGGGATTGTTGATCTCCGGAACATCGTGGGTCTCTTGACCCAACTGAAAGAGGCTGACATTAAAAAGCGCGATCACGAAGGAACATCCATGATGCCTGCCGGTCTTGGCGGGACTCTCACCATGGATCAGTTCAATGACTTGATCGCCTATCTGAGTTCGATGAAGGAATAGTCGGGTCGAGGATCCGTTTTCAGAAGCCGGAGATTTGATCTTCGGCTTCTTTGCGTTGCTTTGTGCTGAAAAAGGAACGTGCCGGTGAAGTCTTCGAGGAAGTGGTTCGTGGCGAGATCGATCCGGGATTGATCGAGTGGACGAAGGGGAACAACCTTCGCACTTGAATCTATCCTATTCCGGCTCAGGGGACGAAGCGGGTTCGACTTGGATATCATTCAGTGGAAGAAAAAGCACCTCGACAGCTTGGCATTCTATCTCGATGTCAGCGATTTTTCATGGCGATGCAAAAGCCGGAGCTTGCGCTGCGGATCCTTACCAACATCGCGGAGCTGGCTTTAAAAAATGATCCCTTGATCGGCATCAGGAGGGGGCGGATCTTCTTTGGAAGGTGATTTCAAGTCCGGTTGATGAGCGCTTCGACGGTATTCAGCTGATCTCACTGGTCGAACTCAATGCGATGGCGGCTCGTTACCGTTTGAAAACCTTCGGCTATGATTCTCGGCTTATTAAAAATCTCGATTGTGATGCCCGCATCATTTTGACTTGGATGCCGACAACACGGACATCAATCTTTGGGTGTCTGATATCCTGGCTGAGAAGTGTTTTTAGGGGCACAATCTCAGCGAGTCCGGCGGACGGATGTCCAACGAGTTTACCGATGGCTGCGGCCCCGAGGAGTTCCTCATTCGAGAGGCGATGCATGGAAAGTATCGCGTGGAGGCGAATTACTACCGGAATCGTCAACAAGTCCTAGCCGGTGCCACTACGGTGCAAGTGATTGTCTTTCCCAACTGGGGACGTAAGAACCAGAAGAGCGAGGTGGAGACCTTGAGGCTCAAGGAATCGCAAGAGGTGATCTTTGTCGGCGAGTTTGAGTTGCGATGAACTTCCTGAAATCGCTCTTGCGAACCGAATCGTCGGGTCGATAGTGGTGAGATGAGCGGCGACGACACCAAAGGCCCAAAAGGACCGGGACCTGACGAACTTCGGAAAACCCTCGAGCAAATGTTGGGTAAGATGGGGAAGGATTTTTCTTTTCCCGGAATGGATACCTCGGCTTTTAGGGGAGAGGTTTCCGACGAGCCAGAGGATGTGGCGGATCTTTTGGTGGACGATATTTTTAAATTTGACCTCTTGCCACGGGATATTAAGGCGCATCTGGATCGCTTTGTGATCCGGCAGGACGAGGCTAAGAAGGCTTTGGCGATTGCGGTTTGTGATCATTACAACCACGTGAAGACGCTCAAAGCCCTGAAGGACGAAGGGGAGTGGATTGAATTGCAGAAGCAAAATGTCATGGTGGTGGGACCAACGGGGGTTGGTAAAACGTACTTGGTGAAGCATATCGCTGAATTAATCGGAGTGCCGTTTGTGAAGGCGGATGCCACCAAGTTTTCGGAGACGGGCTATGTCGGAGGAGATGTTGATGATCTGGTGCGGGAGCTTGTTCAGAAAGCCAACGGCGATGTTTCACTCGCGGAGTATGGCATCATCTACATTGATGAGATCGACAAGTTGGCATCGCGCGGTGGCATGAGCGGTCGCGATGTGAGCGGTCGCGGTGTGCAGACCACCTTGTTGAAGCTCATGGAGGAGACCGAAGTTCAACTTCGAAACCCCCAGGATATGAGGGGACAGATGATGGCGATGATGGACATGCAGGGTGGGAAAAAAGGGAAGGATACCATCAATACCCGGCACATTCTCTTCATCGTGAGTGGCGCTTTCTCCGGTCTCGAGAAGATTGTGCGCAAGCGATCAAGTGAATCGCAGATTGGTTTTTCGGCGGAGCAGAAGGAACCCACAATGGACAACGAACTCTTCAAGCTCGTCACGACCCAAGACTACATTGACTTTGGCTTTGAAGCCGAGTTTATCGGCCGGATTCCCGTAAGAGTGGTTTGCGAGCATCTGGAGGCTCCGGATCTGGAAGCTATTCTAAAGTATTCCGAGGGGAGTTTGCTAAAGCAATACCAGCGCGAATTTGAAGCGTATGGCATCGACATTCATTTCAAAAACGATGGAATCGCTCGGATTGCGGAAATGGCGGCGGATGAGAAGACGGGGGCACGTGGATTAATGACGGTGGGAGAGAGAATCCTGCGTGATTTTAAATACGAGCTTCCTGGCACCTCGGTGACGGAGCTGACTGTCGATGCCGACTTGATTGATCATCGTGAGGAACATCTCAAGAAGTATCGCAAACTTGGGCTGGAATTGGTCGTTGAGAGGGCGCGACAGGATGTCGACGCCTTTGTAAGGGAGTTTAGGGACAAGCACGAGGTTGGCGTGAAGCTCGACGATGATGCGGTGGCTCTCCTTGTGAAAACAGCCAGTGAGCAGGCTCGCAGTGTTTTCCAGGTCTCACGTGAGCTCTTTCGAGATTACCAATTCGGGCTGAAGCTGATTCAACGGAATACGGGTCAGGGTGAATTCATCCTGACCGAGGAAGCGGTTCAAAACCCGGACAAATTTTTGAGTGATATGGTGGTGAAGTCCTATCAGGACTCCAAGTGAATCTTGCCCCGTGATTTTCCAAAGGGTAGAACCTTTGGCGTGGGTCACGTTTACAATTCCATCACTCTTCTTAGCGGTTTTCTGGTTTGTCTTTTTGCGACTGAGGCCAAGGCCTCTCCGTCCGCCGTCGAACTTCCATCCGGGGTTGCCATTCTGGAAAACTGGCAGGTAGATCAACATGTTTACACTGTTGGTGAACTGGGGTTGGGCGCGGAACAACTTGCGGGACTTGAGAAATGGCTTGATACGAATGCGTCCAATTGGACGGTCCTCTTGATGGAGAGTTCAGAGGGTGAGAAATACCCCGATGTCTTTGGGGTTCATCACCACGGGATCAATGCGGTGGAACATGCAATGGGGAAGGGGCTCCCGGCGAGAACGGGCTTCGGCGGGTTGAAGGATTCCACGTCTGGATTGGCAAATGGAGCATTCTTCATTCTTTTCATGAAGGATCGAAATTTTTCCTATTTTGGAAGTGAAGCCTATCAACGGTATCGCCTGGGGAAAGATCAGTGGCAGGGAGGTCTCGATCGGCCTGCGATCGCAGCGATGCGGAATGGCGGGCAGATAATTGACGCGGTCAAGGATACCATTCAATCGCTTGATGATCGCTACCGAATGGCTGTGGCCGCGGAGAAGGAACGGGCTCAGGAAAACTTGGACAAAGCCGAAGAGGGAATGGAAAGGGTTCAGATGTCGATGGGGAAGGCCGGGAAACAGTTCCAGGAGTTTTGGAAGAATTATGAAAATCCCGGGAAAGGGGCATTCGGGATTTCGCCCCTTGATGAATGGCAGCTCGATTTTGAACGCCTGAAAGGCTATCGCCGGGATGGACACCCGATGTTGCAGTTGGGTGGGCTCACCTTGTTAGAAGAGAAGGTCGGGCAATGGCGTTGGGAATTTCAACGGTTTTGGAAGGGTGAGGATGATATCAAGGATCTTCGAAAAGAGGTGGGAAATCTGGCATCGTCCGACGGCGTTCAGAAGGCAAAGCTGGAGTTGATTCAGGGGAATATGGAGGGCTTGGAAGATACTTATCGTGACGGAGATCCGGAGTATGTGGTGGAAATGAGTCAAGTGCGGACGGGGATTGCGAGATTTCTCCAGAGGGAAGGTGAGATTCAGTCACGTCAAAAAATTGCCGGAGTTGCGGGTGTGGGTGGGGTCGGTTTTCTCGGCTTAATGGGCTTCCTCGGGAATCGCCGCCGTCGTCGAATTAAGTTGGAAGCAGAGACTTTGTTGGAGACTCGGAAGGCGGAGATGAAGGAGATGTCCGATCGTCTTTTCACGATGATGGATCGAGCTGCCATCGTGGTAGGCCCGGTGAATGAACTGGAGGCACGGGGCTACACGGGGGAGACATTAAAACTTTCACGCGAAGCTTTGCAAAAGATCGACGAGGGCTTCGTGTTGTCATCGAATGTGAAGCAGATTATCGAGAAAGCAGAATCTTTGATGGAGCCAGGGAGTCCGCTCAGCAAGTCGAGGAATCTGGTGAGCGGGGGACGCTATGAAGAGGCCGTTGATTTATTGGATGCCGAGGTGAGAGCGGAGGCGCAAGAGGTTCCGGATCTGGAGGAGCGGGCGAGACCCGGAGAAAGAAGTGATGAAGTCTTTGCGATGCCTTTGGACGAATGGAAGGGGCGGACGATGGATGCGCTTGATAAAGCTGAGGAAGATCTCAATGAGGTGGATGATGCATGGACCACGATTGTTTCCCGGCGGGAGAAACTCGAGGCTGCCATCAAGCTGATTGTGCAAGATTGGCAAGCGCCTGCCGATTGCTGGCTCAGGTGCGAGGCGACTTTTGAGAGGTGGGTGCCGGCGATGCAGGAGGCCTTTGTGGCGGGTTCCAAATTGGGGCGGACCGATCCGGTGAGTGCGCTGGCCGGCCCGTTGGGCGGGGGTGAGAGAATGGTTTCGGAGGCCGGGAGGCTTCTGAATCTTATTTCCAGATTCCGGCGGGAGCATTGGAGCGCGCTGGAGGACGGGGAGGAGTCCCTGGATGCAAGAGGACGGGCAACGGTGTGGGTCGACCGGGGGCTGGGCGATCTAAGTGAGAAGTGTGAGGAGATTGCGGCCAAGGGATGTTCGTCTGGTGTTGATGACGAAATTGGGAGCCTTGAGAGTGAGTTGTCGATCTTTGCCGGGCGGGTGACGGCGTCGGTGAATCTAGCAGAGCGGGCTGAGGTTGAGGGTGGTCCGGCGATCAAGTCAGCGAGATCGGCAGTCGAACGTGGACGCAGGGAATTGGCTTCGGCTTTGGGGTTAAAGGACGATCAAATTCTCGTCGAAGAAGGGGGTAATCCCTCGACCTATCTTGATGAGGGGAGGTTACAATTCGACGGAGCACTGGCGGCCCTGGACCTTGGGGAAGCGGGGTCGGCGGAGGTTTTTTTGAATGAGGTGGCGGCATTGCTTTCCCGGGCCTTAAATCTTGTCGCAGAATCGCGACGATCTCATGCCGACTACCCGGAAGCCAGCGAAGAACTCTGGAAGAGGCGGGGAGAGCTTGAAGATCTGGTGAAGATGGCTACGGAAAAAGTGGAAGGGATGCGGTCACGTTATGCACCCTCGGCCCTCTTTGTGGAAGTGGGTGTTGAGTCCGGGGAATCGTATGCCGGGGTTCCCGTTTTACTGGATGGTTTTCTGGTGAAGATTGTCCAATGTTTGGATCGAGCCAAAAGTTCCTGGGCCGAGGGACGTCTGTTAGAGTGTTGGTCGATCATCGAAGAGGGGCGAACCCTGGCCGGAGCGGGCGAGGGATTGAGTCAGGATGTGAAGGAACGGGTGTCCGATTTGGCGGGATTTGAAGTAGAGAACCTGAGTGCGTTGCAGGCCCGGATCCGGGAGAAGGAAGATTTGGAGAAGCTGATTCTGGATCGCCGGGTCATGACAGCTACCGTCGTTGAATTTGGAAATCTTGGCGTCAGGCTCCGGGAGGCTTCGGAGTTGGTGAATGCGGTGGAAGGATGGATCGATCCCCATCGGGCTGATCAAGTATTGGACGAGATTCAAGTTCGGCTCCCGGCGATGAGGGAAGCGATCGCGGATGACATCGAGGAGCATGGAAATACCCAAAGATTATTGGAGACGGTCAGGGTGGCTTTGGGGAGCGCCGGCCGCCTTTGTGGTACGGCGAGGACGGATCGTATTCCTGATAGTCGCCCAACGACAGATGCTCAAAGGCGGATCGAGTCCTGCAAGAATGAGTGGGAAGAAGTCGGAGTCGCCCTTGATGCTGATCACGGAGATTGGCGGGCTTGGCAGGAACGGCTGCGGACGATTCATCTGGGACTGAGTGAGGCGGTCATGAGCTTGCAGAAGGAACTGGAGCTGGCCAGGCAGGCGGTGCGCTTTCTGCAGACGGGGGCGGGGGATGTGCGTCAGGCCGCGGGTTGGTCAGGTCGGTTTGGAGTGAGAATCAATGGGCGACCGGGGGGCGATACTCTTGATCGGGCCAATCGCGTGATGTTGGATGGGAGCTATCAAGAGGCGATGGAATGGGCGGGGCGTGCCCAGTCGGAAGCGCGATCGGCAATTGCTTCGGCAGAAGCTGAGGAATCGGCGCGAGCCCTTGCGGAGGAACGCCGGAGAGCTGCCAAAGCCCGGGAGGCCCGGATGCGTCATCAGGGTTTTGGGTCCATTGACGAGAGTTCTGGCGGCAGTTCTTTTGGGAGTGGCAGCTCCTCAGGGGGGAGATCTTCCGGGGGCGGATCGTCTTCGTCGGGCCGGAGCGGCGGTTCTAGCGTGGGCCGGAGCTCGTTTAGTTCCGGATCGGGAGTGGGCCGATCCGGGTGGTAGCTCGGATTAGGGCAGTTTCCAGCGGCCGCGCATCGCCTTGTATTCGGCGATCGGTAGAAGAACGTAAACCGGTAATTTGTTGGGGTCGATCCGGGCGACGATCCGTTTAAGGTTCGTTTCGGCCATGGTGGTGCAACCCGCTGTGGGTTTGGAGCCTCCTCCTCGCCAAATGTGGAAGAAAATAGCAGAGCCTGCTTGAGGGGTCGCTTTGGGAGGCGGGTTGTGGGCGATGAAGAGCTTCAGGGAATGAGCTTCGTCATTCTGCTTCATTTGCTGGGCTTTTTCCCACGTGGTTTTGGGAATGTGGGGGAGAACGAGGTGTTGGTTGTAGTAGGGCGACTTCGAGTCCTCGACCCAGAGATCCTGCGGGGTGACTTTGCGATACGGGAGCTTCGGATGTTTCTTGATGGCAGGTGCGTCGCCCCAGGCGCCGCCGATATAGAAAATGCCGGCAGGCGATTTACCATCACCTTCTTTTTTGATGGTGGCGTCGGCGGGCGCTTGATGGATTCCGAGTCCCCAGACCAGTCCATTGCGCCCCAGTCGAACCTGGATTGGTCCTTCGACCGTGCCCCACTGCGCGCCATTTTTTTCGTAGAGGTAAAGATCAGCGTGGGAACTTGACCACGAGTTGGCATAGGCCACGACGACTTGCTGGCTTTTGCTAATCCCTTGTCCGAGCAGAGGGAAGGTGAAGGCAAGAAAGAGGAGGAATTTCATGCAGGCAAAATAAGCGTGGGCACTCAGAAATCAATCCCCGACACCGGGGGAGGAGTCTGCACGCGCAGGTTCCCTGTTTCGCCGAGCCGGGCCGCTATCGGAGACGAGATCGACATCGCCACTCTCGAAAGCGTCATCGAGGTCATCGCGGAGCTGGCCGAGGATGTCGCCCCACCAATCGGTTTCAGCCAATATATTCTGCTGGTAGTTCTCCTGCTGGGTAAGATCCAGGAGTGGAAAGATCTGTTCCGGTAATGATTCGTCTTCGGGATCGGGAGCAGGCAATCCGTTTACGATGAGGCCCGGCGTGAAGTCTCCGTGGTGGCTCACGAGCAGGGGAAAGATTTGACGCCGTTGGTTAGGGGTCAGCTGATATTGGTCGGTCATTTGCTCCAGCCGTAGCAGGGATTCTCGTTCGATTTTAGAGCCGGTTTCCTGGAGATCGATTTCCGAAACCGTGACTTCGTAATAGGTTGGGTCGACTTTTTCAGGGCGCTTCGGAGAGAGCAGGAGAGCTGGCGGCTCGGTATCACGTGTCGAGAGACGTGGGCTGGATGGCGTCGCCTGGCTGCTCCGGGGCTGGCTGGAATTTGAAAACTCGCGGTGGCGAAATGAGATCATGAATGCAAGGGTTCCCGCGACACAGAGAAGTGTCATGCTCAGGAGGAACTGGGATCGGGTCATCGTCTCACTCTAAGGTTAGTTTGTATTGAAGAATTACGAAACCCCAAAGTTAGCGGTTCTCTCGAAGCCTGTTTTGGAGTTTTTTTAACTCGGTCTTTTGCCAGTCATCGAGCCGGGGTTCCAGAATCTCATAGAAATCAAGAAGCTTGCGGGTTCTCGCCGACCGTAGTTGACGAAGATCTTTTTCCAGGGTCGCGGAGTAGGGGCGAATTTGTTCCTGGACGTACGATAGTTGTTCCGGGGTCAGATTCAGTTTGGTCTCCAAATGAATGATGGTTTGAGCCGACCAGTTACTTGTGAGATCGGTCGCGGGATCCTGGGTTGCGTGAATTTGTAGACCCTTTTTTTCTCCTACGAGATGGCCCAAGCCATAGCCACAAAGAAGAACCGTCAGCATGGCCATGGAAATCGTAAGGTAGTCCCGGGTCTTTTTTTTCATGAATAATTTCTACCGCCCTCCGGTCTTAACTGCAGATTGCCGCAGGTGGCAATTCCTGTTAGAGCAAATACTCACCAAAAATACAAAATTATGCTTAAGGAATTTAAAGAGTTTGCCTTCAAAGGAAACCTCATCGACATGGCTTCAGGAATCGTCATTGGCGGTGCTTTTGGCCTCGTAGTTAAATCACTGGTTGATCACATCATTATGCCCTTGATTGCCGGTCTTTTCAACATGCCGGACTTTAGTCAAATGTACTATGCCTTTGCCGAGGGAGCTCCGCAAGGAAACCTGGAAAAGGCTCAAGAGATGGGTGCCGTGGTGGCCTACGGAACGTTCATCAACACGGTGATCAACCTTCTCATTATCGCAGCGTCACTCTTCATCGTGATTAAAAAAGTGATGGGAGCAATGAAGAAGGAAGAAGTCGCCGCTCCAGTTGCTCCTCCTCAGCAGGAAGTGCTGTTGGGTGAGATTCGTGATTTGCTCAAGAAGTAATCTTGATCGGATTGATTTTTAAAGGAGCGGGCAGTGCAGACTTCCCGCTCTTTTGGTGTCCTATGAAAAAGAGAGCTCGGTCAAATCCGAGCTCTCTTTGAAGTGAGTTTCTCTCAAGAGAGGGATTTACTCGCCAGCAGGCTTCTTGCCCTTACCTGGCTTGCCCTCTTTTCCTGGCTTTCCGGGACGGTCACCTTTTGGAGGTCCTGGACGGTCGCCACCGCGCTGAGCCATTGCGGCGCGCATTGCTTTTTTCTCGTCGTCGCTGAGTTCGCCGTCGCCGTCTTTGTCGAAGCGCTTCATCATTTCAGCCTTGCGGGCTTCTCCGGCAGCTTTCTTCTCTTCTTCGCTGAGCTTCCCGTCTTTATCGGTGTCAAACTTGGCGAGCATTTCTGCTTGGCGGGCTTCCATAGCGGCTTTGCGCTCTTCTGCATTGAGTTTGCCGTCCTTGTCTGCGTCGAACTTGGCAAGCACTTCAGCCGGGATGGGGCGGGCTCCACTTGGGCGGCCTTTGCCTTTTTCTGGCTTGTCGCCTCCTGGCTCAAGTCCGAACGTGAAGGATGAGGTGGCAAGAGCGACGACGATTGCGGTCATTTTGGTTTTCATAGTCTTTGTTTTTCTGTTTTGAGTTTTCAGGAAGCCGTCTGGCGTCCCTGGGTTCGCACGATCTAACCGGGGTGGTTCGCGGGAGTTGCAAAATATTTTCATGGAATTGTCATTGCCCCCAATGGAGGCAGTCTCAAGTATCGTAGGTATGTCAGCAGAGGTGGTTAAATCTTCAAAAGCAGCGGTGTTTCGGGCGCGGCTCACGAGCACACTCATTTTATGGGCGATTGTGACCTCGGTTTTTGTTTCTCAGAATGCGTGGGCGTTCTTCGGGTTAGTCGCCTTTCTCACGATTGCGGGGTCGTTGGAGTTTTTTGGCCTGTTTCGCAAATTTCCCCACGCGGGGTGCCGGGTGATCGGAATTGGAATCGGGTTGGCGGTGGTGCTGGGAAGTGGCTTGGGCCTAATTTGCGGTTGTCTGGAGGAAGGAGCTTTTTTGTGGGAAATGGCCGGACTGGTGGTGGTGACCCTGGGGGCATTTTGCTGGCGATTCAGGAATGGGATCGAGGGTCGCGAGAGTGTCGACGCGGTTTCGGACAGTCTGCTGGCCTACGTGTATGTTCCGATTCTGTTCGGAACCTTTCTTTTCAGGCTCTTGTTTTTGCCGGAGACCGGCGGGGAAGTTCCCGGGTCGTGGTTAATTTTGATGATGATTGCCTCGGCCAAGTTTACCGACATGGGTGCCTATGCCACGGGTTCGCTGATCGGGAAGCACAAGATGGCCCCTCATATCAGCCCGGCCAAGACCTGGGAGGGATTTGCGGGAGCATTGGGATTTGCCCAATTGGCAGCCTGGGGAGTTTGGAGTCTCTCAGGTGAGGCCCTGGCGTGGATTCCGCCGATGCATGTGGCCATTTTAGGAGTGCTAATGGCACTCTCGGCAGTTGCGGGGGATTTGGCGGAGTCGATTCTGAAGCGGAGCCTCGGAATTAAGGATTCGGGGAACTGGATGCCCGGAATCGGCGGGGTCCTGGATCTGATCGACAGTCTCTGTTTTGCGGCACCGGTCATGTATTTCTATCTTATCTTCACTGGTCTGGCATCATGAGAAAACGAGTGTTGATTCTTGGCTCTACTGGATCGATCGGGACAAGTGCGCTGACCGTGGCGCGGCAGATTCCCGAGAGAATGGAGATTGTAGGGCTTGCAGCAGGAACCCGGGTTGAGGAATTGGATGCCCAGGCTCGTGAGTTTGGGGTGACCGATCTCTGCCTTGCCGATGAGTCCAGATTGGGCGAGTTGGCCGGAAAGGGGCGGCGTATATTTGGCGGCGCGACTGGACTGGTGGAATTGGTCGAGGCTACGAAGCCTGATTTGGTTTTAGTGGCGATTGTCGGTGTTCAAGGGCTGCGCCCAACCTTGAAAGCGATCGAGTTGGGTTGCGATATTGCGGTGGCGAGTAAGGAGATTTTGGTGATGGCGGGGGAAGTGGTGATGGAGGCGGCTCGTGCCAAGGGCGTGAATATTTTGCCGGTGGATAGTGAGCATAACGCGATTTTCCAGTGTCTTGAGGGACATCAGGGCAGTTCTGACGATGTCAGACGGCTCATTATTACGGCATCAGGCGGTCCCTTTCGGACCTGGCCGGCGGAGCGCTTGAAGGATGTTCGATTGGAGGACGCCTTGAAGCATCCGACCTGGGAGATGGGGCAAAAGATCACGATTGATTCCGCGAGCTTGTTCAACAAGGGGCTGGAGATGATTGAAGCTCGTTGGCTTTTTGACATTCCGATGTCGAAGGTGGATGTGGTAGTGCATCCGCAGAGCATCGTGCACTCGATGGTGGAGTTTGTGGATGGGAGCGTGTTGGCTCAACTGAGCACGACAGACATGTGTTTTCCGATTCAGTATGCTGTGGTTTGGCCGGAGCGACTGAGGAATGAGCTGGAGCCACTTGATTTTCCAGCTCTGGCGAAGCTGGAATTTGAGGCTCCGCGCGAGAATGACTTTCCAGCCCTGCGTTTGGCGAGGGAAGCCGGGGAAAAGGGCGGGACCTTACCTGCGGTTTTGAATGCGGCGAATGAGATTGCCAATGAGGCTTTTCGGAATCGACAGCTCGGTTTTTGCGGAATCTGGGACGTCGTTGAAAAAACAATGAACAAGGTCGATCATATTGATTCCCAGGCGCTGGATGTCGTGGTGAACGCCGATTTGGTAGCCCGTCGGGTAGCTCGGGAGTTTTTGTAGCCCGGCCTAGTAATCCTCGACCGGGCTCTGGGTCGGAGTCGTGGGATCAAAGCGGTCCTGGCCAATGATCTCACGGGTGAGTTCGGTCAATTTTTCGTTGATTTGATCCCATCGGTCCATGGTGAAGACAGGTGGGCGCTTGAGCCTGTTGCGATACTTCTCGATGCGACGAAGGGAGTCGTGATCATCCGTGTTGAGTTCGGCCAGTGCTTCCGGAAGTGATTCCATCTGGTGGCAGACCAAGGCAATATCGGCGCCGGCATCGAGGGCGAGCTTAATGTCGTTGCCGCGACCGTAGTGGTTGACGATGGCTCCCATGTCGAGGTCATCGGTGAGGATGAGGCCGTTGTAGCCCAGTTGATCGCGAAGCAGTCCGGTGAGAATGCGGCGGCTCAGAGAGGCGGGCATTTCCGGGTCGAGCCTTGGGAAATTGAGGTGGCAGGCCATGATCGCATCCAACTCGGGCATGAGGGCGGTGTAGGGCAGGAGGTCTTCTTTGAGGAGATCTACGAGGGAAATGTCAGCAACAGGAAGGTCGCGGTGGGGATCGCTCAGAGCGAGGCCGTTGGTGGGGAAGTGTTTGCCGCAGGAGAGGAGGCCTTGTTTGCGCATCCAGCGATTGAAGGTGCCGGCTTTGTTGATGACGGATTGGGAATCGGTTCCCCAGCAGCGCCCACGGAGGCCGTTGTTTTGGTCTGGGAAGTGATCAAGATCGAGAACGGGGGCGAAGTTGAAGTTGATGCCTAGAATCTCTAAGAGTTGGCCGGTGGAGGCTCCGAATTGGGCGATCTGTTTGGGGGTGGCTTTGGCGGCGAAGGTGGCGGCGTCAGGAGGTGCCGAGCTGAATTCACGGGTGCGCCACACACGGCCGCCTTCTTGGTCGATGGAGATGAATGGCCGGTCGAGCGAAAGGCTGCTGAGGGAATCGGTGAGCTTGCGAATCTGGGTTGGGGAGACGAGGTTCCTGCTGAAGAGGATATAGCCCGCGGGTTCGAGTTCACGAAAAAGAGCCTCTTCACGAGACGTAAGTTTGGGGCCTTCGAGTCCGACGATGAGGCGCGCGGCATTCATGAATTCGCGAGGGCCGCTTTCACGAATCCCGAGAATATGGGATGGGGGGAGTTTGGCTTGGATTTGAATTCCGGATGGAATTGCGCGGCGATAAAGAAGGGGTGGTCGGCGATTTCGATAATTTCGACGAGTCCTTCTTTCTCTGAGACTGAGGCGACGACAAGGCCAGCGGCTTCGAGTTGTTCGCGGTAGATAGGGTTAAATTCGTAGCGGTGGCGGTGGCGTTCGTGAATGGACGTGGTCCCGCCGTAGAGGTCGTAGGAGCGGGTGCCGGGCTTGAGGGTGGACTCGCTCGATCCGAGGCGCATGGAGGCACCCATGTCGGTGAGGCCCTGTTGTTCTTCTTGCAGGCTGATGACGGGATGGGGGCTCTCTTTGTCGAATTCGGTGGAGTTGGCTCCTTCTAGATTACAGACGTTGCGGGCAAATTCAATGGTGGCGATTTGCATACCGAGGCAGATGCCGAAGTAGGGGGTTTTGGTTTCGCGGGCGTATTGAGCGGCTTTGATTTTCCCTTCGATTCCTCGTCGGCCGAAACCACCGGGGATAAGGATGCCATCGACGTTGCCGATGATTTCAGAGGCGGGAAGGGTTTCGAGGTCTTCTGCGTCGATTCTCTTGACTTCGATGGCAGTATCGTGTTCTGCGCCGGAGATGGTGAGGGATTCGTAGATGGACTTATAGGCGTCCTGGAGCTCAATGTATTTTCCGACGACAGCGATTTCGATACGGTGGGTGGGCTTGATGACGCGGTCTACGAAGCCGGCCCATTCGGTAAGGTCGGGCGTTCTTGATTCAAGGCCGAGGACGTCAGTGACGAGGCGGTCGAGCTTGTCTTTGCGGAGGTCTAGCGGGCACTCGTAAATGGTGTGTTCGACATCGCGGAAGGCGACGACGTTTTGTTGGGCGACGTTGCAGAACATGGCGATCTTGCGCTTGTTATCGTCGTCAAGGTCGTGCTCGGTTCGGCAAACGATGATGTCGGGTTGGATTCCGATTTCGCGGAGTTTGGCGACGGATTGCTGGGTGGGCTTGGTCTTGATTTCGCCAGCAGCGCGGACCATGGGAAGGAGGGTGACGTGGAGGAAGCAGACGTTTTGGCGTCCGACATCCTGAGAAAATTGGCGGAGGGCCTCGAGGAAGAGGTGGCCTTCGATGTCGCCAACGGTGCCGCCGATTTCGGTGATGAGGACGTCGGTGTCGGGATTGGCTTTGGTGACGTCGACGAGACGGTTTTTAATCTCGTCGGTGACGTGAGGAATGAACTGGACAGTGGCGCCGAGATAGTCGCCGCGGCGTTCGTTTTTGATGACGTTTTCGAAGACCTGGCCGGAGCTAAGGCTGTTGATGCGGGAGAGAGTGCCGTTGGTGAAGCGTTCGTAGTGGCCGAGGTCGAGGTCAGTTTCCGCGCCATCGTCGAGCACGTAAACTTCGCCGTGCTGGTAGGGAGACATCGTGCCGGGATCGACATTGAGATAGGGGTCGAACTTTTGGAGGAGGACTTTGAGTCCGCGGAGTTCCAGGAGGGTTCCGAGCGAGGCTGCGGCAAGTCCTTTGCCGAGTGAGGAGACGACGCCTCCGGTGACGAAGATGTATTTCATGAGGATGTGGCAGCTAGAAGTGATTCGATGAGTGGGACTTGATCGGGAGAGTCGAGCCCGATGGCTTCGTGATTGGTCAGATGAACACGGATCCGCGCACCGTCTTCAAGTGCCCGGAGTTGTTCGAGCCCCTCGGCTATTTCCAAAGATGAGGGAGGGAGCGAGATAAATCGTTTCAAAAAATCAACGCGGTATCCATAGAGCCCGAGATGACGGTAAGTGGGTAGATTTGAAGCGTCGCCCCGTCGAAAGGGAATGGGCGAACGGGAGAAATAGAGTGCTTCGGAACGGCGATTGAGAACGAGTTTAACGATGTTGGGATCGGCAATGAGGTCCGGGTCAGCGAGGGGACTGCCGGCGGTGATCATTTCGAGGGAAGGATCGTGGGACATTGCGGCGGCGAGGGTGTCGACGAGATCAGGATCTAACAGAGGTTCGTCGCCCTGGATATTAAGGACGTGGGTGGCGGCCTGGCATTGGGCTGCGGCCTCGGCAATGCGGTCGGTGCCGGAGGGGTGATCGTCACGGGTCACGACGACGCGGGCCCCGATTTTCTCGCAGAGGGCGACGATGCGGTCATCGTCCGTGGCCACGACAAGCTCGTCGAGCTCGGTGCATTGGGAAGCCCGCTCGAAAACGTGTTGGAGAAGCGGCTTGCCTAAAAGCGGAAAGAGCGGCTTTCCGGGGAAGCGAGAAGAGGCCCAACGGGCGGGGATAATGCCAACGATTCTAGTTTTTCCGTCGCTTATTTCCATCCTCCTTTTACGGTTTCTGGAAGCTAGGCAGAGGGTCCCCGTCTCACAAGGCTAATTGACTCGAGAGAGAAGAAAATTGTCGGAGATGGACAGCCAGCGGAGAAGTCGCCAATCTCTGGTGCGATGAATGAATGGTTTACGACGACTGATCTGGCAGTGCTGATTGGCTATTTGGTTTTGACGACGGTGATTGGCCATAAGATGGGCGGCAAGCAGGCGACGATTTCGGACTTTTTTGCAGGAGGGAAATCGCTTCCCTGGTGGGCAGTTTCCGGATCGATCATTGCAACTGAAATTAGCGGCGTGACGTTCATCGGGGTGCCCGGAGGGGTCCTGGCCGCGGGTGGAAATTTCACCTACATGCTGTGGGGAATTGGTTCCATCGTGGGGCGGGTGATTGTCGGGATGGTCTTCGTAAAGGTTTTCTACGAAGATGAGATTTACAGTCCCTATGACTACATGGGGCGTCGTATCAAGCCGCAGCTGAAGACACTGGCGACGGTCTTTTTCACGGTGGGTTCGATTCTGGGACAGAGCGTTCGGATCTTGGTGGCTGCTCTGCCGCTCAAAGTTGTGACGGGTTTGCCTTTTGAGATGTGTATTCTCATCATCGGTGCTTTTGCGATCGCTTGGACCTTGATGGGGGGGATGCGGACGGTGATCTGGACTGATGTTATGCAGTTTGTCCTCTTTACCATTGGTGGACTCATCACCTTGATTTGGATTACGACCTCGATTGAGGGAGGGTGGGCAACTCTTTGGGAAACTGCTTCAGCTGCCGGTAAAACCCAGATGTGGGATGGTCGATTCGGGCTGGGACCTGAGTTGGAGTTTACCTTCTGGGTCGCCATTATCGCGGTGCCCTTTCAAAATGTGGCGGCCTTTGGGGTTGATCAGCTGAATGCCCAGCGGATGTTTTGCTGCAAGAATGCAGGAGATGCCCGCAAGGCGATCATAGTGAGTTCGATCGGGCAGTTGCTGACTTATCTGATGCTGCTTGTGGGAGCGGCTCTCTTTACCTTCTATTATCTCAATCCCCCCGAGGGCAAAGTGGCCGCCGAGTTGGGGTTTGGAAGCGCCGAAGGTATGAAGACTCTGGCCGGGGGCGGGCATCCTGCGGATTCCGACCGTGTCTTTCCGGTTTGGATTGTGTCCGAGCTTCCTCCCGGGCTTGCCGGATTGATTTTGGCGGGGGTTTTTGCTGCGGCGATTTCCAGTCTCGATTCCATTCTGGCAGCTCTGAGCCAGACAACCATTTCACTTATCTATAACCCTGAGAATAATCCGTCGCTCGATCAAGCGAATTTGGTGAAGCAGTCAAGACGTTGGGTGGTGATCTGGGGCGTCACCCTCACGTTGTTCACACTTCTGATGAACTACCTACAGAACAATCTTGGGGTGCCAATTCTGTCCCTCGCTTTTGGAATGACTTCTTATACCATGGGGCCGCTTTTGGGCATGTTTCTCTGTGCCTTAATAGGAAAAGGGAGCTTCCGGGGCATCCTGATTGGAGCTTGTCTGTCCTTTCTTCTCACCATGTTTATTCGAATGGATATTTGGATTCTTGTTGCGGAGGTGGTAGGCGGGGTGGATTGGCTGACCAATCTCCCTTCCTATGCATTTAACGACGAAGGTAAAGTAGTTGCTACAATTGGCTCACATTGGATGTGGCCGGTGGGGACGATTTTGACCCTCGCCGGAGGTTTGATCGGAGCCCGAAAAGGCCGATTAGTTAAGGGCTCTTAAGAATAGTTGCGTGACGGATTTTTTTCAAAAAAGCCGTGGATCATCCGTGGAACAAAGAGGGTTAAATTTAAAAAAAATATCCATTCATTTTTGATTCCCGAAAAGGTTCGGTTGAGTGCAGTTTAAAAAGGTCGCGTGACGGAGCTACGGTTTCCATCGTACTTAATTATTTTTTTCAAATTTCGGGATTTTACACACAGATGAGCAACTATTCGGAAGGGCACAATAGAGATGAATCAGAGGGAATGCAGCAAGAGGAAGATGTTGAAAACGCGGCGATCTGGGATCGAGTAAAGGCCAAGCTTACGGAGTATTTGAGCCCTGATGCCTTCAACCGCTGGTTCAAGAATGCGGAGCTGGTCGGGCATGAAGATGGAGAGGGCGTGATCGGTGTTCAGTCCGACATGCAGCAGATCTGGATTGAGACAAATTACCTTGTGGAGTTGCGCGCTGCTTTTGCGGAAGGAGCTGGAATTCATTGCACGCCACGGGTGGTGGTCCAAGGGCAGGAGCAGCCAGCGGCGGAGTTAGTCACCGCGGCTCGTAAATCGAAGTCCGGAGATCAGGTTAAGGTGGTAGTGCCCGAGCGTCGAGAGGGGCGTCCGGATTCCTTCGACCGTCGTCTCAAGAAACTCGGGATTAATCCTGAATTTGATTTTGAAAGTTTTGTGGTGGGGGATAATTCCCAGTTTGCCCACGCGGCGTGTTCCGCAGTGGCCTCCCAGGAGGGGCGAAGCTTCAACCCTCTTTTTATTCACGGGCGTGCTGGATTGGGAAAAACCCATCTCATGTCGGCAGTTGCTCAGCAGTATCTGGTCAACAATCCCAAGGCTAAGGTAGTCTTCCTGACGGCAGAGCACTTTGCCAATGAGTTTATCGAGGCTGTTCGGAAAGGAAATCTGGATGTCTTCCGGAAAGCCTACCGGAGCGCGGATATCATGTTGATCGATGATATTCAGTTTCTTGCCGGGAAAGAGCGGACGCAGGATGAGTTTTTCCACACCTTCAGCACCTTGCTGAACTCGCAAACCCAGATCATTGTGACCTGCGATTGTCCGGCGCCTGAGATCCAGACTTTGGAGCCAAGGTTAATTAGCCGTTTTGAAAGTGGACTGACCGTTGAGTTGCAGCCTCCGGGCTTCGAGACCCGCGTCGCCATTCTTCGTGGAAAGATGGAGCAATGGAAAGTGGATCTGGATAACGGCGTGGTGGTTCACATTGCCAATCTGATCAAAAGTAACGTGCGGCGACTCGAAGGGGCTCTGACCCGTGTGGCGAGTTACAGCTTTTTATCATCGGAGAAGATGACGATCGAAAAGGTCGATGAACTTCTCCGTGACCTGGTGCGGGATGAAAATTCCCAGCAAATCACGGTTGATCAAATCCAGAAGTTGGTGGCGGACTATTACGATTTGAGTTTGGCCGATATGAGCAGTCGACGACGTCCGGCCAGTATTGCCTTCCCCCGTCAGGTCGCGATGTATTTGTCCAGGCAGCTCACGAAACTCTCGTTAGTAGAGATTGGTGATGCCTTCGGCCGGAGAGATCACGGAACGGTGATTCACGCTTGTAAGAAGGTGAAACAGGACATGGAAACCAATCCGGAGGTTAAAGCTGCCGTTGAAAAGCTCACCTCCGCCCTACAGCGCTAGGAGCTCTGTCGATTGTTGAGGAAATACTTGCAAAGGGATGCTCTGATAGGCAGCTTCTGAGCAGCCCGACATGGGTATGTATTCTTATGAAGTTCCGTATCGCGAAGGAGGCTTTTTTAGACGGGCTGCAACAGGTGCAGCATGTGGTGAGTAGCCGTACCACACTTCCCATTCTTTCAAACGTTTTGATTGAAGCGTCAGAGGGTGGGTTGAGGTTGACGACAACAGATTTGGATGTGGGGGTGAGCGGCACGGCCGTCGCCGACGTCTCCAAGTCCGGTGCGACGACCTTACCTGTCAAACGTCTCGTCAACATCATCCGTGAACTTCCCTCTGCGGAGATCGAGGTTTCGGTGGATAGTAAGAACGTGGCCTCCATCAGGAGCGGCCCCAGTTTTTTCAAGATTATTGGGCTTCCTGACGGAGAATTTCCACCGTTGGCCGACTTTGTGGACGCCAAGGAGTTCAAGATTCCGCAGGCCATCCTTCGCAATGGTCTCAAGAAAACGTCCTATGCCATTTCTACCGATGAGACCCGTTATGTGCTCAACGGAATTTTCGCCTCATTTAAAGAGGGTAAATTGACCTTGGTTGCTACTGATGGTCGCCGGCTTGCCATGGTGGATCACGAGCTTGAATTTCCGGCCAGCCACGAGGTTGATTTCATTGTCCCGACCAAAGCGGTACATGAGCTTCAGCGTCACCTGGGAACCGAAGGGGACCTGATTCTACGTCTCTCGGATAATCAGGTTTGCTTTGAGGTCGGCTCCAGCATCATTGTGAGCAAGCTCATCGAGGGCAATTATCCCAACTACCGTCAGGTCATTCCCGGCGAAACCAAGGAGCGTTTGACGCTCAGTCGCGAGCAACTCCTTGAGACGACTCGCCGGGTTTCCCTGCTTTCCTCCGAGAAGTCGAACTCAGTAAAATTGACCTTCGGTCCCAATTCGGTAGATGTGACGGCCAACAGCCCTGATATTGGTGAGGCCAATGAGTCCATCGATGTGGCGTATTCCGGAAAGGAATTCTCCATTGCATTCAATCCGGAGTTCCTGATGGCTCCCCTGAAGAATCTCGAAGAAGATGAAGTTCACCTTGATCTCATCGACGAAATGAGCCCGGGAGTTCTTCGCACCGAGGATGCCTTCCTCTATGTGCTCATGCCGATGCGCGTGACTTCCTAAGACCGCTCAAACAGAATTTTAAGGCGCACCTCTTCTTTTAGGGGCGCGTTTTTTTCGTGATTGTGAACCTGATTGAATTTTAACAATCCGCGTGAGACTTCACCCAACGGGGAATATTTCGGCCTAGGCCGTAACACGCTCTACGAGATTCCGGTTCCACGTAATGGACATGCGGAGGATTCGGAGTTGGGTTAAGAGCCCCTTGTGAGTTTGGCAGGCGGCCTGACAGTCAGGGCGCTTGTCATTGACACTCAGGAATCGTCCGATATCGCGGCAGAGTTTTGAGTGTTCCTCCTGTAGGACGCCAAGTTCGGCAAGATGCTTGGTGATATCTTTGTTTGCTTGGCTGATTTGCGAGAAGCTCTCCTGGGCCTTGTCGTTGGAGCCTTTGAGTTTTTCGTCGATCTTCTCTTGAAGTTTTGAGAGGAGGGAATCCTTGGTGTCGATTGCTTTGTCGAGATCGCTGAGTCGGGACTTCGTGGACTCGAATTCCTTTTTGAGGGTAGCGAGCGCTTTACGGCACTCGGCAATTTCCTCGGAGCTCTCATTTCCTTCTTCAAGGAGCACCTTGGCCTTCATTTTGAGAGTACTATGCTTTCGCTTCGTGACCTGGGCTTCCACCATGATTTCGTCCCTGAGGTTGTTCAGGGATTGGATTTCCTCAAAGAGCTTTTCGCGGTCCTGAAAGAGTTCGTTTCCGGTTTCCTTGGACTGATCCAGCAGTCCGACCCGCTTTTCCTGGGCGCTTTCAAGAATGGCGTGGGCATGAAAAACCTTATCCGAGATGGCCGCTTGTTCCCTCTCCAGTTGGCGAATGGTCCAGTATTCCATGGATAATTCTTCGATTTCCTCGGATTTTGGCCAGCAGGCAGCGCCCAGCAACTCCTCCCCGTCCAGCAAGAGATGCATTTCGAAGGTGATGTCTGTGAGTCGCTTGGTCTTTCGAATAAGGCCAAATGATTGGAAGAAAAGAGCGAATCCGTATCTGGTCCGGGTCATGTGCGAGATGCTTATTTTTTGAGGCTTTTCTGCAGTTCGGCAATGACTGAGAAATCCTCGAGGGTTGTGATGTTACCGGAGACTTCGCCGGTTGCTACCAACTCCTTAAGGAGGCGTCGCATGATTTTACCGGAGCGGGTTTTTGGCAAGGACGGAGTGAAGTGGATTTCATCCGGTTTGGCAATGGCTCCGATCACCTTTCCAACGTGGTTGCGAAGTTCCTTGGCGAGCTCATCAGAGGTCGTCACTCCACTTTTCACGGTCACAAATGCGACAACTCCTTGCCCCTTAATCTCATGGGGGCGACCGACCACGGCCGCCTCAGCGACGACCTTGTGTGAGACAAGGGCGCTTTCGACTTCGGCAGTTCCAAGGCGGTGACCGGCGACGTTGAGGACGTCATCGAGACGGCCCACGATCCAGAAATTACCTTGCTTGTCAGTTCGGGCGCCATCGCCAGCAGTGTAGACTCCTTTGTAATCGCTCCAATAAGTGTCGCGATAACGCTTTTTGTCGCCGTAGATCGAGCGGAGCATGGCTGGCCAGGGTTTGCGGATGACGAGCTTGCCTCCTTCGTTGGGGCCGCATTCTTCTCCCGTTTCATCGAGGATAGCGGCATCCACCCCAAAAAAGGGCAGGGTTGCAGTTCCGGGCTTGGTAGAGGTGCAACCGGGAAGCGGGGAGATCATGATGGCCCCCGTTTCGGTTTGCCACCAAGTGTCGACGATGGGACAACGACCGCCACCAATTTTCTCATGATACCACATCCAGGCTTCCGGGTTGATGGGCTCGCCAACCGTTCCGAGGAGACGGAGTGATGAGAGATCGCGGGAAGCCGGGAATTGATCGCCGGCCTTGATGAAGGCGCGGATCGCGGTTGGGGCGGTATAGAAAATGGTGACGGAGTATTTTTCGACAATATCCCAGAAGCGACCGAAGTCAGGGAAGTTGGGAGCGCCCTCATACATGACCTGGGTGACGCCATTGGCGAGTGGTCCGTAAGTGATGTAGGAGTGCCCGGTGATCCAGCCGACGTCGGCGGTGCACCAATAGACGTCGTCGTCTTGCATGTCGAAGATGTATTTGCAGGTGGCGTAGGTGCCGGTGAGGTAGCCGCCGCAGGTGTGCAGGATGCCCTTGGGTTTACCGGTCGAGCCCGATGTGTAGAGGATGAAAAGAGGGTGCTCGCTGTCGAAAGCCTTTGCGGTGTGTTGGCTGGAGGCCTTGGCGGCTTCTTCGTGCCACCAGACGTCGCGACCGCGTTTCATGGGGACCTTGTCGCCAATCCGCTGGTGAACGATGACCGTTTCGACGCCTCTGTATTTCTTGAGAGCTGCGTCGACGTTGGCTTTGAGCGGGACGATGCCACCGCGGCGGAAGCCGCCATCGGAGGTGATCATGGCTTTAGCCTGGCAGTCTTCGAGACGATCGACGATGGAGTCAGCGGAGAAACCTCCAAAAATGACGGAGTGAACAGCGCCGATACGGGCACAGGCCAGCATGGCGATGACTGCTTCGGGAGTCATGGGCATGTAGATCATGACCCGGTCCTTGGGCTTGATTCCCTTGGACAGGAGGATATTGGCGAACTTGCAGACTTCCCGATGAAGTTGGCGATAGGTCAGAGTGCGGGATTCACCGGGCTCACCTTCCCAAATGATGGCGGCTTTGTTGGCGCGGCCATTGGTCAGGTGCTGGTCGACGCAGCTTTCGCAGACGTTGAGTTTACCGCCCACGAACCATTTTGCGAAGGGGGCTTTCCATTCAAGAACCTTGGTCCACTTCTTCTGCCAGCTGAGTTCCTTGGCCTCTTTGGCCCAGAATGTGCCAGGGCTGTCAATCGACTCACGGTACATGCGCCGGTATTGCGCCATGCTTTTGATACGCGCTTTCTTGGAAAACTCTTTGTCGGGCTTGAAGCTCCGATCCTCGCTCAGGTGGCTCTCGATGTTATTGCTCATGTCGTTGTTGCTAGAAAGCTTAACAAGCCAGCAAACGACAGGACAATTCCCGAATCGAAAGATTACTTCCTACGGGAAGCTTTGGCTGAGAGGGCCAAGAGGGCATCACGCTCTTTTTTCTCTAAGGGTCTCCACTTTGAAGGAGGGAGATTGTCCAGATTGAGATCGCCAATACGGATGCGAATTAAGCGCTTCACGCGATGTCCCACGGCTTGAATCATGTAGCGAATTTGACGTTTGAGGCCGGTATTGAGGATGAGTTCCATGCGACGGGAAGACATTCGCTTGACTGAAACGGCGCGGCATTTGCCCACTTCGGTGAAGACTCCTTTTTCGAGCTGGGAGAGAATGGAGTTCTCGAAAGCGTTTTCGGTCGTGACGTAGTAAACCTTTTGAATGCTGTGGCTGGGATGGGTCAGGGCCTGGGAAAGCTCACCATCGTTGCTCATAATCATGAGCCCTTCGGATTCCATATCGAGGCGGCCGACATGGGCGAGATGATGGAGGCGGTGGGGAAGGAGTTCGTAGATGGTGGGGCGGCCATTTTCATCGCTACGGGTGCAGACGAGTCCGGCGGGTTTGTGCACGACGATCGATTCGACACGAAGGGGCTCAATGCGTTTGCCCGAGGCGCGGACCTGGTCGTCCGGTTGGACGCGGTATCCGGGAGTCAGGCAGAGTTCACCGTTGACGAGGACTTCGCCTTGGAGAACGAGGGCATCGCAAGCACGACGGGATCCCACACCGGCGGAAGCGAGGAATTTGTTGAGGCGGACGCCTTCGTTGGGATCTGTAGAGTCGTCGGACATGGTTGAAAAGATGGAGGGAGGAGGGAATCATGAAATTGATCTCTCCGGCCCAGCGGAATGTGGCCGTGAGTCCCTATATTTCCAAGCCTCAATTCGGAAAGTCGACGGGTTCATTTCGGCAATGAGACGGAGTGAATCGAGGGGTATTGGAGTCGTGACTGCTCACAATAGTGGTGGTTTCTCATCGTGATTTCTTCTATTTTCGGGAGTGAAATCCAATCACAATGATGAAAAGGAACCTATTCACTTCAGTTGTGGTCTATTTTTTACTCCTGGGAGTGTCCCGGGGGCAGGGGCTTTGGGATGAAGCCTTTGCCATTTTGGAGGCGGATGATGTCACTGTTGCCGGAGATGACCCGGTGCGCCTGCAGGTTTGGTATTATCATCCATCGGGGATTCTCCGCGAGACTGGTGGGGATTCAGATCTTTGGGTGACCTCCGTGGAGGGATTCCACTCCGGGGTGACCTTTGGCGAGTGGCTGCCCTTGCGTCGACTGGGAGATACCGCGACGTATGAATTGGCCGCTCCCGAAGGTGGTTGGCGTGTGGAGCATAATGGCGAATATGCCGTGATGTTGGCATCGGACGAGATTTCGGTGAGCGAAGGGGAGTCATTTCCGCTGACTTTGACCGGATCATTTCAGGTGCAGATTGATGATGAAAAGCGAATCATTCCGGCGATGGTTGGCGGGATCAGCTTTGAGCGCTTTCCGACCCCGGGGGTGCCTGGCGGTGAGGTTCAGGAACTTATTGTCGCAAATTTGACGGCGACCTTTCCTTTCCCGGTCGAAGTGAACTGGGGAGAGTTGAAGCGAGGCGCGGACGGGGGCTTTTCGGTTTCGGTGGATGCTTGTGAGATTGATGGAATCGTTCCGCAGGTGGTGACTAGCTACCGGCATTCGCTGGAGCTCGGGACCCTGGGGGCCGGGAGCTATACGCTGGTTTTGAATTCCGGAGGGAAATTGATCGCTAGAGAATCGGTCGCGATCATGGGTGATGATTTTCCGGTTGAGGGGACGCCCCATGAGGTGAGTATTGAAATCAAGGAGCTGCCGACTTTAGGGGTTTATCCCGCTTTTTCGGCCAAGGTGCGGCTGAGGTATGGCGGTTTTGTCGAGAGAAGCGAGTGGGGCACGGTTCGTCGTAAACGGAATCTGCTGTCCTCTGAAATGACGGCTTGGATTAATCCGGCGATCGCTACTTTTGCGCCAACGGTTATCGAGAATGAGGTATTTCTTGGGATGCTGGAGCCCGGAGAATATCGCTACAGTCTATCTTCTTTGGGGAATGTTGTGGGCTCGGTGAGTTTCACTGTTCCGGGAGTGGATGGTGGTGACCGGACGGCGCCTTCGGTCAAAGTACACGGGGCCAAGGTGAGCGAACCGGGGCCGGAGCCCTTGGTGTTCACGGTAGAGTTTTCTGACCCGAGTGAGTTGGTAGTATCGGGGATTGAAGCCCAGCGATTGACTGCCATGAATCGACTCGGGGAGGTTTTCGAGATTGAGCGGACTGATTTGGCAGTCACCGCCGATCATGCTGTGAGTGCGATTGCCACTTATCAAATGGAAGCTCCGGGAGGATCTTGGGGCGAGGAAGATCGCGGAAGGTATCGGCTTTTACTCAGTGACCCGGAGTTGCTGGCTGACCGGGAGGGGAATCACTTGTTAAGTCCCTTGATCGGATATTTAACGGTGGAGATCTTGCCGGATGATCCCGAGCCGGTGCACACGACCGAGTTGACGGTGAGGGAGGATGAGCTGATCGGGCGCTGGACGGCTTCGGTGCGACTGTTCGTGCCGGAGGATCTTGCGGTCCGGGATGATTGGTCGGTGGCGTGGGGTGAGGTCCGCCCCGTAGGCCCATCATTCTACCTGCGGCCCCGATTTGTGCGCGCTGGATCGAACGAAGAAATCAGGCTGGTTCCGCCCTCTGATACGACGGGTGCCGGAATGTGGGTGGAACATGACTACGATTTGGGGCCCATTTCGAGCGGTCGCTGGGTGGTGTGCTTGGAATCAAACCTGGGCCATTTTGCCAAGGGCTTGGTGAATGCGGGAGCATCGGAGATGGAGCCTTTTGATTTTTGGAAAGACCGACTGAATCCGGTGGATGGCTTGATCAACGAGCGTGAATTTTGGGAATACTGTGTGGGGACGGATCCTCTCACCGATTCCGACGATCGTGAGGGGGATCCCAGGGCCGAATTGGTCGATGGAGCAGAAGGAATTCAGCACCTTGGACTTCGGTGTCGTATGGCGGTGGCAGCCGTGGATGCCCGGCTTCGCTTCCAGGGATCGCGCGATATGAAGACGTGGGTTGATCTGGGGCCCGATGAAATCGAGGAAGTCGAAAGGGTGTCGAAAGAAGGGGGAATTGAGGAATTTATGGTCTGCCTGAAAGAGGGCCTGGGGCAGGGGGAATTCCGCTATCTGCGAGCGATTGCGGAACGATGGTAAGTCGTTGGCGGTATACGGGCACAACAAAAAACGGAGCCTTTGGCAGGCTCCGCTTTTTAAAAATGAATTGGGATTGACCAACAGGGCTGGATTAACCTTCAGCTTTGGTCTTTGGAAGGCCAATGGCGCTTTGACCCTTGGTCCATTCGCCGCGCTCTTTCATGAGCTTTACGCGCTCGAAGCGCTTCATCACAGAGCGCTTACCTGTTGCGCCACCTTTACGTTTGAGAGAGTTGTGCTTGGACATAGGATCAAGGAAGTTGGTTAGAGGGGCGGAAGCTAGGAGGAGGTCCGGGTTTTGGCAAGGATGAACTGAGGAAAAAACTTTAGGTTTCCAAATGGGCTGATTTCCGCCTCGCCAGTGGAGGTTGGGAGGGATATTTCCAGACGCGTGGCGGCTGAGCTCAACAATGAACATCAATTGCGGTTGGAATACGAGACTCCTCGTTTTCTTCAGTCCCTCTTTGGGCACGAAGAGCGGGAGCTCAAGTATCTTGAGGCGAAGGCTGTCGTGGATATCGTCACGCGGGATGGTTGGCTTCTGGCAAAGGGTTCGGAAGCGGGCTGTGCGCTCGTGCAGGAGGTCTTTGATGATTTGGAGGAAGCCCGCCGCAATGGGAGCGAAATTTCACCCAGGGATTTTCGGACGGCGGTCGATTTAGCGGTGGCGGGCGGCTCGGGAGTTGCGGAGCTCTCCAAGACCCAGCTTGTCGGGGCCCGCGGGCGTAAGCCGGTCTCGGCCCGGACACCGCACCAATTGGAGTATCTCAATTTGATGGCGGCGAACGAGGTTGTTTTTGGTCTCGGGCCGGCAGGAACCGGAAAAACGTATCTCGCGGTGGCGATGGCGCTGCATCTTCTGAAAAATAAGGAAGTCAGTCGGGTAGTTTTAACCCGTCCAGCGGTGGAAGCGGGCGAGGCCTTGGGGTTTTTACCGGGCGATATGAGGGAGAAGGTCGCTCCTTACCTTCGACCACTCTACGACGCGATCGATGACATGCTGGGGTATGAGGACGGTCAGCGGAGGCTTGAAGATGGCTCCATTGAGATTGCGCCTCTGGCTTATATGAGGGGAAGGACTCTTTCCCGGGCCTTTGTCATCCTGGACGAGGCCCAGAATACCACCCGTGAGCAGATGTTTATGGCGCTGACGCGTCTGGGGGATGGTTCCCGCTGCGTGGTGACCGGAGACATTTCTCAAATCGATCTCAAGGACCAGAAGTCATCCGGTCTCTTGGAAGCCGAGAAAGCTCTCGATCACGTCGAGGGGGTTGCCTTTCAGCATTTTGACACCTCCGATGTCGTCCGTCACCCGGTGGTGGGACGGATCATTGACGCCTACGCAAAATTTCGAACCGAGTAAATCAAGGTCATGAATATCATCATTGTCGGAGCCGGTGAAATCGGCCGCCACCTCGCGATTGAGCTTTCGCGAAACGAACACTCGGTGTCGGTGATCGAGAGAGATGCCAAGCGCGCCGCCGAGCTTCAGAACGAGATCGAGGGCCGGGTCGTGGTGGGCGACGGAGCGAGTGTCAATACCCTCGCCGAAGCTAATGTCGGTGATTGCGAACTCTTCCTTGCTCTGACCAGCGACAATTCAGTCAACCTGATTTGCGCTTCCATGGTGAAGGCCATGGGCGTGGAGCGGGTCATCAGCCGGGTGCACCCGGGACTTCAGCGCGAAGAATGGTTGTTTGATTTTCGGGGTCACTTTGGGATCGATCATATTTTCAGCTCGGAGCGACTGGCAGCCATCGAGTTGGCAAAATTTATTCGTAATCCGGACTCCCTCGTGGTCGAGGAAATTGCCCGTGGGCGTATCGAGCTTCAGCAGGTTCGGGTCAGCCCTAAAAGCGATGCCATCGGGATCAGGCTTCGGGATCTCAAAAGTCCGACCAACACCCGGGTGGCCTTGGTAAGTCGTGATGGAAGTCACGAGGTCGCGAATGCGGAAACGATGCTCGAAAAGGGTGATATCGTGACAATCTTTGGTGAGCCCCGCAAGTTGAGGAGTTTGGTGGAGATCCTTCAAAAGGAGGCGCATACCAAAGAGGGACCCAGTGTCGTGATTTTCGGAGGCGGAGAATATGGCTTTTCGCTCGCCCAGATGCTGGAGAGCTGGAACTGCCGGGTGAGAATTTTCGAGAAGGATCCAGAGTTGGCTCGAATTTTGACCGATCGCTTGTCCAATACCACCGTGATCAATGCCGATGCCACTTCGGTGGCCGAGCTGGAGGAGGAGCAAGTGGGCGATGCCGATTTCTTCGTCGCCACAAGCGGCAGCGATGAAGACAACGTAATGACCTGTTTACAAGCTCATAACCTCGGGGCTGAGAACTGCCTGACCTTGATCCACCGCGCGGATTACGCGAAGGCGATCAGTACCTCGGGCCGCCACTTCGGGGTGATTGCGGCGGTGAGTCCTCGTGAAGCATCAAGGAAAGAGATCTCCCGCTACGTCACCACCGAGAGGTTCCACGTCGTCCGCAAACTGGGTGACGGAATGGTGATTCAAACTCACATCGCCAAGGATTCCAAAGCCGATGGGAAAACGGTGGGCGAGCTGAAATGGCCGGAAGGATGTGTGCTGGTGGGCCTCTTAAAAGGCCTGCAAGCCATCGTGCCCGGAGCCGATGCGGAACTCAACGCTGGCGACCAGGTCTTCGCCGTGGTGGGAGAGAAATCGGCGAAGAAGTTTCTTAAGGTGGTACATTAGTAAGATTATATTTTTATCGGTTATTTTGATGATTTTCTAAGTAGGATCTATCAAGAAGGGAGGGGCTGCGGTCTCCGTCATCTTCAAACCCGGGGACTGGCTGACTAGCATTTAAAAAATTATGAAAATAACCCCATATTTCCTGTTTTTTGGAATCTCATCCGGAGCTTCCGGAGCCGCCATCTTCTGGGAAGAGCTGAGCTATTTTAGCGCTGAAGACAGTCCGTTTTACGCGGGTATTCAGGCTGGGACGATCTATTTGGAGGATTTTGAAGATCACGAGCTGAATACTCCAAATGTTATA
>CAWUTG010000055.1:0-66196 GCA_963925135.1 uncultured Verrucomicrobiales bacterium | reverse complement strand
AAGGTCACCGACTTCACGATGTCCTCAAAGGACAGCAAGATTTACCCCGGCATCGCCAAGGGTAAGGACGGCACCGTCCCCTACGAACGCAAGGTCGCAGTCTACGTTCCCAAACAATACCGCAAAGGCAGCGAAGCGCCCTTCATCGTCGTCCACGATGGCATGTGGTATCGCGGCGTCCTCCCCACCATTCTCGATAACCTCATCGCTCAAAAACGCATCCCGCCCATCGTCGCCATCATGGTCCACTCCGGCGGCGGCGACTCCAAAGGCAGCCAACGTGGCCTCGAATACGATACCGTGAGCGGTCTCTTCTCCGACTTCATCGAGACCGAAGTCCTCCCTCTCGCCGAACGCAAGTGCCGCGTCGAACTCACCGACAATCCCGATGGCCGCGCCACCATGGGCGGCAGCTCGGGCGGAGCCGCCGCCTTCACCATGGCCTGGTTCCACCCAGAGCGCTACCACCGCGTCCTCACCTACTCCGGCACCTACGTCGATCAACAATGGCCCGAAAACTCCGACTCCCCCAACGGCGCCTGGGAATACCACGACAAGCTCATTCCCAATACCCCTGCCAAACCCCTCCGCATCTGGCTTCAGGTCAGCGAGCACGACAACGGCGCTGACAAGGACGAAGCCTCCCATCACAACTGGGTCATGGCCAACGAACGCATGGCCAAAGCCCTCGCCGCAAAGGACTACGACTCCCAATACGTTTTCTCCAAGGGCGCAAAACACACCGACGGCCGCGTCACCCGCCAAACCCTCCCTGCCGCTCTCGAATGGCTCTGGAAAGGATATCATTAAATATAAAGAATTCCTAATAAACAACCACTCCATCAGCCCCCGATGAAACTCCGGGGGCTTTTTCGTGTCCGTATCTCACACATTAAAAATAGCTTATAAAGAATATTACGGACGCAATTTTATGAAAAAAAAATTTGTTTCTCATGAATTTCTCATGAATTTCTCATCGATTTTAAGTCATATAAAGTGATTCTTGTTTCACCGCATCTCGATGATTCAAGACCTTGAACGTGAAAATTTTGTCACAAAAACCCCGCGTAAACCCATGAAAACCGCCCTCCTCGCAGCCTTCCTGTTCACGCCTGTCTTCGGCCAGATCCGAATCAATGAGATCATGGCGTCCAACACCCGCTCAGTCCCCGACATCACCGACTTCGAGGACTACCCGGACTGGATCGAGCTCCACAACGCCGGAGCCTCCGCAGTTTCACTCAATGGCTACTACCTCAGCGATAACCTCAACGACCCCTTCAAATGGCCCGTCCCCTCAGGAGCCTCCATCCCCGCCGGTGGATACCTCACCATCATCGCCGATGGCCACGACGCCGCCCTCGGACAATCCTTCCCCCGTGGCTACTGGCCTTGGAAAAACTTCACCACCGAAAAATACCACACCAATTTCAACCTCTCCGCCGATGGCGAAGACGTCGTCCTCACCCAAACTCTCGGCCAAACTACCTCCAATCTCGTCGCCACCGCATCCACCTGGAAATATCTCGACGACGGCTCGACCCAGTCCACCCAATGGCGCGCCCGCACCTACAACGATTCCACTTGGGCGAGCGGCCCCGGCCCACTCGGGTATGAAAACGGCGTCACCACCACCATTTCCTTCGGACCGGATTCCAACAACAAATACCCCACCAGCTACTTCCGCCATACTTTCAACGTCGCCGATCCCTCCATCTACACCGGCCTCACCCTCGGCCTCCTTGTCGATGACGGAGCCGCCGTCTATCTCAACGGAGAAGAAATCCTCCGTGATAACCTCCCAACCGGCCCCCTCACTTCATCCACCTACGCCAGCAATTCCACCTCCAGCGAAAACGACTACGCCACCTACAACATCCCCCCCTCCGCCCTTATCGCCGGCGACAACGTCATCTCCGCCGAAGTCCACCAACACGACGCCAACAGCAGCGACCTCAGCTTCGATCTCACCCTCGATGCCTCCTCCTACACCAGCGTCAACCCCATCGACTCCATCACCTACGGCACCGCCGTGACGGACATCTCTTACGGTCGCAACGAAACCACACCCGCAATCTGGCAACACTTCGCCGTGCCCAGCCCCGGCGCTCCCAATCTCACCCCTGTCGTCACTGACCTCCGACTCACCAGCCCGTCTGCTGAAATCTCTCCCGCTGCCGGATTCTTCACCGACCCCGAATCCATCACCCTCACCGCATCCTCCGGACCCGTGCACTACACCCTCGATGGATCCAACCCCACCACGGGCTCACCGGTCTATGCCGCGCCCATTGCCATTTCCGATACCACCATCGTCCGCGCACGCGTCTTCGAATCCGGCAAAGTCCCCGGACCCATCGCCACCCAATCCTACTTCTACGGAGAAGACTTTAACGGCCTCCCCATCCTCTCTGTCGTCGCCGATCCCGAAACCCTCTTCGGCGATGAAATTGGCATCTACGACAACAACCACGAGCCCACCACCTCCGGCATGAACGAGGTTTACAAAGGCAAGGACGCTCCCGGACACATCGAGTTCTTCCCTGTCGACAGCAGCGAAGGCTTCGCCGTCAACGGCGGCATCCGCATCGGCGGCGAAAACAACTGGGGCAGCCACGATCAAAAAGCCCTCAACTTCTCCCTCCGTGGAAAGTACGGCGACGACAATCTCAAATACGATCTCTTCCCCGGCTCCGGCATCCCCAACCACTCCGCGTTCACCCTTCGCGAAGGTGGCGATGACTGGGATGACGCCATGATCCGCGACGGCATGTGGGCCACCATCGCCGCCGATCTCATCAACGCCGAAACCTCCGACATGCGCCCCTCCGTCGTCTTCCTTAACGGAGAATACTGGGGTATCTACAACATCCGCTCACGTTGGACTCCCGAGTGGATCTTCGAAAAATATGGCGTCGATAATGGCGCTTACGATCACCTTGGATACGGTCACTTCACCAGCAGCTCCGTCAGCCTCGGCGCCAACGAAGGCACTACCACCGAATGGACGGACCTCCTCACCTTCATCGACAACAACGACATCAATACCCCCGCCGGTTGGGCCTTCGTCGAATCCCGCGTCGATATCGACTCCTTCATCGACTTCGTCGTCAGCGAATCCTTCGCCAACAACACCAGCTGGGAACACAACCGTGAGTTTTGGAAAGCCCACGCCCCCGGCAGCAAATGGCGCTGGTTCCTCCCCGACATGGACCGCACCTTTAAAAACGGCGACATTAACTCCAACCGCTTCGACTCCATCCTGCGCAACGACGCCCTCCTCAATCGCATCAAGAACCAACCCACCTTCCAGGCCCGCCTCGCCCAGCGATACGCCGCCCACATCTCCACCACCTTCAAACCCTCCCGCATCGCCAACATCGTCGATACCCTTGGCGCACTCATTACCCCGGAAGTCGCCCGCCAAACCGCACGCTGGCGCGGCAGCTTCGTCAACGGCCAGTCCGGCGACCTTGAGGAAATCAAAGACTACGCCACCGACCGCGCTACCGCAGTCCACGCCGAAATCTCCGACGAACTCGGCATCGGCAACGCCATCAACATGACACTCGCCGTCACCGGATCCGGCACCGTCCACCTCGAAGGCATCCCCCTCAACCCCGGCACCATCAAAGTCTTCCCCGACCTCAACGGAAGCCTCGCCGCCATCCCCGCCCCCGGATTCCAATTCGATTCCTGGACCGGCATCAGCGGCACCGACACCACCATCCTGAACACCAGCGGAGCCATCGCCATCACCGCCAACTTCGTCCCCGCACCCGGCACCGTGGCCGGTGGCACCCTCGCCTCCAACACCACCTTCACCTTCGCCGGCTCCCCTTACTTCATCGAAAGCGACCTCATCGTTCCCGCTGGCATCACCCTCACGGTCGACCCCGGCGTCACCCTCAACATGAAGGCCGGACGCAACATCCGCGTCCTCGGCACCCTCAACATCGCGGGCACCCTAGGAAACGAAGTCACCCTCGCCGGTTGCAATGGAAAAACCTGGGGCGGACTTTCCTTCGAGGAACCCACCACTCCCTCCACCGTCTCCCACCTGATTGTTCGCAATGCCACCCGCGGCCACGACCCCACCCTCTACCCCGCCGCCATTGCCGGATACAATGCCACCACCGACCTTGAATTCCTCGACATCCGGGAATGCCGCGGCCCTGTCTACTTCAAAGGCGGATCCACCTCCCTCCGCGATAGCACCATCCGCATCCCCATCACCGGAGACGGCATCCACTTCGTCAAAGGATACGGCGAAGCCATCCGCTGCACCATCCTCGGCAACAACGCCCCCGACACCGATGCCATCGACTACGACGGCGTCATCAACGGCCTCATCCTAAACTGCCGCCTCTACAACTTCCAAGGTTACAACAGCGACGGCATCGACCTCGGCGAACAATGCGTCAACATCCTCGTCGAAGGCAACGCCATCTACTACAACTCCGACAAAGGCATCTCCGTCGGCCAGGGATCTTCCGTCATCTTACGTAAAAACCTCATCATCGGCTGCCCCCTCGGCGTCGGCGTCAAGGACTTCGGCTCCACCATCGAAATCGACCAAAACACCTTCATCGACTGCGAAGAAGCCATCTCGGTTTACGAGAAAAACTTTGGCAACGGCGGCGGCAATGCCGATGTCACCAACACCATCATCTCCGGCTCCACCATTCCCGCCGCCGCCGATTCCTACTCCACCCTCACCACCCACTACAGCCTCTCCAACACCTCCCCCCTCACCGGCACAGGCAACCTCCTCGGCGATCCCCTCTTCGTCGACTCCAACGCCCTCAACTACCAACTCCTCCCCGGCTCCCCTGCCATCGACACCGGAGATCCCGCCCACGCCCTCGACCCCGACCTCACCCGCGTTGACATGGGAGCCGCTTACCTCTTCCAAGCCACCGACTACCCCTTCGCCCTCGGCAAAACCGTCGTCGTGAATGAAATCCTCTCCAACTCCGGCGCCGCGCCCGATTGGATCGAGCTCTACAACCGCTCCTCCAGCCCCGTCAACATCGGCGGATGGTTCCTCAGCGACAGCGCCCTCGACCTCGCCAAATACCGCATCCCCGTTGGCACCATCATCCCCGCCGGTGGCTACCTCACCTACTACGAAGATCTCAACTTCGGCGCCGCCGCTTCCGACCCCAACCGCATCGCCGGCTTCGGCCTCAGTGACGACGGCGAGACCGTTTACCTCAGCTCCGCCGAGAACGATCAACTCACCGACTACCGCTTCAAGGAAGACTTCGGGGCCTCCCTCCTCGGCGAAACCCAAGGCTACTTCTACAAGTCCAGCACCGACTCCTACAACTTCCTCCCCCTCTCCACCCCCACCCCGCGCGCCTACAACTCCGGCCCCCGCATCGGACCCATCGTGATCTCGGAAATCATGTATCACCCGCTCGGAAATGGAGACGCTGAATACATCGAACTGCTCAACATCAGCAACCAGGGCGTCACTCTCTTTGACTCCTCCTCCAACACCGCCTGGCGCATCACCGCCGGCATCGAATACGAATTCCCCGCCGGTGCCACCATCGCCCTCGCCCCCGGCGAACGACTCGTCCTCACCGGCAATATCCCCGCCTTCAATGCCGAGTTCACCGTTCCCGCCGGAACCCAACTGTTAGAGTGGACCACTGGGAAACTCTCCAACTCCGGAGAAGCGATCCAGCTCGGCCGCCCCGGACCCACCGACGCCAACAACTTCATCCAATACGTCCGCGTCGATCGCGTGAATTACGAAGACGCCGCCCCCTGGCCCACCTCGCCCGACGGCAACGGCCCAGCCCTCACCAAAGTTGCCGAAAAAGAATACGGCAACGACTACCTCAATTGGTCCGCCCTCGCCGCCTCCCCCGGAGACCTCGCCCCCGGCGAACGCTTCGATGCCTGGGCTGCCGCCAACGGCGTCTCCGACCCAACACTCGATGCCGACCGCGACGGCCTCAGCAACCTCGTAGAATATGCCTTCGGTCTCAATCCCAACTCCGACTCATTCTCCTCTCCGCTCGCCATGTCACCGGTGGGCCGCAACTATTCCCTTACCTATCGCCTCGATCTCCTTCGGACCGATATTGACATCATCCTGCAGCAGTCGACCGATCTCGAAAACTGGACCACCGTCACCACCAACCGGACGCTCATCTCGTCTTCGGAACAGAGCCGCGCCATCACCCTGCCCACCACCGGTCCCTGCGTCTTCCACCGCCTCCAGGTCACTCAAAAACCCTAATTCCGAACGCCACGCCGCCCGGGGAGTCTCACCAGCATGCGTAAGCTGCTGGTCATTCTCTCCGTCGTCGGTGCCCTCGGTACCATCGGTATCCCCTACTACCTCGACGCCCGAATCCCCCGCGCCACCGCGACCATCCAAATTCACCCACCGGAATGGGTAAGCGATCCTGGAACCATACACACCGGTCCCGGATGAGGAGGTGACAACTACTTTGAGGAGGTCCTCAGTTCAGAAACTCTCTCAGCCGCATTAACAACTCTCAACCTCGATCTTCCACCCAACGAAGACGAAATCAAAGGTCTCAGAAGCCAACTGAAGCTCTCTACCGTTCGCGGAACAGATTTCATTGAGATCACCGCCAAGCATCCCTCTCAAAAGCAAGCGGTCCTCATCGTAAACGCCGTCGCCGAGGCCTACATCATCCGCCGCGCAGAGATCGAAAAACATGGGGCTGATCAAGCGTCTGAAGCCTTCAACGATGAGATCCAAGAGCAACTAGGGCTCGTTGAAGAATATCAGGTCGACTTTGTTCAAACCTGTAAAAAACTTGGGCTCAACGACCCATTCCAACAAGACGAACTCCCCACCACTCGGAAAGTCGAAGAAACAATGCATACCCGAATTCTACAGGTATACCCCAAGCAAAGTATCTGCTATGACCTCAGTCTCCCCCTTCACACTTTCCAACAAGCGAGAGACGACTACCTTCAATCCCGCGACATGCTCCGCGAGATGAAGATCAAGTACCAAAAAGCCCGCGTCCTCCCCAAAATGCCCAAGACTCCCGTCACCATCCACGAACGCGCCCAGTAGTTCATTTCTCCAATGGCCTCCCTCGATCTCGGCGACTATCTGGGCAGCGCGCTCGCACTGATCGCGTTGACAACTTTGATCTGGCAAATCAAAAAACTCCGCTCTGCCCCCCTCCCAACCGGGTGGCAACTCATCACAATCGTTATTAGCGGATTCATCGTATCTCTCGCGTCGGGATTTCTCGCTACCGCAGGATGCCTCATAGTCGCACTCAATAGCTCTCTAAGTTGGCCCCACGGATCACAGAATCTCCCACCTTGGGCTGAATTTCTCTTCACCGCTTCCATCCCTCTGGGGGTTGTCATCGCACTCATCGGCTTCGCTTCGACAGCGCGATTCATCTTTCGGCAATCCACAAAGCCCATCAATCTGTCACCGGAAGACACCACCTATTAGGCCCAACCCACCGCTTGACTGGTCAAGACCCGATCAAGCGTTTCAACTTCCCTCATGACCGAACTCGAAACCCTTCTCACCTCTTCCCTCGAAGACTTCGCCCTCAGCAGATCCGAAAAGAAGGAACTCAAGACCCAACTCGCCCAACTCGCCGGAGATACCGTCGCCCAGGCCAAGACCCGCCAATTTGCCTTCAAGCTCGCTCATCAAGGCATTGAGGAATTTGGCCAAATTACCGCCATGGATTGGCTTCAGGGCGTCATCAAACTCCTCTACACCCGCGAAAACAAAATCAAAGCGAGCGCCTACTTCAGCCCTGGCGACGACTGCCTCCACCGCATCTGCCGCTTCATCAAGGAAGCTCGACAATCCCTCGACATCTGCGTCTTCACCATCACCGATGACCGCATCGTCGCCGCCCTCGCCGATGCCCTCGACCGAAAAGTCGAAATCCGCATCATCTCCGACAACGACAAATCCGAAGACCAGGGCTCCGACCTCGACCGCCTCCTTCGCATGGGAATCGAATGCCGTTTCGACCGCACCGAGGCCCACATGCACCACAAATTCGCCATCTCCGACGGACAACACCTCCTCACCGGCAGCTACAACTGGACCCGCTCCGCCGCCATGGTGAACGATGAAAACATCATCGTCACCGACCACCCAAAACTCGTCAAAAAATTCGCCGACAAATTCTCCTCCATGTGGATTTTACTGTCCTGATCTTTTGCACCTCCGCATATTTTTGCGGCCAATCGTTGCTGTTCGATATTCCTGAATGCAATTATCCCAAGTCCAAAGCTTTCCGATTCTCCGATTGAATCGAATCCCTAAAATCCTCCCATTCGACTTTAGGACGGCAATCTGTTTCAGCACATTCGATCAGTCGAGAGCCCTTCAAGATCGGTGTGCTAAATACCAAACTCTTCCAGACCCTCACCCCGACTTTAAAGTGCAACGCTGCCCGACTCCAGACTCTTTGTTTAATCGTCAGCGCCATTATTCGAGTATACACGACAAAATGAAAAGTCCACCGACCTCGAAACCTGGACCGAGGTCCCAAATCTCACCATCGAAGTTCAAACATTTCCCCAGTCACTGGGTCCCATTCCACACAATCCTGCCAACCCAAAGACCTTCTACCGCCTCACGCCAATCCCAGCCGCTCAGTAAACCATGAAACCCGTATGCACTTTTCTTCTTCTCGTGTCTTCTCATACCACCCCGTTAAGCGGCGCTGTTATGTTCCAAATCTACGAACGCACGCGACACCCACTGGAGCCCAGTCTTCCCGTAGTGATTGATTTCAACGGGGACGGAATTAACGATCTCACATTGATGGGAGTTCAAGATCGAGGGGGAATATACCTTGCAGTTAGTCTGGCGGATACGACTGATGTCGTGATCCAAGAAACAACAGGAACTCGGTTTGATGGATTTAGGCTCGAAAAGGGTTTTGCAGTCGATGATCTGGTAAATCGCCCTCTTTATTCCTTTGGAACCGGTCAAAACCAATACCAAATTGCTGATCTCAATGACTTTGCGAACGAAGGCTCTGGCAGCTTTTTCGAAACGTCAGGCTATCTGGGAGTTCGTTTTCAAGGCGAGGAAGGAACACACTACGGCTACGTCCATCTCAACGGGGAGAGAGTCCGGAACTTCAATGTGATTTCATACGCCTACGAATCCGAGCCCAACACCCCAATCCTGACTGGAGCCATCCCCGAGCCCTCAACAACATTCGCCCTCTTCCTATCCAGCTTGATGCTCTGGAGACGGCGCCCGTGAATGGGAGATGGTCCATCAGCATCCGGAAATTCCCGGCATCCTCGGATGGTTCCCTAAAATAGAAGCTCTCCACAAATTCGCCATCTCCGATACCAGCCACCTCCTCGCCGGCAGCTACAACTGAACCCGCTCCGCCACCATGGTCAAAGACGAAAACATCATCGTCACCGACCACCCAAAACTCGTCAAAAAATTCGCCGACAAGTTCTCCTCGATGTGGGATCATCTCCGCCACTGATGATCTCCTCCGGCGAATACCGACTCCAAACCATCCTCGCTGCCCTACAGTGTGGAGCCATCATTTTTGGCACCGCTTGGATCAAAATCGCCACGAAATTCTACTATCCCAGCCTGGGATTTCGCGCCGAACTCTCAGGCTTTCCCCTCCTTGTCCTGAACTGGGGAATTCTCCTCCTGCTCGTTCCTCTCTTGTGGGTCATCGTCACGATCCGACGTGAGAAAGCGAGCACCAGCACGTGGAAGCCAACACAGACCATCATTTGCGGAACCGCCATTCTCGCACTGACCATCTTCTTCTTTATGACGGTCGCCAATGCCACTATCGCGGGGAGGGCTTATCATCCACTCCCTCTCAACTAGAGCTCCCCAAAACTCAGCCCAAACTTCGCAAGATACTTCCGCACCCGGTCCGAATCATTCGGGTTTTCTTTCTTCTTCCGCGATTCACAAAACAAGGTCCGCCCCGCTTCGCTCAGCGTCTTCGAGTTCCGGCAAACCTCCACCACATGCGCCAGCTGCACCCGGTCAAAGGGATCAACTTCTTCCTCTAACAGATCGCCCAAGCCATCATCTTCCCGACCGCGCTCCCACGATTTCTTGAGCCGACCAATTTCCTGCTCCACCTCCTCCGCGCGAATCCGCCCACTCGGAGCGAGCGTTCCCATCCGCACCATCGCAGCATTGAGATCCCGAAAATTCCCCCGCCACTCGGATGCCGGATCTTCCGCAAATTTCAAGAATCCCTCCCGTGCCTCCTTGTTAAAAGTCACGGTGCACCCATCGGATGCGTGATGGCTTCGCCCACTCACATCTACCCCGGCCCCGTCGGCGTCGATATCAAGTGCTCCATGTCCCTCCTCCAGTTCGACATCGACGATGAAGAAATCGCCGATCCACGAATCCGACGCGAACTCATCAAAGCAATCTGCGATCGAACTCCCACCGGAGCCGGTAAAGGATCACGCTCGAAGAACGACTCGCGAAAATGCTTCGTGAAGGCTATCACTCGCGCTTCCCCGGCAAGGCCCAGCAATTGGGATCTTACGGAGGCGGGAACCACTTCGGAGAAGCTGAAAAAGTGACCGTGAAGAAAAATCCTGCCGCACAACGTGCCGCCGAAGCTTTCGGCCTCAAGAACGGCAAGATCGCCTTCCTCTCCCACTGCGGATCGCGTGGCTTTGGAAACGACCTCGCGCAGCGACAGTTCAAAGCACTCGAAGCGCACTTTGAAAAGTGGAACATCCCGTATCCTGCCGGCGACAAAAAGCTCGTTTACGCGCCCCTCGGAACGCCCGAAGGAAACGCCTATCTCGATGACATGGCCCTCGGCGCGAACTTCGCCACCGTGAACCACCTGCTTATCAACCAGCTCGTGCTGGAAGCCTTCCAGGAAGTCCTACCCGGATGCCAAGGAAACTTCGTTTACTTCATCAGTCACAACATCGCCCGAGAGGAAATCGTGAACAACATCCCGCAATGGGTCCACCGAAAAGGAGCGACCCGCGCCTTCCCGGCCGGTCACTTCGCCCTCAAGGAAACGCCGTTCTACAAGACCGGTCACCCCATCCTCCTGCCCGGGAATCCCCGTGACGGATCGGTGGTCATGGCTGCTCTTCCCGGCGCCGAAAAAAGCTGTTACTCGGTGAACCACGGAGCCGGTCGCAGCCTGGGCCGAAAAGCCGCTGCACGAACCCTCGACCAACAAGCCGTCGACAAGGAATTCGATCAACACGACATCCTTTTCAACGGCCGAAAATATCCCATCGATGAAGCGCCCGATGCCTACAAGGATTTCAAGCAAGTCCTCGCCAGCGTCGAAGAGGCCGAGCTCGCCCACCAGGTCGCCCACCTCGCCGCCCGCTTCGTCATCAAGGATTCCTCGGCACCCGATGATTAAACGTAGCCGAAAGCTCCAGCTTTCGGTCCCCGCCCTCAACCAAGAACCGAAAGCTGGAGCTTTCGGCTACCTTCATTAAATTCATGCTCACACTTTCAGGACAAGACGGCGGAGGCCAGATCCTCCGCTCCGCGCTCACTCTTTCGATGATCACCGGGCAGCTTTTTCGGCTCACCAAAATCCGTGGTGGCCGACCCAAACCTGGCCTCGCCCGACAGCATCTCACTTGCGTCAAAGCGGCCGCAGAAATCTGCGACGGCGCAGTTGACGGCGCCGAGATGGGCTCGACCGAGATCATCTTCCATCCCGGCAAGGTCACCGGAGGCAATTACGAATTCGCAATCGGCACGGCGGGAAGTACAACCCTTCTCGCACAAACCCTGCTGCCCGCCCTGTGGGAAGCGGAAAATAAGAGCTGCCTCATCCTGCAAGGTGGCACTCACAACCCCATGGCCCCGCCCATGAATTTCCTCGAACGCGCCTATCTTCGCGCTCTCAAAAAAATGGGCGTCAGCATTCGCTCCGAACTGACCCGCTTCGGCTTCGTGCCAGCAGGCGGGGGCGAGATCATCTTCAAAATGGAAGGCGGTCAAAAAACGCAACCCCTCGATCTGTTAGAACGGGGCGAGGAAATCTCCCGACATATTCACTGTCTCTGCGCTCACATCAGGGGACCGGTCGCCGGGAAGGAAAAAACCGCCCTCCTCAAAGATCTCAATTGGCCGGAAGACACCGTGACCATTGAGCACACCGAAAACTCGGACAGCTCGGGCAACGTCCTCGCGGCCGAGATCAAATACGCCCACGTCACCGAGCGAGTCACCACCAACATCGCGGTCATCGAGACTTTCCTGCCGGTGAGATTCAAGGTCGTCGCTCAAGACAGATGCAAGGCCCTGATCACCGTCAGCAGAACTTAAGAAGCCAGCTTACTCGCCCTCAACTTCCTCCCGCGCCTCTTCGGGCGCTGGTTCCTCCGGGGTTTCGGCCGGAGTTTACCAGATTGATGCGCCCACCCAAAGGGAAAGTGTCAGCTAGTTGAACATCACAGAAGTTTTAACAAACTCTCAAGTAGCAAAAGATCGCTCACATTCCCCGGAGCCTGCCGGTTAAAAATCGAGGTAAATTTCGGTGCGGCGATTGGCACGGCGACCGGTCGGGCTATCCTCGCCGGATTCCGTTTGGTTCGGCAAACGCGGTTTCGCTTCTCCTTCGGCCAAAGCGACGATCTGGGTTCTCGGAACCCCGACTCCCAGAAGATAGGTCTCAACAGCCTGGGCACGACGGCTCGAGAGGGTGGTGTTGTAATCATCCGTTCCTAATGAATCCGTATGGCCGGAAAGGGTCAGTTTCTTGGTGGGATCCACCTTGAGGAGGCCCGCGACGATATTCAACTGCTTCTCGGTCCGGGGAGTAAGGCCATCTTCATCAAAGCCAAAGTAGAGAATCAAGGTATCACCACCGGCAGGGTTTTTCACGAGCGGAGTATAGTGGACATCCCCGCCGGCCACCCGGTCGGCATAGTCCGCAAGGAGGGAATCGAGATTCACCTCGGTCACGCGCCACGGTTGATCTTCCCCGGTTCGCTGCACACTGATTCCAAAGTCAGCGGCTTTCTCGCCGGTCTCATCTTCGACATGGGCAATAAAGCCCGCCGTGAGTTCACGATTGAACATGGCGCGCAGAGGCTTCTGGGCCCGGAGTTGGTACTTTGCTTCCTCAAAAATGATGCAGAGCCCCGCAATCTTGGCGTCAGAAACCAAAGTTGTATCGACGAAGGACCGGGCATCATCAAAACGCTGCTCAAGCGCTGCTTGAAGGAAGGCATGGGTGATACCCAGCGAATCGACAAAAACCGCGCGTGGAGCCTCCGCTCCCGGAGTAACCGGGTCGGGAATTTTGATTTTCTCAACTCCCCACTTGCCGGTTTGCCCACGTAAGAGATCAAAATAGATTCGCGCACCACTTTCATCGTCGAGGTTCAGCGCCCAACGCGATCGCCGATTCGCCTCAAGCTCGCCAATCTCACTCACTGGATTGGCCGCGTTCAGACGGAAGGAACCCGAAGCGGAGAGATCCTTCAACCCGGTAAGATGACGCTCATCGAGAGCATCCTTGCCAATCATCACCGCCGCTTCCTCGAAATTCCCGAGCTCAAGAGTCTCACCAATTTTCTTCAGCAATGCCTCGGGATCAAACTCCGCCACACCCAACCCAAGATCGACAAGAGTCTGCTCCGGAGTGGCCGGAATGACGGTGTCCGCCTTCATCTCCGGATCTTCCGGACGGATCTTGAAGGGATCTTCCGGCCCCGGCGGCATGGCCGGAGCTTTTTTCACCGTTTTCTCAAGAGGTTTGTTCGTTTCGCTCCCGGCGTTGTCGTCCCCGCCGGCCTTTTGCATGACGTAAACTCCGCCCGCAACGAGCGCTGCGACAACGAAGCCGATAAAAACAAAAAGCCCAAAATTGGAACGTGGCTCGTAGGAATCGTAAGTGCTCATGGGGATAAAATCAGTCAACGGGTTTCCTTTCGACGGCAGGTAGATCGAGAGGAGGCGTGGTGCGCGGCACCTGCGGGAGGGTCAGGATACGGCTGGTATTACCACGAATCACGCGCAATTGAGTTTGCTGTACTGCCGCCGTCGCGACAAGGCGAAGGTAAAAATCCTCATCGCTACGAATCCGCGATCCATTGATCTCCAGGAGCAAATCATTGGGTTCAATACCGACGTCAGCGGCCAGGCTATTCGGTGCGATCTGGGTCACAAAAACTCCCCCCAGTCCGCGCATCCGGTAGGCTTGTGGAGTGTTGCGCACGGTTAATCCAACCGCCGTGATGATAGCATCATCGGAGGCGAGACGTCCACTCGCCGACATTTCGGAGGGCATCGCAAATGGATCTGCCTCGCCCACAATCGCAGTGAGATTCAGAGTCTCCGAACCGCGATAGACCGATACCTTGGCTTCCGAATCAACCTGCGAACGCTGGACCCGGTTGAGGAAGGCCGCCGTCGTCGACACCCCTTCACCCTGGTAAGCTGTGATGATGTCATAGGGCTGAAGCCCCGCTTTGGCGGCCGGGCTGCCGGGAGTGACATCCCAGACCACAACACCCTGCCCCTGGTAATTATAAACACTGCGAAGGTAGTTATTAAGATCACGCGTCTCAAGGCCGATATAGCCATGCACCGGACGGCCCTTTTCCAAAATGTATTCCAGCGTGCGCTTGACCTCGTTCGAGGGAATCGAAAATCCAATGCCTTGGAATCCGGGGTTTTCGCGGTCCTGCGAGTAGATCGAGGCATTAATGGCGATGATCTCGCCGAGGTGATTCAACAAGGGCCCGCCCGAATTGCCGGGGTTGATGGCAGCATCGGTCTGGAACAAATCCCGTTGGCCATCGGAAAGAGAACGATCACGCGCCGAGATCCGCCCCACCGTCACCGACTCACCCAGGCCAAACGGGTTTCCCACTGCAATGGCAAGCTGACCGACTTTCACGAGATCTGAATCCCCAAACTTCAAGGCATCGAAAGTCTCATCTGGCTTCCCGCTCTTGATCCTCAGCACCGCAATATCGAGGAGCTTGTCCGAGTTCACCAAAGTGGCGGGCAGCGAACGGCCATCGTGAAGAGTCACGCGAATCCGCTTGTGGCCCTCGATGACGTGATGGTTAGTGATGACATGCCCTTCGGCGGACACGATCACTCCAGATCCCAAACCGGGCGTGAGGCGGTCCCGTTCGTAGATCCTCCCGCGGAAGGGATCGATGACTCTCTCGCGTTTCACAATCTCGGTATCGATACTCACGACCGCCGGAGTCACCTGCTCAACCAGGGTCACCATCTCGTCGTTCGCCCGTATCAATCCAGGGACTTGGCTGGGATCCAGCGCGGGCTTGGCCTCCAGAGTCGCATGCTCCGGTGCAAACTGGCCTTCGTTCTGCTCATCATCAGGTCCAAAAATCCCGTATCCGCCTTGCCATGCGCGGAAAGCATACACCGTGAAGAAGGCCGCTGCGAAAACGAAGCACAGGACAATGATCCGCCTGAAGGTATCATTCATAATTATTAGGGAGGGCCGCAAGGTAGTCCGATCCTGATCGATTGTCAGCTCTCGACTGAAACCTCCAGCCCTTGTCCTAAAAAGCGTCACCAATCTACGGAGTTTTTTAAGGATATCTTCTTCCGAAAGCAGGAAAACGGGCTTTTCGATATGGGCTTGCGGTCCCTCCTTGATCATCATCCCGGTCCCTTTTGAGTTATGCAGAGCGACTACTACCTCCAAGACCTCGTTTTTCAAGACGGCGACAGGGTGGTTTATCGTGCTCACGGCAAAGATGGCCCGGCCCACGCCATCGTCCGACTCAAACTCCCCACCGAAGCTCTTCCCATCCTTGCCGAAGGCTGCTTCGACCGGGCTTTGGAGGAACTCATCACTCTGGAACATCTTAACCTTCGCCCCGTCGTCGTCGGTGGGCTTGATCCTGTCGACAGATACCCCTAGTCGCCGTCCGTTCGTGGCCCGGCCCCCTTCTTAGCGAGCGCACCGGGGACAAACCACTCACCGACGCCGAGATCCAGCGCCTCGAAAAAAACGCCCATTCCCTCATCGATTCCCTCGGCGCCCGCGCCGGAGCCATTTTCTTCGACCCCAACGAGATCGTCATCACCGAATCCTTGGAAGGAAAACCGGTGGAGACCTTCGCCATCAACTACTGGACCTGGTTCAATGACCGCGCCGAAAGTCGCTCACCCGGAACCGCTGTCACCAGTGTCAAAATTTCCCTCGTCGCCCCCATGTAGATGGTCTTCGACTCCGAAACCATGATCGACTGGCTCAGCGCTCGCAAGGACTCCGGGCTCCCCGCCACCTTCAAAGTCCAATCCGTCCGCGCCTGGAAAAATGGCAACACCAGCCCCAAATGGTGGGAACGTTATCAACTTCGAAAAGAATTGAATAGCAAAGTCACTAAATACATCCGAAACATGGCCGCGAGCCCGCAATAAATCATTTAAAACTGATAGATTTACAAGGCCGCATCCACCAAACAGGACCATATCGTGCAAGCAGACTATCAGATCGAAGATATTGTATTTCAAACCCGTGAACTCGTCGTCTATCGTGCCTTCCATAAAGATGGAACCCCACACGCTGTTGTCCGGTTCAAATTTTCTGATGAAATTCTTGAGAATCTCCAGAAGCAAGATCGCTTTCAGAATGCCCTCGATGAATTGATCCTACTCCGCCATTCCAGCCTGAGACCCGTCGTCGATGGCGGGCTCGATTCCATTGATGGCCAAGCTTGGCTCGCCGCACTCTGGTGGGAAGGTTCACTCCTTTCGGATTCAGAAATTACCCAAGACCTGATCGACCGCCTCCGCGTTCAGGCCGAAGACCTGATCAGCGCCCTTGGCTATCGGTCCGGGGCCCTCTGCTTCACCCCCTCTGAGATCGTCACCACCACCGCTTCGGATGGTCAGACCGTGCACACCTTCGCCATCGACTACCACCACTGGTTCCGGGACTGGGCGACCGGCTATCCCCCCGGCGAACGGAATGATCCCCACCAAGCTCTCGACCAACTCATCAAATCTCTCACCCCGCTCCAACCTTCCCCGGCAGCAAAGCCTGCAACAATCCTGGCCACGCCCAAGACACCCGCTCATCCCATAGCAAATCCTGAGCGCACTCCCGCAAGCGTCCCGTCAGCACCCCTTTCCCTTCCCATTCCCAAGTCTTCTCCCCTCAAACCTCTCGCCCTCATCGGAGCACTCCTCCTTCTCATCAGTGGTGGCATCTGGTTTATCAATAAGAAGCCTGCCGTCACCACGCCCTCTGACGCGCCCGACGCTCAGACAAAACCCACTCCCGAAAAACCTAAAAAGCCCTCAACGTCCCCTCCCAAAATCACCCCAACAACCACGGCCTCCACCCCCAAGCCCGCAAAGCCAAAACCTTCCCCCGAACCCAAACCTGTCCCTGAAATTACGGCTGCTCCCCGCCCCGAATTCGCAGGTGAAATCTACGACGTCGAAGCCAGTAAAAAGAGCGAAATCAACGAAAACATCGGAAAGTGGATCGTTCTCAACGGCGAGATCTCCGAAGTCAGTGACGACACCCTCTCCTTCAAAGATTCTGCCCTTCAAGCAAAACTCCCCGATGACGCACCCGCCATCACTACTGGCCAAATCGTCAACATCACCGGCCTCCTCAAGTCCGCCACCCTCCTCGAAATCGAGCGCCCCGATGACATCACCGTCAACCAGCCTATCAAGGAAATCTACACCCTCGATGACGAAGAACAACTTCGTGGAATGAGCCGCGCCATCGTCTCCGTCCAAGCCACCGTCACCGACTTCACCAAGACCAAGAGCGGCAGCTCACTCTACCTCGTCTTCCATGAGGAAGGACCCGGCTTCCGCGCCGCAGTCAGCGCTAAAAAAGCCGAAGAAGGACTCGATGAAGAATACCTCCGCTCATTCGTTGGCAAGGAAATCATCGTCACCGGAGAAATCTCCGTGTTCGAAAACGCAAGCGGCGGCCGGGGCAAACGCCTCGTCATCCGATTCTCGAAAAAGGCCGAGATCAAACTCGTCGAATAGCTCGCTCCGTCCGGGCACCGAATCAGCGGCGGGATCCCTTCCGTCTCCCTTTTCCTTTAATCAGAAAGTAGCCACGGATTGCAACGTAGGTCACCACCGCCGTGAACAATGCTCTCAGTGCCAGCCAAACTCCTGCCCGCATCGGGGTGGCACCGTTCAACGTCCGAGACACATTCTCAAACGTGGGATCCTCCGGAACCTCAATCGCGGTTTTCAAAACGCCCTCCAAGGGAGCGCGCTACAACTGAATCTCATCCTTCGCCTTGGTGGGGTTCGGCAAGTAGAACTGGTAGACTCCATCCGTCAGCTCCAGCAAACACTTGTAACCCTGGTCACTGATAAAGCGCTCCTCATCACGGTTGACGAAATACGCCGTCACGACTTCGTCTGACTCATGAAACTCCCTCGCCTCACCAAACGAGCGCACATAAGACCCCACGTAAAATGGCAAGCCAATCACCAGAACAATCGCTGCCAGCGACGGAAGTAAAATGCAGCACAATCAAACGATTGATCATTCGAATCAAAACAAGGTCGAAGTAGTGCACCCCAAGCATCTCACAGTTGAACCCTGGATCAACCAGATCACTTTTTGAATTGGCGATTCCCGGACTCCGGTCAAAGCTCATCCCAATCACCATGAAAGTCCTCGTCCTCGGCACCGGAGAATACGTCACCGGCCTCGTCCACGGCTCCAAATCCACCTCCGACAAGGGCGCGGGCATCGTCGCCCTCACCCTCTTCGATCTTCGTGCCCGCGGAATCATCGACGACATCATCCTCGCTGGCAGCAACGGCACCAAATTCCCATCCGTCCGGACCCACTTCGACCGCCTCATCACCCAACGCTACGGCCTCGACTCCTCCTTCCAATCCTTCCCCGCCGACGATCAACACGATTCCGCCGCCTGGCGCACCGCTCTCCACGAACTCTCCCCCGGCGACTCCGTCGTCATCTTCACCCCCGATGACCTCCACTTCAAAATGGCGCACGAAGCGGCCTCACGCGGCCTTCACGTCCTCGTCGCCAAACCCATCGTCAAGACCCTCGCCGAGCATGACGCCCTCATCAAAATCGCCGACGAAAAAGACGTCACCATCGCCATGGAGGTTCACAAACGCTGGGACCCCATCTATTCCGACGCCCGCGAGAAACTCCGCCAACTCGGAGACTCCTCGTACTTCGTCAGCTACATGAGCCAGCCGAAATCCCAGCTTGAGTCCTTCCGCGCCTGGGCCGGGAAGTCCTCGGACATTTCCTACTACCTCAACGCCCACCACATCGACTTCCACTGCTGGACCCTGCAAGGCCTGGCCCGCCCCCTCTCCGTCACCGCTTCCGCCTCCGATGGCGTCGCCAAAGAAATGGGCCTCCCCACCGAAGATTCCATCACCCTCATGGTCGATTGGGAGAATAACTCCGGCACCCGCGCCACCGCCATCTACACCTCAGCCTGGATCGCCGCCAAAGCCGAAGTCCACTCCCAGCAACGCTTCTTCGCCCTCCATCACCAGGGCGAAGTCCGTGTCGACCAGGCCCATCGGGGTTACGACTACACCTCCGACGCCAACGGCTACCAAAGCCCCAACCCCCTCTTCTTCCGCTACACCCCCGATTCCAACGGCCACTTCGCCGGCCAATCCTGCTACGGCTACCAAAGCATCGCCGACTTCATTCTCGGGAAGCGCGAAAACCTCGCCACCATCCAAAGCACCCGCGAAACCACCGCCATCCTCGAAGCCGGCCGCCGCTCCCTCGAGACCGGTAAACCTACGGAGCCTGGACTTTAGTCCGAGTAACCCACCAGTCCGAGCCACCTCCCTAGCCCTCATCATGCCTCGCCCGATACCCCAGATAGAAGAGAAAGGCCCCAATCCCCAAGAAGAGCAAGCCCGCCAAAATCGCCAAATCCCCTCCCTGCCCAAAGCACCTGCGGCAATCCCATCTCCGTCCCCAAGCCCCTCTTCAAAGATGGACTCCACGCCCAATACGCCGCCGCCGTCACGGTATGCGGACTGGCCACCAAACTCGAAGACGACCGCCAGGACGAAAAAGGCCTCCGCCGTTTCGCCGCCAAATACCTCGGCAAAGCCGTAAATAGCATGACTGACCGGGCCACTTTCTTTCTCAACACCGTTCGCTTTCCCACCTCCGACGTCGTCGAAATGATGCGCGAACAAAGCGCCATCGAGCAAATCCTCTCCAGCACCCTCGCCCGCCATCAACCTCTTCTGGCCATCGACAAGATGGCTCACGAACAACAGGAACGCATCGCTGCGCTCCAGCTCGAAGAACAGCGAAAGTCCACGGATGAGCGCAATCGTTGCCAGTCCTGTTGCGACAACTTCACGTGCTGTTCATTCGGAGGCAAAGCCGCCTGCGGCCTGGGCTGCGAAGCAATTTCTTGCTGCTCCTAAGATCTCCACATCGGAAAATTAAGCCTCTCCCTGCGTCACCTTCTCTACATAATGACGAAGTGATACCTCTCCGACTCCAGCTCATCTTCTTCCTGATTTTGGCCTCTCTCCCGGCCCACGCCCTGCGTAAGAACGCCACCTGGAACAAGCAAACCAACGCTCCCTCCGATGCCGAAGCGGGAGGATGGTTCATCAATCTCGGAGTGACCGGAGCCCGCGCCAGAATCCTCCTCGATCGCCCCCGCGAGTTCGAAATCGCCTACATCTTCCCCGACACTCCCGCTCACAATAAGCTTCAAGCCGGCGACCGAATCCTCGGAGTCAATGGCACCGCCTTCACCGAGCCCCACAAATTCGGATACGGTCCCAAGTTCTTCGGTTACGAAGGTCCCATGATGGAATTCGGCCAGGCTCTCGAAACTTCCCAAGGAAAACTCAAAAGCAAGCTCGCCCTCCAGATTCAACGCGGAGAATCCAAGCTTCAAGTCATCCTCGACCTCCCCGCCCGCTACGGATCCTTCTCCAAAACCTTCCCCTACGATTGTCCCAAGACTGATCTCATTCTCAAGGAATCCTACGCCTACCTTCTAAAAACCCAGCGCGCCGATGGACTCTGGAGCGGACGTCCCGACGCCGATGCCTTCGCCGTCCTGGCCCTCCTCGGCAGCGGGAACAAGGACTTCCTCCCCGCCATCGACAAGACAATGAAAACCTTCGCCAACAACACCGACGACAAGATCGACTACCGCGGACTCGACTGTTGGAAATACACCCTCTACGGCACCGCTCTTTGCGAATACTACATCCTGACCCGCGCGGAATGGATCAAGCCCGAGTTGGAAGAGATCAAGGCCTGGCTCCTCAAAGCCCAAATGGCCAACGGTGGCTGGGGACATCGCCCGGCCGACAAGCCCGGCGGCAATGGTTACGGCGCCATCAATGCCATCACGATGCAGGCCAAAATGGCACTCGGAATGATGATGCGCTGCGGCCTTGAGGTCCCCGCCGATCAATTCCGCGCAACCCACGACTTCGTCGCCAAAGGCACCAACGACATTGGCTACGTCTGGTATAAAGACGGCGGCCGCCAAAACCCCAGCTACGCCGATATGGGACGCACCGGCATCACCGCCCTCGCCCACCACGTCAGCCCCGTCGGTGGCAAAGAGTATCGCGACTTCGCCCTCCTCACTGCCAGCTGTATCGGGAGCTACCCCAAGACCTTCCCCGACACCCACGGATCCCCCCTGCTTGGACTCGCCTGGACCGGCCTCGGTGCTCTCGCTGACCCGGTCCAATTTCGCAAACTCATGGACTACAACCGCTGGCACTTCGCCATGGCCCACACCCCAGAAGGTAACTTCTACTACCAGCCCAATCGCGACAACAACTCGCAAGACTACAGCGCCGGCCCCCGTCTCAACGCCACTGCCGCCAACGCCCTCGTTCTCACCGCAAAGTTCAAGAAACTCCAAATCACCGGAGCTCCTCCCGTCCAACTCAAGTAAGCCCCACGGAGCTCTCTCGTCCTACTCCTTACCCTGATCGTCTCCGCCATTCGGAGACGATTTCAAGAGGCAATCTAGCGCCCTCCGGGGCCACCACGACCTCCCCGACCAAAGTCACGGGACGGTTCGGTGATCGTCTTGACGACTTCTTCGGAGAGACCACTGGCTGCGATCCAGGTATTTGCGGCCGCTTCGTCTTTGCGATACCAGTCGCGCGCGACATCCACCATGGCTTCCTGACGGAGATCTTCATTTCCGATCGTCTCCACCCATTCCATGGCCGCAACCGGATCTTCGCGGGAAACGCGAGTGGCGTATCCTTCCACCGCCGCATCACGTTCGGCCGAAGCCTGTAAAGTTCCTAAAAATTCTCCTGCTGCTTCGGGATCCTTACGCGCCCATGAGCCCATCGCTTCTTCATAAGCTCCCGCCTTTGCTATGCCCGAAAGATCGGCTGCCCAGTCAATCACCGCTTTCGGGTCTTCGTCTGCCCAGGAATCAGCGAGGCGGCTCACTGCTGGAGCTGCAGCTTCTTCATCCCCGTATTTCGCCAGCCAGGCTGCCGCGCCCTCGCGGTCGTCACGCATCATTTCCATCGCAACACGGGCCAGAACTCCCGAACGCAAATCGGGATCGGTCACGGTATCCGCCCAGTCCTTGGCGGCATCCAGACCCTGCTCCAGCATTTCGCCGGTCACCATGGCCATATAAAACCCTTTCGTGCGATCTCCGTCCTCAGTCTTGGGAAGCGACTGGATGAAGCCCATGGCCTCGCCGACTCCATTCACCAACATTCCCTGGAGAATTCCAAAGCCCGCCATCTGCTTCTCGCGCGAGTCTTCAAGTCCGTTCATATAGGCAATGGCACCGCCGCTATCAACGGTGGCCCAACCTGCCAACACACTGGCCATCTCACCACCCATCCCTCCGGGGCCACCACGGCCGCCACGGCCACGATCACCACCGTCTTCACCCTGGGCCGCTTGAATTTCCTTCAACGCAGCGACTGCATCAGCACCATCAAGGCGACCCCAGGCATTTGCCAAAAGCCGCAGTTCCTCGTCGTTGTCACGCCCCATCGGGCCGCCTCCACGACGATTCTCCTGCAGGGCAAGAAAGGCGTCCTTGGCATTCTCAGGCGTCAAATTCTCCAGGAGGAGCGCAAACATCTTTTGGCGCAAGAGGGGATCATTGGTCTCCGACATCTCCTTGATTGCCGCCTTCATATCATCAGCTGAAATCTCTCCGTTGATCAAAAAGCGGGCAAGAAACGCCCCTTCCGGACCTTCATTTGCCTCGCCACCACGCGGGCCGCTCGAAGCTACTCGCCCGGATCCTTGCGAACCATTCTGGCTCCCGTTTTGGCCTGAGCTTGCGGAATTTGCAGAATTTGCAGAATTACCGGAGTCCGGTCGGACAACCCACCCCAGCCCGAAGGCTGCGGCAGCTGTCACTGCGAAAAGAGGGAGCATCGTGGAGTTTTTCATGGTGGTGAGTGCGGGATGTAAAAAGACCCACATCATTGAACCCACCGTTTTTCAAAGAGTTGCGAAAATATTCTTGCCATTCTCAACCTATCTTTCGGCAAGCTCACTTTTTGTGCTGAATCCACTCCCATCCCTCCGTATCCTTCCCACTATGCGCATCATCCCACTGTTCCTTGCTCTTACCGCCTTTGCCAACGCCGAACCACTTTTCAACGGCAAAGACCTCTCCAACTGGCGGGTCGATTCCAAGAGCAAGGTCGAGCACTGGACCGTCAAGGACGGCACCATTCACTGCCAGTCCGGCCCCAAAAAAGCCGGTTCCGTCCTCTGGACCACCAAGGAATTCACCAACTTCACCCTCACTCTCGAATACAAAAACGGCGAGGGCACCATCGACTCCGGCGTCATGCTGAAAGGCGACCACGACCAGATCCAGATCGGCATCTCCGGATCCCTCAAGCGCGACCTCACCGCCTCTCCTTACATCCCGGGCAAGGGTTATCCGGTCGAAGGCAAGGAAGCCATCGCCGCCGTCAAAGCCACGGACTGGAATACCCTGAAAATCGAGGTCAAAGGGAACGTCTACAAAACCTGGCTCAATGGTGTCGAAGGAGTGGCCTACACTTCCGAAACCTCCAAAGACAAAGGCCCCCTCGGCCTCCAGCTCCACGCCGGTAAAGACATGGCGATCTCCTTCCGCAATCTCGAGATCACCGAAACGTCCAAGTAGCCATACCAGACCTCTCGCTCATACACGCGAAGACCTTCTTGGTTGTAGCAGCCTTGGTCATCGCTCCAAGCCTCACATCCTGTAAACGCGGTCCCACCCGCGAGCAACGCGAGATCACTGAGCACTTCGAAAAGCCCGAGCGGGAGGCTGCAGACATTGGGAAAAGGATCGCTGAGCACTTCAAAGATTCTCCCTATACGATTGAGGTTTCACAAACCCTCAAGAGTGATTCACCCAAAGAAGGCACCGTCACCAAGGAAGAATCCCATGACAAGGTGATGCAAAGTGAAGTCGGTCCATAGACCCTACTTCCCCCACCCCTCCCACACCTTCTGAATCTCTCCCTGCTTCGGAAGCTCTCCGTCCAGAATGAGGAAGCCGTAGTTGATTTCCAACGACTCACCCTGCTTGATCTCCTTCTCAAAAAACGCTCCAAAACGCCCGTAGTCCCGGTATGCCGAGTGACGGGTGCCTTTGGGATTGGTGGAGTGGTTCAGATGCACCACGCCATATTGCTTGCCATCAAGCGTGTAATTTTCCGCGACCCAGGCGAGATCCTTCACCTTCTTCACGTCGGTCACCCCTTCCGGATAAACATACTTGGTCAGTTTCTTATCCACCGCATCAGCCGGACGATAATGAATTCCGGCATGCTCGGGATCACCCTTCAAAAAAACATCACCCCGCAGTGGAGTCAGCTTGGAGTGAAAATCGATCAAGGCCCGGCCACCGTGAGTGCCCTCGCTCACCGTCATCGTCCGCTCCTCTTCGAGAAACGCCTTCCCCTTCTCATCCATCCAATGCGTTACGGAGGTTACCACTGCCGCACCATCCTTGACCTCCTTTGAGGTGAATTTCTGGTGCACAATATCCCCACCGCTCATGTGCCAGCGGTCGTATTTCTTGCCATTAAACTCGATCTTGCTCCACCCGATAAAAATCCCGCGATGGTGGGTAAACTGCCCGCCCGCACCTTTGGTGATCGGGACCGTCCCCTCCGCATCGAAGACGTGCAGATACGGCTTATAAGTCTCGTGATGCCGCTCCTTCGTTGAGGTGTCGTGCTCATACATGTAGCGCGCCACGACCTTGCCATCCGAAAGCACATCGAGGTGCTTCCCCTCGGTATCCTTCACCTCAAGAGCACCAAAAACGGGCAGGGCCAAAAGACCACCTAACAGAAACGCAAATTTTGTCATACCCATAGAGACGACCCCCGGGCTGACAATATTTCATTCTTCGCCCACTCTAGAAATTCGTCCCCTTGTCACCCAGCTTCAGCTCCTTGATCCAAATATTGCGATAACGAACATCGTGACCTTCGCACTGCAGCTTCAGACCGCCGGGCTGATTCGTAATGCCCTTCCCTCCATCATTCCCACCATCAAGACCGGAATTCGGCCCGCCCCACACCTGATTGATCGTCACTTCCTGATGAACCTTCTTGCCGTTGAAATACATCGTGACCTTCGGCTTCCCGGTCATCTTTCCGTCCACACCAAAGCGGGCCGCCTTAAAAACAATGTCGTAAGCGTTCCACTTCCCCAGCCCCAGGTAGGAGTCATAGGGCGACTCGGTTTCATTGATCACCGCGCCCATTCCGTGCTTGGTTTTGTCGCCATCGAGCACCTGGATTTCGAACCGGTTCTGCAGATACACCCCGCTGTTGCCACCTTCTTTGGTGATCAGGAACTCCACGTGAAGTCGGACGTCCTGATACTTCTTCTTCGTGACCACATCCGCCGTACCATACTTCCCGCCGGCCGCCGCTGGATCATCCGTCATCAGAACCGAACCTTCATCAACCGGGTCTTTGACAATCTTCCACTTGATCGGCAACTCGGAAGCAAAGCGCGGCCCCTCCCAATAAGTCCACTTCTCATCCAGCATCTTGCGGGTGCCATCAAAGATCACCTCCGCACCTTCGACCGGCTTTGCGCCCACTCCAACAGGTTGACTAAAAACGGGCGAGAGCGACAGCAAGAGGAGCGGGAGAATTTTCATGAGTTTAAAGTAGTGTATTCCCCGCCGCCAAAAACCAAATTCACCGACTGAAAGAATAACTCAATAGTAACCGTTCCAAAAACGACTTCCTTTCGTTTCCTATGAAAAAATCGCACTTTATCCACGTCGGATGGGCCATCGTGGCACTCGTCTCATTCATTCTAGGCTCACAGTTTGTCAGTGAATCCCGTTCCGGAACCGGGACTCAGAACTCCGACACCGGCGAATCAACTTCTTCAGCCCCCGGGCTCTCTAACCGCAATGTGGAGAACGAAAAAGGAAGCTCAGCCCGTTCCGATCGCAACCGGACCGACGAAGAGACTTTAGCTACCAGCACCACCATCCTCTCGGAAGCCCAAATCAGCCAACTCGGGCTCGACCTTCGCAACGCCAGAAACCCCATCGAGCGCCGCGAAATTTTCGGCCAACTCCTCGCCAGCCTCACCGTTGAGAACGCCAAAACCATCCGCGAGCAAATCGCCCACCTTGATTCCGACAGCTCCGAATTTCGCGACTTCCACTACGCCTGGGGAGCGATCGCCGGACAGGAAGCCGTCCTCAATGGCGCCGAAACCAAGGAACGCGACATGGCCACCACCCTCGCCGGCTGGGCCGGAGCGGATCCCGATGCCGCCCTCGCCTACTACAACGGCCTCTCAGACGAGGAGAAAAATAACAATGAACTCAAATGGGGCGCAGCCCACGGACTCGCCGATGCCGATCCCAATCTTGCCGTCCAGTTTGCCCTCGACCGCCACGCCAGCGGAGACCGCGATGCCGGTAAGCTCATTGACCTCGCCGCCCGTGAAGTTCTTCGCTCCGGCGATATGGCCGATGCCGCCCAATGGGCCACCACCATTCCCGACGGACCCATGCAAGCCGCCGCCATCTCCCGCGTCGCCCGCGAATATGCCGATGAAAACCCCGTCGCCGCCACCCAATGGGCCACCACCCTTCCCGCAGGCGACACCAAAAACAAAGCCCTCTGGAATTCCTTCCGCGAGTGGGCCGGCGACGACCCCGAAGCCGCCGCTGGCAAACTCAACAGCATGAGTTCCTCCCCCGAACGCGACTCCGCCGCCTACGGATATACCAACCGCATCGCCTGGGAAGATCCCGCGGCCGCCCTCGATTGGGCCGGCACCATCACCAACCAAGACACCCGCCAACGGGCCGTCATGGAAAGCGCCCGCGTTTACTATCGCAAAGACCCCGAAGCCGCCAAACAATGGCTCTCCACCAGTGGCCTTGACGAAAAACAACAGGCTGAAGTGACCCGCCGGGGTGATCGTGGTTAACCCGCACTCCGAGGGACGCGCGCGATGATTCATTCCCTTCAAATCCAGGGCTATCGCTCCCTCGCCGACTTCTCCCTCAAACTCGCTCCCCTCACTGTTGTCCAGGGCGCGAACGGGGTTGGGAAATCCAACCTCTACAAAGCCCTCCGCCTCTTTGGTTCCCTCGCCGAAGGCACCTTTCCTCAAACCATGGCTGCCGAAGGAGGCACCCAGAGCTGCCTCTACGCCGGCCCCACCCCGGGTCCGCCGAAACGCAAAGAAGTCAGCATCGACCTGAAAGCCGTCGACTTCCGCTGGCAACTCATCTTCGGCCTTGTTCCCAGCTCGCCCGACGACCCCACCCTTTTCAAAGGAGATCCCGACCTCAAAAAAGAATCCCTTTCCAGAGGCCGCGAACGCCACTCACGTAAAGATTGGGCAGGCAAGATTCCTCACAACGAATCCCTCGTCTCCTTCATCCGCGATCACACCAGCCACTCGCTCCTGTCCGTCGTCCGTGAAGCCATCCTCACCTGGCGATTCTATGATGACTTCCGGCACGATGCCGCCTCCCCCCTCCGCCAGCCCTCCCCCTGCGCCTGGGCCCCCATCCTCTCCGAAAATGGCGACAACCTCGCCGCCGCCATTCAAACCATTAACGAATCAAGCAACCGCGAAACCCTCTCCCGCCTCATCCAACTCGCCTTCCCCGACCACCACCTCGGAGTCACTGCCAACGAATCCGGGATGACCCTTCGCTGGACCCAGCCCCACCTCAGACGCCCCGTCACCGGCCCTGAACTCTCCGACGGAACCCTCCAGTTCATCGCCCTCTGCGCTGCCCTCCTCAGCCCGAAACCTCCCTCGCTTCTCGTCCTCAACGAACCCGAAAACAGCCTCAACCCCTCGCTCTACCCAGCCCTCGTCGAGCTCATCAACTTCGCCCGCAACTCTTCCCAACTCCTCGTCATCACCCATTCCGATGACCTTTGCCAAACCCTTGTCGAGGACCTCGGAGCCACCGCCCGCCGCCTCGCCCTGCAAGAAGGTGCCACCCGCTTTCTCGAAGACCTGGGCCCGAAAAGAGTTTGGACTTTCGACGACTAACATTTTCATATTCACAGCAATGCCTGTTGCGCTTTGCTCATTTGAAGTTCAAAACCAAGCCATGAACGAACAGAACCCATACTCCGCTCCCGAAGCTCAGGCCATTCCCGCCACCGACGACATCGCCCGTCAAATGGCAGGCCTGCAATGGCCCCTCAAACTTTCGTTCAAGATCCTCGCCCTCGCCAGCCAGGCCACCGTCACCGACTCCGCCGGACGCATCGTCTGCTTCACCAAGCAGAAGATGTTCAAGTTCCGCGAGCACGTCGAAATCTTCACCGACAAAGACAAGACCACTCTTCTTGCTGAAATCAAAACCCAGAAGGTCATCGACTGGTCCGCCCGCTACCACTTCACCGATGCCGTCGGCCTCGACCTCGGCTCCGTCGGCCGACGCGGCTGGCGCAGCATCTTCAAAGCCCATTACGACGTCTTCAAACCGGGTGACGATAACGTCGATTACACCATCCGCGAAGAGAACCCCGCCTCCAAATTTTTCGACGGCCTTCTCGGAGCAATTCCAGTTCTCGGCTTCCTCACCGGCTACCTCTTTCACCCCCGCTACGGTGCTACCAAAACCGGCGGTCAAGCCACGATGCGCCTCACCAAGCAACCCGCCTTCCTCGAAGGAAAATTCATTATCGAGAAACTCAACAACGAGCTCTCCCCGCGCGAAGAGCTCAACCTCATCCTCTCTTTCATGATGATGATCATGCTCGAACGCCGCCGCGGTTAGTGATGCTCTCCGGAACCTGCCCTTACTTCAGCGTTATTTTTGACGCGGCTTGCTTGACCAAAATCAGGCTCACGATCGGGTAAGCGCAAACCACAAAGAACCCGATCACACCGCCGGCACCCGTCATCGCAGAGATGTCGATGGGTTGCTTCACCGCCGACAGTTTCTGAATCTCTTCCTGGAACTTCGCCCATCCATAGATCAGAACTAATGGAACCATAAGATCGATGTCGAGCCGCAAACCGACTCGACACCTTCTCCCTACTTTTTTGACCAGAATTGGGCCGCGGCCAAAATCCCATCACTCTTTGATCGCTTTTCGGCCTCAAGAACGGTTCTCTTATGGGAACCGTTTTTTGTCATGCGTCCACTGATACTACTCTCCTTCCTCCTGCTCCCGCTGATCGGCCAGGAAAACTGGCCCGCCTTCCGTGGTGCAGATTCGCGTGGAGTCTCTGAAAATCCCGATCTTCCCGACACCTGGTCCGATACCGAAAACGTCGCCTGGAAAACCGACATCCCCGGCCGAGGTTGGTCGAGCCCCGTTGTCTGGGGTCATCGTGTCTTCCTCACCACCGTCGTCAACTTGGGAGAGACCGAGAGACCGAAGAAGGGCCTCTACTTTGGAGGCAACCGCCTCAAAATTCCCGACACGGATCATCTCTGGAAAGTCCTCTGCCTCGACCTCGATTCTGGAAAAATACTCTGGGACAAGGAAGTCCATCGCGGAAAGCCCAGGTCCTCCATCCATCTAAAAAATTCTTACGCCTCCGAGACCCCCGTCACCGATGGCAAACACCTCTTCTGCTTCTTCGGCGGCCAGGGACTTTACGCCCTTGATCTCGATGGGAACCTCATCTGGACCCACGAAGTTCCGGCCTACAAAACCCGCTTCGGCTGGGGCACCGCCTCCTCACCCGTCCTCCATCAAGACCACCTCTATCTCGTCAACGACAACGAAGAAAGCTCCTCCCTTACCGCCCTCGCGAAAGCCACCGGAAAGGAAGTCTGGAAAACACCCCGCGAGGAAAAATCCAACTGGTCGAATCCCTACATCTGGCAAAACGAAGAACGCACCGAAATCATCGTCCCCGGCTCTGGTCACACCGTTTCCTACAACCTCTCCGGCAAGGCCCTCTGGTCCTTCAAAGGCATGTCCAGCATCACCATCGCTACTCCCTATTCGCACGATGGCTTCCTCTACCTTTCCTCCGGTTACGTCGGCGACAAGGCCCGCCCGGTCTATGCCATCCGCCCCGGTGCCAAAGGAGACATCTCAGTCACTGCAAAAGACAGCTCCAACGAATTCATCGCTTGGAGCAACTGGAACATCGCCCCCTACAATCCCTCGACCCTCCTTTATCAAGATCAACTCTACATCCTCCTCGACCGCGGCTACCTCTCGGCCCTCGATCCCAAGACCGGAGCAGAAATCTACGGCAAACAACGCCTCCCCGGTTCCACCGGATTCACGGTCTCACCCTGGGCTTACCACGGAAAAATCTTCTGCCTCAACGAAGACGGCGGCACCAACGTCTGCAAAGCAGGGAAGGAATTTGAACTTCTCCACACCAATCAACTCGCCGAAGACGACATGGGCATGGCCACTCCCGCCATCGCCGGAAAGAACCTCATCATCCGCACCTCCGCCCGCATCTATTGCATCAGGAAATAATGCAGCTCCCATGAACCGCCTCATTCCAGGTCTCCTCTTTGCCACCGTTTCCATCGTCGGGATCTGGCTCCTGCCTGCTCTCGAAGAGCCACCCCGCCCATCTCCCGATACCACCCCGCCCGCTCCCGCCAAAGTGGGCCACCCCTCCTTCCTCAGCCCCCACTTCAAACCCATCGTCCTCCACCAGGACCAACTCTTCGTCGTCAATACCCCCGCCGACACCGTCGATGTCATCGACACAAAAAGCGGAGATATTTTAAAACGCATTCCCGTGGGCATCGACCCCGTCAGCATCGCCATCCGTCCCGACGGCCAGGAACTCTGGGTCAGCAACCACATCTCAGACTCCGTCAGCGTCATCGACACCAACCCCGACAGCCCCACCCACCTCCACGTCATCTCCACCATCCAGGATCTCGACCTCGAAACCCGTACTACCAACTTCGACGAACCCGTCGGCATCGCCTTCGCCAGCAACCAAAAAGCCTACGTCGCCCTCTCTTCCGAAAACAAGATCGCCATCATCGACGTCGCCTCCCGCCGCATCACCAACTACCTCGTCATCCCCGCCCAGGACCCTCGCGCCATCACCGTTCGCAACGGAAAACTCTACGTCCTCCCCTTCGAATCCAACAACAAAACCCAACTCTCCGGCGGCAGTAAGATCGACGGCGACCTCGTGACCTTCGACGCCCACCAACACTCCATCGCCAACAACAACGTCCTCTCAATCGGCCACGTCCTCGACATCGTCAAACACCCCGACGTTCCCGACAAAGATCTCTTCATCTTCGACACCGAAACCGACTCCCTCATCGAAACCGTCAACTCCCTCGGCACCCTCCTCTACGGCCTCGCCGTCGACTCCAAAGGCTCCGTCTTCATCGCCCAGACCGATGCCCGCAATCACGTCAACGGACGAGCCGGCACCAAAAAGCACGGCCTCGCCGAACTCCAAAACCGGCCCTTTCTCAACCAAATCACCCGCGTCAATTTCCCGAACAACAAAGCCGCCAAACCTACCTTCATCGACCTCGAACCCCTCCCTTCCGAACAGCTCATCCCCACGCAAGCCTTCGCCACCCCCTTCGCCGTCACCATCAGCCCGGACGACAAAACCCTCGTCGCCACCGCCGCCAGCTCGAACAGGCTCTTCCTTCTCGACACCGCCACCGGTCAACACCTCGGCCACGTCAATGTCGGCCATGCCCCCCGGGGCATCGCCTTGCAACCCAACCCAGACGGCTCGCCCGCCCAAGCCTGGGTCCTCAATGCCGTCGACAACACCCTCTCTCTCGTCGACCTCCGTAACCCCGCCCAGCCCATCGTCACCAACACCATCACGCTCGACGACCCCACCCCGCCCCCCTTCAAACGCGGACGCATCGCCTTCAATGCCGCCAGCGCTTCTTCCAGCGGAACCTTCGCCTGCGCCAGCTGCCACCCCGACGGCCACACCGACCAACTCCTCTGGGTCCTCGATACCCCCATCGTCTCCGGCGGAAACCAAATCCAGCCCCGTATCACGATGCCGCTTCGTGGCCTCATCGACACCGCCCCCTTCCACTGGGACGGCATTCCCGGGGATCCCTACGGAGGAAACAATAGCGCCAACGTCTCCGGCAACTCCCCGCCCAATGTCGAGCCAGGCGGACCGGAAATCGCCGTCCGCCACGTCGTTGACAGCGCCCTCAGCTCCACCATGGCCCTCCCAGGTAGCACCATCGGCCATGGAGACCTCCTCGACCGCAACGACCGCTACTACATCTCCCGCTTTCTCCTCGGCATCCCCTACCCTCCCGCCCAAAAACGGGCCTACACCAACGTCCTCTCCAAACGCGCGGAAGAAGGATTCAAACTCTTCCACCTCAGAGGCAACCACGAAGGCTCCCCCAAACCCAACGTCTGCGGCGACTGCCACCGCATGCCCTTTCTCGTCAGCACCAACACCCCCGGCACCGGCATGGACGTTCCCACCTGGCGCGGTGCTTACGACCGCTTCCTCATCCTCCCGCAAGGCCGGCTCAACATCATCGGTTTCGATTTCTACCGAAAAATCGCCGACGAAGGCATTCCCGAGAAAGCCCTCTGGCGCCTCTCCTGGAAGAACAAGGCCCGCTTCGATCCCGTCTGGGACATGGTCCTCGAGGGCAGCACCGGATACTCCGGGACCTTCGCCCGACAACTTACCCTCACCCGCAAAACCGCCGCCCTCTCCCTCACCTACGACCTCCTTCCCGCCCTCGAATCATCGGCACAGGAAGGCGCCACCGTCCTTCAAGTCGAGGCCTTCTTCCCCGGCCAAACCCCTCCCCAACTCACCCTCCAATTTCAAAATAACCACTACATCGAAGTCGATGGCAACCGACGTCAATTTACCCGCAGGGAACTCCTAGAACTCGCCAGAGACGGATCCTTCATCGGCACTTTCACCGCCCGCCACGGAGCCCATTCCGGCTTCCTCTTCCCCCAGCCAGCTCTCTGGACCCTCAGCCCCATTCACGAACAAAGCGGCCGCCAGGAGTTCCCCATCCTCACCCCCGACAACAAAGTCATGACGCTCAACGCCCGCCACTTAACTAAGGAAGCCCACGTCATCGTCAACGGCCACCGCGTTCCCGCCACCCTCCAAAAAGGCGAAGCAGAAACCATCACCATCGAACTCGAAACCCTCCCGCCCAGCGGCACCCACTTCCTCCAGGTGCAAAACGCCACCGGCCTCTTCAGTAACGACTTCATCTTCCACGTCGCCGATACCACCGATGACGTCGCCCACGCACTCCTTCGGAACCACCTGAAAAAATGAAACACCTCCATCACGCCATCTGGGCCGCCGTTGCCGCAGGAGCATTCTACGTCGGCTCAAGCTCTTCCCCCGACCACCAGGCATCCTCCGGGAATTCCCGCGATTCATCCGCCCCCTCAACCCTTCCACTCTCCGGGCGCACAAATCCCTCCCCTGAAAATGGAGCCCGCCATTCCTCAGAAAACCCACTTTCCTCCCGCAACCACGACATCGCCTCCCTTCTGGGCTCCACCCACCTCTCAGACGAAGACATCGCCCTCCTTGGCGAAGAATTCCGCACCGCCAAAGGCCCCATCGCCCGCCGCCTCGCCTTCTCCGAACTCCTCAAAGGCATGACCCCGGAAAACGCCAAACTCATGCGCGAACAAATTGACCACCTCCCCCAGGACTCCCCCGAGTTCCGCGAATTCCACTACGCCTGGGGAGCTCTCGCCGGGCAGGAAGCCGTCCTCAACGGAGCCGACACCCCCAAGCGCGACATGGCCGCCACCCTCGCTGGATGGGCCAGCGCCGACCCCGACAACGCCCTCGCCTACTTCAACAGCCTCACCCCGGAAGTGCAAAACGGTGGCAATCACATGAAGTGGGGCGCCGTCTTCGGCCTCGCCGATGCAAATCCGGATCTCGCCGCCGAATTCGCCACGGTCCGCCACGCCAACGGTGACAAAGATGCCGGAAAAATGATCCACATCACCGCCGGAGCCATCCTCCAAAACGGCAATCTCGAAACCGCAAAAGAATGGGCTCAAAACGTCCCCGGAGGCCCCCTTAAAGGAGAAGCCACCTCCAAGGTCGCCGAAGAAATCTCCAAAAATAATCCCAAAGAAGCCCTCTCGTGGGCTCAAACGCTTGCTGAGGGAGACAGCAAAAATCGGGCTATTGGCTCCACCTTCTCCAACTGGGCCGGCCAGGATCCCGAAGCCGCCGCCCATCAAATTTCCTCCCTCTCCGGTGCCGAAAAAGACGCCGCCACCTACGGCTACGCCACTCGCGTCGTTCACGATGACCCCGCCGTCGGCATTGAATGGGCCTCCACCATCTCCGATGAAAACGCCCGCAATAGCGCCCTCCTCAACACCGGCCGCACCTTCTTCGAAAAGAACCCCGAAGCCGCCGCCGCCTGGCTTCCCCAAAGCGGCCTCTCTCCAGAGCTTCAGCAGAAGATCTCCCCCTCCAAACGGGCATTCTAAAGTCTCCGACTGACTCGTGGTGTGCCTTGGCTCCCAATCGATTCACCCTAAGAACCCATTGAGAATCCATGTTTTGGGATCCTTTTGGACCCCCAAATCCAGCCTCCGTCACTCAACTTTTTGGCCGCTCATACGGAGATGTGAATAACTTTTCAGAATGCTGAACTCGGAGCCCTCAACAAGGAATCGAGATAATCTACTCATTGAAAACAATCTAACTGAGAATCCGGAAGTCGCGCCCAAATTGTCCATCACCTAGAATGTGAGTAACACGTCGAACCATTTGTGAACAAAATTAAAAATGTCAGTAAGTGGAACGCCAAATCCAGAGCGTAGATGAAAATTCCGCGGGGATCCCTCCGGAGAGGCTCCAAAATCCCAACTCCTCGAAATCCACTCCACAACTCCCCGGCTTCGACAAAAAACTCAAGCCAGCCCGCCCATCCTGTCGGCCGCCTCATCCAGAGCCGCCAACACCTCATCGATTCTCGCCGGATCCACCCCGCCCTCGGTATCCGTCAAGCGCTCAAACGCCACATCTACCCGCCTCAAAGGAAAGCGGGCAAGGGCCGTGACGAGACGATGCCGGATGGCCCCACAGGTTTTCGCCAACTCCCCGCCGCTCCCCTTCACCCTCGCAACCTGCCGTAGCTCCTCCGCCGCCTCCCGAAACTCCCGCGCCATCAACCCGGCCAACTTCCCCACCTTCACCCCGTCCCCGGGATGAATCTCCCGCAAGGCCCCGGAAAGATCCGGGGAGCAGAACCGCGCCAATACCCTCAGCACCTCCTCCTTGCTGTATGGCTTCAAAATCACCTCCCCAATCCCCGCCGCCGAGACCTCATCATCAGTCTTCGCCGATGACTGCGCCGTCACCGCAATCACCGGACACCCCGAACTCAGTCTCCGAATCTCCCCCGCCAGCTCCGCACCCGAACGATCCGGCAACTGCAAATCCACCATCACCAGATCAAACGCCCCTCCTTTAAAAATCTCCAGCGCCTCCCCTGCCGTCCCCGCACAGCTCAACCTAATTCCCGTTCCCTCCAGCGTCAGCCTCATCACCTCCTGATTCGAAGGCGTATCCTCGGCATAAAGCACCCGGAGATTTCTCTCAAACGTCCACCCCGCAGACTCGCCGCCCCCTTCAACCGGCAACCGCTCCGTCGTGCGGGGATAGGGCAGCCGAAACACAAACTCCGCCCCTCCTGCAGCCGGACATTCCAGCTCCAAACTTCCCCCCTGCTGCACAATCATTTCCCGCGACACCGACAAGCCCAAGCCCGCCCCCGGCGCCGTCGAATCACTCCCCGCCACCCTCGAAAAAAAGGGCGAAAAAATCCTCTCCCGGTCTTCCTCGCGAATCCCCGGACCGGTATCCATCACCCTGCCCTGCAGCTCATCGTCAGCCCATTCCAGCGACAATTTCACGAATCCTTCCCCGGTAAACTTAATCGCATTATTTAAGAGATTGTTCATCACCTGACGCAAACGCACCGGATCCCCACGCACCGTAAGAGCCACCGGCGCCTCCAGCTCCAGCGCCAAACTCCGCCCCATCGCCAGTGCCCTTAGTGCCGCGATCACCTCCCGGGCCACCGCCGCCGCATCAAAGTCCACCGCCTCGTAACGGATCACCCCCTCCTGCAAACGCGTATAGTCCAATGCGGTATTCAGCAGCGTCATCAGATTATCTGTCGACGATCTCAGCGACCTTAAAATCGGCTCCTGCCGCGCCAAGGGATCATTTTCCTCAAGCACCCGGATCAAGCCTACCACCGCATTCATCGGCGTCCGGATCTCATGACTCATCACCGCCAAAAATTTCTCCTTCGCGGCCTCCGCCGCCTCCGCATCCTCCCTCGCCCGCTGCAACTCCTCCACATGATCCCCCACCTTGATCGCCATCTCCTGAAACCGCTGAATCGCCACCCCGATCTCATCCTGCCCCGCATCTGCAAGCGCCACCGCATCCAATTCCTCCTTCCCGTCAAACCTCCGCAACGCCTTCGCCAGCCTCCCCAATCTCCTCGTAAATGGCCACGCGATCAACAAAGCCACCCCCGCACCCGCCAGCGACGCAATCACCGTCGTCCAAGTCCCCCGCCACCTCGATTGCTCCACCTGCGGACGCCACGCCGTATCTCTCAACGCCACTCTCACCATGAGACTCCGGCGCGGCCATTGCCCCGCCGGGATCCGACGCTCCTCACTCAAATCCCCGTTTTCCCCGCCGTCCGTAAAACGAACAGCATGCCCCAAGTCGGAAGCAAAAGTTGCTCCCTCATCGGGGTGCATCAAAAAATCCCCCTTCTCATCGGCCAGATAGATCTCCGAACCGGGCGATGCCAGATTCTCCAACTCCGCAAAGAGAAGCCGAAGGTCCGCGTTAATGATCAACATCATCTGTCGGCCCGGCACAGTTCCGATCTTAATCGCCGCCCGGATCGTCGGAAGATACGGCGACGTAATCTCGCCAAAATCCCGATTCAGATTGATCTCGGAAAAATACACCTCTTCCTCCGGCAGCGAGAGCGCCTCCTGGAAATAACTCCGCCCTCCCTTTTCCTGAAGCTGCTCACGCGGAGTCACCACCAACTCCTCGCCACGACGGTCCAGGCGCAAAATCTCACGCCCTTCATTCGCCCCTCCAAGCTCCAGGAGCCGCATCTGAATATACGTAGGCTTCCCCGCGAAAACCGCACCAAAACCATCCTCTACCAAGGCCCGCCATCGTCCCTCATCGACCGTCCCCCGTGTTTCCAAAAACTCCTCCACCATCGGTGAACGCGATGCGGCCCGCACATCCTCACCCAGAGTTCGCAGCCAGGTTTCCAAACGAAGCTCCATCACCCGCGCATCCTGCTCCACCGTTTCCCGCAAACTTCCCAAAAGCTGATGCCGCGTATCCCGGTGAGCCAACCAACCCGACACCCCCACCGCCCCGCCCAAAACAAGAGCCCACACCACCGCGAAACGCACCGCGAAGGATTGCTTCCAAGTGACTCCGGGACGACTGGACGGGCGGGCTTTCAAATGACCCCGAAAGTCTGCACGGATCATGTCCTTCTGGCAATTTCCAGATCACCCCAACAAATCGCCAACCCCTTGATCCCACGAAACCGTTCATTCGTCCCACGAAAGACCCCGTTCATCCATCCACGCGTGATCCCATCTCTTCCCCCGGTGTATGAAAACCCCCACTATGGCAATCTTATCCACCTCCCGTTTCGCCGCCCTGTGCTGCGCCGCCTCGATCGTTCTGGGTGTCTCCACCCCAAGCGCCGAAGCCCAGATCGTCCCCGACTTGAAGCCCGGCGACCACAAAGCATCCGCCGCCTACCAGTGGCTCGATATCGTCCTCGAAGCCTCCGCCCGCGACGTCGAACGCGTCGGCGCCATGCCAACCATCCTCTCCCGCCAAATGGCCATCCCCTGCACCGCCATGTTCGATGCCTGGGCCGCCTACGATGACAAAGCTGTCGGCACCACCCACGGAGCCAAACTCCGCCGCCCCGCCAGCGAGCGCACTGTCAAAAACAAGGAAACCGCCATCGCCTACGCCACCTACCGCACCACCGTCGATCAACTCCCCCACTTCGAAGACTACCTCACCGGCGAAATGAAAAAAATGGGCTTCGACCCCAGCGACCAATCGCTCGACACCACCACCGCCGTCGGCATTGGTAACACCGTCGCCAAAGCTCTCCTCATGCAGCGCCACCAGGATGGTGCCAACCAACTCGGAAACGAAATTGGCTCCGACGGAGAACCCTACTCCGACTACACCATGTATCGCCCGGTCAACACCCCAGACAAAATCACCGACCCCGACCGCTGGCAGCCCATCCCCTTTGTTAACGAAGACGGCTCCACCTTTGCCCCCGGCTTTCTCACCCCGCACTGGTATCGCGTGAAACCTTTCGGCCTTCAAAGCGCAGACCAATTCCGCCCCGGTCCCCCGCCCCTCGTCGGTGACAACCAACTCCTCAAAGAAGTCCTCGAATGCATCGACTTCAATGCCTCCCTCACCCCCGAACAAAAAGCCATCGTCGAATTCATGCGCGACGGCCCACGCTCCACCGGCCAGTCCGGCCACTGGCTCCGCTTCGCCCAAGCCGTCTCACAACGCGACAAAAATGACCTCGATCGCGACATCAAACTCTACTTCGCCATCGGCAATACCGCCCTCGACTCCTTCATCGCCGCCTGGGATGCCAAACGCTACTACGACTCCTCCCGCCCCTGGACCCTCGTCCGCTACTACTTCACCGGCAAGACCATCCAAGGCTGGGCCGGTCCCGGCAAGGGCGTCATCAACATCCCCGGCGAAAAGTGGCACCCCTACTCCCCCGCCAACTTCGTCACCCCGCCCTTCCCCGGATACGTCTCAGGCCACAGCGCCATCAGCGGAGCCTGCGCCCGCATGCTCAAGCACTTCACCGGCTCCGACCACTGCGGCCTCATCGAGCCCCGCCACGCCGGGGAAATCACCGAGCAAGGATTCTCCTGTGAAACCATGCAACGCCTCCACGGCAAATCCCTCGCAGAGATGATCGGCAGCGAACACGCCTCCTGCGACATCACCCTCCAACTCCCCACCTTCACCGAAGTCTCCGAACTCGCCGGCATCTCCCGCGTCCTCGGCGGATACCACATCCAGGCTGACAACATCGAAGGCCTCAAACTCGGACGCAACGTCTCCGACTACCTCTGGCCCAAAATCCAGCAATACTTCGACGGCACCGCCGCCGCCAACTAATCCCCAAACCAAGCTAAGGCTTCTGTCTCCCCCAAAATCCGTCTATCCTACGGGGCATCATGAAATGCCTCGTAGTCGATGACGACCCTCTCACCTGCGACCTCGTCGAAACCTACCTCAACCAGATCGGAGGCATCGACTACTGCCTCAAGGTCAACAACGGCTCCACCGCCCTCCACCTCCTCGCCACCGAAGCCTTCGACGCCGTCTTCCTGGACCTCCAACTTCCGGGAATCGACGGCGTTTCCCTTCTAAAAGCCCTCCCCCGCAACACCGCCGTCGTCATCATCAGCGCCAGTGCCAACTTCGGAGCCGAGAGTTACCAATTCGACGTCGTTGACTACCTCATCAAGCCCCTCGACTTCGCCCGCTTCGCCAAAGCCGTCCTCAAGCTCAAAAACCGCACCACCGCCGACGCCCCCGGCAAACCCGACGCCCTCTTCCTCAAAGACAGCACCACCATCCACCGCATCAACCTCGCCGACCTCCTCTTCATTGAAGCCCAGGGCAACTACGCCTCCTTCACCTTTCAAAAAGCCAAGCCCATCCTCAGCCTCCTCACCCTCCAAAAACTCACCACCCTGCTCCCTCCGCACTTCGTCCGCATCCACCGGTCTTACATCCTCAACCTCCACGCCATCCGCCAGATCGACGGCACCCAACTCGACCTAGGTCCCGGCCACAAAAAACTCCCCATCGGCAAATCCTACCGCGACGAACTCCACGAAAAACTCAAAGTCATTAACTAGGTGACCGTTCGACGACTCAGTTTATACCTTGGATTGAAAAGGGTCGCCTTAGGAGGAGGCGAGTCGTAGGGCCAAAAAATCTGCGATATTTTGCGTTGCCCAAATTTGATCGGCAAAGACTGCAAGACATCCTCATAATCAGCGAAGTGGTCCTCATCCTCGGCACGAACAGGCAATGAGGGATCCGCGAGCGGCAGATGCCCCTGAGAAGTAATTTCAACTAGGAACCCCAGAGTAGGGATTCATCTCGAAAAAATTTCACGACAAGATTAAGCCCGAGCCCAATTTCCATGTCGACCTCAAAAACCCCCTCCTTTTTGCGATCCTCAAGAGAATCATACACCGCACCAATCCCCTCACTCCACTCTTTCATTTTCCGTAAAACCCCCTTATCTCCCCCCTCGCAAGGCCCTGCAAAAGCCTTCACTATTCACTATTCACCACTCACCATTCTTCCGTGTCCGTCGAACTTACCCGTAACTTCTCCATCATCGCTCACATCGATCATGGCAAAACGACCCTGTCTGACCGACTCATGGAGGTATGCCAAACCATCACCCAGCGTGAATCGCAGGCCCAGCACCTCGATTCCATGGACCTTGAGCGTGAAAAAGGCATCACCATCAAGTCCCACCCCGTGACCCTTGCCTTCAAATCCCAGGACGGTAAAACCTACAAGCTCAACCTCCTCGACACCCCCGGACACGTCGATTTCTCCTACGAAGTCTCCCGCTCCCTCGCCGCTTGCGAAGGCGCCATCCTCATCATTGATGCCGCCCAGGGCGTCGAAGCCCAGACCATGGCCAACGTCAACCTCGCCATGGAACAGAACCTCGCCATCGTCCCGGTTCTCAATAAAATCGATCTTCCCGCCGCCGACATCCCCCGCTGCCGCAAGCAACTCGAGGACATCCTCGCCATCCCCGGCGAGCACGCCATCCCCGCCTCCGCCAAGATGGGCATCGGCATCCAGGAAATCCTCGAAGCCGTCGTCGAACTCGTCCCACCTCCCACTGAAAACCCCGACGGACTCCTCCGTGCCTCCGTTTTCGATTCCCTCTACGACCCCTTCCGCGGCGTCATTTCCTACGTCCGCATCGTCTCCGGAGAGGTGAAGAAAGGCGATAAGATCAAACTCTTCCACACCCCCACCAACTACGAGATCAAGGAAACCGGCATCTTCACCCCCAAGATGAAGAAGTGCGACAAGCTCGTCACCGGCGACGTCGGCTACATCATCGCCAACATGAAATCCTCTGCCGAAGTCAAAATCGGCGACACCATCACCCTCAAAGACAAGCCCTGCCCCGAGCCTCTCCCCGGATTCAAGGAAATCCGCCCCATGGTTTTCTCCGGCATCTACCCCATCGACACCTCCGACTACGAGGCTCTCCAGATCGCGATGGGCAAGCTCCAGATCAACGATGCCGCCTTCACCTTCACCACCGAATCGTCCACCGCCCTCGGCTTCGGATTCCGTTGCGGCTTCCTCGGACTCCTCCACATGGAAATCATCCAGGAACGACTCCGCCGCGAGTTCGACATGGACGTCATTTCCACCTACCCCTCCGTGATCTACGAGGTCACCAAGACCGACGGCGAGGAACTCATCATCGACAATCCCACCTACCTTCCCGAAGCGCAAGCGATCGAAGAAATCCGCGAACCCATCGTCCGCATCTTCATCATGCTCCCCGGCGAATACATTGGTGACGCCATGCAGCTCATCATGGAAAAGCGCGGCGAGTTGGAAAACACCGAAACCATCGACGAATTCCGCGTCCTCCTCACCGGCACCGTCCCCCTCGCTGACATCCTCGTCGACTTCAACGACCGCCTGAAATCCATGACCAAAGGCTACGGCTCCATGGACTACGAGCACGCCGGCTACCGCCCCGCCAAAATGGTCAAAATGGACATGCTCATCGCCGGCGAATCCGTCGAAGCCTTCTCCACCATCGTTCACAAGGACAAAGCGCAGGCCCGCGGCCGTGACCTCGCCGCCAAGCTCAAGGAAGTCATCCCCACCCAAATGTTCGTCGTCGCCATCCAAGCCGCGATCGGAGGCAACATCATTGCCCGCGAGAGCATCAGCGCCATGCGCAAAAACGTGACCGCCAAATGTTACGGCGGCGACATTTCCCGGAAGCGTAAGCTCCTCGAAAAGCAGAAAAAGGGTAAAGCAAAAATGAAGCAATTTGGCAAAGTCAACATCCCGCAGGATGCCTTCATCAAAGTGCTGAAGTCCGGAGATTGATCCACGGACCTTGGACGTTAGTCCGAGCCACACGCCTCCAATCGCAGAAACCTCTGCGATCTCTAAACCGTTGCGGTCAATGCTCACCGCAGCAAGTAAGCGAATCTGCGCTGAAAACATTGTCACGTAAACAGGCTTCAGGGCACCTCCGGCAACCTCATTTCTGAAAAATCGCCCAAATTTCCCCATCTCAGCGTTGGTCACAAACCTTATGAATTCCTTCAAAAGGCGCGGTGTCCGCCTTGATCTGAGAAAATATCGACAATTTTCTTTTCGAAAGCAGGTTACCGGAGGGGCCCTTCACCGATCCCGCAATTGAATCTTTGCGTGTGTGGTAGGATCTCCTAGGTTTTTAGAACACACACAATCGATGCTTAGATTTCTTCTCTTCCCTTTCCTGGCCATCGGCGTAGTCCACGGCCAAATCATCATCAACGAAATCTCGACCACCTCCGTGGAGCGAAACCTCCGTTGGGACGCAAACGATCAACCCTTCGCTGGAGCCGGCCCCGCCTGGTGGTCCCCCACCTTCGATGACTCCGACTGGTCCAGCGGTAGCGCACCCATCGGATACTCCTTGGGAACAATTTCCACCAACCTCCTCTCCACCTTGCGGGACATTTCACCCTCCTTTTATACCCGCACCACCTTCAATGCTTCCGCTGGAGAGGCCGGCTCCACCCGCCCGCTCCGCCTCAAGATCAACTACAACGACGGCTTCATCGCCTGGATCAACGGTATCGAAGTGGCCCGCGCCAACATGGGCGCTGCCAAATCCCACCTCTTCCACGACCAGGTTTCCTACCGGAGCAACAGCTCCACCACCGCCACCCAATCCTTTACCCTCCCCGTCGCCTCCACCCTCCTGAACGAGGGCGAGAACGTCATCGCCATCCAGATCAACAACGAGACCATCAATGGCAACATGCGCCTCGATTTCGAACTTGAGATCGACAATGCTTCCGGCACCGATCCCGTCCTTGTCAACTTAGGCTCACCCCTGAAATACCGCCCCGGCCTCAGCGAGCCCTCCACCGATCTTGTCGAACCCGCCGCCCTTACCGACGGCCCTTCCGACTGGATCGAGCTCCACAATCCCACCGGCTCCCCCATCAGCCTGAATGGTTGGACCCTCTCGGATGACCCAAGCCTCATCTCAAAATGGACCTTCCCTGCCGGATCAGGCATCGCCCCCGGAGGATACCTCGTCATCCTCGCCGACAGCCCCGCTGTCCCCATCCCTGGAGCGACCTATCTCCACGCCAATTTCAAACTTTGCGCCAGCGGCGACTACCTCGGCCTCTTCGACAATAGCGGCACCACCATCTCCGAAATAAACCCCGACTACCCCAACCAATATCCCAACTTCACCTACGGGCGGAACCCCTCCGGGCAATTCGTCTTCCACGCCACCCCCACACCCGGAAAGCCCAACACCGGGCTCACCTACGCCGACAAAGCCAAAGCCCCCGATTTCGACAACAAGGGCGGCTTCTACAACAGCGCGGTCACCGTCACCATCACCTCTACCACCCCCGGAGCCCTCATCCGCTACACCACCGACGGCACCGTCCCCACCATGACCAACGGCCTCGACTACACCGCCGCCCTGACCCTCGCCCAGGTCACCACCCGCAAAGGCCACGTCATCCGCGCCCGCTCCTTCAAGAACGGATTCATCGACTCCACCATCAAGACCCACACCTACCTCATCAGCCAGGACTCCCGCCTCCGCACCAGCCCCTCCCTCATCTACGCCGGCGATTCCCGACGCTCCCTCTACGATCCCTTCGGTGTCATGGCCATCAACGGCGGCACCTATGTCGACAACCGCTGGCAACCCACCGGAGCCAACGACTACAACAACGTCATCAACCGCGGCCAGGCCTACGAGCGCCCCATCCACGCCGAGTTCTACTTCGCCGATGGCACCGTCGGCTTCCGCAGCGACGTCGGCCTCCGCGTCGCCGCCAGCTCATACTCCCGCCCCCGAATGCAGCTCACCCAAACCGCGGCCTCCCCCTGGCCCGCCAACTCCGTCCAAAAACCCTCCTTCAATCTCTACTTCCGCGACGACTACGGAAACGCCTCCGTCAACCTCCCCCTCAACGGCCCAGCCCGCACCTTCAGCAAATACGAACGCTTCCGCATCCGTGCCGGAAAAAACGACATCGAGAACCCCTACGTCATCGATGAACTCTTCCGCCGCCTCAGCCACGACATGGGCAACGGCGCCAGCCTCGGCATCATCAACAGCCTCTACGTCAACGGCGACCTCAAAGGCTTCTACAACATGGTCGAACGCCTCCGCGAACCCTTCTTCCGCTCCCTCCATAGCACCGAGGCCGACGCCCAATGGGACGTCCTCCAATTCGAGGGCAACGACAACGTCGCCGAAGGCGACAAGGTCGCCTGGAACAACATGATCTCCCGACTCAACGCCGCCACCTCCACCACCAACTGGGCCAGCGTTCTCGAAGTCGCCGACGTCGCCAACATCGCCGACTACTTCCTCCTCAACATCTACGGCGCCACCTGGGACTGGCCTCACAACAACTGGGTCGCCGCCAAGGAACGCACCCCCGAAGGGCGCTACCGCCTCTACCTCTGGGATGCCGAAGGCGCCATGAACAACCGCGGCGACCGCCCCGTCTCCCAGGAAATGATCAACACCTACATCGCCTCCGGCTCCGGCGAACTCCGTGACCTCTGGCGTGGGCTCAACCGCTGGGATGAATTTAAAATCCTCTTCGCCGACCGCATCCACAAACACATGTTCAACGACGGGGTTCTCGACGATCAAAATTTCGCCACCGCCCACGTCAAGGAACGCTTCGATGGCCTCGTCGGCGAGTTCTCCGACCTCCTCAGCGTCGTCAGCAACCAAACCGTTCAAACTGGAAAACCCACCGCCTGGATGAACTCCACCTCCGGCCGACGCACCTACCTCCTCGGACCACGCCGGGAAGAATTTCGCGACAACGGACTCTGGCCGACCACCCTGCCCCCTTCCTTCAATAAATTTGGCGGTAACGTGAGCCAGGGAAGCTCCCTCATCATCACCACCGAATCCGGCGACTACCTCTACACCACCGACGGGACCGACCCCCGCCTCCCCGGCGGAGCGACCAATCCCAGTGCCACCCAGCAACCCGGGTCCCTCCTCGATGTGACCCTCCTCCCCCTCGGCAGCACCTGGAAACACAACGCCACCGATGGAGACCTCGGCACCAGCTGGAAGAATTCCTTATTCAATGATACTGCTTGGGTTTCCGGTCCGGCCCCGCTCGGCTACGGAACCATTCGCGATAGCGACACCTCGGAAGTCACCGCAATCGCCACCCAGGTCAACGCCACCATCCCCCGCCAACCTACCTCCTATTTCCGCAACAGCTTTAACATCACCAACGCTGCCGCCTTTGCCGGACTCACCCTCCAGATGCGCGTCGACGGCGGAGCCATCATCTACCTCAATGGCGTCGAAGCATTCCGCGAATCCAATCTCACTGCCCCCATCGCTTACACCACCGAGCCAACCGACGACGACAGCGACGGAAACGAAGGTGATATCGACACCTACACCCTCGATCCCTCCCTCCTCGTTGAAGGCACCAACATCATCGCCGTTGAACTCCATAACAATCCCTTCAACAGCGACATGATCATCGACGTCCAACTTCTGGCCCAGAAAGCCAACGATACCAACCTGCCCATCCCCCTCAACGGCTTTACCACCGTCAAAGCCCGCAGCCTCGATAACGGAATCTGGAGTGCCCTCACCGAAGCCTCCTTCACCGTCGATGCCATTCCCGCAGACTCCACCAATCTTTCCATTGTCGAAATACTCTACAACCCCATCGGTGCCAGCGCCGACGAGGCTCTCGCCGGATTTGACGACGGCGACATGTTTGAATTCCTGCGTATCCAAAACAGCGGGAGCCAGAATATCGACCTCGCCAACCTCCGCTTCACCGCCGGTATCAACTTCGACTTCACCAGCTCCTCCGTCAGAGTCCTCGCCCCCGGCGGAGTCGCCATCATCGTCGCCAACCTCGAGGCCTTCCGCTTCCGCTACGGCACCGGTTTCGACAACTTCATCGCCGGGCAATACTCCGGGCAACTCTCCAATGGTGGCGAACAACTCCGCCTCATCGGGCAGAGCGATGCCATCATCCACGAATTCGCCTACGGCATCGACGCCCTCTGGCCCGTCCTCACCACCCTCGACGGGCACTCGATCATCAACCAAAATCCCACCGCCGCTCACGGCACCGCCGCCCACTGGCAGGCCTCGGTCAACCTCGGCGGAACACCCGATGGCCAGCTCGCCTTCGCCACCTGGCAAGCCGCCCTCTTCACCTCCGCACAACTCGGGGACACCAACATCTCCGGACCCAACGCCGATCCCGATCAAGACGGCTGGGGCAACTTCATGGAATTCGCCCTCGGCACCCTCCCCGAAGATTCGAAAAGTCACCCGGCCCCCATCACCGCGAGCTTCATAGAGATTGGCACCGACCGACACCTGGCCCTCACCTTCACCCGCGCATCCCACGCCGGAGCTGTCCAATTCTCCGCCGAAATTGCTAGCGACCTCGTCACGTGGACCAACAGCGGCCTCGCGCACGGCCCGGAAATCCGCAACCCCGACGGCTCGATCACCGCCACCTTCCGCCACCCAAGCCCCGTCATTTCCGGTCAGCAATTCATTCGCCTCAAAGCGACCCAGTAGTGAGAAAAATGGAACAGGGACTTCCCTGCCCCTCATTCCTCCTTCTCCAGCATCACTCCCACCCATCATCTGGAGCTCTCTGGTGCAACCACCTTGAGAGAAAATCGCAATCACAACCACGGCGACACCCCCTGTGATCCACCTCATCTTTCCTCTCACCCATTGATTCGATCCACCTTCTCGATGAGAGTGATTATTCGGCCCGCGATCGGCCGGGAGAGAATGACAGCTTCAGACAGTCCGTGCCTTGCATCCTCCCTTCTCGAATCATCGTTTCAGCTTTTTCGAAGCGAGAAGTATTGATCAGTCTCTGAATCTAAAAGCTCACTTCCTGAAGATCGTAGGGATCCGCCTCTGATCCAAGGCCAATTTCCCACTTCACGCCCCCATCAAGCACACCACCGGTAAGGAAGCTACCCCATCCGACGTATCCTGAAAATCATGCCCAAAAAGCTGCCGGCACCCGGCCCAACCATGAAATTCATCCTCCCGCTTCTTGCCCTCACCGTCACTTCATCGGCGGCGAAAACCATCACTCTCACCCCCGACAACGAAGAGTGGTTGGCAGTTTTTAACGGCCCCTCACTCCAGCCCGGTGACGAAATCGTCCTCACCGAAGGCACCTACTCTGCTCCCCGACGCCTGCAGATCACACAACGTGGCACCGCCGACAAACCCATCACCATTCGTGGGGCTGAAGGCGCAAAAGTCATCATCAAACGACCCGACGCCAAACAAAACACCCTCAACCTCGCCGGCTGCCAACACCTCATCGTCCGTGATCTCGAAATCACCGGAGGTGACGCCGCCATCCGCATTGGCAAAGAACGCGACCACCTTCCAAAGTTCATCACCCTCGAAAACCTCCACATCCATCACATCGGCGGAGTCGCGATCACCGCCAACTACCCCGGTGAAGTCTACGAATCCCTCACCTTCCGCCACAACCACATCCACCACACCGGTGGCCATGGCGAAGCCTTCTACCTGGGCTCCAACAGTAACCCCGACGGCTCGACCAACGGCTACATTTTCAACTCCCTGATTTCAAATAACTACATCCACGATCTCAAGGGAGGCACCGTCAGTCAGGGCGACGGGATCGAACTCAAGGACGGCAGCTACAACAACATCGTCTGCGACAACGTCATCCACGACACCAACTACCCCGGCATCATCGTTTACGATACCGACGGAAAAGCGCCCAATATCATCGAGCGTAACGTTATCTGGAACACCGGCGATCACGGCATCCAGGCCGCTGCTGACGCCATCATCCGCAACAACATCATCTTCAACACCAAGGGCGACGGCATCCACTCCCGCAACCATCAAAGTGCCCTCGTCGGCAACCTCACCATCGTTCACAACACCATCCTCTCCGAGAGCTCGATCCGTATCCTCGCCCCCGAAACATTCAGCGGAAAAGTCATCGTCGCCAACAACGCCCTTACATCGGAACCACGAATCCCCACTCATCCTGAGATCACCCAAGCCAGTAATCTCACCGGGATCAACGATCAATTTCCGAAGCCCGGCTCACCCTGCCTCGACGCCGCCAACCCCGCCCATCTCACGAAATTCGACTTCAACAAAACCGCCCGCGGAGAGTCCAAAGATGTCGGCGCCTACCAACGCGCTCCCACCGGAAACCCCGGCTGGAAGATCTCCAACGATTTCAAAGCCATCCAGTAAAACCACTTCCCTCCAATCATCCCCCAACCTTAACCCTCACAAATTCCTTTTCTCTGTTCCTCTCGGTCTCCAGTCGACCGACCCCCTCACCTTGAGCGACAAAGACCGCATCCTCATCGACTGCCCAGCTATTTAAATCGGTACTCTTTTCAAGCGTGTAGCTCCGCCCCTCAACAAACGAAAAACTCACCTTCAGCAGCTCCTCGCCAACCTCCAGAGCGATCAAATCAATCACCTTGGAATCGCTCCCTGCCAACAGTTCCTCGGCATTGCTCCGCCCGTCTCCATCGAAATCTGCCTCTCCCGTTTGATCCAAGTTTCCAAAAACGGCCGCCTCCCGCGTGTCTGACATGCCATCCTGATCGATATCAGAATGCGCATCCGCAACGAAATTATCAAAAGTGACATCCACCGTCCCGTCCGCCAATCCCGCGCTTCCGAAAAGCCCGGTCGTGCCCTCCGAATAAGTGTCATCAGATCCCGAGAGCGAAACCACCGGTATCGTGAGATCAGTGACATCAAACACCTCGACCAAAAACTGTCCCTGATAGCCATGAAAGACGATGCGATAGGTTTTACCCTCCTCCACTGGGACGAGCACATTCTCCAAGGTCGTCGCCTGCTCGCCATCCACCCGGGATAAATAAAGCCGATCTTCATCTGAATCAAGGGTCGCCGAATAACCATTCAAGGTCCCCAAACCGGGAGTCGAAACCCGGGCTAGAATTCCAAAATCCTGCTCCAGAGAAACCTCCGCCTCCACAATGTCCACCGAGACCCGAAAGGCGGTGTGATCAACATCCTCCCGCATCGACCCGGCCCGGCCCTGTCCCAAAACCTCCGGGCTCGGGGAAGCTCCCGCTTGAATCCGGTAAGTGTTCCCACCCGGAAACGAATAAGTCGCGGATCCCCCGACCGCAGCCAGGGGATTCGAGCGCGTCCACCCGTCATCATCCCCGTCGTTAAAATTATCGACCACCTGCCCCCAACCGGCTGGTCCCAAAAGGGCCCATCCCAGAACGCTCCACTTAAAAATACACTTGTTCATCATGCAAAAGAATCAGCGACCAGTAAGACGCTCATCCTTCCTCACGTCAAACTCATTCTCGGGCGAGACGCTTTTCATTCACCATCTGCAAGAGCTTCGCTGTCGCCCGGGCATCGCAGAGAGCTCGATGATGATCACGGAGCTCAATCCCAAATTCTTTGCACAAATTGCCAAGACCATAAGATGGAAGGCCCGGAAAAAACCTTCTCATCGCCACCACCGTGCAGAGCGTCGGCCGACGAAACTCACGACCCACCCGCTCGAATTCCCGACGCAAAAAACCGTAGTCAAAGTTGACACTGTGCGCCACGAAAATAGCCTCTCCCACAAAGGTGTGAAAGTCATCGGCAATCTCCGCGAAGCTTGGCTTCCCTTCCACCATCTCATTCGTAATTCCCGTCAGCTGCGTAATCTTGGGTGGAATGCGCCGACCCGGATCGAGTAAGGTTTCAAAAGTATCCACGACCTTTCCATCGCGAATTTTCAGCGCCCCGATCTCGGTCACGCGATGGTATTCCGGCCGCCCGCCGGTCGTCTCCAAATCGACCACGACATACTCCTGCATCGGATCCACACACCACTCGACGCGCACCACACTCACCTCAAATCCACAGGCTTGCAGGGCTTGAATCTGGACCAATTGGTGGCGGCGAATTTGATCACCCTCCGCTTTGATCTCAATGAAATGGACGCCGTCATCAGCGAACTGAAGTAAGTCCGGATAGCCCCGGCTGTTCGTCCTCGGATCCTCGATGATCCTTCGCAAGGCCGCCACAACGGCTACCGAATTCGCCCTCTCTAAAAAGCGAATCAACACCGCTTCATCCACGGCACCCCATTGAAAAAGACCCGAAGGCTCACCATAGTGGTTCGCAAAAACTTCATGGATCAACTTTGAAGCGGCGGGCGTCCCGATCAGCCCGAGCTTCCGACTAATCTCTTCCACTTGGCATTCACCAAAGGAGCCATCCAGCAAACGGGTCGGCCGCGCATCAAATTCGTTCGGCGTCAGGTCTTGCAATTCATCCCAAAATAGAGTGCCGAACAAGGTCATCCAGAAATGATTCTCAGCGGAATGCGTCTCCAACCCACGGGCGCCATAGTATAAAATGGCGGCGCGCTCGGATCCGTCCTTGAAGGCCTCATCCACCTTAATCACCGGAGCTTCCCGCAAGAGGCTGGTCAACTTACCCACCGTCTTTCCTGAATACTTGAGGCGATAAAAATCTTCGGCAAAGAGAAGCTCCTCGTCCGACGAAGGATCCGCAATGATCTCCTTCAAGAGCACTCGAACACCGGCCCGTTCGCCCTTGGAAAAAAGCAAACGGCACCTGCGCTCGCGAGCAGGATGAATCTGGGACTGTTGGTAAACCTCCAATGCCTCGTCCCGCAAATTCAGCTTCTCGAACTGGCCACCCAGCAGCGCGATTGACCGGTCCTTTCTCCGCTCCGGCCAGTCAGGAACGGTCGTAGCAATCTGGCGAAGGCCCTCCTCATCCGCCTCCCGAATTTTCCTGACAAGCCGAGCATAGCCAAAGGCCTCCCTCGCCGTCTCGATGTCAGGATAACGGGGCTTGAAGGCAGATTTCACCGGCCTCGTCTTGAGGATCCCAAGATCCCGCAGGGTAAAAGATTGCCTCCCCTCTGAAAGCCGGCCGAAGAAGAGAAAATTCAAGAACGCAAGGTCATCGACATGACGTTGGATCACAAATTGATCGAGCTGACCTTCTTTCTTAAGTTGGTCAAAACAGCAAAGTTCACAGGCCTTTTCGATGAGCGTCTGTTTCCCCAGACTCCGCAAACCCCGGAGCTCCACCCCGGTGGATTTCAAGAAATCCAGCAGTTGTGTTTTTGTCAGCGCATGGATCAGCTCGATGTGATCCTTCTCAGCGGGCGGGCGGATCAGACGTCCTTCCTCCAGTTCGCTCAAGCTACGCCGATGATCTTCAATCTCATCATACGTCAATGAGTCTCTGACAAAAACCCGGCCACGGCGATTGGCCAGCCGCACCGTCAAAGCCTGCGCATCCCTCCCAAGGTTCTCAAACTTACGTAGGAAAATTCCCTCCGCCTCCTCTTCGACCTTTGGATAGTGCTCTCTCAAAAATGCTACCATCTCAAAGAAGTGATCGAGATAGTAGAATGATTTGAGAGTGACAGGGTTCTGCGCCATCCGGGTAACCTGAGTTTGCCCTCGGAAGGGATTTGGTCAAGTGAACAGAATTCGAATGAACGTAGGCTAGCCTGCCCTCATCCTCCGCTTGGAGCTGTAAAAACGAATCGTCATTTTGCCTCAGGCTTCTATTCTCACGCCCATGTTGACATTCTTCCGCCGCCTCGTCGCAGGTCTCCTTCTTTTCCAAACGGCATTCGCGAAGCCCAACGTTCTCGTCATCTGCATCGATGACCTCCGCCCGGAGCTCAAATGCTTTGGCGCAGACTACATCCACTCACCCAATATCGACGCCCTCGCCCAACGAGGCCGCGCCTTCCACCGCCACTACGTCCAGGCTCCCACCTGCGGTGCCTCCCGCTACGCCCTCCTCACCGGACAATACGGCCCCGCAGGAAACGGCGCCCTCTTCGAACGATCCAAAAAAATCACCGCCCCCTCACTCCCGGCCTACTTCCGGGAGAACGGCTACACCACCGTCTCAGTCGGCAAGGTCTCCCACCACCCCGGCGGTCGTGGTGGCCCTGATTGGGATGACGAAGCCATCCCCGAAATGCCCAACTCCTGGGACCGTCACCTCCTCCCCGCCGGCCCTTGGCAACACCCTCGCGGCTGGATGCACGGACTCGCCAACGGAGAAATCCGGGGCAATGCCAAAGCCATGGACGTCTTCCAATCCTTCGATGGTGACGACAATTCCTATCCCGACGGCACCGCCGTTGACGAAACCCTCAAGCAACTCTCCCTCCTCGCCGCCGACAAAGAAAAACCCTTCTTCATGGCCACCGGCATCCTCCGCCCCCACCTCCCCTTCGGCGCCCCCGCCCAATACCTGAAGCACTACAAAGACGCTCAACTCCCCGCCACCCCCCATCCCGAAAAACCCAAAGGCAAAACTACCTGGCATAGTTCAGGTGAATTCATGAAATATAATCGCTGGAGTAAAAACCCCAACGAAGACCCCCTCTTCGCCCTCGAGGTGCGCAAACACTACGCTGCCTGCGTTTCCTACGCCGATGCCCAGGTCGGCAAAATTATGGCCCAACTCAACAAGCTTGGCCTCGCCGAAAACACCATCATTGTTCTCTGGGGCGACCACGGTTGGCACCTCGGCGAACACGCCATCTGGGGCAAGCACACCCTCTTTGAAGAATCGCTCCGCTCCCCCCTCATCATCGTCTCGCCCGAGGTCAAACAGCCCGGAAAGCCCAGCACCAAAATTGTCGAATCCATCGACCTCTTCCCCACCCTCTGCGACCTCACGGGCCACCAAAAGCCGAACTTCCTCGACGGCACCTCACTCATTTCCCTCCTCAAGGATCCCGCCGCAGCCTCCAAAGGCATTGCCATCTCCTACTCTCCCAAAGGAGAAACTCTCCGGACCGCCTCCCACCGTCTCATTAAACACAAAAACGGCTTCCTCGAACTCTACGACCACCGCACACCCGAAGGCGAAACGGTCAACGTCGCAGAAGGCAACAAAGACCTCGCCACTTCCCTCCTCCGAAAGCTGGAAAAACGATAAAGGCCAAAAGGCTGTCCGGAAATTTCGACATGGCCGGTAAGACACGCTAGCGTCTCGTCCGTGAGAGTCCAATCAGCCGAGTTTACCAAGAGCGCCGTTAAGTTATCCGAGTGCCCGGCGGCCGAGCTTCCGGAGTTCGCCTTCATCGGTCGCTCCAACGTCGGCAAGTCTTCCCTGATTAATCTCCTCACCAACAAGGACGGCCTCGCCCGGGTCTCCAAGACTCCCGGCCGGACCCGCGAGATCAACTTCTTCAAAATCAACAACAACTGGTGCCTCGTCGACCTCCCGGGCTATGGCTACGCCAAGGTCTCCAAGGAACTGCGTGACCAGTTCAACGAGTTCGTTTCCGAATACCTTACCCAACGCGATAACCTCTGCGGCACCCTCGTCCTCATCGATTCACGACACACTCCGCAGAAGCTCGACCTTCAGTTTGTCAATTGGCTCATCGACAATGAACTCCCCTTTGCCCTCATCTTTACCAAGACTGACAAGGTGAAGCCTAGGGTCGTAAAAAAGAACATCGATCTCTTCAAAGAGGCCATGAAAGAGTTCAGCTCCGGTGAAGCCATCATCTTTGAGTCCTCCACGACAACCCGCGGCGGACGAAAGGAGATTCTTGGATTCATCGAGACCGCGATCCAGCAGGTCGATTAATTTCCCCTCGAAAACACTTCGTCGCATGGTATCCTCGCCGCTATGCGATTCATCACCGTTCTCTTTCTCCTCCTCGCCCACTTCAGCCACGCCGCCGAAAAGCCCAACATCCTCTTCATCGTAGTCGATGATCTCGGTTACGGTGACCTCTCCAGCTACGGCGCCACCGATCTCAAGAGCCCCCACCTTGACGCCCTCCTGGCCGATGGCATTCGCTTCACCGAGTTCTACGCCAACTGCCCCGTCTGCTCCCCCACCCGCGCCTCCCTCCTCACCGGTTGCTACCCCGATCTCGTCGGCGTTCCAGGAGTCGTCCGCACCAAGCCGGAGGACAACTGGGGCTTCCTCTCCCGCTCCGCCACCCTGCTTCCCCAGGTTCTCAAAAAATCGGGCTACACCACCGCCGCCATCGGAAAATGGCACCTCGGACTCGATGCCCCGGAACACCCGAACGCCCGGGGCTTCGAGCACTTCCACGGCTTCCTTGGCGACATGATGGATGACTACTACCATCACCGCCGCCACAACCAAAACTACATGCGCCTCAACGGGGAAACGATCACCCCGGAGGGCCATGCCACCGACCTCTTCACCGACTGGACCAATGACTATCTCACCGCCCACTCGACCAAGGATGACCCAAAACCTTTCTTCCTCTACCTCGCCTACAACGCCCCGCACACACCCATCCAACCGCCCGCCGATTGGCTCGCCAAAGTGAAAGCCCGCGAAAAAGGCATTACCGAAAAACGCGCCAAACTCGTCGCCCTCATCGAGCACATGGACGAGGGCATCGGTCGTGTCATCGCCACTCTGAAAAAGAACAATCAGTGGGACAACACCCTTATCCTCTTCGTCTCCGACAACGGCGGGCAGGTCAACGTTGGAGCCAATTGCGGAAACCTCCGTGGCGAAAAACAAGACATGTATGAAGGCGGCATCAAAGTTCCCGCCGGTGCCACTTGGCCCGGTGTCATCAAACCCGGCACCTCCGATTTCCAAGCCCTCACCATGGACCTTTTCGCCACCGCCATCGATGCCGCCGGCGGAGATTCACCCGCCAAGATCGATGGCAGCACCATCCTCCCGCTCCTCAAATCAGGCAGCCAACCCGCCTTCAAGCGCGACCTCTTCTGGGTCCGCCGCGAAGGAAATCTCCGCTACATGGGCGAGACCAGCTGGGCCATGCGCCGAGGGCCCTGGAAGCTCGTCAAAAATTCCCCCATGCAACCCTGGGAACTCTTCAACCTCGAAAAAGATCCCCTCGAAACCACCGACCTCGCCACCTCCAACCGCCCGGAATTCAACGAACTTGCCACCGGTATGCGCGCCTACATCCAGCGCGGTGGTTCCGTCCCCTGGCAACAGGCTGACTAGTCCTGGACCCGGAGCCGCATGAACCTCTTGGCCGCAGCCGGCTCGACAGCTTCAAATCTCCTCTCGTCATTTACCTGATCATCGCACCCTTTCTCCGCTTCCGCATTGAAAGCGCGGTCCAAGGCCGGGAACAAGGGATTAAACCAGTGGAGGCACCGGCAGAGAAGAATGAGCACCTGCACCAGGGAATCACGCCGCCGTATATGGGCACATTCATGGATCAAGAGAGACCGCCTTGAGACAGGCTCAAGATTCTCGAAACCGATCGGCAGGATGAGCGCGCTCAATCTCCTTCCCCACCTTCTTAGGGGCATAAATAAACTGCCGACCTTCTTTACGGCGATTGATGATTCCTTTCGTCACCAGGGCCCCGAGGATCTTGCGCGTCGCCGCGTTTTCAGGTCCGGCAGAAAGTTTCGCCTGAATCTCCAGCGCCGTGGCCGCCCCCCAGTGAATAAAGAATTTGATGAAATTCTCGTTCGCGGCGGGAAAGTTGATCCAGTGGTAAAGACATAAAATCGGAAGAAGTGAGGAGAATCGAGGTCATTCCAAATAATTCCCATCCTGATTGTCAATACCCAAGAAGATTCAGCAAGGGGCTACATCCAAAAAACCACGCCTCCTTGGAAGCGTGGTTCTTGAAAATTCTGGGTGCCTTTAAAGAAATCGTGGCCTAAAACGGGATATCGTCGTCGTCGTTGTCAAAACTGTCCGATGCCGCAGCTCCACCTTGATTGGAAGCAGGGGGAGCCGGCCTTTGCTGTCCCTCCTCTTCCGAGGAAGAACTCCCACCTTGGGGGTAGTTTTCTCCGCCACCGCTATTTCCACCGCCAGCGCCACCGCTGGGAAGGAACTGCATGTTCTCTCCCACGACGCGAAGTCGGCTGCGCTTCTGACCAGACTGCTTGTCATCCCACTGGTCGAGCTGCAGGCGGCCCTCGATAAAGACCGGTCGGCCCTTCCCGAGATATTGACCAGCGAGCTCGGCCTGACGCCCCCAGAGGGTCACGTCAACGTAAGTAACTTCTTCGATTCTCTCTCCGTTATCCCCGGTGCGAACCCGGTTGACTGCCATACCGAGGTCGGTCACCGCAGTTCCCTTGGGAGTATAGCGGATTTCAGGATCACGGGTGAGATTCCCGAGAAGCATGACTTTATTGACACTGGCCATGGCGAATTTGGAGAAGAGGTTTAGGAAAGACGTTGGTAGTGCTGAAGGTGCACAGAGGAGTTCAACTTCAGGCGGCTCTTGATGCTGGTGACAACATCCGGTCCGGCTTCGAAGATGTAGTTCACGTAGTGACCACCATCGAGCTTCCGGGCATTGTAAACAAACTGTTTGCGTCCCAGTTGCTTGATTTCATCCAGCTTGGCGCCTTCCTCTTCGAGTTCTTTGGCGACGGTGCTGACAAGATCATCAATGCTCTTGTCCGTTCCCTGGGTGTTCAGGACGATCAGGCCCTCGTACTTGCGATTCATCTTCCGGTAGATTTTTTGGTTTCTTTTGAGATCGAGTGTTAAACTCGTTGGCGGCTTTTTCAAGGCCGTCGGAAGTGGCAAGCTGAACAGCATCGGCGGCTCTTGCAAGCGTGTTTTCAAGGAGTTCTCTTTCTGCCACTGCAAAATTGCCAAGGACATGCCCCACCAACTGCTCACCACTGGCATCACCGATGCCTACTTTTAATCTCGGAAAGGCATCTGAAGGGAGGTGCGCCAAAAGGGAACGCACTCCGTTGTGCCCGCCATGGCCTCCATTTAACCTGAAGCGCAAATGACCCAGAGGTAAGGCCACATCATCGAAAACCACGAGAATCTCCTCAGGCTTCCATTGGTAAAAACGCGAAATCGACCCGATCGCCCGGCCACTTTCGTTCATAAACGTCTGTGGCTGGATCAGCGAAATCCCGCCCACCTGGCAAATTTTCGACTCCCACTTTGATTCCAAGGTAAACAACCCACCCGTCTGGTCAGCCAGAACGTCGAGAATTCGGAACCCCACATTATGCCGGGTCCGCAGATACTTTTCGCCGGGGTTTCCCAGGCCGACAATCGCTTTAAGATGAGTCATCCTTCAAAAGAGTCACAAAAAACGCCCGACACTGGAAGTGCCGAGCGTTTTGAAATGAATTAAGAGAGAAAATCGCGATTAAGCTTCTCCTGCAGAAGCATCTCCCTCGGAGGCATCTCCGCCCCCACCTTCGACTACTTCCTCGCCATCAGCCCCAACGGACTTAGTGACACGGGACTCGTTCACGATTGCCACGAGAACCTCACCGGCAAGCGTTGCGACAACGCCCTTGGGCAGATCAAGCTGGCTGATCGTAATGGAATCACCCACTGCAAGCTCGCTGACGTCAGCAGAGATGGTCTCGGGAAGATCTTTAGGCGAACAGGTGATCTCGAGATCACGGATGAACTGCTCGAGAACGCCACCGGCTTTCACCCCGACAGGCTCACCGTGGAGCTCAAGAGGAATGGCAGCACTGATCTTCATTCCTTCGGTCACGGCGAGGAAATCGGCGTGGACGAGGGCTCCGGTCAGGGCATTGTGCTGGGTGGACTGAAGGAACGCGGTCTGGGCTTCTCCACCGTCAACTTCGAGATCAACGAGAATACTCTCCGAAGCACTGTGTGCGAGGATATCGGTGAGAGTTTTGGTATTCACCTTGATGTTGAGGTTCTCCTTTCCCTTGCCGTAAACCACGGAGGGAAGGTAGCCTTCACGGCGCATTTGCTTAAGGACACCTGAGCCAGTGCGCTGGCGGGTTTCGGCTTTGAGAGATTGGTTCTTCGCCATAAATTTGATCGGTTGGGATTCCTGCGGCTATTCCGCGCGGGGCGGGTGAGTAAACTGTTGACGGTGCTTTAGTCAATCCCTGTTTTTCATGTCAGGGGTGATTCGGGCTATTTTTTCAAAAATCGCCCTTGTTTGTTCCCAACACGCCTGAAAACGCACGGTTTTACTCCAGATCAAACAGCGAAGTCACCGACTCGCCCTCGTGAATTCTCCGGATCGCTTCCCCTAGAATAGGAGCGATTGTGACCGGCTTCACTTTTCCGCGGGCCTCCACGGGAGTGGAATCAGTCGTAATCACCTCTTCGATCATCGAATTTTCGATACGCTCATGGCCCAGATCGCCAATGACAGCGTGGGAAACAGCAGCGAAAATACGCTTCGCTCCGCCTTTTTTAAGAATTTCAGCTGCTGCGCAAAGGGTTCCGGCGGTCTCCGTCATGTCATCGACAAGAATCACGTCACGCCCCTCGACATTTCCAATCACCTGCATCGCTTCGACTTCAGTCGCCGAAACACGGTGTTTCGCCACAATCGCAAGTTGGGCACCCAGCGCATCAGAATAAGCGCGGGCCATTTTCACACCGCCAACATCAGGGGAAACCACCGTCAATTCGGAGCAATTGTCTCCAAAGCGTTCCCGAATTTCGCGAATCAGAACCGGCTTACCGTAGAGATGATCGACAGGAATATTGAAAAACCCTTGGATCTGCGCGGCGTGGAGATCCATCGTGACAACGCGGTCGACGCCGGCAGCAGAAAGGAGGTCGGCCACAAGTTTTGCCGTGATGGGCACCCTGGGCTGGTCCTTACGATCCTGACGGGCATATCCAAAGAATGGGATCACCGCATTGATGCGTCCCGCGCTCGAGCGCTTGGCGGCATCCACCATGATCATGAGCTCCATCAGGTTGTGATTGGTCGGCGGACACGTCGGCTGGATGATGTAGACATCTTCGCCACGAATGTTTTCGTTGATCTTGACGAAGGTCTCACCGTCCGGGAACGCGGTCACAGAGACATCAGTAAGCGGGCGTTTCAGGTAGGTGGCGATCCCTTGAGCCAGAGCGGGGTGAGCCGTGCCGGTGAACAGTTTCATGCCGAAGTTTGCGATCATGTGAGAGGAGGATTAGCGGGTCGCTGGCCCGGGATCAAGACCCGCTTCCGGATTGATGATGTCGGAGAGCTGTTTCTCAGTCAGAAGCGCGGGTTTCGTCTTCACTGTTTCAAAAAGTTGGAGATTCTCCTGGAGCTGCTTCCACTGAGCGCGCCAAAGCGAACTCACAGGCCTTAGGATCTTGTCGCTCGCTCGGTATTTTTCGGCAGCTTCCAACATCAAAGCGCAGGCTAACTCTGGATTTCTAGGACGCGCCTTTTTCCAGACCCGGTCTCCTTCGCGATACAGCCTCTGACCTTCAATGAATGAGACCCACGCTGTGGCCTCAAGCCGCACTGACTGCTCCTCCGGGGACTCCCGGTATCTAGTGAGTAATTCCTCCCGCTGTTTCAGCCGCTTTAGCGAAGTTTCTAGGAATCGGTAGCCCTCAGCGTATTCCTCATCTGTGCATGCTTGAACACCTCGAATAAACATACTCCGTGCCGCGTGGTAGTATGGTCTGAGGAAGTATTCCCGAATCCAGATGCGCTCCATCGCCACTTGATGCTCGGCCTCCGCTTTTTCAAATTCTCCCAAAGCATCATAAACTTGAGGTAACCCTGAAATGGCAATCGAAGCATGTGGATTCAACTGCAGAGCTCTCTGAAAATGATTGAGAGCGACCAATCTAAGCTTTTTCGCAAGTTCAGCCTTTCTTAATTTGTCTGCATCTGCGGCGAAAGCCATCGCGACCCTCCCTGAGTCCTCCAGTATGGAACTGTCCCATCCCTTCTCAGCGGACATGGCCAGAGAATTCAATACCTCAATGGATCTATCAGGTGTGAGATCGGATTTCAGAGCTGTCGCAGCCTCATGCCCGAGGACAAAGGAATGGCCCAAGCTGAAGCCGATCACTGCGAGACAAATCGAAGCCGCGGCAAGGCTCCCTCCCACGATCACCGGGAAAACTCGATATGCCCTCCTCTTCTCTCGTCCACGAATCAATAAGGCTAACAGAAAAGCCATCAGGACAACACAAGTTGGAACATGAATTAAAAAACTAAAGAAGGATTGCGTGACAAGCGCAGCCAGACCTCCGAACGCACCCAATTGCAAGGTCCTGATGAACTGGCTCTCCTCCCCACCCGCCATAATCAAGTGCATCAATCCCGCAGAAATGTGCGTGAAAAATACGGCTAACAGGATCAAAAACCCAAGTAAGCCATAGTCCGAAAGTGTCTGTAAAAACTCATTATGAGCGAACTCTGGATCGTGATTCCAGGGACCGTGTTCATCAAAGTCCCAATGCTCATAGGCTTTGTACGAGAACGCCCTTGGTCCGCTCCCTGTCAAGGGGGATTCTTGAAACGTATCGAAAGCCATCTGTTGGAAAGCGAGGCGCCCCCCGTCATCCATCCCTGACTGAAACTCAACTCCATGCCTCTCACTCGCCTCCGCCGCACGCGTGGAATTAATCCGGTTCACCAGAAAAGCACCCAACAAGACGACAACCACAGCTCCGGCAGAGGCACCCAGCAAGGCAACCCCAAATCGCTTACTATTAGAGGCCTTCAAGTCCAGCAACATGGCGGAAACCCATACGAAGAAGCCAACGATAAAAGCGATCCCGCCACCCCGGGAACCCGATGCCACCAGCGAGACAACCAGCGCAATCAAAAGAATCCCCGATGAAATTCGCCACTTTTTCTGCCTGGAGCGCAATGTAAACGACAGCAACACGAACGCAGAAGCATTCAAAAACGAGGCAAAGGGATTATAGTGACCAAAAAGCCCGGTCGGTCTTCCCTCTCCTCCGGAAACCTCCCTCCATACATAGAAGAATGAATCTGATGAATTTTGGGCGCCCGCAACCAAAACGTTCGCAATACACGCAAACATCCAGGCCAGAAAAACACAACGAATGACCTTTTCGGATCCCGAGACCCCGATCAAGTAAACACACAAGGCTATGAGCACCAAGGTGATGTCAGCCATTGCAAGTGACGGGGGACCACCGGAAAGCGCCCGCCAGCCAAAGTATCCACCACCAAGAATGACAATGGGGATCATTGAAACCTTGCTTGGCAGGCTTCCGCCGAAAATCAACTTGGTCCCCAGAAACAAACCACCAAGTCCCAGGACAACCATCCCAAAGCCGGCTCGAGAATTATTAAGATCAACGCCCATTGTCAGAATGAGAACAATCCCAATTCCCACAAGGCATGAGAGGAGCACGTCGAGAAATTTCATTTCGCCCCCTTTCTAAACAGCACTGCCGGGATCGTCATGATGAGTATCCTGAGATCCTCCCAAATAGACCATCGGTCGATATAATCGACATCAAGTTTTACCCATTCGTCGAAATCGGTGATGTCACTTCGACCGCTAATTTGCCAGAGACAAGTGACACCCGGCTTCATGCTTAGGCGACGACGATGTGCTGAATTCGCAATCGCCTTAATCTCATGGAGAGGAAGCGGCCTCGGGCCGACTAGACTCATTTCCCCTTTGAGCACATTGATCATCTGCGGAAGCTCGTCGATGCTAAATTTCCTTAAGAAATTCCCTAATGGAAATATGCGGGGATCTGTTGCCAGCTTGAAAGCAGGACCCTCGAGCTCATTTCCATGCTCCTCCTTCACTTGATCAAGCAACGCTTCGGCATTGGGAATCATCGTTCTAAACTTGAAGATTCTGAATGGCTTTCCGTAAAGCCCCGAACGTTGTTGGGTGAAAATAACAGGAGCGCCAGGACTTGCAAATCGGATGCCAATTACAGCGAACAACCAAAAAGGCAGGGTCACCACAACGATTATGAGAGCACCAAAAAAATCGACGAGTTTCTTTGCGAACAACTGCCAGGAAAGCTCCGGGGTTGACCGGAATACAAGCATCGGCTGTCCACCGACGACGTCAAAACTAGGTCGGGTAACCTGGGTCTGTAAAAAAGACGCTCCTATCCACGCTTCAACGCCTTGCACCTCGCATGCCTCAACAGCTTGAGCGACTCTGACAAACTCGGTGTGACCGGCTAGAAACACAACGCGCTGAACGGATTCTGTTTCTATTAAGGACTGCAGCTCGTCAACCGAGCGGTCTGCCAGATCAAAATGAGAAACTACCTTCCAGGTATTCACGATTTCGGAGTCCATCTTGGCTAGGAACGACTCAGTTTCTTCAAGGTTACCGGCAAGAACGACCCGCTCCAGGTTACCATCCTTCGTGGCCCGAACTCTTAGGATCCGGGCCGTGAAGTGACTGCGTGCCCACAAGAGAAGGAAGGTGAAGAGAAATCCCGAACCTAAAATGAGCCTTCTAGCGCCTCCCAAGCGACCAATGAGTGCGACGGCACCCACGATCAAACCCACCATGAGCAAGCCTCGAAAAAGACCATTGAAATTTTCGGAGGCACTTTTAGATAAGAGTCGGTCGTAGTGCCCGAATCGCTCCAAGACGAGAGGCGTCAGTGGGACAACGATATAGATGACCCACATCATTCCTTCAAAATCCGAACCATTTGACTCCGGCATTCCTAGAATGGATCTTACCGGGGTTCGGAAAGCTGCCGCTACCGTAAACGCCCCCCAAATCAGGACTGCGTCGAAAACCTGCAGGAATTGAATCGAAAAATGTTGTTTGGCACCGCGCTCGCTCATTGGCCTGAATTTTGTTCCTCAGTCAGGGATTCATCTACTCCTTGTCCCGGCTGTGCGATCACCATTGGAAGCAGTTCTTTAAGAAATGCCGTGATGTGCTCCTTGGTCTGCTTTTCGTCTAAAACTTTGATTCGGGCTTCATGGAAGCCTTGATCATCGTGCTTTTTAGTGAGGAAGGAGGAAAATGTCGCGTAGGCCCAACGTTGGTCATAGCCCTTGATAAGCCGGTCCTTCATGTCCTCCATCGTCCGCTGGTAGTGCCCGGCGACGATTTTCTCATGCCCAAAAAATGTGTAATAAAAAGCCCTCCAAATATACGCCTTCTTGCCATTTTCGAGAATAACATCCTCCAGATCATCTTCTGCGTCCCGTCTCTGCAACACCCTGCGACAAAACATCTCCTTCACAGGCAAAAGTTCACCTTCGGGCAATAGGCCCGGCAATGCGAAGTATCGCTCCTCCATGAACTGCCAACCCTGGGCTCTCAGACAAACTTCAGGCTGGTGGATACTTTGGCTGACATTTTTTCCTGAAAAGACAATGGAAACCTCGACAGCAGGCAGAGTCATATTGCTGTCGAAATATTGCATCCGCTCAAACTCCGTATCCTTCGCAAGAATTGCCTTCTCCCGGTCTCCCGGTTCCTCAGGCCTTCCCCGCCAGTCCCCAAACTCTTCCGGCAACTTGCGGGCCAACCGCGAGGGTTTCATCTCCGAGGCATCCGGCAACGCAAAGACGATACCGATAAAACCAATCACCAATAATAGGAGGACAATCGCTCTCTTCTTCATTTCGACATAGTCTCCTTCTCTAAATTTCTGGTCCGGGCAACCGATCTCTTCACCTTCCTTTTTCGAGTCTTACGGTTGAGGAGATAATCAAACAGGTATAGACCAGCGAGGGTAATAGGGAAAAAGAGTAGCAGCCCAGCCCAATCATGGTAGGTTTTCTTGGCAAACTCACCAAAGCCCAACTGGGTCAAAACCAAAATCGTGAAGATCCGGAAGAAGTTTCCGATGATTGCAAGGGGCAGCGATGACGTGAAAAGGATCGCCTTCTTCCAGAGCGGCTTCTGAGTGTAGTGGGAATAGACAGCAGCAATCATTGTCAACGCCATGAGCGAGCGGATTCCGCTACATCCCTCGGCAATTTCCACCGAACTTCCCGATATTGAAATCGTGGCACCGGATGAGGTCAGGTCCATCCCCAGAAAGAGACCCACATGATAACAGGATCGCGTAATCAGCGTTTGTAAATTTCCTGTCAAGACCGCCTCCAACCCGGGCACCGGAATCGAAAACCAAAGGAAAAACGCCGGGAAGATCACATGCCTGGCAATCCCAAAACCACACAGGAAGTAAGTAAAACCAATCACCACAAAGGGCATACCAATCAACGCCATCCGTGGTTGGATGGTCCGAACCGCCACAACGTAGAAGATCAGGCCAAGGAAGAGGATAACTCCTCCCCAGTATGAAGGCTTGAGAATCTCATTCTTAGTTTCCTTCCATGCCAGCCAGATCATCACCCCGAACGCGATCGGGACAAAACGCCCATGTAAAAAATTTGCCTTGGCATTACAGGCATACCAAGTCCACCCCGCCAGGGTCTTCCCTTCGGTCGTGGGAAAAGCGGGGTAGAAGACATACATGATCAGCAGGAATCCAAAGGACGCGAAAACGAGCGTGCGGATGGGAAGCGGAAGTGTGAAAACCTCCCCGAGATTCCCCCCCCCTTCTTCGCTGGTTTGCCTGTGTCGTCCCGATCCGCTCATATCTTATGATTAATGGCTTTTCAGCCCAGTCCGCAAGCTCAAACACCTTCCTGATCAATGCCCCAGCCTCATCTCCACGAAACTTTCAACGCAAACCTGCGGCTTACGGGTCCGCACTATTGTCCCTCCCCACGTCCCCCTGAGAGAATGTCATCGGAGGTCCATAGTTCCCGGTCTTCCCCCGCAGAACGAAGGGTCGTTGCCGTCGCCGATTCCCGATGAAAAAAGAGAGGCGTTCCCCATCTGTCCAAAAGCTCGCCCTCCTCACTTACGGATGAGTGATTCGGATGCACCCAAGCAAACTTTTGCTTGTTGTGCCCCATGAACAAGTTCGTGAAATCGCTGTTATCGGCCAGGAAAAGGCTTGGAAAATCCTTCACGAGAAGGACCGCGTGACTCAGGAGGGCTTCAACAATCTCGAGATCTTGCCGGATGGTATTGTCGCCCTTGGCGTAGTGCTTTTCGAATTCACTTTCAGCATCCCAAACAATTCCCGCAGGCAGCTTTCGCCACTCCTCTAACGGCTCCTCGATATCCCCACTGACCGGGTTATTAATTACGTTTCCGCCCCGCGAATTCACGAACCAAAAAACGGCAAGCACCAGCACCAGTGCCCAGCAGACAGACCCAGTGAACCGGGGGATCGGTGCGGTTTTCATTTCGCTCACAAGCCGGGACTATGTCGTTGCCATGTAACCCATCGCGGGTCCCAGATCGGGATCGTGGAATCTGGAAAGATTGGGAAGGACCAACGGTAGATTGGTTTTAGAAACGCCCATCCATAAGGCGAGATCAGAGACATACTCATCAACCGAAGTTGTTGGAATTAGTCGTCCTCGCCCGGTATCCAGGGACGATTCCAGGGCCAGCTCTGGATAGGTTCCATAAACTTGACCACCATTGACCGCACCACCAAACACAAGGTGATTCCCCCCCCATGCGTGATCAGTTCCGCTCCC
>CAWUTG010000054.1:0-17000 GCA_963925135.1 uncultured Verrucomicrobiales bacterium | reverse complement strand
GGCTTGGAGCAGAGGGCTTCGTCAACAAAGCGGAGGGGGAAGGCGAGCTTCTTTTGGACTTCTTCGAGGAACCTGGGCGTGCCCCAGTCGTCGATGAGATATTTGAGTCGGGCCTTTTTGCGGTTGGTGCGGTCGCCGTGTTCGATGAAGACGCGCAGGATGGCGGAGGCGAGGGCGGTGGATTCGCCGGGGGTGACGAGGAGGCCGCTGTCGGAAGCGAATTGCTGATGGCCCGTGATGCCGCAAAGTTGCACGCGGAAGTAAACACCGGTTTCCAGATCAGCGGTGGGCTCGTTCAGGGTGACGGCGTAGAAAGCGATATCGTTGGTGTCGGCGCAGACCGAGATGGCACCGCCGGAGTCGTAGGAGATGTTGAACTTTCGCGGCATTCCGTAGAGGTCGCGGTTGTTGAGAATGGCATGATGCATGGCCTTGGCGTAGGGCATGACGTCGATGAGCTCGTCCTTGTCGAAACCGGTGGTGGGAGTGGCGGTGATGTTGCGGACGTTGTCGGCTCCGGAGCCTTTGGAGGTGAGGCCGAGTTCGGTGAGCTTGGTGAGAATTTTTACGGTGTCGCAGGGTTGGATCTCGCGAACCTGGATGTTTCCCCGGGTGGTGATGTCGCAGTGCTTGCCGCCCCAATCGCGGGCGATTTCGCCGAGTCCCCGGAGTTGGCGGGAATCGAGGGCACAGCCGGGGATGCGGGCTCGGAGCATGTAGGCTTCCTGGGCCGGAGTGACGTAGAAGAGGCCGTGGAACTTGAAGCGGAAGATATCGCCGTCGGAAGCGAATTCGTTGCTGGCTGCTTTGTCGAGAATGGTGTCGTAGCAATCGAGGCCGTTCTGCTCGTTTTTGATGACTTCTTCGCGGCAAAGGTCGTCGACGGGAGTTCCGAAGACGGTTTCTTCTGCTGCTGTAGCCGGGTCATTAGTGAATTGCCCGGAAGAGTTTTGACCAAGGAATGGGGTCTGGTGGATTCCGGCGACGAAGCCATTGAGGTAGCCGGTTTGTTCCTGGGTGAATGGTGACGCGGGGTTCATGCATCTCCCATTTTAGCGTGATGCGTACCACGAAGGAGGTGTCGGATTTGTGTCAAAAATGAGCGACGCTCATGTTGAGCGTTTTGCAACGATCATGCTGATGATGACAAGGGTTCCTCCCACGATGAGTCCCCATCCCGGGGACTCTCCTGTGAGGAAAAGAAGCGACTCGATGACTCCGCATACCGGAATGAGAAAGCGGTAACTGGCGAGAAGGGCTACAGGAAAAATGGTGGAAAGGTGATTCCAAATACTGAAGGCGGCGGCGGAGACGAAGGAAAGCCACAGGGTTGCAAGAAGAACGGGCGGGGTGAACATCGCTTGCATGCTTCCAAGGGCTGGGGATCCGGTGATGATGAGAGCGAGGCCACCCAGAAAGAGGGAAAGTCCGGTGGCGTTGATGGAGGACATCGTGGGTTTGATCATTGAAAAGAGAATGATCCCTATCGCTCCGCTGGCCGTTGCGGTCAGCATGAGGGCAGCACCGAGAAGGGGATTTCCAGCACCCGCACCCGGAGCATAAACAGCAAGGCAGACTCCGATACCACCGAGAATGAGTCCGGCCCATTGAAGCGATGATGGCTTGGGGCCTTTCAGGATGAGGGGAGCAAGGATCATCCACCAAAAGCTTCCGGTGGCAACCAGGAGGGCAGTGAGGCTGGCGCTGGAAATGGCAATGGCTTGATAGAGGAAGACATATTGAAAAAATGTTTGAGCGAGAGCCAGGCCCGCGAGGAGCTTCCAAGGCGTGGCGGAGATTTGCCCACGCCTTCCTCTTCCCAGGGTGAGAAGGCCAAGACCGGCGATGCTGAACCGGGTGCCGGCGAAGAGGAGGAGAACCGGGAGGGAAATCAGAAGGCCTTGTTTACTCCAGTGGTGAAAGACGAGCTTGATCACCGGGAAGGAACTCCCCCAGAGAAGGGCGCAGATCAGTGCGGGGAGGAGCGGTTGGCGAAAGAAAGGCACACGGAGTTCATCAGTCCCACGTGCGGGGAAGGGAAGCGAAATTCCAGTGCCGCCTTAGTTTTGCTTCAGACCGTTTGTGAGTCTGATGGCGGAGAGTAGAGTAGACCTGGCGGTTGGTCAAAGTGATCTATCGGGGCAAGATGGACACAAAAAAGCGCCCGTCGATCGAATGATCGAGCGGGCGCAGTTCTAAGAAGGAGTGTTAGAAGGTGTAGTCGAGCTGGATGGATACTTGCTTGATGTCCTCGTAGTATTCGTCTCCGGTGAAGTAGGCCGCTTTGAGGAGGCCGGTCATGCTGTCGCTGAACTTTTTCACAAGGACGGCATCGGCTTCGTAGCCATAGACCTTGTCGGCGTCGCCATCCATGAAGGCGTGAAGGAAGCCCTTGAAGGTGATGCCACCGGGGAGACCGGGCTTGACGTAGCCGAGGTATAGGTCGGTGATGCCGTTGTAGTTTCCGCCCGGTCCGTTGTTGAGTCCGATCCGTTGAAGGATGAAGGCATCCGCGAAGCCGTTGAAAGCGTGGACGGTTCCGAAGGGAGTCTTGAAGTCTTCGCCGAGGTATTCCACTCCAGCCATCAAAGTGCCGCCGAGGCCCTTGGTGGTGTATTTAAGATGGGCATACATGGCGTCGTAGTCGCCACCCGCGAGGGTGCTGGTGCCATCCTGGTAGGCAATTTCGGCGTAGAATCCATTCGAATCCACAAAGGCTCCGAAGGTGTTGCTTTCCCCGACTGCGGCATTGTTATCGACATCGATCAGGTAGGCATAACCACCGACTTTCCCGAAGCCAGCATTGTAGGTGAGATCGAGGAAATGGAACGCCCCTTCGAAGTCGCGCAAAGGAGGCCCGGGAAGGGCGTCGTTAGCGTCGGCCCCGAAAATGCGCTGGACGCGATCGGAATAGACGTAGGTGAAGGAAAAGTTGTCGTTGGAAAATCCAATCTGGGCGGCGTCATAGGTCTGCTCGTTTTGGCGCCAGCCGACGTTGCCGATCAAGGCTGCCTCATTTCGAATAATGCGTTGCCGTCCGACCTGAGCGAAGAATCCATCTCCGGCGTATTTCAGGTAAGCTTGGTTCAGCTCGGCATTGTTGGGATCCGAGATGACCGAGTTGCCAACCACGTAGGGTCTCGTGGAATTGTTTCCGGTGGGGTTGCTTCGATAGTCTTCGATGATGCCTTGGGTTCCTTCTCCTTCAATGAAGGCCGAGAAGCCATCGGCGGCGCCAAGCATCATGCCGACGCGGGCTCTGGCGGTGAGAGCGTGGGAGGGATCAAGAGGATCGGTTTCGCGAAACTCATAGCGGGTGGTGATGATGCCGCTGAACTTCAGAAAGTCGCCGCTATTAGACGGTGGCGGATCAACTGGAAGGGGCGCGGGCTCGCCGCCGAAGAGTGGGATACTCAGCAAGACGCTGGCTGAAAGGAGTTTGAGTGGAGTGATGTTTTTCATCGCTTGGGCATTAGCTGCGGGTGTGCCAGTATGGGTGAATAAGAGCGTTGATTTCGGGGACTGTGATTCATGCCACGGAAGTCGCGCGGGCCACTGCTTGTGATTCCAGTTCGGAGCCTTCCTTATCGGTGTAACCCATCGTGTCGCCATGGGAAAAAGTGCGGGTGCCGCTTTTGATGTGGGCGCGCTGTTCCAGGAAGGCGAGCAGGTGTTCCCGGCATCGGAAGAAGTTGGGATCTTGGAAAACTTCTTCGCGATCGCGCGGACGGGGGAAATCGATTTCAAGGATTTCACCGACACCGGCCTTGGGCCCGTTGGACATCATGACGCAACGGTCAGCCATGAAGACAGCTTCGTCGACATCGTGAGTAACGATCATGGCGGTGAGCTTTTCACGGGCGAGGATATCGATGATGACATCCTGGAGTTCCATACGGGTAAGGGAGTCGAGGCGGCCGAAGGGCTCATCTAAGAGAAGGACCTTGGGTTGCAGGGCGATGGCCCGGGCAATGCCAACGCGCTGTTGCATTCCACCGGACATTTCGGCGGGATACTTCTTCATGGAGTCCGCGAGGCCAACGAGAGAGAGAGAGGATTCGACGATTTGCTTGCGCTCGGATTTGCTGGCGTGGGGATAGATGTTCTTCACGCCCAGCATGACGTTCTGGAAGGCGTTCATCCAAGGCATCAGGCAGGGTGCCTGGAAGACGACGGCGCGATCAGGACCGGGGCCATTGATCTCCCTGTCGCCAACAATAATACCGCCGCCGGAAATATCGTTGAGACCTGCCAGCATCGTGAGCACGGTGGACTTTCCGCATCCGGAGTGACCGATGAGAGAGATGAATTCACCTTCCTGAATGTTGAGATTGAAGTCTTCGACGACGCGGAAGTCCTCACCGTAAGGATTGGGATATTCCTTGATGAGGTTTGAAATTTCAACGGAACGGCGTGGAGCGACCGGGTCGGGCATGAGTTCTAAAGAGGGCATGGGAACTGGTAGAGTTGGGAGTTAGCTCAAGCGGCCGAGGTGGGCTGGGCGGCTTTGTTCTTCAGCCGGATGTTGGCAGAAGGGAGAGAGAAATCCTTTGGCCGGATGTTAGGCATGGGGATGATGGGTGATTGGGCTTTCCCTTTGGCCTCCTTGTTCAGACCCATCATGAAGAGGGTAATCTGCGTTTTGAGGCGCATGAACTCGGGGTGGTCGTTGAGGGTGCGACGATCGCGCGGGCGCTCCATGGTGACGTTGAATTCCTCGGCGAGGGTGGCTCCGGGTCCGATGGTGAGTGGGGCGATGCGGTCGGCCATGAGGACTGCTTCATCGACATCGTTGGTGATCATCACGACGGTGCGTTTGTCGTTTTCCCAGATGTTGAGGATCTGATCCTGAAGTTCGGAGCGGGTGAGGGCATCGAGAGCGGAGAGTGGTTCGTCTAACAGAAGAACTTCTGGATCGAGAGCAAGGGTGCGCGCCAGGGAAGCGCGCTGGCGCATTCCTCCGGAGAGTTCGTGGGGCTTTTTATCGCCGGCGTGGTCGAGCTTCACCATTTTGACGTAGTGGTCAATTTTGTCGGCGACATCAGACTTGGTCATCTTTGGGAAGACCGTCTTGACGGCGAGTTTGACGTTGTCGTTGACCGAAAGCCACGGGAGAAGGGAGTAGTTCTGGAACATGAGCCCGCGGTCGGGACCGGGGCCGTGCATTTCCTGTCCGTTGAGGAGAACCTGACCGGTGGTAGGTTCCTGGAGTCCCGCGAGGAGGGACATGAGGGTCGATTTTCCGGCGCCGGAGAAGCCGATGACGGCGACAAATTCGTTCTTCTCCACGGTGAGGTTGAGGTCCTTGAGGACATTGACCCGGTTGGATGGAGGCCCGAAGGAGACCGAGCAGTTTTTGAGTTCGAGCATGACGTTCTGTTAGATAGCGGTGGGTGAACCTTCGAAGGAGACGAGGCGCTGGAAGACGATCATGATGCGATCGAGGAGAAGGCCGATGATACCAACGACGAAGACCACCACGAAGAGCTTGGCGAAGGAATCAGAGGCGCCGTTGTTGAATTGATCCCAGACGAATTTGCCGATGCCTTCGGATGAGGAGAGAAGTTCGGCGGCGATGAGAACCATCCAGCCGACTCCCAGCGAGATACGAAGTCCGGCGAAGATGAGGGGAAGGGCGGAAGGGATGACGATCTTGAAAAGACGGGGCCAGAAGCCGAGCTTAAGGACACGCGCGACGTTGAGGTGGTCTTTATCGATGCTGGCAACGCCAAGGGCGGTGTTGGCGAGGGTGGCCCAGAGTGAGCAAAGCGCGACGGTGATAGCGGAGGCGATGAAGGCCGGGTTGATATCATACTGGTGAAGGATCCAGGCGTCTTCCCAGAGCCAGTTCATGAGGGTGCTGTCCTCCGGAGCGGGAACGGCTGCGCTCGCAATGATGAGGCAGATGGGGAGCCAGACGATCGGTGAGACAGGCTTGAAGATGGCGATGAAGGGAGTCATCGCGGCCATGAAGGTGGAGTTCAAGCCGCAGAGAATTCCGATGGGAATGGCGATGATGGAGCCGATGAGAAAGCCGGTGAAGACACAGAGGATGGAGCGCTTCACTTGATAGCCCAGGGTCTTGGGTCCGGCGTAGGTGGAGTCTTCGGTCTTGGCGAGGCGGGATTCATCCTGGGCGATTCTTTCAGCGGCTTTGAGCGCTGCGGGGCCAGTGAGAGTGAGGAGGGTTGCTGAATCGGCATCGATTTTCTCTTGGGCGCTGGCAATCTTGAGCTCCTTGTTTTGCTTGGTCAGCTGGTCGATCTGCTTTTGAAGAAACTGCCTTTCCTCGGCGGCCCGCGTCTGGGCGAAGAGGGCCTCGGCGACGGTGTCCGATTTCTCGTCGTTGATTTCCTTGATCTCCTTGGTGAGTTTGGCGAGCTCTTCTTTTTCGAGGTCGGTCTTACGGGTATGTTCCTTGACCTTGGCGAGGAAGCTTTCGTAAGCGGACTGATTGCCCGGGGTGAGAGTGGTCGAGAGTTGGGCGAGGGTGGCCTCGCGGGCTTGCTCACTGGTGTTGTAGGTTTCTTTAAGAGTGGCGAGTTGTTTGATGAGGCCACTGGTGCGCTTGATGAGATCGGCAGCGTGTTTTTCTTTGGTGCTTTTCACCGTTTCGTTGGCGGCAGTGATGATGGGATCCATTTCGAGAAGCCGGGCGCGGGCTGTCTTAAGTGCTTGGTCCCGCTCTTCTCCGGTCATTTCGTAGGCGTCCTCCTTGGCCTTTTCATAGTCGCCAAATTTGCTGATGGAGTCGCCGGCTTTGAGGGTGGCGAGAGGTCCGGGAACCGAGCCGGATTTTGTTTTGACGACTTTGGAGCCGTAGGCCCAGACGACGACAAAGAGGGCCATGGCGCAAATTGGGATGAGGATCCACTGGTTGATCTTCTTCATTTGAACCCGGGGCTCCTCGCCGTAGCAAAGGCGGACAACCGGTGAGAGGAACGTCAGACCTGAGACATCGATGGCCTTGAGGATGGGGTATTTGATCTTCGAGAGGAATTTCATGTAAGCCCGTTTCCTATCGCAGGACGCGGGCCAGCTTGAAATGAATCCTGCTCATGACTCCCGGTCTTTCGCTGTCGACCATATTTTCAGATGGATGCAAAAAATTCAATGAACGGAATTTTTCGTGTCGTTGAATTTCATTTCACGGCAGCTGAAAAAGAGGGCTACTTCGTGAAAGGAGGGCTCGAGGTGACATCCTTGCAAAGCCCGATCAAGGTCTGGGCCATGCTGCTGAGCGAGACGGATTTGTTCAGGGAGACGCCCAGCTTCTTGAGGTGCTCCTGGACGAGTTTGGCGCTCAGGGAATCGCGACGGTAGAGCGTGAGCTTTTCGCCGTTGAGTTGTTCCGGTCCGAGGCGGCGGAGGCCTGCCCAGGGGTGGCGGGGGCTTACGATGACGACGAGTTCGTCTTCCAATCCCTTGAGGGAATGGCTGACGGCGGAGGATGTCAGGTTGGCGGCGGCGGCGATGCTTCCGGTCCTTACGATGAGGACGAAGACTTTGAGCCGTTTGGAGTCGAGGGGCTCAAGAGGAGTTGTCGGGGAGGAGGTCAACGGGGCGATGCTAGGGGCGATGAACGGGATCTGACAGCAGATTGGACGCAGCCCAGGCACCGGGTGGTTTCCTTTTTGCGATCAATGCGGGGGCGACGCCCAATATCGGACGTTGCCTCACGGGCTTTGTGATGTCGGCGCAGGGGAACGCCATTACCCTTTCCACCGCTCTTTATCAGAAGGGGATTCGCGATGTTGCTGATCTAGCGGCCTTGGCACGGAGTCGGCCCGGGGAGCCTCTGACCTTCGGCGTGGTGTCACGACACAGCTCACATGCTCATCTTTTGACGTCGTGGCTGCGATCCGGCGGAGTCGATGTGGAAAAGGTCATCAGGATTGTTGTTCTCCCGCCTCAGCAGATGGTGACGTGTATGCAGTCGCAACATATCGACGGATTTTGTGCCGGGGAGCCGTGGAATACCGTTGCGGTGAATGAGGGAACCGGTTGGGTCGTTGCTGATAGTTCGGCTCTTGCTCCGATGCATCCGGAGAAGGTGCTTCTGGTCCATGAGAATTTCGCCTTAGGCCAACACGACGAGCACATGGCGCTCCTGCGGGCCCAGTTGCTGGCCTGCGAATGGTGCTCTGATCTCGGGAATCGGAAGGAGTTGGGAGACCTCTTGAGCCGGGTGGTTTTTCCTCAATTGCCTGCCAAGCTCATTCAAGAATGCCTCGAAAGTCAGTTGGCGCCGGTCTTTAGTGCGCCGGATCTCCATGTGCCATCCGGGAGCAAGGCGACGTGGTTGTTAGAAGAAATGCGCCGGGAGTCCCTGCTTCCTGATACGATCAAAGATGAGGAATTACTGAGTGCCTTCCGGGTTGATTTGTATGACGCGATGAATGAGAGCTGGGAGCAGTTTGACTACGGCGATTGATTGGGTGTTGCAGGTTCATAAAAAAACCCCGGGCGAACCCGGGGCTTTTGAGGTGTCATGAAAGGAGAGGATTACTCGGGATCCTTGTTTCCGATTTTGAAGCTGTTGATGTAGCTGATGGGCTCGCGTCCGTCGTAAGAGTTGCCGTCGATGAAGTCGCTGGTGACGGGCTTGTAGCCATCGGTATCCCAGGGGACATCCTCTTCGGAGATCTTCCCTTCTTCGAGGAGGAGCTTGGCTGCCTTAAGATAAACCTCGGGCTTGTAAACTTCCTTGGCGGTGTCGAGATACCATTCCTTGGGCTTGGCTTCGGAAATTTGACCCCAGCGGCGCATTTGCGTGAGGAACCAGATTCCGTCGGAATACCAAGGGTAGGTGCACTGGTTTTTGAAGAAGACATTGAACTCGGGCATCTCGCGCTTGTCCGTTTTTTGGAAGAGGAAAAAGCCGGTCATGGAGTTCTTAATGATGTCGAAATCAGCACCGACATAATCGGGACGGGAGAGGATTTGTGCGGCCTCCACGCGGTTTACGAAACTGCCCGAGGCGTCTGTTTCATCGAGCCACTTACCGGCAAGGATGAGGGCTTTGGTGACGGCGATATAGGTTTGGGGATTTTCGTCAGCCCACTCTTTGGAGACTCCAAAAACTTTCTCGGGATTGTTCTTCCAGATGTCGTAATTCGTGGTGACGGGAACTCCGATACCCATCGCGACGGCGGCCTGGTTCCAGGGTTCACCGACACAGTAGCCTTGGATATTCCCAGCCTCGAGAGTCTTGGGCATCATGGGTGGCGGGGTGACGGAGAGTTCGACCTGGGCATCGGTGCGTCCGCCAATGTCGGTCTTGGTATACATACCGGGGTGGATGCCTGAGGCGGCCAGCCAGTAGCGAAGTTCGTAGTTGTGAGTGGAGGTCGGGAAGACCATTCCCATCTGGAGTTTTTGCCCTTCATCGAGAAGACCCTGCACGATGGCTTTGAGTGAGTCGGCCTTGATCGGGTGGGGTGGAGTGGGGGAGTTCAGAACGGGATCGTTTTCCTGCATCTTGGTCCAGATGTCGTTGGAGACGGTGATGCCGTTGCCATTGAGATCCATGGTGAAGGCGGTGACGATGTGCGCTTTGGTGCCGAAGCCGATGGTCGCGGCGATGGGTTGACCGGAGAGCATGTGGGCTCCGTCGAGTTCGCCGGAAATGACGTTGTCGAGGAGGGTCTTCCAGTTGGGCTGGGCGATAACTTCGACCTGGAGGCCTTCGTTTTCGAAGAAGCCCTTTTCCTTGGCGATGACGATGGGAGCGCAATCGGTAAGTTTGATAAAGCCGAATTTTAGGGAGTCTTTCTCGACATCCAACGCACCAGTGGTGGTGGCCGGTTCAGATGGCGGCGTGGTGGGCACTTCGGTAGGTGCTGTGCTGGCCGGTGCATGGGCTGCCGGAGTGTCCGTGGATGAGGTCGTGGAGGTGGGCTTGTCCTTACACGAGATGAGTGTCAAAGCCGTGAGGGCGAAGAGGATGGGTCTGCTGGTCATGATGATGGCATCCCGTCTTGGGATGGTGCCAATCACATGAGCGAAGGGTATGCCAAAGAGCTGTGAGCAGATTCCCACTTTCCATGATCGAGATTCATCTCACCATTTTTCTCTCTCAAGGCCTTACAATGATTCGAAAATAGGTCGGAAGTGCAGTGGTGGGGAGGGTGAGGGATCCGGTGCCGTTGACAGTCAGCGAAGGGGCGGCAACCAGGGGTGTTGCAAGAGCAAGGAAGAGGATAAGTCGCTGCAATTGAGAATCCTATCGTGTTGCGAGTTCTTCGCAATCTGGAAACGCCATTCTGGTTTTAGGGAAAAACGAAGGGCGTGGCCGCCTCGATACTCAGTAGTGAAAGCGACATTGCATTATGACGATCTGGGTTCCATCGACCTTGCAAACAAGGCGATGCTCACCGGTAATTCTTCGTGACCACCAACCTGAAAGATTGGCCTTGAGAGGTTCAGGTTTTCCGATGCCTTCGAATGGATCTCTTAAGGCCTCTTTGATGAGTTGATTGATTCGCTTGAGAGTTTTTTTATCGGTCTGTTGCCAATAGAGGTAGTCGTCCCATCCTCCCGGGAGCCAAGTGAGAATCATCTGTCTTCGGTGAGAGAATGAGCAAGGAATTTACCATCTTCGTAATTTTTCAAGCCCTCTTGGATTCGCTTGTGATTTCCTGGCGAGGATAGCAGGTGGAGCGTAGCCTCTATGCTTTCATATTCTTCCATCGACAGAATGACAACGGAGTCGTGGCCATTTCGAGTGATTGACACGGGTTCTCGATTGTCGTTCGCGAGCTGCATGATCTTAGCGAGGTTGTTGCGAGCGTTGGTGTAAGAGATGCTGGTCATTGTTCTAATGTGACAGAATTCTGTAACCTTTCAATTTAATGTTTCAATATGAGTTGTCTTGAAATGATGAAGGATGACGAAAGTGGGCTCCCGAAAGAGGTGGCTGAGGAGCTGGATGAGGCTCTTTTGTCACTTGCCGGGAAGTCCCGTGAGATGATCGTGATGCGCTTTTTCGAAGGAGCGGGATACGGGAAAGTGGCCGGACAATTTGGACTCACAGAAGAAGCGGCTCGCAAACGCGATGACTCGGGCTTTGGACAAGTTGCGGGATGTTCTTTTGAATCGAGGGTCCATACTGGAGGAGATGTCGTCGCAAGACCTCATTCGCGAGATTCAGAGGATTAGTGATGGACCTCAACACGCGTTGTCTGCGTGGGATCTAGAGGCATTATTGGAGCAAATTTCAAATGAGGAAATGGCGGTTTCCTCGGCCTGGACAGTTAATGAGCTGAGCAGCAGAGTGCCGCTGAGAAGAAGGCCGGGTTGGCGGAAAAAGAATCTCATGAAGTAGTGCGGCGAAGGTGGCCTTTCAAGGGAACACCCTGCTCCCACAACGGTAGGGGGAAGTTAAGAATTCGCCGGGAACTGCGGCAGTGGTAATTCGGATTGTCTGAGGTTGGGAATCGTTCAAACTGTCGTCAGGAATTATGGGTAAAGGATACGAAACGAATCAGGCCCGCCTCGCTGTTTTGCAGGGCTTTGGCAAGGATCTGGCGCGGCGGGCGAAATCGAGGTGTGAGTTGAGTCTGGTGAAGGGGGTTCCGTTGAAAATTTATGAAATCCCACCCGTGGCGGTGGATCCGGATTTCGAACGGTGCCTTTTACTGTCCGAGCCTACGATCGCGGCGCTGGAGAAGCCCTCGCTTCTGGTGGCGGACGAGTGGCGGCATTTGGGAGAATTGATCTGGGTCGAGAATCCGGTGGTGCAGGCGATGACGGTGCGGATTTTGAACTATCTGGGGAAGGAGAGCGATTGGTGCCGGGAGATTGTTGAGGAGGCTTATCTGGATGAAGAGGTGATCGCGTTGGCTGAAGTTTCGCCATTGGCGTGAATTTTTGGCGGGAGGTGAGAGTTGGCATTGCCTCTGCTCATGAATTGGCCTCATGATTGAATTGCCAGACTTAAGACAGGTGAGATCCCTGGTTGCAGTTGCTGAAACAGAAAGTTTTACCAAGGCCTCGGAGCTTTTACGAGTGACGCAGTCGGCGGTGAGTCATTCGATCCGGGCGCTGGAAACGCAGCTGGGTTGCAAGTTGTTGGAGCGCTCCGGCAAGCGGGTGGCATTAACTCAGCACGGGGTGGTTTTGTTCCGGCGTTTCAAGTCGGTTCTCTCGGAGCTGGAGAAGGCTTCGGAGGAACTCGGGGTGTTGAATCGCTGGGGGCAAGGACGTTTGCGGGTGGGGGTGACCCATACTTTGTGCACTTATCTTTTGCCGGCAGCGATGCGGGAATTCCGGGCACTTTACCCGCGGTGCGAAATTCATATTGAGTCAGGCGACACCTCGGACTTGGTGTCGTGTCTGGATCACAGCACGATTGATTTGGCGCTCGGAATGGAAGGGCGGACACCGGCCTGGGCCCGCTTTGATAAGATTTTTGAGGATGAAATGGTGTTTATTGTGGCTCCGGATCATCCGTGGGCTTCGATGAAGGAGGTCCCTGCCGAGGCGGTGGAGAAGGAGTCATTCCTGGTCTATGCCCGTGCCAGTGAGACGTATCGTCAACTGAAGGAGTCCTTTGAATCCAGTGGTTCCCGGCTTCGGCCGAGTCTCAGTCTGGGCGACATGGGCGCGATCAAGGAGATGGCCAAAGTGGGAATGGGAGTGGGCATTGTGGCCCCCTGGACTGTGACCGATGAGATTGAAAATGGCGAACTGGTGGCGATTCCGCTGGGGCATGTCAATCATCGCCGCTCGTGGGGAATGTTTTGTCATGAGTCGCGTCAGCTCTCGATGGTGGAGGAGGATTTTCTGCGGATCTGCCGGAAAGTGAGTAAGACCTTGAAAGGGGTTGAGAACGTGGGTTGATGTTCGTGCTGAGGGTGCGGGAGAGTTGCCGTGAAAATTTACCAGGTCGGATTTTAGGGGGTGGCTTTTTTTCTTGAAGTTGCGTTCGATGCGCCAGCAAGGTTCGTGGGAGCGAATCGCCAAGGTGATGCGCCCAAGTAGCCTTGCTTGACGCGACCTCTGGACCTGATGAAAATTACTCAAATCGATCTCTCCTTTGTCCCGGTGGTGACCCGGGTGCCTTTAAAATTTGGCGATCAGACACTCACTGAAGTGAGTTGTGCGCGGGTTGCGATTCATGTCGAGGATAGCGGGAAGTCGGCGATCGGTTGGGCTGAAACCCCGTTGAGCGTGGCGTGGGTTTGGCCGTCGAAACTGGGGTATTTGGAACGGGAGGATCGCTTGAAGGCTTTCTGCGGGATTCTGCGCGATGATTTGGTGGCGCATGGAGAGAATGGCCATCCTTTTGTGATCGGTCACCGGTATATCGAGGACCGCTTGCATGATCGTTTGGATGAGGAAAACGAGGGGCTTGGCGCCGCCGCCGCGATGCCGCATTTGGCTGGGTTAGTGTGTCTTTCGGCCTTTGATCTGGCGCTCTACGATGCTTTTGGAAACTTGCACAATGTGGGGGCGTTTGAGTGCCTCGATCAATCGTGGTTGGGCCAAAAGGATCTCAGTCACTTCTTGGAACCTGCGGAGAGATTTAAGGGCAAGTATCCGTCGGACTATTTGGTGGAGCCGGAGAAGATCCTGCCGGTGTGGCATCTCGTGGGTGGCTTGGATCCCATCGATGAGAGTGAACTGACGGGGAGTGAGCCCGACGATGGTTATCCGGTTTTGTTGCGTGACTGGATTCGGCGAGACGGGCTGGATTGTTTGAAAATCAAGCTGCGTGGAAATGATCTCGAGTGGGATTATGAAAGGTTGCTCGCGATTGGAAAAATCTCGTTGGAGGAGGGGGTGACAAACCTCACTACCGACTTCAACTGCATGGTGACGGATCCGGATTACGTGAATGAGATTTTGGATCGATTGAAGGAGGAGAGCGCGGAGATTTACGATCGCATTGTCTATGTAGAGCAGCCCTTTCCTTACGATTTGGAGAAGAATCAGATCGACGTGCATTCGGTGAGTGGGCGGAAGCCGCTCTTCATGGATGAGAGTGCGCATGATTGGCGCTTTGTGAGGCTGGGTCGTGAGCTGGGTTGGACCAGTGTGGCTTTGAAGACTTGCAAGACACTGACCGGCGCAATTCTCAGCCTCTGCTGGGCCAAGGAGCATGGCATGACCTTGATGGTGCAGGATTTGACGAACCCGCGACTGGCGCAGGTGCCACATGTTTTACTGGCGGCTTATGCGGGGACGATTTGCGGGGTGGAGAGCAATGCGATGCAGTTTTATCCCGAGGCGTCGAAAGAGTTTTTGAAGGTGCATCCGGGGCTTTATCAGCGGCGGAATGGAGTCCTGGATTGGAGCACCTTGAGTGGGTCGGGGTTTGGGTATGCGGGAGTGGAGTCTCTGGACTGAGGAGATGGGGTTCGCAGATTACGCGGATTATCGCAGATTGGTTGAGGGGTTGATTCTTTCTGGATTCCCGGGATTGAGTTTTTGATTCTGATCCGGCAGGGTTCGCGCCGATGAGCGCCAAGGATAATTTGAAGACAATGTTGCTGGAGAAGTCTGTTCGGACTGGGGATTTCACCCTGGCATCTGGCAAGAAGAGTGACCTTTACGTCGATTGCCGGGTGACGGCTCTTGATAACAAGGGGGCCCACTGGATTGGTGAGGTTGGTTGGGAGCTGGTGCTCGGGGAAATTGAGTCCAAGGGGCTGGAGGTTGATGCCATCGGCGGAATGACAATGGGAGCGGATCCGATCTCGCTGGTGGTCGGAATGGCGAGTGCAAATCACGAGAAGGCCTTGCAGGTCTTCACGGTGCGCAAGGAGCCCAAGGGGCATGGTCGCGGAAAGCAGATCGAAGGGAATTTTAGAGAAGGCGACAAAGTGGTCGTTGTTGATGATGTCATCACGACCGGTGGTTCGACACTGAAGGCCATCGAAGCGATCCGCGCGGCGGGCGGTGAAGTGGTCTTCTGTCTGGTTCTGGTGGACCGGGAAGAGGGTGGGCGCCCGGCGATCGAAGCGGATGGTGTTCCCGTGGTGAGCATCTTCACGCGGAGTGAGTTGCTGGGGTAAAGTGGTGGCGGATTTGACGCCCTCGCTAAAAAGACAGTTCCGTATAGTGACACTTAGGTTGCCAAGGCTCCTGAAGCGACCAACCTGAAGCCAGTGCCCCCCGGGTTCGATAGGTCACTTTTGAAAGTGGTATAAATGCGTATTTCCAAGTTTACCTTTGACGGATTTAAAATTTTTCATTTGATAAATGAAGGATTGGCCAACTCATGCAAACGCCAATGATCCAGAGGATTGGATGCACAGTGACTTTAAGGATGTGGCCTTGCACTTCGTGCATCCCATGTATCAAAAAATAGTCGATCTTGCGGAACTAGATGAAGAATAAAAACCATGAAAACAATAGCTTATATATTATTTAGCGTCATGCTGGCTGGGCTTGCATCCTGCCAAGACGTCCGTACTGTGAAAGTGAAAGTCACTGAAGAAGATGGAACTCCGATTGAAGGAGTGGATGCGACAGTCACCTTCCTGGGATATGGCGGTAAAAGCACTCAAAGAGTGACGGGGGAGACAGATTCTTCAGGAACGTTTCAAGCGAGCGGAAGGCCTGAACTCAGAATGTTTGTGAGGCTGGAGAAAGAAAGTTACTACAAAACGGAGTCAGATCGTCTCAGTAGGAAGAAGGACCACGATCTCACTTATGTTCTGAAGAAGATCAAAGATCCACTCTCCCTTTACGCGAAAAGATTGCAAGTTGTTGCTCCCGTTATAGGTTCATATTTTGCTTATGATTGCCAAGCTGGAGACTGGGTGAAGCCTCATGGGAGTGGCGAGGTGAAAGATTTAATCTTCAAGGTTACTGTTCTTAGAGATACAGAAAAATACACAGATTATCATCATGAGTTGGTTATGACTTTCTCAAATAGAGAGGATGGTTTCATGAGGTTTAAGCAGGATCAAAAATCCTTGCTGAAATCTCCCTACCAAGCTCCTTCTAAAGTGGAGTATGAAAAACATTTGTCATATTTTAAGAAAAGAGAACCGGATAAAGGGGCTCAAACAAATGCGGATCCTTTAGGCATTTTAATTGCCAGACGATTTGCAAGATTCGTTGTTGGCAGGGAGCCTTGGGGCTTGGTAGGGTGGCTGGGTGATGAAGAAACCGCGTCGATTTTTGGTTCCGGCTGAATCCTCTGGGGAGTGTCCGCTTGTTGCCATCTACCATGTGGTGACGCGGGTGGTGGATCGGCAGTTTGTTTTGGAGGGCGAGGAAAAGGAGCAACTTCGGCTGCTGCTACGGATGTATGAGCGGTTTTCGGGGTGTCGAATTTTGTCGTATTGATTTGAACTTTGCCGACAAAGTTCAAACCCTTCGGGCTTCGCTTTGCTGCGTCTAAAGCGCCTTGCTCGGCGCTGTTGCCTGATGAGCAATCACTTGCACGTTCTTTTGGAGGTGCCGCCGGGGTGTGAGAAGGGGGAGTCGTTGGGGTTGTCGGATGAGGATCTTTTGTGGAGGCTGGGTGGGTTGTATTCGCGAAGTGCGACGGCTTTGGTTCGGAAGGAGATGGAGGCGGCGAAGGCGCTGATCTCCGGGGATTATCCCGGGGTGGCGGAGTTGACGAAGGCGGAGCGGGAGCGGAATGTGCGGCTCGGGGAGGAGGCTTTGGAGGCGATCCATGTGCGGTATTCTTACCGGATGCATTCGTTGAGCGAGTTCTTCAAGGGGATGCTACAGCGGTTTACATGCTGGTTTAACCGGGAGCACGGGCGACGGGGGGTGCTTTGGGAATCGCGCTTCCGGAGCGTGATTGTGGAGGACGGTTTGGCGGCGAAGACGATTGCGGCGTATCTTGATTTGAATCCGGTGCGGGCGGGAATGGTGGAGGATCCAGCAGACTATCGGTGGAGTTCCTATGGGGAAGCGGTCGGTGGTGGTCGTGGGGCGAAGAAGGCTCAGGAAGGGCTGGTGCGGGCGATGTATTCCTTTGGGAGCCGGGAGGTTTCGGGGCGGAGCTGGGTGCAAGGAGGGGTGGGGAAGGA